>NZ_VAVZ01000036.1 GCF_005771525.1 Nesterenkonia salmonea | reverse complement strand
CTGTGGCGGGGAGCCCGTTCCTCATCTCATCGACGCACCAGTGGCAAGAACCTCATGCCCCACAACAACTAGGCCCGGACACTTGCCAACGGAGGGGGTTGATGACTGAGAGATCGAAAGTGGTGGTGGGGATGCGTCGAGCACTGGGGCTGACGACGATATCGGGGCTGTTTGTCGCCCTGGTCGCCGCGCCCACGACCGCCGGGGCGACGACACCGGTCAACACCGGAATCCAGGCTGAGGTCGCCTCAGCCGAATCTGGTCCGGCGGACTCGGACCTGGGCAGGGACACGATGCCCTTCCAGACGGCCTCCCAGCAGACCAGTTCCAGCTTCTGGGTTCTGCTCTCGGTTTGGCATCACGTCGATGAAAATAGTCTAGGGCGCGGCCCGATGGGGCTGATGGAAGAAGACGACCTCCAACAGTGGGGAGCCGAATACGGACGCGATCTGCCCAGTGACCGTGAGGTTGAGCAGTTCGATGACGCCCTGTTCTACATCGGTGACATGCTTCGCCACGCTCAGAACGACATCGGCCCGGGCTTGGCCGCCCGTGACCTGACCGCAGGCTATCTGACGCTCTCCCAGGGCGGCGGGCCGGTCGAGGGCCAGGAGGATGTCCGGGACGCGATGCAGCAGGACTGGGAGGACGCGGTCTCCCAGCTGCCGGTCGAAGACGTGGAGGACTACGCCGAAGATATCGTCACCACTGCCCGTCAGTGGGCGCTGCAAGGATCCAGCACCGGGAAATGCACCCCCGTGGCCTCACCCGATGAGGATGACAGTGATACCGATGCCAGTGGCGGCGCTGACTCTGGTGTCGAGATCCCCAGCGAGTATGAGCAGGCTGTCGAGTCCGCCGCCGAGTACTCCGGTTTTCCTCCGGAGCTGATCGCCGCCCAGATCCAGCAGGAGTCCGGATGGAGCACCGACGCCACCAGTACCGTCGGCGCTCAAGGCATCGCGCAGTTCATGCCCGACACCTGGGCGGAGTTCGGTGAAGGCGACATCGACGACCCTGAAGCCTCCATCGAGGCCCAAGGGGCATATATGCGTCACCTGCGTGAGATGGTCGAACCACATGCCGACTCCGATGAGCGTGTCATCGAGCTGAGTCTGGCCGCCTACAACGCCGGGCCCGGCGCGGTAGAGAGCAACGGGTGGTCCGTACCTCCCTTCGAGGAGACCGAGGGCTACGTGGTCGCGATCCCTGAGATGGCTAACGAGGCCGGTGGCGACCTCGTGGTTTCCGCCTCGTCCGGCGGCTGCGACGATTATGATGTGCCAGACCTCAGCGATGTTGACTGTGAAGCCTACGAATCCGGCACACACTATGACTATCAGCAGGGCCCCCAATACCCGATCCTCCTCGAAGATGCTCTGCATCCCGCGGCGCACGGAGGAATGGCCTGCGGCATAGTGGCCTTCCACCAAGACTATGACGGGCAGCTGCCGCAGATTGCTGGGGACTCTCCGTTCGGAACCCGAAGCGAAAACAACTGGGGGGCCGACGACGTCACCACCCAGATCCCCAGCTCCGTGGGCGACGACCACCCTTGGGGCGGGGCGATCGACGTCGCCCTGGACCACCAGTACGAGGGTGGTCAGTTCTACTGGTCCCAACAGGGTCAGGAGTACGGCCGTGAGATCGCCGAGTTCTACATGGACAACGCCGAAGAGCTCAATGTTCACATGGTCATCTTTTGGGAGAAGCAGTGGATGGCCGGCGACGGTTCCAAGCCCTGGAACGAGTGGGACGACTATCGGGGGACAGCGACCGGCTGGTCGCCCACTGACAGCTTCGGCCAAGACCACGACGGCCCGATCGAGAGCAGCGGGGCGGACAACGCCGCCCACCGTAACCACCCGCACATCAGCTTTGACCCCGGCTGAGATTCCCCCGGACACTCATCAAGTATGAAGCCTGTAACGCTGACAGCATCACTGTTGACCGCCGCCCTGGCGCTGACTGCCTGCTCACAGGGTGAAGAGGAGGGCCAGGATGGCCCCGTGGGGTCACCGGTGCCTATCGATGAGCAGGGAGGGCTGGACACCTCCGCCGATGAGGATGAGGAGTCCGACGAGTCCGAGACTGAGGGCCAGCAGGAAGAAGCTGAGGCCGACGAGTCCCCATCGGGTGCTCCAGAGACTTCTGAAGCTGAGGACGAGGACGCTTCCCCGCAGGACTCTGAGCAGGAGGAGGCCGTCTTCCCGCAGGACTCTGAGGAGGCTTATCAGTGGGCCATCGAAGACTCCGAGCAGCTGGACTCTGAGGAGGACTACTCGGAGTACGCCAGGGGTGATCGAGAGTTCGATGACCCGGACGAGTTCGCGGAGTACATAGAGAGCCACCACGTGATCATGGAGCGGGCCGCGGAAGTGATGACCGGATTCCGCGCCGGCGACTGGAACAAGGATGTCGCTATTGTGCGCGCCAACTACCTGCTCACTGACGGCGCCCAGCAGCCGGGCATCCCGGAACGGCCCCAGTCCGGCGACCCGGCGTGGGAACCGGCCATGGAGTGCAACGCTGACGCCGAGGTGCGCACCCAGGTTCTCGATGGACCGAACGAGGACAGTCACAGCCCGTATACCGAGATCGCTGCCGAGTATCGATGGATTACCGACCAGGACTGCGACGTCCCCGACCCTGATCATTTCTATGTCTACTCAATGACCACCGGTGACGACGCCCTGATCACTGACTTTTCCCGCGAGCAGGTCTCCTATGAGGAGGATAATCCGGGCATGTTCGACTGAAGTCTTTCAGGCGGCTCGTCGTTCCTCTAGATAGTTCCACACATCCTCGGGGTGGTAGCGAACCTCTTTGCCGAGCTTGATAGGGGAAGGCCCGATACCCATCGTGGCCCAGTTGGCCAGGGTTTTCACGCTCATCCCGTAGAGTTCGGCGAGTTCTGCTCGGGTCAGGAGTTCGGGGAGGTCGGTCTTGGCGATCTTGCGTTTCTGTGTCATGCCCGGATAGTGTCCGGCGCGATGATGCCACGGGACATCATCTGGTTTGACCGGGAACTCTCAGGAGGTTTCTGTCGTGCTAGTCTGCCGATCGCGCTGTATCAACGAGTCCAGGGCGGAGGAGTAGTTGACCGGTTGCAGGTTCTCTTCGACGTAGCTGCGTTCGGTGATTGCCACACGTGAGTGTCCGGCTTGGCTGGCAGCGGCTTCAAGCCCGTAGGTGCGTTCGATCGCTGTTAGAGCGGTCTTGCGGAACAGGTGGGATTTGAAACCTCCGTCATCGGCAAAGGCATCCACCCCGCCTTGGGCCATCGCCTCCTTGAGCTTCTTGCGGACGTAGCTGGGGTGCAGGTGACGGCCGTCGCGGTTATGGAAGACCAGGGCGTGCTCAGAATTGATTCGTCTGCGCAGCAGGATGTCTGCGACGTATTTGGGGACGACGATTCGGGTTTCTTTCCTTCCCTTCGTCGGTCCGATGACCACCCCTTCGCCGCTTCGCCATTTGGCGGCGTATCTGATGTGGACCCATGGCTCATCCGCTTCGAGGTGCACATCGTCCCAATGCAGGGCCAGAGCCTCCGAGATACGGCACCCGGTCCCGATCATGAGGTCCATGATGTCGAGCATAGGGACTTTCCTGGAGTTGAGTTCGTTCTCCCAGGCCTTGGCGGCTTCGCGTGCTGCCGTGATCTCTTCCGGCTTGAGCGCTTTCGGCTTGGTCTTCTTGCCTCGTATGAGTTCCGGGTCTGTGTCCCGCACAAGGTTAGAGGCGATCCAGTCCTGGTGCATGGCGTAGCGGAACATCCGGGACATAATTGCCCGGATCTTCTCCGCAGCGGAGCTGCTGCCATCGTTGAGAATCTCCAGAAACAGGCGATCCAGCTTGCCGACAGTGATGTCTCGAAGCTGCCAGTTCGCTGCCCGGGGGAGGAGGTGATTCCTTACCAGTCCCTTGTACTGGTGGTGGGTGTGGGGCTCAATGTGGGGCGGCAAACCCCGGTCTCTCAAGGACTTGATCTTCTGGTCTTCATACTCGGCCCACTCCTGGAACAGTCGCTCAATCGTGACGACTTCGAGTGATCCAGTCGTATGCATCTGTTGCGAGAGTCCGTGCCACTTCTCATTGAACACTCGACGCACGGCGCCTTTGGTCTTCTCACGCACCAGAATCTCACGACGATTGCCTCTGGCATCCCTGTACAGGACTCTGGCGAAGTATCCGCCGGAGTTGTCCTTCCTGACGTTGACTTCACCATGGGTTCCGGGTCTCAGTGATTTGCGTGGCACTCTCTCTCCTAAACAGCTCTCGAACGTTGCCCAGTGGGCTGGTGTGAGAGTGTCCGGCGCAGAGACCTTCAGCGATCATGTTTCCCGATGAAAAGTGGGAATAGAGTGTGACGACGCCTCACTGGCCGCCGCATCCCCTAAACCCGAATAGCCCTGCATCCCCGTCAAATCAAGGATGTATGGCCCCTGACATGGAAGACGCGCGCAGAAGCAGTGAGGAGGGCTTCTGCACGCGTCGCGCTTCCCATCGCGCATTCACATTAGAACACGTCTTCTACGCCTCCGCAAGAGCACGACAGCTGAAATCGTAGATATATTCGACTCCAGTTTGCTGTGAAGAAACTGTCAGAATGAACATTCGAAATGTGGAGCAACGATGCGTCCCCAGGTTCATTCCCTGACCTACTGGTGCCGGCTGAGGTGCAGCCCGGTGAGCGACCGGCTGGCGCTGAGAAGATCGGCCGGAGTGCCGGAGAAGACCACTTGACCGCCGTCGTGACCTGCGCCTGGACCGATATCAATGACCCAGTCGGACTGAGCAATCACATCAAGATTGTGCTCGATGACAATGACGGTTCGTCCGGCCTCGACGAGCCTCTCGAGCATAGAGATGAGACGTTGCGTGTCCGCCATATGCAGCCCGGCAGTCGGTTCATCCAGAATCAACACCTCGGAATCGGCTCCGATCTCAATCGCTAGTTTGAGGCGTTGCCGCTCACCGCCCGACAGGGTGCTCAACGGTTGTCCCAGCGTGAGGTAGCCCAGTCCGACATCACGAAGTCTGGTCAGAATCTTGCTGGCCGCAGGCAGTGATACTTCTGGCCCGCCAGTGCCCGTTCCGGAAAAGAACTCCAAGGCCCGATCCACCGGCATTCCTAGGACTTCCGCAATGTTCAAGGTGCCAAGGGTGTAGTCCAGGACAGCTGCTTGGAACCGTTTGCCGTGGCACTCTTCGCATGTCGTGGAAACCCCCGACACTATGCCGAGGTCCTGGTAGATCACTCCGGCCCCATTGCAGTTCGGACAGGCACCTTCAGAGTTTGCACTGAAAAGGGCGGGCTTGACACCATTTGCTTTGGCGAACGCCTTACGTATCGGTTCGAGCAGGCCCGTGTAGGTTGCCGGATTCGATCTGCGGGAACCCTTGATCGGGGTCTGGTCGACCGCAACCACTCCTTCGCGCGCCGCCAGAGACCCGTGAATGAGCGAACTCTTCCCAGATCCCGCAACTCCAGAGACTGCGACGAGGACGCCTCTAGGTATGTCCACATCGACGTTTCGCAGATTGTGTGTTGTCGCCCCGCGGATGGAGATCGTACCGGAAGCTGTCCGCGGCTGAGCCTTGATGGGCTGCCGGGTTTCGAGGTGATCGCCTGTTAAAGTCCCCGAGCTGCGCAGTCTGGCGAAGTCGCCACGGTAGACGACCTCTCCGCCGTGGCTTCCAGCGGCTGGGCCGATATCCACGACGTGGTCTGCGATCGCCATGACATCTGGGTCATGTTCGACAACGAGGACGGTGTTGCCCTTGTCTCTGAGCTTGAGTAAGAGGTCGTTCATGCGAGCAACATCGTGAGGATGAAGTCCCACAGTGGGTTCGTCAAAGACGTACGTGACATCAGTCAGCGATGAGCCGAGATGTCGAATCATCTTGACTCGTTGCGCCTCACCACCGGAAAGGGTCCCTGAGGAGCGTTCCAGGGAGAGGTAGCCGAGTCCTATCGCCGTAAAGTTTCGGAGGATGTCGGTGACGGCTCTTAGGAGGGGTGTGGCACTGCCGAGTCCCGCGGCGTCGTCGAGGTTCTCAATCCAATCGATGAGATCGCTGATCTGCATGGCGCATAGTTCGGCAATGTTCTTCCCTGCAATCCGGGAGGCCAGAGCCTGCTGTGAGAGTCGGGTGCCCTGACAGTCTGGACATTGAGTGAAAGCGACGGCGCGGTCCACGAACGCCCTGATATGGGGCTGCATACCGTCACGGTCTTTGGAGAGGAACGTCTTCTTCACAGAGGGCACCAACCCCTGGAACGTCATGTTGGCGCCACCGATTTTCACCTTGGCAGGTTCACGGTAGAAAAGGTCGTGGCGCTCCTGAACGCTGTAGTCGCTAATGGGTTTGTCTGGGTCGAAGAAACCGGAGTCGCTGTAGAAACGGACCGACCACCCGCCCGCTTTGTACCCGGGAATCGTGATGGCGCCGTCGTTGAGGGACTTGGATTCGTCGACCAGCTCAGAGATGTCGACGTCATGGACTTGTCCTCTTCCTTGGCACTGGAGACACATGCCGCCGGTGACACTGAAGCCTGCCGCGTGCTCTGTGCCATCGGCTTTGGTGAGGGTGCCGGCCCCGGATGCTGAGGCTATGTTGAAGGAATACGCCTGCGGTGAGTCAATCCGCGGCTGGGCGAACCTGCTGTAAAGGGTGCGCAGCATGGAATTGACGTCGGTGACTGTTCCGACGGTGGAACGCGGGTTCGGCGACATGCGCTCTTGATCGATAATGATGGCGGCAGTGAGGCCGTGGAGAGAATCTACATCGGGCCTGGGCATGGAGGGCATGAAGCCCTGGATGAACGCATCGTATGTTTCATTGATCAGCCGCCGAGACTCGGCCGCGATGGTGCCGAAGACCAGCGAGGACTTCCCAGAGCCCGAGACTCCGGTGAATACTGTGAGCTGCCGCTTGGGGATGTCCAGATCCACGCTGCGCAGGTTGTTCTCACGGGCGCCACGAACGCTGATGCGCTCGTGCGCGGTGTGGGAAGCCGAGCCTGAACGGTGTGTCCCGGTGAGTAGTTCAGCCATCATTTTCTCCGATTCTGTCCATGCCGCAGCAGAGCCCCATTCTTGCAGGTTGCCTGGGAAAACTTGAAGGATCAGCTGAAGCTCTGATGAGTGCCCGCACCTCAACGACAGGGATTCGGTGGTCACCGGGCATGCACCTCGAGCATCTCTTGCCAACGTGTGGTGTAGCGCGGACTCATCATCTCTCGGCGCATCTCCCACTCGGCAGCTGTGCGCATACCTCCACGGCCCATGCCGATGGCGTCGGTGCCGGACTTCTCCCTCACCTGCTGCAGGAGCGGCCCGATGCCTTTGTCCTGCTGAGGTTCAGCGAAGAGGTCGAATGCAGGTTGGGCGCCCCGCGGCGAAAGGTCCGTCAGGGTGATTCCTGCCTTAGTGTAACGAGTGCCCTCTGTCATGCGGGGCAGCAAAGCTTGGGCAGCTCGCGTGAGCAGGACTGGGTCATTAGTGGGGGCGGGCAGTGACAACGTTGCTGAGGGGGAGTCTTCTGCCGCCGAGTTGAACTGGGAGGTCATAGCCCAGGCGGTGAGTGTCTTGGCCTCCGTACTACGGGAGTTCAGCCGGGTGCAGGCCCGCTGAGCGTAGCTGGCCATCACCTGAGCCATGATCTCCCGGGTGCTCACGGGGGTGGAGAAGGATCTGCTGAAGACCAGCGAGTCACGGAATTCGCGTTCCTCCTCCAGTTGGATACATGGCTGACCGCGCAGTTCCAGCACGGTGCGCATCATGGTGACGCCCAGCAGGCGGCGGACGAACTGAGCGTCGGCGTCCCGCAGCGCTGCGGCCGTGGTCACGCCATGTGCTGCCAACTTCTTCGCCGAGCGTGGGCCCACGCCCCAAATCTGCTGAACCGGAAGTCGGCTCATCACCCAGTCGCGGTATTCTGCGTCCAAGCCATCCCATACACAGACGCCTCTCATACCGGGAACCCGCTTGGCAGCCAGATTGGCCAATTTCGCCAGAGTTTTAGTGGCTCCGACTCCGATGCCCACCGGAAGGCTGAGCCGCTCAGCGATGTCGCGCCGAATTCTCTCCGCCCACGGGCCGGCTCCCTGGAGGGGCCCGCCATATCCGGCGAAGGCCTCATCAATACTGTACTTCTCCACCTCATGGGAATGTTCCCCGATGACCTGGAGAAACCGGTGACTCATATCGCCGTAGAGCTCATAGTTGCTTGACCTTGCCACAAGTCCGTGCCGCTGAGCGTTGGGAGCCAGCTTGAACCAGGGCGCGCCCACGGTGATTCCCAGCTCTTTGGCTTCTGCGCTCATAGCCACAGCGCAACCGTCGTTATTGGAAAGGACGAGTACGGGCCGCCCTTCCAAGGTGGGGTCAAAGGCGCGCTCGCAGCTGACATAGAAGCTGTTGACATCGACGAGCGCCAACAGGTGCTTGCTCATCGCAAACCATGGAGGCACATATATGCCACACCCCAAATAGACAGTTCAGACAACTCCGGAACCTCAATGTCCGGGTATTCCGGGTTCGCAGCCTCCAGCCGCACCCCGGTTCCGGTCAGGCGGAGCCGCTTGACGGTGAATTGGCCATCGAGCACCGCGATGACCACGTCCCCGTCCCGGGGGCGCGTTCCCTTATGGATCAGGAGTTGGTCGCCGTGACTGATTCCGGCGCCGACCATGGAGTCCCCGCTGACCCTGGCGATGAACGTCGCCGGAGGGTCGTAGACCAGGTGCTCCTGCAGATTGATGCTTTCGTGCACGAAGTCCAGCGCAGGGGAGGGGAATCCTGCCTGCACCGCCGTGGGCATCATCGGCACCTCCATGGCAGGCCCCGTCACCGGTACGGCGCGGATGTCTTGGATGCTCATGTGCTCAGTATGAATCGAACACATATTCGAATGCAAGGGGTCCCCACCGAGGATCAGCGTCTTCGGCTTCTCAGTTCTGCGAGGGGAGCTGCATCCTGGGGGCATCGCCCCGGCGCACTGCCCAGTACCCGAGTCCCACCAGGGCAGCGATCAGCAGCAGCAGTCCTCCGGTGCCAATGTTCAGGCCGAACCCATGGATGGCGAGGAAAGCAACGGAGCCGGCCGCAATGCAGTAGTAGAGGGTAATCCACACCGTTTTGCGCATGATGTCCCCCTCACGATTGAAGAGTCCCACTGTCGCGGAGGCCGCCACAATGTTGTGGATCGCGATGGGGTTACCACCGGCGCCACCCGCCGCCTGTGCCGCAACCACCGTCTCAGGGCTGACACCAATCGTCTCCGCGGTCGCCCATTGGAACTGAGCGAACGTCAGGTTGGCCAACGTGTTGGACCCGGCGACGAAGGCCCCCAGGGCGCCGATGAACGGGGCGAAGAACGGCCAGGTGTCCCCGGCGACGTTTGCCACGCCCTGGGCGAGGACCACCGGCATGGATTCCAAGCCCGATTCATTGATGCCGGACTGGATGAGGACTCTCACCATGGGCACGGCGAACAGCAGGGCTACTGCAGTTGCGGCGATCTGCTTTCCGGACACCTTCCACGTTGTCGCGATTTGCTTGCCGCTCATCCGATAGATGAGGTAGGAGACCAGAGAGACAAAGATCAGAACGAAACCGGGGGAGTAGAACAGATCCACGTCAGCGTTGATGCCCTCCACGCCCAAAATGTCGGAGAACGCTAGGCGCGTCACGCCGGGAGTGGTCAGGAATTCCGTCACGGGATCGATGAGCCGGGTCAGCACGAGCAGGCTTGCGAGGATGACGTAGGGAGACCAGGCGCGCACCATAGTCATCGTCTGAGCCTCGCCGCTCTCCTTGACGTCACCTGGAGCGATCCGGCCCATCCAACGCTCTTCCCAGGTTGCCCGCGGTCCGAAGTCGAAGGTTTCCTTGGGCATCAGGAAGCCCTTCGACGAGGTGAGCATCACCACGGTCAAGCCGACGAGTCCGCCGATCAGTGAGGGGAATTCGGGGCCGAGGAGGTATGCGACAGCCACCGAGGGGATTGTCATAGCCAGCGAGGCGTAGACAGCGAACGGCCATACTTTGAGGCCCAGCGCAAAGTTTCGCTTCTCACCGAAGAGCCCGGTGAGAAGACACACGAGTATCAGTGGGATGAGGATGCCCACAGCCATGTGGATCAGAGCAGTTTGAAAACCGATGTGGGCAACGTACTCGGAGTAGTCCATGCCGAGTGCGTCGATGCGTTCCGGCACGCCGGGCAGGGTTTCACCCAGACCATTTCCTACACCCACGAGGATGGGGGTGCCCACTGCTCCGAAGCTCACCGGGGTGGACTGGATGATCAGGCCGACGGCCACCGCAGCCATAGCTGGGAAGCCCATCGCGAGCAGGAGGGGGGCCACGATGGCCGCTGGGGTGCCGAAGCCCGATGCGCCCTCGATGAAACTTCCGAAGAGCCAGCCGATGATGATTGCTTGGATGCGTCGGTCCGGGGAGATGTGGTTGAAACCTCCCTTGATGCGGTCCATGGCCCCTGAGAGTGTGACGGTCGAAAGCAGGAGCAACGCTCCGAAGACGATGTACAGCAGCGTCCCAGCTACGATCAGGCCTTCGATCGAAGCGGCTGCCAGGGCGGTTGGCTGCATTTCCCACACGAGCCATGCAATCACCAGCGCCACGATGTAGCTGAGCGGCATTGCGTATTTCGCGGGCCATCGAAAACCCGCCAGGAGTATCCCTGCCAGGAGGATTGGTGCGATCGCCAGAATGCCAAGAAGAGCCAAGTTATCCACGCTGATAACGTCCTTTCGACGGGCGAGCCTTTGTCCCGCCTCAGTGCACGTTCACGTCACAGACATGAGTGTGACACATCCCACATTTATTTAGTGGGGACTTTTCGCATCGTGGACTTTTATCGACCTACTCGCCCGAAAAGGCTCGCCAGCGGCGCGACGAGGACGGGTCGGACAGCTACTGCCGCGCCGATGATGACAATCAGGGAAAGGACAAAGAGCCAGAACCCGGTCCAATTGGTGGCGTCCTGGCCGGTGTAGATCTGATTGAGGTTCCGCAATGCATCGGTTGCGAAGACGAGAATCACATGCACGAGAATGAACGTCACAAAATAGATCATGACTGGGAAATGCACAGCACGTGCCCATTCCACGGGAAAAGCTTTGTTGAGCATCGGCTTATCCCCAGGCCAGAGCCCGGACATTCTCACTCCGGTGGCGATTGCCAGAGGCGCGGCAACGAAGATCGTGACGAAGTACGCCAGCTCCTGTGCACTGTTGTAGTGCGCCCAGTCGCTGGTCGTGGGCCAATCCAGTGAGACATACTGCACGAGCGCCGACAGCGCATTCGGGAAGACCTCCCAACTGGTGGGCACCACGCGGGACCAGTAGCCCGTTGCGACCAGCAGGGTCACGAACACCAGCCCGTTGAGCACCCAGAGCAGGTCCAGTGCGTTGTGAGTCCAGATCGTGAGGCTGATTCGCCGCTGCCTGCCCCACTTTGGAGTCCAGTAGGCCTCCGGTTTGATTTCGCGACGGATTTGGACTCCGGTCTTGATGACCAGGACCATGAGAAACGCATTGAAGAAGTGGGCCCAGTTCAGCCACCAGGGATATCCGCCCGGCGCGTCGGGTTGCTCGTACTGGCCGGGGTAGCGACTGAGGAAGTTGCGCCCGGCCTCGGTGCCCAGGAACCACTGCGCGGCGATGACCATGGCTGCCGCCAGGATGACGACCCCGCCGATACCTACAGCAGCCCACCATAGGGCGGTTTTACTGCGAGTGCGTGAGACTGCGACCGGTCGCTCGGCCGAGGTCGCGGGACGGGCCCGCGCCGAATCCGGTGCAGCCGGCTCCGGTGTCGCCGAGGCTGTGCTTTCGGGAGGAGGCTTCGGACTTGAGACGGGACCGGGCGTGGGGTTGCTTCCCAGACCGGAACGCCGCCGCGACACGGCTGGCTCGGCAGGGGGCGCATGCGCCGCGGCGTCGGCCTCAGCTGCCTGCTCGGTGTGGTCAACTGCTCTCGGCGTGGGGGCGGTCCGTTCCGAGGCAGTTTGTTCCGAGGCGTCCGGCTTAGCGGCCCTTGGCTCGGCGGTGTGTTTGACCGGGGCGTCGACCGTGCGTGGGAGCCCGCTGCGGCGTCGTGGCGGAGCTGGGGTGTCGGCTGACGGCACGTCACCTTCAGGCGGTAAGGGTGTCGGCGCCTGAGCCTCCTGCTCGGTTCGCGGAAGGCCCCGCCTGCGGTGTCCGGAGTCTCCGATCATGGACGCTGGGCCTTGAGCGTCTCAATCAGCTGCGGCACCACCTCGAAAACATCACCGACGATTCCCAGGTCGGCGATGTCGAAGATCGGCGCCTCAGGGTCTTTATTGATGGCCACTACGGTTTTTGCCGTCTGCATGCCGGCCAAGTGCTGTACGGCCCCGGAGATTCCCAGCGCAATATAAAGATCTGGCGCGACCGTCACTCCGGTCTGTCCCACTTGAAGTGAGTGTGGTGCGTAGCCAGCGTCTACGGCTGCGCGGGAGGCACCGAGACCTGCTCCGAGCGCGTCGGCCAATTGTTCGGCCAGGGCGAAGCCCTCCGCCGAACCCAATCCCCGTCCCCCGGCGACGACCGTTGGTGCCCCGCGGAGATCAGGGCGGGTCGAAGCCTCCACGGAAGCGGAGAATTCCGTGATCGACGCAGCCTGAGGGGGCAGCTCTCCGAGCTCAACCCGGTGAATCTCTGGAGTCACCGGCTGGCCCCGGTAGTCTACGGCGCCCTCTCTGAGCGTGATGATGAGTGTTCCGTGAGTCGTGGCCGATTCCGTCGTGAAAGTGGAGCCGTAGACCGAATGGTGAGCGACGATGCCTTCCTCATCCCGATGCACTCCCACCACATCCGCGGCGATGGCGCTGTGTGTGCGCACGGAGAGCCGGGCAGCTAGATCACGTCCGTCGATGTCATTGGGCACTAGCACCGCCTCGGGTCGGAGGTCTTCCCATGCGGTGGTGAAAACATCCACCGTGGGTTCCGTCAGCGTGGTGCCCACCGCCTCGTGCTCTGCTACGCGAACGGTGGCAGCGCCAAGTTCCCCTGCGGATTCTGCCGCGGCTTCGGCCATTCCGGGAGTGGTGACGATGACGCCCACGGGAGAGCCGAGCTGGGCTGCCGCCCCGAGCAGCTCAGCTGCCGATCCCATCAGTTCTCCGGAGGGAAGAACCGGAAGGTAGGTCAGAATCTTCTGTTGAGCCATATTTCACACCAGCTTCTTGTCGATGAGGTACTCAGCCAATCTCTTGCCAGCATCGCCCTCGTCATGGATCTTTTCACCGGCTGTCCGGGCCGGCGCCTCGGTCACCGACAGCAAGATGGAACGTGGCACATCTGCGGCCGGATCAATCCCCAAATCGGCCAAGGTGTAGGTCTCCAACGGCTTCTTCTTAGCAGCCATGATTCCTTTGAATCCAGGGAACCTGGCGTCAGGCAGACGCTCGGTGACAGAGACCACTGCGGGCAGCTGGGCCTCCACGGTGACAGTTCCACCGTAGGTCTCACGGTTTCCGGTCACCGAAGAGTCAGTGATGGTGAGTGAGTCCAGGCTCGTGGCATGGGCTGCCCCTATCCGCTCTGCAATCATGGTTGGTATCACTCCACCTGTACCGTCGGAGGAGACGTCCCCTGAGATGACCAGGTCACAGCCAATGCGCTGCAGAACCGCGGCCAACACCTCTGCGCTGAGTGTCATGTCCGCGCCGAGAAGCCCCGGGTCCAAAACGTGGTGGGCGGAGTCGGCACCCATCGCCAGAGTCTTTCGCAGCATGGACTCCGCTGACTCCGGACCCATCGTCACCAGGACGACTTCAACGCCCTCGGCCGACTCGGCATGGGAGACTGCGGCCTCGACTGCGCGGCTGGTGATTTCATCGAGCACTCTGTCACTGGCTTCGCGCTCCGCCAGTCCTGTGGTCAGGTTCAGCCGACGCGCACCGTAGCTGTCTGGAACCTCTTTGACGAGTACAGCAATTCTCATCCCACATCTCCTACCGGTGCCGCGCCCAGCGCCTCGAGTACCGCATCGGCGACCTTGGCGTCTTCTGCGGGGGGTCCGCCGGCCACACCCAGTCCGCCCACCAGGACACCGTCGAATACCAGCGGCACGCCGCCGGGGATTCGGGTCAGGAGCCCCCCGGTGCCGTTTTCCATCGCGGTGGCCAATTCGGCCGGGACCGCGGCGGAAGGCTTCCGGGTGGAGGCGGCTGTTTGGGCTTTGCGTCGAGAAGTCTCGACGCTGTGCGGGGTCATGCCATCGGCCCTGCCGTATGCCACCAACCCCAGGGCGGGGTCCACGACGGTGGCGCAGAGCTTCACACCCTGCTCAGCACCGATATCGATGGTGTGCCTGATCGCCTCTGCGGCTGTGGTGTAGGTGACAGCCGGGATATTCGTGTAATGAGACATTCTTTCTCCTTCAGGACTTCAATGCAGCGGGGTCCAGGACCGCGCCGGGGTTCAGAACGTTCAGCGGGTCTAGTGCCATTTTGATGCGATGGTTGAGATCCAGCGCGTCCGCTCCTATATAGCCTGCCAGCCACGGCCGTTTGAGGCGACCGACGCCGTGCTCTCCAGTGATGGTGCCACCCAGCTGCACAGCGAGGTCCATCACCTCACCATAGGCGAGATGTGCCCGTTCCTTCTGCTCGTGATCGGTCGGGTCGAAGACCAGGAGTGGGTGGGTATTGCCGTCTCCGGCGTGGGCAATCACGGCGATGACGATATCGCGCTGTTGGGCGATTCGCTCAATTCCGCGCACTAGGTCGCCCAGCTTCGGGAGCGGAACGCCCACATCCTCCAGCAGAAGGGACCCCTTCTGCTCCACGGCAGGAATCGCCATCCGGCGCGCGACCACAAACGCTTCGCCCTCGTCAGGATCAGTGGTCGAGAAGACCTCGTCGGCCTGGTGCTCATGACAGAGGGCCTCTATCTTGGCGATTTCTTGGGCCGCGAATTCAGCCGGTTCGTCGGATTGGACGACCAGCATGGCGGCAGCTTCGCGGTCCAACCCCATTCGGGTGGCGTCCTCGACTGCGTTGATCGTGGGGCGATCCATAAACTCCAGCATGGAAGGCCGCATTGAGGAGGAGATTGCCAGTATCGCGTCGGTCGAGGCGTCGAGGGTCTTGAAGGTGGCCACCAGCGTCGTCGGGGGTCGCTGTGCGGGGATCAGCCGCAGGGTGATCTCTGTGATCACCCCCAGAGTGCCCTCGGAGCCGATGAACAGTTTGGTGAGGTCGAGCCCGGCCACATCCTTCAGGCGCGGGCCGCCCAGCTGCACCGACCGTCCGTCAGCCAGCACTACGCCGAGGCCGAGGACATAGTCGGTGGTCACTCCATACTTCACACAGCACAGGCCACCGGCATTGGTCGCGATGTTCCCACCGATGGAGCAGAATTCGTAGGAGGAGGGGTCCGGCGGATACCAGAGGCCGTGTTCGGCGGCGGCAGCTTTCACCTCCGAGTTGAAAGCACCTGGCTGCACCACTGCAGTGCGTGTGAGGGGATCGACGGTGATCTCTCGCATTCGCTCCATGGACAGCACGATCCCGCCTTCGACTGCGGTGGAGCCTCCGGACAGCCCTGACCCGGCGCCGCGGGGAACCACTGCAATGCCGCGTTCCGCGGCGTAGCGCACAACTGTCTGGATGTCTGAAGTGGACTCTGCTCGCACGACGGCCAGTGGTGTACCGGCATCGGGATCGTTGGCGCGGTCCCAACGGTAATTCTCCATAGTGGCCGGTTCCGTGATCACGCGGCCTTCCGGGAGTGCGGAAACCAGGTCTTCACACGACATAACAGAGACTCCTCGCTTGGGTTGGGTGGCAGCCTTTTGACGGCGTTGAGCCAGGCCGGATCTGGGGTCTTCACGAAAGGTACCACCGTGATGTGTGTCACTGCGTCATAGAGTCTGCATAGCGGACTCCATGGGCATAAACTGTCGCAGGATCTTTTCTTCTCACACGTCTTGACTGAACCACGGAGCAATATGGCTGACGAGCACGCACTAGTACCGCATCCCCTGGACGAGGCAGCCATTGAACAGTGCGTCGCACAGGCGCTGGCCGCGTTCGACGCCGCCGGAACTCTGGATGAGCTTAAGGCTGCCCGACTTGCCCACACCGGAGACAAAGCTCCGATTGTGTTGGCCAACCGGCAGATCAAAGAGTTGGACAAAGACCAGAAGAAAGAGGCCGGAAAGCTCCTCGGCACAGCGCGTGGCCGGATCCAGAAATCACTGGCGGCCCGCACAGAGGTCCTCGAGGCAGAGCACGCAGCCAAGGTTCTCGTGGAAGAAACTGTCGATGTCACCGCAGCGCCGCGGCGTCGACCTTTGGGCGCCCGTCACCCCATCACCAGGTTGCAGGAGAAAGTGGTGGATGTCTTCACCTCCATGGGCTGGGAGGTAGCAGAAGGGCCAGAGCTGGAATCTGAGTGGTTCAACTTCGATGCCTTGAACTTCGCCCCGGACCACCCGGCTCGTGAAATGCAGGACACCTTCTTCGTGGAGCCCTCTGAGGCTCACCTCGTGCTCCGTACCCACACCTCGCCGGTGCAGATCCGTGCACTGCTCAATAAGGAGCTGCCAGTCTACGTGCTGGCACCGGGGAAAGTGTTCCGCACCGATGAATTAGACGCCACCCACCTTCCCGCGTTCCACCAGTTCGAAGGCTTGGCCGTGGACAAAGGGCTCACTATGGCTGACCTGAAGGGAACCCTGGAGCACTTCGCCCGGCAGATGTTTGGGCCTGCGGCCGCCATCCGGCTGAGGCCCAGCTTCTTCCCGTTCACCGAACCTTCAGCCGAAATGGATGTGTGGCACCCTGGGGCCAAGGGCGGCCCCCAATGGATTGAATGGGGCGGATGCGGCATGGTCAACCCCAATGTGTTGGCTGCTGCCGGAATCAAAGACCCCGAATACACCGGCTTCGCCTTCGGAATGGGCGTGGAACGAACCCTCATGTTCCGCAACGATGTTCCGGATATGCGCGACATGATCGAAGGCGACATCCGCTTCAGCACTCAATTCGGAATGGAGGTCTGAGCCGTATGCGCATCCCGCTGTCTTGGATCCGTGAGTACACACAGTTCCCCGCCGATGGGACCGCCGAGGACCTGATGGCGGAACTGGTTCGAGTAGGACTTGAGGAAGAGGAAGTCCACACCAACGGTCTCTCCGGCCCCATTGTGGTCGGCGAAGTGCTGGAAAAAACTCCCGAGCCGCAGTCCAACGGCAAGACCATCAATTGGTGTCAGGTCCGCGTCGTTGCCAAAGGTCACACTCAGACCCTCACAGGGGATGGGATCGATCCTTCAGGGGTTCAGGGCGTCGTCTGCGGTGCCGATAACTTCGAGGTCGGCGATAAAGTCGTCGTAACGCTCCCCGGATCTGTACTCCCGGGGGATTTTCGCATCGCTGCCCGCAAGACCTACGGCCATGTTTCCGCAGGAATGATCGCCTCGGTCAAAGAACTGGGAATCGGTGAGGACCACGACGGCATTCTTGTGCTCGGCACACTTGGCCTGGACCCCGAACCCGGTACCGATGCCTTAGAGCTCCTCGGACTCAGTGATTCCGCAGCAGAGATCAACGTCACCCCTGACCGCGGCTATGCCTTCTCCATCCGGGGGGTGGCGCGGGAGTACAGCCACGCCACAGGTACGGACTTTACGGACCCGGCTCACCAGGTCACCCCGCTGCAGGACGGCAGCCCAGGCCACCCGGTGGTCCTCAACGACGACGCCCCCATCTACGGAATTCCCGGTTGCGACACCTTCGTTGCCCGCTCCGTCACTGGGGTTGATGCCTCGGCGCCCACCCCACCATGGATGGCTGCTCGGCTGCGCCTGGCCGGCATCCGGCCCATCAGTCTGGCAGTGGACATCTCCAACTATGTGATGTGGGAACTGGGCCAGCCCCTCCATTTCTACGACGCGGAAAAACTCAACGGCCCCATACAGGTCCGCAGGTCCGCGCCGGGGGAGAAGCTGACCACCCTCGACGACAAACAGCGTGCGCTCAACACCGAAGACCTCGTGATCGCCGATGACCGCGGCGCGATCGGACTCGCTGGCGTCATGGGCGGAGCGAGCACTGAAGTGTCAGAAGCCACCTCCACGGTGCTGATAGAAGCCGCACACTTCGATCCCATCTCCGTGAGCAGGACCCGACGTCGGCACAAACTGCCCTCGGAGGCCGCCAAGCGCAATGAGCGCGGCGTCGACCCCCTCCTGCCGACCACTGCCGCTCAGCGCGCGGTGGATCTGCTGGTCCAGCTGGCCGGGGGCACAGACACCGGCGAAGTGACCCATGTGGGTGACCCCATCACTCCGGAGACGATTGCTCTTGACCCCAGCCTGCCGGAGCGCATCGTCGGTGTTCCCTATGGTGCTCAGCAAGTCACCGAAGCGCTGACTGCGGTGGGCTGCGCGATCCAGGCCCAGGACAACGGAATGCTGAGTGTCACACCGCCCAGTTGGCGGCCTGACCTGACAATCCCGGAATCTCTTGTCGAGGAAATCGCCCGACTGGTGGGCTATGACACCATTCCTTCGAGGCTGCCTGTGGCACCTGCTGGCCGGGGCCTGACTGAGGCGCAGCAGCGTCGTCGTACGGTGTTCACCGGACTTGCCGCTGCCGGTTTCACTGAGGTGCTCACGTACCCGTTCTACTCTGTGGAGGCGAACCAGCTCTTCGGCCGTGCGAACGGTGCTGAGGAGCTGCCAATGGTGCGGCTGGCCAACCCTATCGCCAGCCAGTTCCCCACGCTTCGCACTACACTGCTGCCCGGCATCCTCGATTCCCTGCGCCGGAACGTCTCCCGCGGCTTCACTGACGTGGCGCTTTTTGAGGCCGGGTCAGTCTTCCGGCCGGACGGGAAGATGGGCAGTGAGGAGATCCCAGGTCTGGGATTCTACCCCGGCGATGATGTCATTGAGGAGCTTCGGGCGGGCATTCCCCATCAGCCGCTGCACCTGGCGGTGGCCGTCTCGGGGCAGGAGCCGGTGGACAACGTCGGTGGGCCCGGCCGCGCCCGCGACTGGGCCGATGCGGTGGAGGCTGCTCGGAAGGTGGCGCAGCTGCTGGGGGTCGAACTCGACGTCCTTCAGGGCGAACATCAAGCATTCCACCCGGGCCGGACAGCACAGCTGCAGCTGAAGGGCGAGCTGGTCGGATACGCAGGGGAACTGCACCCCAAGGTCGCGGAGCAGCAGGACCTGCCTGCGCGCACCAGTGTGATGGAGCTCGATCTCGGCACTCTGATCGCGGCCGCAACGGGACAAACCATCGCTGAGCCCATCTCCACCTTCCCGCCGACCACACAAGACGTGGCACTGATCGTTGACGAGGCGGTCACGGCCGGGGAGCTCCGCCAGACCCTGACTGAGGGCGCCGGGGATCTGCTGGAGAGTGTTGAGCTCTTCGACGTCTACTCAGGCGAAGGCATCGGTGAAGGGAAGAAGTCCATGGCGTTTGCTCTGCGTTTCCGCGCAGCCGACCGGACCCTGACGGCGGAAGAAGCCTCAGCTGCTCGTTCGGATGCGGTGGCTCTCACCGGCGAGCGGCACGGAGCCCTTCAACGCGGCTGAGACATCAAGGAGCGCCGAAAAAATCAGGGGGCTGTTGAGAAGTCAGGTGCCTCGAGCACACTGATTTCCCAACAGCCCCCTGATTATCGGTAGCAGATACGGCCCCAGGATTGTTGTTACGGCACCAGCAGGAGTTTACCGGTGGTTCGGCGCCCTTCGAGGTCGTCATGGGCGCGGCCCGCCTCTTCGAGAGGGTAGGTGCCGCCGATGTCGAGCTTGAGGTCCCCTGAGGTCAGTGCGCCGAACAGTTCGGTGAACCTCCAGGTGCGCTCCTCTGCATTGCGCAGATACCACGGCACGGACGGCCGAGTGATGTAGAGCCCGCCGCGCTTGTTGAGGTCCTGCAGGTCATAAGGCGGAACCTGTCCGGATGCACCGCCGAAGAGGACCATAGTCCCGCGGACCGCCAGGGAATCCAATGACCCGACGAATGTATCTTTCCCCACGCCGTCATAGACCACCGAGACGCCTTCGCCATTGGTGATCTGGCGTACCTTCTCGGCGAAGCCCTGGTACTCCAGCACATAGTCAGCCCCGGCAGCTTCCGCGATCTTCGCCTTCTCCGGAGTCGAGGTAGTGGTGATCACCCGGGCACCCCGGGCCTTCAGCAGCTGAGTGAGGATCTGGCCTACACCGCCGGCACCTGCATGGGTCAGAACCGTTTCCCCGGGGGAGACTCGGTAGGTGGAGTTCATCAGGTAGTGCGCGGTCACACCCTGCAGGGGAAGGGCTGCGGCCTGCTCATCGGATACCTCCTGCGGGACAAGAACAGCCTTGGCTGCGTCCACGAGGAAGTGTGTTGCGTAGGTGCCGGAGGCTTCCGCGGTGGCGATCCGCTGGCCGGTGCTGAAGCTCTCCACGTTCTCGCCGAGACCGACCACTTCACCGGCACCCTCTGCGCCGGGCACAAACGGGTACTCCACCGGGTAGACACCGGAGCGCTGATAGGTCTCAATGAAGTTCACGCCCGCTGCGGCCGTTTTGACCAGCAGCTGACCTGGCCCCGGAGTGGGGGCTTCGACTTCAACGGTCTCCAAGACATCGGAGCCGCCGGCCTCGCGGGCGCGAGTTACCTTGGCCGCGTCAGGGAGGTCTTCTTCGAACATTGTCGATTCGGTCATTATTCGCTCGCTTCCCGTCTCATCAGATGTGGGCTGGGCCAGAGAGCCGGCCCACTCACTCCCCGAGGGTACCGGAGCGTAGGTCTTCAGCGGAACGCCAGCTCGCATTGCATAAATATTGATATACCTGCATAAAATCGCATAGGATGAGGTTCATGACTTTCACAGCCGCGGTTTCAGGCGCTTCCGGATACGCCGGCGGGGAGGTGTTGCGGCTTCTGGCCCACCACCCAGAGGTCGAAATCGGTGCTGTCACGGCCCACTCCAACGCTGGCCAGCGTCTGGGGGAGCTGCAGCCGCATCTGCATCCGCTGGCCGACCGAGTGTTGACTGACACCACCGCAGCGAACCTCTCCGGACACGATGTGGTCTTCCTAGCACTGCCGCACGGAGCCTCTGGTGAGCTGGCCGCTCAGCTCGGCGATGACGTACTCGTGATCGACGCCGCCGCCGACCACCGTTTGGAGTCGTCCTCTGACTGGGAGCAGTTTTATGCCTCCGCGCACCAAGGGACATGGCCCTATGGGTTGCCTGAGCTGCCGGGTCAGCGAGTAAAGCTGGAAGGCTCCCGGCGCATCGCCGTGCCGGGCTGCTACCCCACCACGATCCTGCTGGGGCTGGCACCGGCGTTCGCTGCCGGCCTCGTGGAGCCTAGGGACGTCGTCGTGGTGGCCGCCACAGGCACATCGGGGGCCGGTAAATCTCTGAAGCCACACCTGCTGGGCAGCGAAGTCATGGGTGGAATGAGCCCATATGGAGTCGGGGGTGTCCACCGGCACACCCCGGAAATCGAGCAGGGGCTCAGCTGGGTCGCCGACCAACCCGTCCAGATTTCCTTCACCCCGACCCTGGCTCCGATGGCTCGGGGAATCTTGGCCACCTCCACCGCGCGGGTCACCGCAGGGGTCACCGAAGCCCAACTGCGTGAAGCATATGCGGAACAGTACTCCCAGGAGCCGTTCGTGCATCTGCTGCCAGAAGGGCAGTGGCCAGCCACTAAACAGGTACTCGGAACCAACCATGTCACCCTTCAGCTCGCCCTGGATGCCAGGGCAGGTCGCGTGGTCGTTGTCTCAGCCTCAGACAACCTCACCAAAGGCACCGCCGGGGGAGCAGTGCAGTCCATGAACCTTGCCCTCGGGCTGGAAGAGACCACCGGATTGACCATGATCGGAGCAGCACCATGAGCGTTACCGCAGCCGAAGGATTCTCCGCCGCGGGTGTCACCGCGGGCCTGAAGAGCACCGGCCGGGACCTGGCGCTGGTGGTCAACAGCGGGCCCAGCAGGCAGGTTGCCGCAGTCTTCACCACCAACAGCTTCGCTGCCGCTCCCGTGCTGTGGTCTAGGCAAGTCATCAGTGACGGCCGAGCCGACGCCGTCATACTCAACTCTGGTGGCGCCAACGCATGTACGGGTCCGGAGGGCTTTCAGGACACTCACGCCACCGCTGAGCGGCTTGCCGCGTCACTGAACGCTGCCGGCTCCGATGTCTCCGCCACCGATGTCGCGGTGTGCTCCACTGGACTGATCGGGGAGCGCCTGAACATGGAGGCTCTGCTTCCCGGAGTGGATGAGGCTGTTGCCGCGCTGTCCCCAGAGGCCGAAAGCGGCATCGCCGCAGCTGAAGCCATTATGACCACCGATTCGCACTATAAGGTCGCAAGCCTCAGCGCCGAACGGTTCACTGTGGGAGGCATGGCCAAAGGTGCGGGCATGCTTGCACCCGGGATGGCAACGATGCTCGCGGTCATCACAACCGATGCGGTCATCTCCCAGACGGACCTGGACGCCGCACTGCGCGAGGCCGTCCGCCTCAGCTTCAACCGGGCTGACTCCGATGGGTGCATGTCGACCAATGACACGGTCATCGCCATGGCCTCCGGAGCGCACCCAGAGGCCGAAAATACCCGGGTGGACCTCGAGGATTTCCAGCAGGCACTCACCACCGTGTGCAGGGACCTGGCCCGCCAACTCATCGACGACGCCGAGGGGGCTGCCCACACCATCGAGGTGCAGACCATCAACGCGCCCACAGAGGAAGATGCGGAGACTGTCTCACGCGCTGTGGCACGGTCCAACCTGTTCAAGACAGCCATCTTTGGCCAGGACCCAAACTGGGGACGCATCCTCTCAGCGGTGGGCACCACAGAGGTGGAGTTCGACCCGAACCGGGTTGATGTTGCCGTCAACGGTGTCTGGATCTGCCTCGGCGGAGGAATCGGTGAAGACCGGTCACTGGTGGACCTCTCAGAACGCACCGTCCGGGTGCTCATCAACCTCAACGCCGGAGAGTCGGAGGCCACCATCCTCACCAACGACCTCACCCATGATTACGTCCACGAGAACAGCGCATACTCCACATGACTGAAAACCCCACCGTGCTCCCACGCGATGAATCCACTCTCTCCGCCGCTGCTGACAAGGCGGAGGTGCTGGTCGAAGCGCTACCCTGGATCCAGAAGTTCGCCGGGTCCACCATTGTCATCAAGTACGGCGGCAATGCGATGGTCAACGACCAACTTCGCCGCGCGTTCGCCGAAGACGTCGTGTTTCTCCGCCATGTGGGAGTCGACCCGGTGGTGGTGCACGGTGGCGGCCCACAGATAAACGCCATGCTGGAGGCACTCGGGATCAAGTCCGAGTTCCGCGGCGGCCACCGAGTAACCACAGCCGAGGCCATGGATGTTGTCCGCATGGTGCTCACCGGGCAGGTCTCACGCGAACTGATCGGCCTCATCAACTCTCACGGACCCTACGCTGTGGGCCTGTCGGGGGAGGATGCAGCGTTGCTCCAAGCCCGGCGGAAGACCGTCGAGATCGACGGCGTCGAGACCGACTTGGGTCTGGTGGGAGAAGTCACCGGCGTTAACCCTGAGGCAGTCCAGGACATTCTGGACGCCGGGCGCATCCCCGTCATCTCCACCATCGCCCCCGAATTCGATTCTGAAGGCAACCCCACAGGGGAGGTCCTCAACATCAACGCTGATCTGGCCGCCGGAGCTGTGGCGTCCGCCCTCGGCGCCTCCAAACTGGTGATGCTCACTGACGTCGAAGGTCTCTACGCGAACTGGCCGGATAAGTCTTCGCTGATCTCATCGCTTTCGGCCGCCGACCTACGCGCCATGCTTCCAAACCTCCAATCCGGCATGATCCCCAAAATGGCTGCCGCCCTGGCCGCTGTGGATTCCGGAGTGCCCCGGGCGCATATCGTCGATGGCCGGCAACCGCATTCGATGCTGTTGGAGATCGTCACTTCTGCTGGTGTGGGCACCCAAGTTGTCCCTGATGAGGACACGCTATGAGCCAGTACGACGACGCCTCCCTCACGTCGGTTGCCCTCGCTGAACAGCATCAGACCGGTGCGGCCACCAGCGCGGAGCTGTTGGACCGGTATCAGAGCTCGCTCACCGGAGTTTTCGGCACCCCTCAAGCTGTACTGGTGCGCGGCTCGGGAGCACGAGTCTGGGATGCCGAGGGTGGGGAGTACCTGGACCTCCTGGGCGGTATTGCAGTCAATGCCCTGGGGCATGCTCACCCGCTGATCTCCTCCGTGATCAGCTCTCAGCAGGCCACATTGGGTCATATTTCAAACCTCTTCACCTCGCCGACTCAAGTAGCCCTGGCGGAGAAGCTGCTGAGCCTGGCGAAGGCTCCAGCCGGCTCCAGCGTGTTCTTCGCAAATTCCGGATCCGAGGCCAATGAGGCCGCCTTGAAGGCAGTCCTGCGGCACCGCAAAACGACCGGAAAACAGCGCATCCTAGCCCTTGAGGGCAGCTTCCACGGCCGGACCACAGGGGCCTTGTCGCTCACCCATAAGCCTGCCTACAGGGAACCCTTCGGGGATCTGATCGGTGGGGTGGGGTTCCTGCCCTTCAATGACATCGACGCCCTGGAGAAAGCGTTCGAGCACGCGGACGTGGCTGGTATTTTCCTTGAGCCCATCCAGGGCGAAGCCGGCGTGCTGCCCCTAGACAACGCGTATCTGCAGCGCGCACGTGAACTCACCCACAGTTCGGATGCCCTCATGGTGCTCGATGAGGTCCAGACAGGGGTGGGGCGCACAGGCCAGTGGTTCCGCTACCAAGCTGTTGGCGGCGTCGTACCTGACCTGATGACTTTGGCCAAGGGCCTGGGTTCAGGGTTTCCGATCGGAGCGCTGCTCTCCTTCAGCGAGCCGGTGAGCGCCCTCATGGGTGCAGGCCAGCACGGCACCACCTTTGGGGGGAACCCACCTGCCACTGCCGCAGCACTGGCGACACTGCACGCGATCGAATCCGGCGGGCTGCTATCCCATGTGAACACCGTAGGAGAGCATCTCGCCGCGGCGCTGCGGGAGCTGCCCCAGGTGAGTCAGGTGCGTCAGTTCGGGCTGCACATCGGAGTAGATCTTATCCCCGTTGCCGGTGTGGAAGCTCCTGCCAAGGACCTGGTGGCCACCGCCCGGGAGCGCCACGGCCTGATCATCAACGCCACCGGAGAGACCACCCTGCGGCTAGCCCCTCCACTGAACCTCTCGCTGGCAGAGGCCGATGAGGCATTGGAGCGCCTGCGGGCTGCATTCACCGATGCGAGAACGAGGAACCAATGACTAGACACTTTCTCAATGACCTGGACCTCAGCCCTGAGGAACTGGACCAAGTACTTAACCTGGCGCAGTGGATGCGCGACCACCCTTACGCCGTCAAGGCCCTTGGTGGGCCTCAGACCGCAGCGGTGATCTTCGACAAGACCTCCACTCGGACGCGCGTTTCCTTCAGCGCAGGGATCGCGGCTCTTGGCGGCAATCCGCTGGTGATCAATCCGGGTGAGGCGCAATTGGGGCATAAGGAGTCCATCTCGGATACTGCACGGGTGCTGGATCGGCAGGTGAGCCTCATTGTGTGGCGCACATACGCCCAAGCTGACCTGGAGGAGATGGCCCAGCATTCCCGTGTCCCAGTCATCAACTCGCTCTCAGACGACTACCACCCCTGCCAGCTGCTCGCTGACCTGCTGACCGTGCGTGACCACCTCGGCGGGCTCCAGGGCAAGGCATTGGCCTATATGGGTGATGCGGCGAACAACATGGCCAATTCCTATTTGCTAGCGGGCGTCAATGCCGGAATGGACGTTCGGATCGCCGGACCGGAAGGCCATCTACCCGCTGTGGAGATCATCAAGACCGCCCAGGAGCGCGCCACCGTGACCGGCGGTAAGGTCACGGTGACCTCGGATACTCGTGAAGCGTTGGAGAATGCTCATGTGGTCGCCACGGACACGTGGGTCTCCATGGGGCAGGAGCAGGAGGAGGCCCAGCGCGGGGAGATCTTTGGCAGGTATCAGCTCAACGCGGAGGCCATGGCCAAAGCCAACGACGACGCCGTGGTGCTTCACTGTCTGCCGGCCTACCGGGGGGTCGAGATCACCTCCGAGGTGATCGATGGCCCTCAGTCGGTGGTGTGGGACGAGGCTGAAAACCGGCTTCACGTCCAGAAGGCGCTTATTGCTTGGCTGCTCGTGGAGTCCGGTCTGGCCGACGAGGAGACTGTCCGCATGGTGCGCCAGGCGCAGAGCGCATGACCCCGACCACAAAGACGGCTCGTCACGCCAAGATCCGGGAGCTCATCTCTCGGTCGTCGATCAAGTCGCAGGCTGAACTTGCCCGGGACCTCGCTGCCGAGGGCGTGAAGGTCACCCAGGGCACACTGTCCCGTGACTTGGTGGAGATCGGCGCAGCCCGGGTGCGCACCGGGGATGGTGGACTGATCTACGCTGTGCCTGCGGAGGGCCACGATCGCGAGTTCCAGGCGGATATTGCGGAGACCACTACCGCTAAGCTGGCCTCGCTGTGCAGGGACCTATTGGTCTCCGCAGAAGCCAGTGCAAACCTCGTGGTGTTGCGTACCCCGCCAGGGGCCGCGCAGTTCCTGGCCAGCGCGGTGGATCATTCGGCGTCGAAGTCGATTCTGGGCACCATCGCCGGCGATGACACCATCATGGTGATTGCCAAAGACCCCGAAGGTGGTCAGGATATCGCTGACTACTTCACCGCACTGGCCGAATCCAGGGGCTGAGCCGCTACTGCCAGATCGAAGTCCTCGCTCACCAGAGCCATATTCGCTGTGGCGCCTGCGAACGTTCCAGCGCTGATCGACAGAGGCACATTGGCAGCAGGGTTAGAGATATTGCCCGGAGCCCAGATCCGTTCATGGCTGGTTCGTCCGGTGAAGTCCGTTGTGAGGAATGAGCCCATGGGGTTCTCCGTCCGCTTCAGATCCAGCGTGCTCAGGAAACTGTCATGCGGCTGTATCCTCCCCGCAGTGAAGAGCGCATCGAGTCCGATCCGCTGACCGTTCTCCAGGAGCAGTCCTGAAATTCCCTCACTGGTGCCGAGTGCTTCCACGACTGGGGAGGGCTCAATAGTCACTCCTCGAGCTCGAAGTCGGCGTGCCACGGCGTCGTCGAGTGGTTCAGCGGCTGCGCTGAAGAACGTCAGTCGGTCACTCCACTGGCGCAGCAGTTCGGCCTGGTGCAAGGCCATGGGTCCCGCGGCCAGCACTCCCAGACGTTGACCTCTCACCTCCCAGCCGTGGCAGTAGGGGCAGTGCAGCACGGTCTTACCCCAGTGTTTGGCTAAACCGGGTATATCCGGCAGATGGTCAGAGAGTCCAGAGGCTGCGATCACCGTTCTGGCCCGCAGCTGGGGGCCACCGTCGAGGCTCACAATGAGGCTGCGGGGCCCTGAGGTGTTGGTGGATTCTCGAACATCGCGTACTGAACCCTGATGCAGAATCGCTCCATATTCAGCGAGCTCTCTGCGGCCGCGGTCTAGCAGATCCTGCGGCGGGATGCCTTCCATGCCGAGCACAGTATGCATATGGGACGCGAAGCGGTTACGTGGTTGGCCAGCGTCAATGATGACTGTTCGCCGCAAAGAGCGACCCAAGGAAAGCGCGGCGCTGAGTCCGGCTGGACCTCCGCCAATAATGATGCTGTCCCACAGTTCGGCTTCGGCGGCAATGGGCAGGTCGAGCAGTGTTACGGCAGCTACGTGTTCTGTGGTGTTCATAATTCAAGCATGGACCCAACATGCCACTATCGAAATATAGTTTGCCAAATCTGCAAGAACCGCTCAGACTGGTGCCATGGATGAGCTAACTCTGGTGGGACTGCGGTTGAAAGCGGCACGGACGGCGCGTGGGTGGACTCTTGAACGGTTGGCTGGAGCAGCCAATGTCTCTGCCAGTACTCTCTCCCGGCTGGAAAGCGGCAAGCGGCAGGCCAGTTTAGAGCTACTGCTGCCCTTGACTCGTCAGTTGGGTATCGGTCTGGATGACCTGGTGGTTGCCACCCCCGATGATCCGCGTGTTCGGCGGGAGCCGTGGGAAACGGGCGGCATCACAGTTCATCCGTTGTCGGTGGAGTCCTCTCCAGTGCACACGTACAAAATTCGCTATAGCCCCATGCCAGCCGTTGCGCGCGATGACCTGAAGATCCACGACGGCTATGAGTGGCTCTACGTGCTCAGCGGCAGAATGCGGCTCCAGCTGGGGGAGCAGGAAACGATTCTGTACAAAGGAGAGGCGGCGGAGTTCGATACGCTCACGCCCCATGCGCTCACCGCACTTGGCCCGGAACGCGCCGAAGTGATCAGTATTTTCAATGAGACAGGTGCACGGTTCCACACACGGTCGGAGTGAGGCCGCATCCTTGGCGGCCGGCCGATTGGTCTCTAGCGTCCTCTGGTCTGTTTGCGCCGCCGGCGCTCCCTAACGAAGACCACCACACCACATGCCATCACGACCATTCCGAGGATAACGAACACCGCGACCTGCCAGGCGCCGGGGTCTCCGGCACTGAAGACCATCGGGCCCAGTGCGAACATGAATGTCGCCCCGATGAAATACCAGACCGCGGTATCAGGTGCCTTCTGTGGCGTCTCCATCGTTTCAGCCTATTCACCGATATTGCGCCGTTCAAGGAGTGCCGTGGTGCTCCTCCAGCAGGGTCTGCATGGCGTGGAGGCCGAACATGTCGATCACTGCGTAGGCGTTTTGGCCGCCCACATGCGGGTCTGCGCCGGCAGCCAGCAGGCTCTCAGTGATCGCCTGGTTCTGTCGAAAGACCGCGCAGCCCAGCGCTGTCTGGCCCCGGTCGTTGACCCGGTCGACGTCGGCACCGCGCTCAATCAGCCCGCGCACCAACTCCGCGTGGTCGTTGTAGGCCGCCAGGATCAGCAGTGAGTCACCTTGGGCATTGGTGAGATTGACGGGAATCCCCTGATCAATGAAGTCCAGGAGCTCGGCAGACTTTCCGGATCGGGCGAGGTCCAACATGGAGTGAAGAAACTCCAATTGCTCATCGGTCAGCTCGGGTGCGCGGCCGCTCTGTTGGTCATCTGCCATGGTCCAAGTTTACGTGGCTGCCGCTCGGCCGGGGTGCGTTGCCCATAAATCAGGGAGGTGTTGAGGTATCAGGGCGCCACAGGAACCTGAATTCTCAAAGACGGCCTGATTTCCGCCGGTGGGGTACGCCAGTGTGGCGACAGACCCCCGCACGACGATAAGTATGCATAGGTATGAATATTTATGTAGACTATGTGGCGAGCTAAGCCGATTCGACTTCATATCAAGGAGCATCAGTGACCGATCGTATTGTTCTGGCCTATTCAGGCGGACTCGACACTTCAGTGGCCATTGGCTGGATCGCGGAGGCCACCGGTGCCGAAGTCATCGCCGTCGCCGTCGACGTAGGGCAAGGTGGCGAGTCCCTGGAGACGGTCCGTCAGCGCGCCTTGGACTGCGGCGCCGTGGAAGCCTATGTGGCCGATGCGCGGGATGAGTTCGCCGAGGAGTACTGCATGCCAACCCTGCGCGCCAACGGACTCTACATGGACGCCTACCCGTTGGTCTCCGCCATCTCCCGCCCCATCATCTCCAAGCACCTGGTGGCGGCCGCTCAGCAGTTCGGCGCTACCACAGTGGCCCACGGCTGCACCGGCAAGGGCAACGACCAGGTCCGCTTCGAGGTCAGCATTCAGACCCTCGGGCCAGAGCTGAAGTGCATCGCACCAGTGCGCGACCTCGCGCTGACCCGCGATAAAGCCATCGACTACGCAGAACGCCACGAACTGCCCATCGAAACCACCAAGAAGAACCCCTTCAGCATCGACCAGAACGTGTGGGGCCGCGCCGTCGAAACGGGCTTCCTCGAGGACATCTGGAACGGTCCCACCAAGGATGTCTACGACTACACCGACGATCCCGCCTTCGCTCCGGCACCCGACGTCGTCACCATCACCTTCGACCAGGGTGTACCGGTCGCGCTCGACGGCGAAACTGTGACCGCACTGCAGGCGATCGAGCAGCTCAACCGCCGCGCCGGTGCTCAGGGTGTGGGCCGGATCGACATTGTCGAAGACCGCCTGGTCGGCATCAAATCGCGCGAGATCTACGAAGCCCCCGGTGCCATGGCCATGATCGCCGCCCACCGCGAACTGGAGAACATCACCTTGGAGCGCGAGCAGGCCCGGTTCAAGAAGACCGTGGACCAGCGCTGGACCGAGCTGGTCTACGACGGCCAGTGGTTCTCCCCGCTGAAGGCCAACCTGGACGCCTTCATCAACGAAACCCAGAAATACGTATCCGGTGACATCCGCCTGGAACTCCACGGCGGACGCGCTACAGTCCTGGGCCGCCGCTCAGAGACCAGTCTGTACGACTTCAACCTCGCCACCTACGACACCGGTGACACCTTCGATCAGTCCAGCGCTCGCGGGTTCATCGACATCTACGGCCTATCCGCCAAGACCGCTTCACAGCGCGAAGAGCGCCTGCACGGCAAACCAGACCTCTCCGGGGCTGGGGTCGAGAAGTAGCTACGGCACAACGACGTGTGGGGTGGGCCTGTCTGGGCTCACCCCACAGTTATGCTGGCGGGCAGAGAATGACGGCAAACGGGGAGCATGAATGACTGATAAGCATGGGACGAACCAGGGCTCACTCTGGGGCGGAAGGTTTTCCTCCGGGCCCGCAGATGTGATGGCGGCACTGAGCAAGTCCACGCATTTTGACTGGAAACTCGCGCCGTATGACATCGCTGGGTCAAAGGCTCACGCCCGCGTGCTCCACCGCGCAGGACTGCTCACTGAGGATGAGTTGGCGTCCATGCTCTCCGCTTTGGGGCGGCTTGCTGACGACGTCGCCTCCGGCAGTTTCCTGCCCGCAGACTCCGATGAAGACGTCCACGGCGCCCTTGAACGCGGCCTGTTGGAACGCGCCGGCCAGGACCTCGGTGGCAAGCTGCGTGCCGGCCGGTCCCGGAACGATCAGATCGCCACCATGGTGAGAATGTTCCTCCGCGACGCCAGCACCGGCATAGCCGAGGGTGTGTTGGACGTCGTGGATGCCCTGATCGGCCAGGCTGAGAAGCACCCATCCGCACCGATGCCCGGCCGCACCCACCTCCAACATGCCCAGCCGGTGCTCCTAGCTCACCACCTGCTGGCGCACAGCTGGCCGCTGCTGCGCGATGTGGACCGTTTGATAGACCTAGACCGGCGCCTGGCGTTTTCCCCCTATGGTTCCGGGGCCCTGGCCGGGTCATCCCTGGGCCTGGACCCAGCACATGTGGCCGCTGAGCTCGGATTCGACGGCCCCGTAGAAAACTCCATTGATGGCACCGCCTCCCGGGACCTCGTCGCTGAGTTCACCTGGGTGACTGCCATGATCGGGGTTGACCTTTCCCGGATCAGCGAGGAAGTGATCTTCTGGGCGACCAAAGAGTTCGGGTTCGTCACCTTGGATGACGGCTACTCCACCGGCAGCTCGATCATGCCGCAGAAGAAGAACCCAGATATCGCCGAGCTCTCCCGCGGCAAAGCCGGTCGCCTCATCGGTGATCTCACCGGGCTGCTGGCAACTCTGAAAGCACTACCGTTGGCTTACAACCGGGACCTGCAGGAAGACAAGGAGCCGGCCTTCGACGCAGTCGACACTTTAGCCCTGCTGCTGCCCGCGGTCTCTGGGATGATCTCCACCCTGACCTTCCACACGGACCGACTCGCCGAGCTGGCACCGCAGGGATTCTCCCTGGCGACCGACATCGCCGAATGGCTGGTCCGCGAAGGCGTGCCCTTCCGGGTGGCGCACGAGGTGGCAGGCGAATGCGTCCGCGCCTGCGAACAGCACAGCCCAGCCAAAGAACTGCATGAACTCACCGACCAAGAACTCACCGATATCCACCCTGCGCTGACTCCCGAGGTCCGCGCGGTGCTCACCGTGGAGGGGTCTTTGGCCTCGCGGGATGCCGTCGGTGGAACTGCTCCTTCACGAGTGGCCGAACAGTTGGCGGCGGCCAAGCAGCGTGTCTCAGAGTACCGAGCAGCGTAGGCGCCGCCGGCTCTACCCGCTGTTAGGTGGGGCAGCTGCTGCGGGCGTCGTCGTCCTGGTGGTTCAGACCTGTACCGCGGACACCGAGCCAGAACCGCCCCACCCCACCGAGCTGGGCTACCCGCCAGCCCCAGAACAAGAATCCCCAGCTCTCAACGCCGAGGCCGGTGAACCCGGGGAGGTACCGATCACCGATCTTGTGGACAGCCAATGGGTGCAGGACACCGCTGAACGTGCCCAGATCCCGCGTCGGGCTGTGGAAGCCTACGCCGGAGCGGCCGCGCACGCTGAGCTGACGGATCCGGACTGTCAGCTGGGCTGGAACACTCTTGCCGGAATCGGGCAGGTTGAATCCATCCACGGAGCCTTCGGAGATTCCAGCATCGGGGAGGACGGGGTCGTGGACCCGCCGATCGTCGGGGTGCCCCTGGACGGCAGCGAAGGACTCATGGAAATCCCGGACACCGACGACGGTGAGCTTGACGGTGATGACGAATGGGACCGTGCGGTGGGGCCTATGCAGTTCATCCCCACCACCTGGGAGCTGTACGGCCAGGACGGGAATCTCTCCGGAGAGGCCAATATTCACCAGTACGACGACGCCGCATTAGCTGCCGCTGTCTACCTCTGTGACAGCGGCGATGACCTGACCGACGACCGCGGATGGAACGACGCGATCGGCGCCTACAACCAGTCGATCGAATACGCCCACGATGTTGCGCGATACGCTGAGCGGTACATGGACGACGAATGAGGAGCGCGGTCACACCATGATCAGCCCCGTGGAGCTGACCACCCTGTTCGATCAACACCCCGTGGAGCTCGCACCGCATCTGCTGGGCTGCGAGCTCAGTGTCACCACTGAGGACGGCACGGTCAGCGTCCGGCTCACTGAGGTGGAGGCATACGGCGGTCACGGAGAAGACCCGGGCTCCCACGCCTACCGAGGGCAGACTCTGCGCAACGCGACCATGTTCGGTCCGCCCCGGCAGGCGTACGTCTACCGCAGCTACGGGATCCACCGGTGTCTGAACCTGGTGGCCGGTGCTGAACAGGCCGGGGGGATTCTGCTACGCGCCGGGGAAGTCACCCAGGGCCGGGACCTTGCGGTGCTACGCCGTGGCGGGAAGGACACCAGCGCCAAATTGCTCTCCGGCCCCGGACGGCTGGGTCAGGGACTGGGCATCACCCTGCCCATGGATGGAACGGACGTTCGCATCACAGAGCCCGGCTACATACCAGACCCACCTGCAGCGCCGACTGAGGCGACTATGGCACTGATCCCGGCGGCGTCGTCGTACTCGGTGCGCACTGGCCCGCGGGTAGGTGTCTCTGGGACAGGCGGGACGGAGGCCTTTCCCTGGAGGTTCTGGGTTGACGCTCATCCCACGGTCTCGCAGTACCGGCCCGGAAAACTGCCGGCCAACCCCGCCTGATGCCACCGTCGAGTGATTCTCTTAGGGGTCTTCCACCCGGGCCCAGCTCGCGGATACGCTGACATGCATGAGCACAGAGCAGTGGGCAGAAGTGGACACGTACCTGGTGGAGAAGTTTATCGATGAGGATCACGCACTTCAATCTGCCCGCGAGAGCTCTGGGGAGACGCTTTTTCCCGGTATTGATGTCACGCCGAACATGGGGGCGTTTCTGGGAATGCTGGTCCAGATCACTGCATCCACCCGGATTCTAGAGATTGGGACACTGGCCGGGTACTCGGCCATCTGGATGGCGCGGTCTGCCGGCCCCGGAGCGCAGGTGGTGACGTGCGAACTGGAAAAGACCAACGCTGACGTCGCCCAGAAAAACATTGAACGCGCAGGCCTCGCTGATCGTGTGCACGTGATGCTCGGCGCTGCCGCCGACTCGATGGACGCGCTGATCAGCCAGGGTGCGGAACCGTTCGACCTGGTCTTCATTGACGCGGACAAGAAGTCCAACCCCCACTATCTGGATGCCGCCGTGCAGCTGAGTCGGCCCGGTACCGTGATCATCATCGACAACACAGTGCGCAGCGGTGGGGTCGTGGATGCGTCCTCCCATGACCCGGATATTATCGGCACTCGTCGACTCATGGACATGATCTCTGCCGATAGCCGGCTCACGGCAACAGCACTGCAGACAGTGGGCGCGAAGGGTTGGGACGGCTTCACGCTGGTCAGAGTCACATGAGGTGTTCTCCGGCCCTGGGAAGTTCGCCAACTGCCCGTCACCTTCTGTTCATCCGCGGGGGAGTAGTATTGGTTGATCGTTTTGACCAAAACGGGAGAGTCTCGCCACCGGATGAGTGAATCTAAAATTAAGCCATCAGCAGCAGCCAGTCAGAACGGGCGCCAGAGCGATGAACACGCTGACGTAATCGCCCTTCCCTCGATCAACGCTGGTATCGAGCAGGAGCGAGAATACGTCGCTGCCCTGTACCGCAGGCTTGATCAGCTGCGCGAAGAAAACCACCAGCAGCTGTCGAAAGTGCGCGCCACCGGAGCAGTGGGTACTATGCAGAACATCTCGGAGCGGGATGCCTTCGCCACAATGTATGAAGACCGGCTCGCCCAGCTCAGCGCGGTTGATGACCGGCTCGTCTTCGGCAGGCTGGATCTGGACAATGGCGACTCCCGCTATATCGGCCGTATCGGGTTAACCTCGGAGGCCAGGCAACGGCTCATGCTCGACTGGCGGGCGCCAGAAGCCGGGGTCTTTTACCAGGCCACGGCATTCGATCGTCAAGGTGTGCGCAGGCGCCGGCACCTGATGCTGAAGCGGCGGGCAGTCCAAGGGCTTGAAGATGAGGTCCTCGACGCCACAGTGCTGGACGAAGGCACCGAAAACCACGGCGACGGCGCACTACTGGCAGCCCTGAAAGCACGGCGCACCGGCCAGATGGGTGACATCGTCGCCACCATCCAGTCGGAGCAGGACGGCATCATTCGTGCTGACCGCTCTGGAGTGCTGGTGGTCCAGGGAGGCCCAGGCACGGGAAAAACCGCGGTCGCCCTGCACCGCGCGGCCTATCTGCTCTACGCCCACCGTGAGCGGCTGAAGTCAGCTGGGGTGCTCATCGTGGGGCCGAACTCTACTTTCATGTCCTACATTGAACGGGTTCTGCCGTCACTGGGTGAGACCGGCGTGGTGATGTCCTCACTCGCGGACCTCTATCCCGGTGTGCGCAGTGTGGAGGAACCCGATCCTCACGTGGCTGCGATCAAGGGGCGTTTGGACTGGGTGCAGATCATTGCTGATGCCGTCGCGCACCGCCGCCGCACGATTGCCCAGCCCCGCGATGTCACTGTCGAGGGTGTGAAGGTCACTGTTACCCCCAAAATGATCAAGCGGGGGATCGAACGGGCGAAAGCCACCGGAAAGCCCTATAACGAGGCCCGTTCCACGTTCGTCAAAGTCATGGTCAGGGAGATCGCCGAGAAGCTGGAGCGCATCCTGCAGCAGCGCTCGGCCGGAAATGATGCTGATCGCAGCTACTTGGATGAGGAAGTCCGCCAGGCCCGCGATGTCCGAGTGCTGCTCAACCTCTGCTGGATGCCGAGGACCCCCCAGGCTCTGCTGGAAGATCTGTTCTCTAAGCCGAACTACTTGGCCGATGTCGCACCCCAGCTCACCAAGGATGAGCGCCGACTACTTCAGCGATCACCGGGCAGCGCCTTCACCATTGCTGATGCTCCACTGCTGGATGAAGCTGCTGAGCTCTTGGGCGATCTGGACGAGTCGGCCGGTCGGGACGAAATCCGGAAGAAACTCTCACGTGAGAAGGACCTCGAAAACGCCCGCAAGGCCGTGGAGAACGCGACGCCGCAGCTTGAGGAGATGGGTATCGAAGGATTCCTGGACGCGGAGGCTGTTGCGAACATGAATGCCGACGGCGGACAACGGATGACCGCCTCTGAACGTGCTGGAGTCGACCGCACCTGGACCTACGGCCACATCGTGGTCGATGAGGCTCAGGAACTTTCACCCATGCAGTGGAATGTGCTCATGCGGCGCTGCCCCATGAAGTCTTTCACCGCTGTGGGGGACATCGCTCAGGGTTCATCGCCGTCGGCGGCGAGCAGCTGGGAGCAGGCTTTCGCCCCCTTCGCTGATGATCGCCTCAGAGTTGAGGAACTGACTGTCAACTACCGGACTCCGCGCAATATTGTGGAACTAGCCGAACGAGTAGCTGCCGCCAATGGTTTGCAGACCACTCAACTTCGCACAGTGAGGGACGGGGAGTATGAGCCCATCATTGAGCATTACGACGACGCCTCCGCTCTAGTCACTGCGGCCACAGACGCCGTTTCTGCCGAGCAGCAACGGCTGGGTGAAGGTCTGGTCGCAGTGATCGCCCCGGTCAACCTGGTGGGTGGGATTCGGCGGTCTCTGCGCAACACCTTCGGCAAACGACTCGGGGCAGGGGCCGGTTCGATGGCCCAGGATGTGGTGGCCCTGACCGCCGATGAGGCTAAGGGCCTGGAATTCGACGGTGTGGTCCTGGTGGAACCGGCCGCGCTGCTTGAAGAATCCAATGGACGAGTCGGCAGCCTCTATGTGGCGATGACCCGTTCGACGCAGTCGCTGCGCGTGGTCGCATCCCGAGACCTGCCAGCTGGGTTCTGAGCGTCGGTCGATCTTCTGCGGTAACGTACATCGGGTGACCGAGAACAGCCAGAATCCGGCGCTCGCCGGGCAGCGCAATGACCCCAGCTTTGACAATGTCTTCCAGGAACTTACGTGGCGAGGCCTCATCCACGTCTCGACGGATGCGGCCGCTTTGGAGAGTGCACTCGCGGGGCCACCGCTGACCTACTACGCCGGGTTCGACCCCACCGCAGCGTCTCTGCACTTGGGACACCTGGTGCAGCTTTTGACTATGCGGCGGATTCAACTGGCCGGACACACGCCGCTCGGGCTCGTCGGAGGGGCGACAGGTCTAATTGGTGACCCCCGCGAATCTGGTGAGCGTGTGCTGAACACTCCGGATATTGTCAGCGAGTGGGTGCACCGGCTGCAGAACCAGGTCCGCCACTACGTCTCGATGCAGGGCAGCAACGGCGCCCAGTTGGTCAACAACTTGGACTGGTGGCAGGGAGTCGGGGCCATCGAAATGCTCCGGGATATCGGCAAGCATTTTCGCGTCGGGACCATGATCAAAAAAGACATTGTCTCCAAGCGGCTGAACTCCGATGAAGGAATCTCCTACACAGAGTTCAGTTACCAGATCCTTCAGGGGTACGACTTCCTCCGCTTGCACCAGGACTACGGTTGCACGCTTCAGTTCGGGGGTTCGGACCAATGGGGAAACCTGACCGCCGGAACGGAGCTGGTTCGTAAGGCTGCCAATGCCCAGGTGCATGCCCTCGGGACGCCCTTGATCACCAACTCTGATGGAACCAAGCTGGGCAAGTCGGAGGGCAACGCTATCTGGCTGGACCCCGACCTGTGCTCGCCCTACGCGTTCTACCAGTACTGGCTCAACACCGCCGATGCAGACGTGGTTGACCGGCTGAAGGTCTTCACTTTCAAGACCCGAGCGGAGATTGAGCAGTACGCCCAGGCGGTGAAGGACGAACCGTTCAAACGTGAGGCCCAGCGAGCTTTGGCCTGGGATGTGACCTCCTTGGTCCACGGCGAGGAATCCACAAACAAAGTCATCGCCGCAGCAGCAGCGATCTTTGGCAAAGGCGAGATCTCTGACATTGATGAGAACACGCTGCAATCGGTCGCCGCAGAGGTGCCCACAGCGCAGCTGAGCGTGGAAGAGTCCACACCCGTGAACCTGCTAGCGGAGACTGGGCTCGTCAGCGGTCGAGGGGAAGCCCGCAGGGCCATTGACCAGGGCGGGGCATACGTCAACAACGTCAAAGTGGAAGACGGACTGAGCCCCGTTCCGGAGTCGGAATGGTTGCACGGAAAGTACCTGCTGATCCGCCGTGGCAAGAAGAATCTTGCCGTGGTGACCAGAGCCTAAACGGGGCCTCTGGGAGACCCCTCTGAGGTGTGGCGAGGGTCACGGTCTCGCGGTTTGCGCGGTCGCTCCGAGTGTGTGTAAAGTAATCTCCTGTGCCCGAGGGAAACTGAGCGGCACATCGGGGTAAATACCCCAAAACTACTCCTCAAGGAATCGGACCTAGAGTGGTGTGCTTGAAAACAAAGCGGAAACGCTGAGTTTGACAGCCACAACGAGGTCCGGTAAGTTTGAGAAGTTGCTCCGGAGCGATTCAGAGGGTTTCTTCTGATGGTGCCGGTGGCAGTCGTAGCTTGAGAACTCAATAGTGTGCCAAGTTTGTTGAAAACCAANAAGTTGCTCCGGAGCGATTCAGAGGGTTTCTTCTGATGGTGCCGGTGGCAGTCGTAGCTTGAGAACTCAATAGTGTGCCAAGTTTGTTGAAAACCAATTATTTATTTATTTGGTAACTACAGAACGTGCACCCCCGTGTACGGATCTGTGGATTGCCAGATCAACTATTCATTTTTTGATGGAGAGTTTGATCCTGGCTCAGGATGAACGCTGGCGGCGTGCTTAACACATGCAAGT
>NZ_VAVZ01000035.1 GCF_005771525.1 Nesterenkonia salmonea | reverse complement strand
GGCATGTCGAGACGAAAATGCGTGACCATGATCACTTCCTGGGTGTAAGGTAAGTGCAACCTGAAACGTGCTTTTAACACTCGGGTGGGATTTCGCAAACAGTGCGAAACAGTAGACGAGTAGATTGAAGCTCATTCTGGGCCACCCCAGGGGTGCCACGAGGCACCTGTTAACTGCTTTTGACATCCACATGAGGGGATGAACGACATGAGTCCTGAGGGACAACTCCTGGCGGCGGAGGCTTCGCCGATCCAGGACTTTGCAGACACTATTGACGAGGCGTTCGGTCGCATCACCGAATTCTTCGTCAATCTGATTTTCGGGACCTCGGTGCAGGTCCCGCTCGGTGATCCTTTCCCCGAAGACACCATGCTGTGGGACGGTTCGCTGCTGGTCCTGTGGGCCATTGTGGCCGCCATCGGCTTCACCATCTACTTCAAGGGCGTCCAATTCACTGGCTTCGTCGTATCCCTGGAGACTGTCCGCGGCAAGTGGTCGCGCGATGACGATCCGGGCGAGGTCTCACACTTCCAGGCGCTGACTGCAGCTGTTTCGGGAACTGTGGGTCTTGGCAATATCGCCGGTGTGGCCGCGGCGGTCTCCTTGGGCGGTCCTGGTGCGACCTTCTGGATGATTCTGGCCGGTCTGTTGGGTATGTGTACCAAGTTCGTCGAGTGCACCCTCGGTGTCCGGTACCGCACGATCGATGAGAATGGAGAGGTCCACGGCGGCCCCTTCAAGTACCTCCCGGTCGCTTTCATGCGTCTTGGCCGCATCCCGGTGGCGATCATCACCGGTATCTTTGCCATCTCCATCATGCTCTTCGGCATTATCGGTGGCGGCATGTTCCAGGCCAACAATGCCTTCGCAGGTATTCGTGACGCACTGGGCACTGTCACCGGCAGTGAGGACACCATCCTGCACGGCGATGCCGGTGCGCTGATCTTCGGCATCATCTTCGCTGGTTTGGTGGCACTGGTCATCATCGGTGGTATCAAGTCGATCGCTAAGGTGACCGCCACGCTGGTTCCAGCCATGGCCATCATTTACGTCGCAGCATGTCTGTTGGTCATTTTTGCGAACTTCGGCAATATCGGCGCAGCATTCGGCGCTATCATCAGCGGAGCATTCTCCCCTGAAGGTGTGGCAGGCGGCATGATCGGTGTCATCATCATCGGTGTTCAGCGAGCAGCGTTCTCCAACGAGGCGGGCATTGGTTCAGCACCGATTGCGCACTCTGCGGTCAGGACCCGCCGGCCGGTCTCCGAGGGCTTTGTCGCCGCGTTGGAGCCCTTCATCGATACTGTGGTGGTCTGCACCATGACCGCACTGGTGATCGTGTTCGCTTGGTACCCAGACCAGGCAACCTGGGATGGAGCCGTTGAAGCCAACGCAGAAGACCCGATCGGTCTGACCTTCGGCGCTTTCGACACCTTCTTCAATAACTTCTCGGTTCTGTTGGCGATCGCAGTCTTCCTCTTCGCGTTCTCGACACTGATTACGTGGAGCTACTACGGTCTTCAGGCTTGGCGTTACCTGGTTGGTACGAACCAGGCCACTGACACGATCTTCCGCGTGATTGTCTGTGTCTTCATCGTCATCGGTTGCCTGGTGTCCTTCGCCAACATCATCGACTTCGCTGACTCGGCGTTGTTCCTCTGTATCTTCATCAACGTCATCGGGCTGGTCATTCTGGCTCCGGTGGTCAAGAAGGAGATGCAGCAGTACCTCAACGACCGCAAGGCTGGACGTCTTATGGAGGACCCAGAGTACATCCCCGGTCCAGAGGATATGAAGATTGTGGTGGACGAGTCCAAGGCTGGTCCGAAGCGCGACATCGCGCCTCACCAGTAAAGTCACTGAGCGCGCCCCGGCCAGGTGCCTGCACATGCAGGCTCCTGGCCGGGGCGTTTGCTGTGCGGCTCAGCCGCGAATGCTGGTGACGCGTCCGGCCGCTGCGATCGTCGCCTCATGGTAGGTGGTGCCGAACAGCAGCAGGTGAACCGCTAGATAGAACAGCTGGTGGACAGGGACCCGATCCTGCCACCCTTCGGTGAGTGGCGCGGTTTGCTGGTAGACGCTGAGTACCTCATCCAGGTGCGGCAGGCCAAAGAGCTGCAGCATTGCCAGGTCGGTTTCTCGGTGACCAGTGTGGGCGGCTGGATCAATGAGAACAGCCCCGTGATCACTCCAGAGCACATTGCCGCTCCACAGGTCACCGTGTAGGAGGGAAGCAGGTTCTTCGGTGTCGAAGTCACCAGCGGCGATCCGTTCTTGCGCGTTGCGGAGCAGCTGGTTCTCTGCTGGTGTCAGCGCTGCCTCCAGCTGTTGGAACACAGGGTCCAATCGTTCTGCGGCATGGAAGGATCCCCAGGACTGGTGTTCGCCTGCACCAAGCTCTAGTAGTTGATCTGCCGGGCCGAACAGGTGCGGAACACCGGCTGGATGTGTTGGTGCCAGAGTGCCGAAGAGGGTCAGGGAGTCTCCGCGGAGGTTCAACGGGCCACCAGGCCACACGGACTGGTGCATTCTGGCCAGTGCGGCCCCGAATTCAGCGGCAGCTAAGGCGGTCGCTTTCTGAGGTGTCACGCGCTCGAGGTGAAGGGCGTCGGCGCGGCTTTGGAGGACGTCCACGATGTGGGGCCCGCCCGCGGTTTCAGCTGACTTCAGCCACCGCAGACCTGCTGCTTCAACGTCCGGCGCTTGGGGGTGTGACCGGGCATCTTTGATGTACGGCACGGCGGCACGTCACCTAGACCTGTGTCGGGGTGGGTTCAAGCTCGTTCAGGGTCATGCCGATATTGCCGATGATGCACCAGTCGGGTGCGGTCGCGCCGTCTGCGGAGGCGGGCCGGCGGACGGGCACTCCCACCTCTTCTGCAATCACTGCTCCAGCGGCCCAATCGTGTTCCTGGATGCCGTATTCGGCGTAGGCGTCTTGGGTTCCTTCTGCCACCATGCAGATGTCAAGCGCTGCGGCGCCGAGCCTGCGGATGTTTCCGAAGTAGTCGTTCATAGTGGCCACTGAGCGCACCTGTTGGGCTTTGCGTTCGGGGTCGTATCCGAACCCGGTGGCCAGGATGCCCGAGCTGATGGCGCCTTGGGGTCCTGTCAGCTGCACGGGGTCTGAGCCGTTGCGTGTGGTGAAGGCGCCGAGGCCCTTTGCTGCCCACCATTCCTTCTTGATCGCGGGCGCGACGACGACCCCGGCGATCCACTGCCCGTCCGGGGCTTGGAGGCCGACGGATGTGCCGTAGTACACAATTCCGCGGACGAAGTTCGTGGTGCCGTCCAGCGGGTCAATCGACCACCGGTAGCCGGTGGGGTCGGGCACATCTGTGGTGCCGTGCTCTTCACCTGAGATCACATCATGGGGTCGGTGCCTGCTGATGACGGAGCGCACTTCATCTTCAGCCCGTTTGTCGAAGTCGGTGACAAAGTCAGATTCCGAGGACTTGGTGGTGATGCCGTGGCCATTGCGGTCCAGTGGCTGCCCAGCAGGCGCGGCGGCGTCGCGTTCAGCCAGCACAGCAGCTCCAGCGGCCGCCGCCTCATGGGCGATCCCCAGGAGCTTCTTCAGCAGGTCAGTGTCAGTCATCGGCCCTCTTCCATTGTTCTGGTCCCTTGTTCAGCAGCTCGATGAACTGCTCTTCGTCCAGCACGGGCACACCGAGCTGTTCTGCTTTGGCTAGTTTGGAACCTGCATTGGCTCCGGCCACCACAAAGTCGGTTTTATTGGAGACCGACCCGGCGGCGCGCCCTCCGCGAGTGATGATGGCTTCTTTGGACTCGTCCCTGGAGTACTCCTCCAAGGAGCCGGTCACCACCACCGTGAGACCTTCCAGAGTGCGCGGGGTGTTCTCATCGACCTCGTCCTCCATCCGCACCCCGGCGGCCGCCCACTGGTCCACCAGCCGGCAGTGCCAGTCCACGCTGAACCATTCGCGGATCGATGCGGCGATTACCGGGCCAACCCCGTCTATGCCGGCCAGCTCTTCCTCATCTGCCGCGCGAATCTTCTCCATGGAGCCGTAGGCGGAGCTCAGCGCACGTGAAGCGGTGGGCCCCACATGGCGGATCGACAGCGCCACCAACACCCGCCACAGCGGCTGCTCTTTGGCTTTCTGTAGTTCTTCGAACAGTTGGACTGTGTTCGCTGTTGGTTCCGATGGCTTCTTCAGCTCGCCATTGCGGTCCCATTGCGGCTTGGTCCAAAAATATAGCGACGGCGCCCACTTGCCTGTGGACTCACCACCTTTCCTCACCTCGCGCCAGACGTAAACATCCTTGACGTCATCGGCGGTGAGGTCGAAGAGTCCAGCCTCGGAGCGCAGGACAGGTGTTTGGTCCGTGGGGCCCTCAGCGCCCCACGCCACAGAAGCACCGGATGTCTCCAGGGCTTCCTGGTCGATGTGATCGGCATCGATCGGCCGACGCATATCAGGGTTAGTCAGCGCGAGGCCGGCCTCGTACCCCAGTGCCTCAATGTCCAGTGCGCCGCGGGAGCCGATGTGCACCACACGCTCACTGAGTTGGGCGGGGCAGGATTCGGCGTTGGGGCAGCGGTAGTCAACATCGCCTTCTTTGCCGGGGGCCAGAACGGTTCCGCAGGCCGGACAGCGTTCCGGAAAGACGTACTCCCTTAGCTCGTTCTCCCTGCCTTCACGGGTGGGCAGTACGGGACCGAGCACTTCTGGGATGACGTCTCCGGCCTTGCGGATCATCACGTCATCGCCAATGAGCACGCCTTTAGCCTTGACCACGTCCTGGTTGTGGAGCGTGGCACGTTGAACCTCGGAGCCGGCCACTTTGGCCTTTCTGAGCACTGCATACGGTGTGACGCGACCCGTGCGGCCCACATGTTCCCGAATATCGAGCAGCCGAGTGGTGACTTCCTCGGGTGCGTACTTGTAGGCCGCTGCCCACCGGGGGACACGCGAGGTGTGCCCCAAGGAACGTTGCTGGGCGAAGTCGTCTACCTTAATGACCACCCCGTCGATCTCGTGAATGAGATCATGGCGCTTCTGCTCATAGGTGTCCAGGTACTGCTGGATCTCCTCGAAGCTCTCCACGATTGCCGTATACGGAGAAACCGGCAGCCCCCAAGCTTCCAGTGTTTCGTAGGTCTGGTGCTGGCTGGTGGGCTCCAGACCGGACCGGGCGCCGATTCCGTGGACGAACATGGACAGTGGGCGCTGGGCAGTTTTGGCTGGATCCTTCTGGCGGATCGACCCGGCGGCTGCATTGCGGGGGTTCGCCAGGGGAGGCTTGCCCGAGTCAATAAGTGTCTGGTTGAACGTGTTGAAAGCCTCCGAGGGCATGAAGATCTCCCCGCGGACCTCCAGCTCTTCGGGGTGATGGTCTCCCACCAGATGATGGGGAATATCTTTGATAGTGCGCACATTATGGGTGACATCCTCACCCGTGGTGCCGTCCCCGCGGGTAGCAGCGCGGACCAGTTCACCGTGGCGGTAGAGCAGGCTGATGGCGAGGCCGTCGATCTTCAGCTCGACCAGCCACCGGGGTTTCTCACCCGGCCGCTGCTTCTCCAAGGATGCGACCGCCCTGTCATACCAGGTGCGCAGCTCAGAGGAGGAGAACAGGTCTTCAAGCGAATACATCCGACGCAGATGCTCTACCGGGGAGAAGGCCTCTGATGGGGTGCCACCCACCTGCTGTGTGGGGGAGTCTGCGGAAGCTAGTTCCGGGTGCTCAGCCTCGATCTTCCGGAGGCGGTGGATGAGTTGGTCGTACTCCGCATCAGAGATCAGCGGCGCATCTTTCTGGTGATAGGCCACCTGGTGCCGGGCGACCTCTTCTACCAGTCCGGCGTACTCTTCTCGGAGTTCTGGGGAGGCATCTGTGGCCTCGGTGTGCTGTGCAGTCGTCACTTGTCCCAGTCTAGCCTTCACCCCTGACACGGCTATGGGGCGTGAAGAGCGGCGGGGATGCCCTGCGCCGGCGACTCCACGCCCCATAAGACACGTGTGTTCTGATCAGTTGGAGGACGGTTGGGAGTCCATCTGGTCCACAGGCGCCTCGTAGCGCAAGATCGCTGCGGCGTTACCCTCAACGGATGTTCCGACGAGTCCCACAGCGGCATCGACTCCGGCGGCGTCGCGCAGCAATGTGTCCTCATCCTCTGCTTCAGCGTCATAGCGGAGCAGGAGAGTCTCAATGGCGCCCAGTGTGGCCGCCCGGCGGATGTTCTCGGCACCCTCTACTGCCAACCCGTTAGCCCGAGCGGTACCGAAGCGTTCGGTCTCAGCCTTAGCTCGGTCGATGGTGATCTGACGGGCCGTACTCAGCAGAGCCTCTGTGAGCGCCTGCTCGGTGCCGTCATCAGCGGAGTCACTGGAAATTCCGCCACCAGCCTCCACCTCGTATGACATCTCCTGGAGGTGGACGGGTAGCTCTTCCAGCAGCATCTTGCGACCTTGGACCTCGCCGGCCACCACCAGAGCGTCGGGACCCCACTTCTCTGCGGTTTTGCGCACAGTTTCTGTGATGTCGCGGATATTGAGCCACGCGGCCTCTTCAGCCCGCTGCTGCATGCGGCGGTGGTGTTCTGCGCCCTCTCGCGGCTTGTGCACACTTTCGGTCGCGGAGCCCTCGACTCCGGATTCGCTGCCGGAGTCCAAGACGGCCGCTGAGGTGAAGACTTCCCGGCGCAGGGTTGCGCGCTCCTTGTCCACCAGGACCACCAGGCCGCGCACGGAGCGGGCCCGCTGCCGCAGATAGTCACCTAGTGCGGGCGGCTCACCCAGAACGGCCTTGTCCCCTCCGTCACGAGTGGCGTCAAAGTCCTGCTCCAGCAGCAGCCCGGTGCGGTTGGCCACCAGCACTCGGCCTTCAGTCTGAATGGCGGTGATGTCCTCGCCCAGCACGGCGTCGTCGAGTGCTGTGAGAGTTTCATCATGGGCACCAGCGTCAGCCAGCTGGCTGCGCAGCGAGTCCCAACGCAGCCGGACTTCCTGTTCGGCATTGGGGCTGGCGGCCTGAGCCTGTAGGTAGACGGTGGCAAACGGAGGCTCAGCCTCGTAGATGGATCGAATGGCGGCGAGCTTCACAGCCTTCGCCCTCCTCAAAAATCGGGTTATCGGTCAAGTGAACCAACACCGAATACGCTAAGAGCCCCAGGTCAGCGCAGGCACAATAGAGCCTGGACACCAGCTTGATGCGAGGAGTGAGGGGCGCTTAGGCGCTCTTGCGGACGGCTTCCACGGCCTGGAACCGTGCGATGCTGAACTCCCCGGCACGGTGGTGACGGCAGAATCCGCCGTCGGGGACTTGCTGGAGATACGCTGCCATATGTGCCAGCTCGGCAGTGGAGAAATCTTCAGGACGACACCGCGGCCCCGCCTGTCGCTGTGAATCTTCGGCGGCTGCCACCTCGACCCCAAAGATGGTCTGTAGGGCAGCAACGTACTCGTCACCGCGGCCCTCTGCGGCCAGCTCCCGGGCACGCACAGTGGGGGTGTGCAGCAGCTTGCGGACAATGCGGCGCAGGCCGAACTCCACCTCTTCTGAAGCGGCGCTGCATCCGTGGTGTTTGCGGACCTTGTCCATTTCCTCGTCCAAGAGGGACTGCACGTGTTTGCGCAGCGTGACGATCGCGTCATCTGCGGTGCGCTCAGCACGCTCGGAGAGGTAGTTCTGGACGGAATCTGCGACGACTGCTCGAGCGTCGTCGACTGAGGCTGAGGTTTCTTCTGGTGCGGCGATCTTCACTGATTCCAGTGTGATCAGGTCCACTCCGGGGAGTTCGGCGACCTCGGGGGTGAAGTCATGAGAGAGCGCCAGGTCAATCACCGTCAGGGGTTCAGCGCGCTCATGCAGTGCGGCTAATGAGCGGATCTCTCCGGCCGTGATCTGACGGTTCCCTCCTGAGCAGCCGATGATGACATCAGCTTCACGGAAGGCGGCGGCCAACTCATCCATGCGCAGTGAGCGGACCTGGCTTCCGCGGGCTAGGACGGCGTCTTTGCGTGCGGTGAGGAAGTCCTCCGCGCGGCCGGATCCGGAGAAGACGGCGATATCCGTCACGCCACGTTCGGCCAGCTGGGAAAGCGAAGCACCGGCGTAGGCGCCGGTCCCAATCAGCACCACTTTGGCGTTCTGGTAGAACGACGGTCCGTGGCCGCGCATGTCACCAGCGATGTCTAAAGCCACGGAGACGATCGACCGGCCCCGAGACCCAAGGGCGGTCTTGGCGCCAACGTCCTTCGCCGCACGCGTAGCGGATTCGAAGAGCTTCGTCAGAGTCCCTGATGCGGTGCCTGAGGCCTGAGCCTCAGCCAACGACCGCCTCACCTGACCGGCGATCTCACGTTCACCCACCACGGCGGAATCCAAGCCGGCTCCGACCTCGAAAAGGTGATGGGCGGCGTCGCCATCGACCAAAGTCTTGAAAGACCGGGCGACTGTGGCCTCATCCAGTCCGGAGGACTCAGCGACCGCGGCGATAAGCCTGTTACGGCTTTCCTCAAGCGCCTCAGGAGAGTTCGAGCCGGATTCGGCGTAGATTTCGAGGCGGTTGCAGGTGGCCAGTGTCACGGCAGGCAGATCTACAGAAGCGGCAACATCGGCCGCTCCTGCGGAAAGTGTCCCGACGGTCTCGAGGTCGAGATCGGTGTGGGTTGCGACAAGAGAAAAGAGAACCACGGCAGAGCAATTCTATCGTGTGTAGAAGAAGTTCGCTGTTCGTGACGGGAAGTGGTCCGTACAAGGCAGAATGGGAGTATGACGACGACGCCTACGTCCCAGCTGCCCGCAGACCACCCTTTGACGAGTGGACTGACCTCAGAGTCCGCGCTGCTCAACCAGTACCGCGGTTCGCGCACCAGCGCCGGGGCGCCTGCTTCGCCTGAGCGCCGGCCCGTGTGGTTCATGCGCCAAGCCGGCCGGTCACTGCCGGAGTACCGGGAGCTGCGTGAGGGCACTTCCATGCTGGACTCCTGCCTCAACCCGGACATGGCCAGTGAGATTACGCTGCAACCGGTGCGCCGCCATGACGTTGACGCCGCGATCTTTTTCTCCGATATTGTCATTCCGCTGCGCCTGGCCGGTGTGGGTGTGGAGATTAAGCCCGGAGTCGGTCCAGTCTTGGACGCCCCAGTGCGCACCGCCGCAGACGTTGCCGCACTACCTGAGCTCGACGACGCCGCATTCGCGCCCATCACCGAGGCGATCCAGCGCACCACAGCAGAACTCGGCAGCACCCCCCTGATCGGATTCGCAGGCGCACCCTTCACCTTGGCTGCCTATATGGTGGAAGGTCGGCCCTCACGGGATCACCTGGGCCCGCGAGCCATGATGCACACCGACCCGCAGACATGGAACGCCCTGGCGGCATGGGCCGCCGATGTCTCCGGCCGATTCATGCGCGCCCAACTGATGGCCGGTGCATCCGCTGCGCAGCTGTTCGACTCCTGGGCCGGTTCACTCGGCCGGGCCGACTACCAGCGCCACGTTCTACCGCATTCAACTGCGGCCCTGTCCCATGTTTCAGGACTGAGTGGGCCAGATGGCGTGAGCGCCCCTCTGGTGCACTTTGGCACCGGAACCAGCGAGATTCTTGACCTGTTAAAAACCGCAGGGGCCGATGTGGTCGGTGTCGACTACCGGCTGAACCTCAGTGAAGCCACCCGCCGCCTTGGACCCGAGACACCCCTGCAGGGCAATATTGACCCCGCATTCCTTACCGCGGACTGGTCTGTTCTGGAAGCTCATGTCCGTGAGGTGATCGCAGCCGGATCCGGCGCGGCCGGCCATGTTCTCAACCTCGGTCATGGTGTACCTCCTGAGACTGACCCTGCGGTCCTGACACGAGTGGTGGAACTCATCCACTCGATCGACCCATGAACCGCACAGCAGTCATCGGCGGCGGAATTGCCGGACTGACTGCCGCATGGGAGCTTGCCCGAAGCGGGCACCAGGTTGAACTCTATGAGGCCAGCGGCCGGCTCGGGGGAGCGATTGCCCCCGTATCGCTTGCGCAGGTGCAGGTCGACGCCGGGGCGGAAGCCTTCGCGACACGCACCCCCGCAGTGCGGGATTTCCTCCGCGACCTGGGCCTGGATCAGCAGGTCGTCTCTCCCAATCCGCTGGGGGCCTGGCTGCAACTGCCAGATCAAGCAGCACCGATGCCCTCCACCGGGGTGTTAGGCGTTCCGGGAGATCCCGGGGCTGAAGACGTGATGGCCATTCTCGGTGCTGAACAGGCCGCACGCGCAACCCAGGATCTTGAAGCGCCCATGACCTGGTCGCAGGAGCAGCGCCCGGCATTGGGGGACGTCGTCGCCGACCGGATGGGCCCAGCGGTGGTGGAGCGGCTCGTCGCTCCCATTACCTCAGGGGTGCACTCAGCAGATCCATATGACCTGGCGATCAGCTCCGCACACCCTGAGCTGTACCGCACCATGATCGCTGAAGGGTCCCTGGCGCGAGCGGTCACTGCCCTGCGCGCAGCCGCCCCAGCAGGGTCTGCAGTCCAATCACTGCACGGCGGTATGAACACTCTGATCAGTACCCTGGAAGCGCAGCTCCGCGAACTCGGCACCACCATTCATCTCAATACAGAGGTTCACGATGTCGGCGCGCTGCAGGCAGATGCCGTCATCCTGGCCACCGAAGGCCGCCAAGTCAACAGGCTGATCGGCCAGCCCCATGAACCCAGCCAGCCGCATCAGCCAGCGGCTCGTCATGGCATGAGCCGGAACTCCGGAGTGGCACTAGTGACGCTTCTGGTGCACGCACCGGCGTTGGACGGATGGCCGCGCGGGACCGGAATGCTCGTAGCGCCCACGGCGGACCACATCCAGGCCAAAGCAATGACCCATATCTCAGCCAAATGGGAATGGGTGGCCCGCGCGCTGGAGGATCAGCTGGGTCCAAGCCACCACTTGCTGCGGCTCTCGTTCGGACGCGTCACCGACACCGACGGCAGTCTAGGGTTCGCCTCCTCAGACACGGCGCTGCTCAGCGCTGCGATGACGGATCTCCCAGCGCTGACGGGCCTGACTGTGACCGGCGAGCAGCTGCTCGATCACACGGTGGTGCGCTGGCAGACCGGACTTCCCGGCGGATCAACCCAGCAGCGCAGTGACGCACAACGCATCAGAGAACGGCTCAGCGCCCGGCACAGTGCCGGAGGGCCACAGATTGCGGTGGCGGGCGCGTGGTTCTCCGGCACCGGGCTTGCCCAGGTCATCCCCGATGCTCGCCGCACCGCACAGCAGATCCTGAGCCGCTGATCCGCCTCCGCCAGCCGAGCTGGGGCACGTGAGGCGGCTCGGGCGTCGTCGCCTGTCATTCTTCTACACCCTGTAGAAGTGAGTTGCCGCTGCGCGATAAGCTGGCTGCATGAGTTATGGTCGCAATCCGCAGCGCAGCCCGGAGGACGTCAACTCCTCCGGTAAAGACTGGTTCACCGTCTTCACCGTGTTCACCCGCACCGAGTCTCGGTCGGCGGTCGATTGGTGGGAGCCTAAGCACCGCTCAGAGGTGCCGGCCGGGCGCAAAGCAGAAAAGATCGCCTCAGCTTTTGACGAGGTCGTCACCTCACTGGCCGGCGGAGGGCTGGGTCATGACGACGACGCCGCGGAGCTACGCGGAGTCTACGACGTCTCCGGGATGCGGGCCGATGCGGACATCATGCTGTGGGTCACCGGGCATAAGGCGGAGAAGTTACAGGCTGCCCTGCGTGCCCTGCACCGGACAGAACTGCTCAACAGCACGGAGATGGCCTTCTCCGCCATGGGCGTCCACCGCACCGCAGAGTTCGCCCGTGGCCATGTGCCGGCGTTCGCCCGCGGAGTAGAGCCTGAGGAATGGCTGACCGTCTACCCGTTCAACCGCAGTTACGACTGGTACCTGCTGGATCCCGCCAAGCGCGGCAAGATGCTTCGTGAGCACGGCGAGCTCGGCCAGGAGTTCCCCTCCGTGCTGGCGAACACGACCTCCGCGTTCGCGCTCAATGACTGGGAGTGGTTGCTAGCACTGGAAGCCCCAGACCTGCGGGACCTGGTGGATATGATGCGCCGACTGCGTGAATCCGAGACCCGGTACCACGTGCGTGACGAAATCCCTTTCTATACCGGACGCCGGCTCCCCGACACAGTCGACGTTGTTGAAGTGCTCGCCTGATGGAGTCCTTCCGCGTCGGCACACGGGGCAGCAGGCTGGCCATGCGGCAGAGCACCACAGCGGCTGAGGCGCTCGCCGATTTGGGTGGGCTGGACTACGAGCTGGTCACCATCCGGTCAGAGGGTGATGTCCTGACCGGGCCGCTGAGCCAGCTCGGAGGCACCGGGGTCTTCGCCACCGCACTGCGCAAAGCCCTGTTCGATGTGGACATTGATGTCGCCGTCCATTCACTGAAGGACCTGCCGGCCAAAGACGTTGAGGGACTAAATATTGCAGCAGTTCCCGAGAGGGCAGATGTCCGTGATGCCCTGTGCGCCGCCGATGACCTCACTCTTGAGGAACTCCCCGAGGGGGCCAAAGTCGGCACCGGCTCCCCTCGCCGTGCGGCCCAACTGCTGGCTGCACGACCAGACCTGAACATTGTGGACATCCGCGGCAACGTCGGCACCCGGCTGGCGCGCGTCCGTGGGCGTGAGGACGCGGCTGAGAAATCCAGCCAAGCGCCCGATGCCGCCCGCGGAGACTTGGACGCCGTAGTGCTCGCCGGGGCAGGACTGGCCCGGTTGGAACTTCATCACCACATCTCTGAGCTACTGGATCCTGACGTGATGCTGCCCGCCCCCGGACAGGGTGCACTCGCAGTGGAAGTCCGCAGCGCGCAGTCGGCGCCGAGCACGTCTCTATCCGTCAGCTTGGCCCAGCTGGATCATCTGGAGAGCCGGTTGGAAGCCACCGCCGAGCGGGCCCTTTTGGCTCGGCTCAACGCCGGATGCTCCGCACCCATCGGCGGGCTCGCCCGGTGCGAGGATGAACCCGACGGGGGAGTGAAGCTGCGCCTGGACACCATGGTCTGCGCACCTGATGGCTCAGAGGTTCAACGGGCCGGCCAGGAGCTGACGCTCGAACCCGGAGTCACCCGTGAAGCTGGCATCACAGCTGCCGCGGAACTCGGAACCCGCGTGGCAGAGACCCTCCTGGCCGAGGACCGCGGCCTGCTGAAGCACGTCATCGACTCCTGAATCCCCCGAAAGGGAAGACCCAGTGAACGCTTCGCCTCGGGACCATCACAGGGGGCCGCTGTGCGCATCGTACTGACCCGCCACTCCGACCAGACCGGGGATCTTGAGGCAGGACTGCGGCAGGCCGGCCACATATGCGTGCACATGCCCCTGACCCAGCAGGTCCTGCCAGAGGACCGCCACGAACTCAGCACAGCGATTCAGCGTTTGGAACAAGGTGACTTCTCTTGGCTACTGCTCACCAGTGCCAACACCGTGCGGGCCCTGGTGTCCTGCGGATGGTCCGGAGCAGTGCCGGAGAAGACCCGCGTGGGCGTCGTCGGGCCCGGAACCGCGCGGGTACTTGAACAACGCAGCTCAGTGAACGTGCCGTGGATGCCGCAGGACCACAGCGCCGCAGGTATCCTCGCCGAACTGCCCACCCCAGATCCCGGAACCGAGCTCCTGCTGCCCCAGTCCGCCCAGGCCCGCCCGGTTCTGGCGGAGGGCCTGACCGCGAAGGGCTGGAACCTCACCCAGGTGACGGCCTATGCCACGGTCCCGCTCAGCCCACCCGCAGTGGACCACCTCACACCGGAACTGACAGGCGACGATGCCGTCCTGGTCACCAGTTCCAGCGCCGCAGAAGTATGGGCCACCCGCCACGTCTCCGGAGTGAGAGTTCTCGCCATCGGAGGGCCAACCGCTGAGACCCTGAGCCGACTGGGCCAACCCGCTGATGCTGTTCTGAGCACACCCACAGCTGATGGAGCCCTCCAAGCTCTGGCTCAGCTGGACATGTGACCGGCAGCTACGGACCTCTAGACTGAAGACCATGGCTTTCCCCGCTGACCGACCCCGACGACTCCGCCGCACACCCGCCCTGCGCAGACTGGTCGCTGAGACTCGGCTTCATCCTGCAGATTTCATCCTTCCGGTGTTCGTCCGGGAAGGTCTCACCGAACCGGCGTCCATCAGTTCCATGACCGGAGTGGTTCAGCACACTGAAGAGTCCCTGCTGAAGGCTGCTGGTGAGGCTGCAGACCTGGGGTTGGGCGGCATCATGCTCTTCGGAATCCCCGCTCAACGGGATGCGCAAGGAACTGCTGGTCTTGACCCGGATGGCATCCTCAACCGAAGCATCCGGTCGGTGAAAGCCACAGTAGGCGACGCTCTGCCGGTGATGAGTGATCTCTGCCTGGATGAGTTCACCGACCACGGCCACTGCGGGGTGCTCGATTCCCACGGGGAGGTCGACAATGACCAGACTCTTGAGCTGTATGCGCAAATGGGTGTGGTCCAGGCTGAGGCTGGTGCGGACGTCGTCGCGCCCTCCGGAATGATGGATGGTCAGGTCGCTGTGATTCGCGACGCGCTCGACGCCGCAGGCCACCACAATGTGCCCATTCTGGCCTACTCCGCCAAGTACGCCTCCGCGTTCTACGGACCGTTCCGTGAGGCGGTGGACTCCCAGCTGCAGGGGGACCGCCGGCAGTATCAGATGGATGCCGGAAACCGGACTGAGGCGCTGAAAGAGGTCCAGCTGGACCTGGCGGAGGGTGCCGATATGGTGATGGTCAAACCCGCCAGCGCCTATCTGGATATCTTGTCCGATGTGGCCGAGATCAGTGATGTGCCGGTCTCCGCCTATCAGGTCTCCGGTGAGTACGCGATGATCGAGTCTGCCGCCGCCAATGGATGGGTCGACCGCAAAGCTGTGGTCCTGGAGACCCTCACCGCCATTCGCCGTGCTGGAGCCACCAATGTTTTGACCTATTACGCCGCCGAGGCAGCCCGCTGGCTGCAGGAGGACCGATGACCACCAACCAGGATCTTTTCACCACCGCGCAGACGCTGATGCCTGGGGGAGTGAACTCCCCAGTGCGGGCATTCGGCTCCGTGGGCGGGACGCCGGTGTCCATGGTGGAGGGCAATGGCCCCTACCTGACAGATGTTGAGGGTAAGGAGTACGTGGACCTCGTCGGATCCTGGGGCCCTGCCCTGCTAGGACACAGTCATCCAGCTGTGATGGACGCTGTGCGTGCCACTGTGGAGAAGGGTCTCGGGTTCGGGACCTCCCACCCGCTGGAATCCGAACTCGCGGAGCTGGTGCGCTCCCGAGTGCCGGGTGCGGAAATGATCCGCATGGTCTCCACTGGTACTGAGGCCACGATGACTGCGATCCGGCTTGCCCGCGGCGCGACGGGGAAGAACCTGGTGGTGAAGTTCGCAGGCTGCTACCACGGACATTCTGATGGACTGTTGGCTGCCGCTGGGTCCGGGGTGGCGACTCTGGGCCTGCCCGGCTCAGCTGGTGTCACGGAGGCACAGGCGTGGGAGACCATCGTCATTGAGTACAACGACCGTGAAGCCCTTGAGACAGTGTTTGCTGAGCACAGTGGGAACATCGCTGCGGTGATCACGGAGGCGACCCCAGCGAATATGGGCGTGGTGGCACCGGAACCTGGTTTCAACCAGCTCATCCGCGACCTCACGGCTGCGCACGGGGCGTTGATGATCTTCGATGAGGTGATGACCGGATTCCGGATTACCGAGGCCGGGTACTGGGGCGCCTCGGGCAGAAATGAGGGCTGGACACCAGACCTGTTCACCTTCGGCAAAGTGATCGGCGGCGGTCTGCCCACGGCGGCCTTGGCGGGTCGTCGCGACGTGATGGAGCACCTTGCTCCCACCGGGCCGGTGTACCACGCGGGGACGCTCTCGGGGAATCCGGTGGCTATGGCCGCTGGTGTTGCCACGTTGAACAACGCGACTGCTGGGGTCTATGAGCACATTGACCTGAAGGCTCAGGTGGTCGCGGATGGGCTCGCTGCGGCACTGACCGACGCCGGCGTCGATCACACCATCCAGAAGGTCGGCTCGCTGTTCTCATTGGCGTTCGGAACCTCCGCCACCGGAGTGCACAACTATGCGGAGGCCCAGGCGCAGGAGTCCTTCCGCTACGGCCCGTTCTTCCACGCCATGCTGGAACAGGGCGTCTACCTGCCCCCGAGTGTCTTCGAAGCCTGGTTCCTCTCCGCAGCACACGACGACGCCGCCGTGGACCGAATCCTGCAGGCCCTCCCGCAGGCAGCCCAAGCGGCAGCCGACGCCGGCTGAGCGGGCTTCGCTGTGGCCCGATTGTGACGCTCAGTCGGGTGCCACGTTTGGTTAGTCGGGTCGCTGCAGGGCCGGTGCCGTTCCCACTACTGCCCAAAACTACAGAGCCCTTTTGCCGCCGTCGTCGTCATCGGTAGCATCCGGAGGAAGTGGTCAACTGCCGGTACTGCAAAAGGATTTGATGGTGGCGGAAGGAAACAAGGTACACAGGCGCAGCCTTTCGGAGGCAGTTCAAGGGCCGCAGCGTAAGCCTGCGCTTGGTCCGCCGCATGATGTCTACGCTGCGGTGGGCCTGACCTTCGCTGGTGCAGGTATGTTGTTCTTCGCGGGTCGAGCCCGTGTGGAATGGGACGCTTTGGGTTGGACGGGCATGCTCATCTGTTGTGCCGCATTAGTAGCCATTGTCCTTTACTTCCAGCGGGCCTATGGTTTCTCCTCTACCGGATGGGGCAACTCGACGACCGGTGCCGGGTTGGCAGCGATGCTCGGGTTCATGATTGTTTTTCAATTCGTGCCGGCAGCCCTTTACGCTCAGATCTATGACGATTCACTCTTCGAGTACGTGATCGTTTGTCTGGGGTTTGCAGTGTTCGGCGTCGGTATTCTCCGTGCGGCATTGGGTGCCGCTGAGGCCCCGCCGCGGCCTGATGAAACTGAGTCTGGGTCTCCCGGCCCCGTAGGCTCGTGAGTATGACTGACTACGATGCCTTCGCGCGGGCCTATTCCCGCGCAAACGAGACCAACCTGCTCAATGCCTGGTACGAACGCCCGGCTATGGTTGAGCTTGCCGGGGACGTTCACGGCTGCCGTGTCCTTGATGCGGGGTGTGGGTCTGGGGCTTTGACCTCGGCGCTTCGGGATCGAGGCGCAGCAGTGAGCGGCTTTGACCTCAGTCCTGCCATGGTGGCGCTGGCTCGCGAGCGTCTCGGTGATGACGCGGATGTGGACGTCGCCGACCTCGGTCAACCGCTTCCCTACGGTGACCACTCGTTCGATGTTGTGGTCTGCTCTCTGGCTTTGCACTATGTGAAGGACTGGATCCAGCCCCTGGCCGAGCTGCGGCGCGTTCTGCGGCCCGGAGGGAGACTCATCGTGTCCGTACCCCATCCGGCGGCATATATGTTCAACTATCAGGACCGCGACTACTTCGCTCTGGCCCAATACTCGGAGGAATTCGAGTTCGAGGGTCAGAGTGCAGTCCTCACGTACTGGCACCGCCCCCTCCACGCCATGAGTGATGCATTCAATGAAGCAGGTTTCCGCATGAGTGCCGTGAGTGAACCTCCATGGTCGCCCGACACTCCCGCTGAACTTCTGCCCGCCAGTGCAGGTGAGCGAACCGCCTTCGTCTGCTTTCTGTTCTTCAGCCTCGAAGCGCCCTAGCCTGCGTACCCGGTTGAACTTTGACCCGGAGCAGGGCCACTACCGCGGCTACTGTGAAAATCGCGAGCCAAGCCATGAGGACTTGAGCGCTTGTCAGCCGTGCATCTTCCGGTGCGAAGATCATCCACCCGATGAGTAGGATTCCTGGAATCGCTACGGCCGATTGCCACGTAGCCCAAAAGGTACGCTTCTGCGACTTTTGAGGTTCAGCTCCAGGCATTGTGCTCCTCTCCCAGATTTCGCAGGTCTTGCCGTATCTGACCTGTTGACGTGGACTAGGTGATTCCCAACATGAGGAGGATCGGCTGGATTGGCTCGGCCCAACCACCAATATTGCTGTAGTCAACATACTGTTGGCGCCAGCGCCTAAAGAGCCAGAATCCCAAGGCGAAGATGCCGACGGCGATCACCAGCACACTGGTCGGCAAGGCTCCCGAGGCAGTCCGTGGAACGTCATTAGCATGATCACGGCTCCACCGTTCTTCGAAGCGGCGCTCTTCGTCGTCTTTCTCCGAATCCTCTGGAGTCTTAGTCATAGCCTCTATTGTCGCGCACTTAAGCCTCGGTGTGTCCCCTTTAGAGGGGCCACGCCCCATCGATCACGGCGTCGGCCTTTCCCTGCTTACGCAGGTAAGCCTGAAAATCTTCAGCCTGGTCCGCTTTCCACCCCATTTGAAGAGCGTGGATCTCATGGGCGGGCATCTGAAGTTCCGGGTACTTCTCTGCTTGGCAGTCAGCGACCTGCACGGCTGCGAGGGCATCGGGTGCTGCGGAGTGAGCCTCAGCTAACTGCACACCGTGAACACCGCAGAGATCAGGCAGCCGACGCTTACCCCGGCGGTACTTGTCCACCTGCTTGTCAATGACCAGGGGGTCAATGATTGGCTTCGGGGTCGGGAATTCCAAGCCGTATCGGTCAGCCTCGCCGCGCAGCACGGCCAGATCATAAGGGGCATTCATCACCACCACGGCGGCACCGGAGACGAACTCGCGAGTCAAGGCAGCTAGCAGTTCCGCGACAGCCTCAGCTGCATCCTGGCCGTGCTCCCGAGCGTACTCAGTGCTGATGCCGTGGATCTCGACCGTCTCCTGGGGGATCTCGACACCTGGATCCACCAACCATTCACGTACTCGAGGAGAAGCAGAGTCGTCAGGATCACAGGTCACCAACGCAGCCGACACGATCCGGGCCTCGGAGGGGAACCGTGAGGTGGTTTCGAGGTCGAATCCCACTCGGCGCTGACGGTGCCAGGAGCCACTCGCGGGATGGAGATCAAACAGAGCTTCACTTTCCATGCTCGTCACCATACCGGGGAGGCCGGATATGGCGGCGAGCACCTGGCCGGAGCCAGAGAATGTCCGTGAGTGCACGTAGCCTGTGATGAGCACTCCATGAAAGTCTGGAACGCGCAGAAGAGGACCCAAGTCGGAGCAGATGAACTCACAAGGAGAGAGCATGAGTGAGCACAGTATGGGTGGGTTGTTGGCTCCCCAGCGTCCCACGCTCGTCTATGGTGCACCTGGGTCGGGCAAAACCACTCTGGCGGTCGACTCAGCGCTGGATTTCTTGCGCAGCGGTGAAGACTCCCGCAACCTCCTGGTCCTGTCACCGACCCGCGATTCTTCTGCTTATCTGAGGGATGAGATCGAATCACGTTGGGGTGCAGAAGCTCCAGAGGCCGCTCTCAGCGAGCAGCCCTCACGCTCATTTGCCTCGTATGCCTTTTGGGTGCTTGGGGAAGCACGACGCCGCAAGATGCTCACCTTCAGCGCCCAGACACCCCGCCTGCTCTCAGGCGCAGAGCAAGACCACATCATCCGGGACATCCTCCAGGACATGATCACCGAGGGTGCTGTGAACCGTTGGCCCACAGGCCTGCGTGAGGCAACCAAGGCAGACGGATTCCGTAAGGAAGTTCGCGAACTGCTCGACCGCGCCCGGGAACATGGCATCACCCCCACCTGGCTCGCAACAACGGCACGCCAGCAGCAGGTCCCTGAGTGGCAGGTTGCGGCCGAAGTCTATTCACGCTACCTCGAGAGGTTCAGCTCAGCAGATTTCGAAGATGCCTACGACCCGGCAGGCCTTATGAGCGAGGCAGCTCGCCTTCTGGAGAACAACCCTGAACTGCTGGACGCGGAGCGCAACCGGCTGATGCACATCATCATTGACGACGTCCAAGAAGCCAGCCCTAGTGTCTACCGCTTGCTGAGACTCATCGGCGCCGGCAGACCGGTACTCGCTTTGGCCAATCCCGATGCTGTGACACAGGGATTCCGGGGGGCCAGACCGGACAAGCTCAAGGGCTGGCGCGAACTCATGGCAGCTGACCCACGTCTGGGCCTCTACGGCCAAGACCCACAGGTACACACGCTGGCGGAGTCACACGGTATGGCCGGTCGGATCGCTCAGGTCTACTCCCGGACCGTTCAACGGATCTCAGCGCCGGCGGAAACTTCCCTTCGCCGCATGTGGCAAACCTACCTCCACGGAAATCTGGAAGAGACCTCGTCAGGTGGTTCTGCCGATGCAGTCACGGTGGTCAGCGATCATGCCGCTGAGCGTGCGGTTCTAGCCGAAATTCTCCGCCGGTACGACCACGGAAAGGTTCCGTTCCATCAGATTGCGGTCATTGCGCGGAGCGGAAGTACAGCTCGGCGCACAGGAAGGGTGCTGGCTGCCCACGGAATCCCGGTCCGTCAGTCCATGCGTGACATCGTGCTCAATCAGGAGCCAGCAGTGGCGCCGCTTCTGAGAGTCTTGGCATGGGCCAGCCAAGGACGTGACACTTCCGAGCCCGCACTCAGCCTCGGTGAGGTTCTAGAACTCGCCGATTCTCGCTACGGGATCGGTGACGCCCTGAGTTTCCGGCGGTTGAGGCAGGACCTGCGACGGCATGAGCGCAGACTCGCCACAGCTGAGAACCGGGATGCCCGAAGCTCTGACGAGCTTATTCTGGCCGCTGCTCACAACCCGCAGGACACCATCCTCAACACCATCGCTCTGCCCGCCACAGGAGACCGTCCGGAAACCCCGGCCAATGGGCTGAAACGCCTTGCCCGCATGCTCCAGGCCGCACGCGCCGCGGCAGAAACCGGGCTAACCCGGCCCGGTGAACTGCTGTGGGAAATATGGGACGCTGCCGGATTGGCCGAGGCCTGGCGGGAAGCCACCAAACACCCAGGATGGGATGCAGAGAGGGCGGACCGGGACCTCGACGCCGTCCTGGCGCTCTTCCACGCCGCCGAAAGATACGAACAACAGAACCCCCAAGGGACCGCTGCCGGTTTCGCTGACCACATGCAGAGACTTGAGCTGCCCATGGATACGCTGGCACAGACTGTCGCGGACGACGACGCCGTGGAGGTGCTGACCCCCACCACAGCGGCAGGTCGGCACTTCAACTCGGTGATAGTCCTAGACCTCCAACAAGGTGTCTGGCCCAACGCCCAACCCCGTGGGGAGCTTCTTCGCAGCAGGGAACTCGCCGACGTCGCTGAAGGACAGAGCAGTGCCGCAAGCCGAAGCCTCATGGTCAAGCGGATGCAAACGCTCCAGGACGAATACCGCCTCTTCGCATCGGCTATATCCCGGGCAACACACCGACTCTTCGCGGTAGCGGTGGAGAACCAAGAAAACCGACCCAGCACGTTACTCGACCTGATCACAGTCGCTGAGCACCGGCCATCCCCCACGGAGACCGAGATCCGTCCCCTGACCGAAGCGTCCCTCATAGCCGATCTACGCCGGACTCTCGAAGCAGACCCGACGGACCAGAATGCCGCCCAGGCGCTCGCCGCTCTCGCGTCGCACAACATTGCCGGTGCGAACCCGAGCTCATGGTGGGGCCTACCCCAGCTGACCAGCACTGAACCGATTTTCGGCGCAGATGAGGAACTGACCGTGTCACCCTCAACGGTCCAAACCGCCATCACCCAGCCCCTGCAATGGTTCACGACCCGGGCAGGCGGTACCGAGCCCACCGACTTCAACCGCATGCTTGGAACGCTCATCCACTCCATCGCCGAAGCGCACCCTGAAGAGACCGACATCCAGAAACTGCACCACGTCCTGGAGCGCCGCTGGCCGGAACTGAGGCTAGAAGGTTGGGAAGGTGAAGCCAGGAAAGCCCAAGCCCGAGACATGCTCCGGCAACTAGCCGGCTATCACGTCCGAGTAGGCAACCGAGAAGTCGTCGGAACCGAAACAAGTGCCTCCACCAGCATTGACGTTGAAGGTGCCACAGGCACCGGCAGAGTAGTCATCAAAGGAGAAATCGACCGCATTGAGCGTGACGGCGGCAAATTACACATCGTAGACCTCAAGACCGGCGGCAAAGCGCCAAGCCAGGAAGAAACGCAACGCCACCCCCAACTCGGTCTCTACCAGCTGCTAGCGGCAGGGGACCCCACCCTCAAAACGCTCGGAGGAGTGGAAAAGGCGGCACTGCTCTACGTGGCAACGAACAAGCACGCCGCCGTCCGAGAGCAGGAAGCAGTGCCTCTCCATGAGCCTCAAGCGTGGCCCTTTAAACAACTCCAGCAAGCAGTACACGCCATGACTCAACCGACCTTTGAAGCAAGAGCGGACGCCAATGCCGGAACAGGACGGTGGAGCACCTGCCGCGTCGGACCGCTCTGTCCCCTCTGCGAGGAAGCAAAGCAGGTGACGCAGCCATGACATTGCACCAAAACTCACTGAGATTCACCCCCGCAGACATCGCAGAAGCCCTCGGAGAGTTCACCCCGACCCCCGAACAATGCGCCGTTATCGAATCTGGACTAGAACCCATGCTGGTGGTCGCTGGGGCAGGCTCCGGAAAGACCGCCACCATGGCTGACCGAGTGGTCTACCTCGTCGCCAACGGGCTCGTCACACCACCAGAGATTCTCGGAGTCACCTTCACTCGCAAGGCTGCCGGTGAGCTCGCCGAGCGCGTCACCGAGAAGCTCAAGAAACTCGTCGACACCGAACTCATCCGGGCCGAAGACCTCATACCACCTGAGCTGCGCAGCGCAGCATACGGCAATGGGGACCACCCCGACCTCGATCTCACCAGCGTGGTCGAACCCACCATCTCCACGTACCACTCCTACGCCCACTCCTTGGTCAGCGAATATGGACTCCACATTGGGCTGGAGCCCGAGTCAGAGCTCATCGGGGGCGCACAATCCTGGCAAATCATCACCGACCTCATCACCAACTATGAGGACGGGGCAGCGCTCATCCGCGCTGATGCCAACTCCAACTCGCTCCCCGAGCAGGTGCTGAAACTCTCCCAAGACATGGCAGAGCACCTCAAAACGCCCACAGAGGTCATCAGCTGGTTGGACATAGAAATTGCGCGGGCAGAGCAATGGGAAGAACACCTTAACCAACAAGGACAAAACCTGCTCAATACGCTCAGGCTACGCCGGGAGACGGCCAAGCTCGCAGCCCAGTACCAAGACGCCAAACAAGCCGAAGCCTTCATTGACCACGGAGACCTCCTCCGTTACGCGGCGCAACTGGCCTCAACAGAAGATTCACCCGTTCGAGCCCGGGAACGTGAAAAGTACAAGGTCGTCCTGCTTGATGAGTTTCAGGACACCTCCCACGCACAGCTGAAGCTCTTCGCTGATCTTTTCGGCAGAGGTACTGGCCACGCGGTCACAGCCGTCGGAGACCCCAACCAGTCCATTTACGGGTTCAGGGGGGCTTCAGCCGGGCAGCTCTTTCAATTCCCCCAGATGTTCCCCGCCCGAGACACACGCACAGGCCGCACCCGTTCCGCGGAACTCAAACAGCTGACCATCGCATGGCGTAACGGCCGCAGCATCCTGGATGCCGCCAATGAGATCGTCAAACCCTTCACCCTGTACACCGAAACCACAGGGCCCACGTGGCATCGCGGCACCGGCCATCTACGCCGCCAACTCAGAGAACTCATTACCGCTGACCGCATGGACACTCAAGGGCGGATCCTAAGCCAGGAAGGAATACCACTCACTGAAGGAACCGAAGGCGAACAAGCACCGGCACAACGCATCGTGCCGCCCAGTAGCGTAGCCGACGGGCATGTTTCCTTCGGATTCTTCCCCACCGAGGAGGAAGAGACCGCAGCGATCGTTGAAGAAATGCGGTCCGCACTCGAGGTACCCGCAGGCGAAGAATCCCCTGAGTGTGCAGTCCTCGCCACAACACACGGCCAACTGGCGAAGATCGCCGACGCCCTGCGCCGCAGTGGCATCCCCCACGAACTCGCCGGCCTGTCCGGGCTGCTCTACCGGCCTGAAATAGTCGAACTGCTCTCATACCTGCGGGTGCTCTCGGACCCTAAGCGCTCAGATGAACTCATCCGGATCCTCGGAGGATCCCGTTTCCGAATAGGACCCAAAGACCTGTACCTGCTGGGCCGCAGCGCATCCGGACGGGCTCATCAACGCAACGGGAGCCCCACCAAAGACGATGACGATACACAGAGCTCCCTGGAACCGGAGCTCGATGAGATGCCCTCACTGATTGAGGCCCTCGACCACTTTGACCCGACCGCTGAAGAGACCGTCCGGCGCGGATTCTCCGCAGAGGGCACGATCCGGCTCTCCCAAGCCAGGGACCAATTCAGAACACTGCGAGAACTCCTCCACCTCGACCTCGGCAGTCTCATCCAGCGGATCATTCACGAAACCGGCCTCGGAGTCGAAGTCTCAGCACGCCCCTGGGAAGTGGGAAGCCATCCCACCAGGCAACTCGATGCCCTCATCGAATATGCCGAATCGTTCGCCGCCTCCTCAGCAAGTCAAGACCTCACAGGCTTCCTCGAATGGCTCAACGCTGCGGCGCACCAGGAAAGAGGCCTAGAACAGGCGGCAGCCGATCCCCAACCAGGTGCAGTGCAGCTCCTGACAGTCCACGCCTCCAAAGGGCTGGAATGGGACGTCGTAGCCGTCGCCGGACTGCGCCGGGATCGATTCCCACGCATGGCCAGAATGGCCACCAACTGGACCAAAAAAGACGGTGATCTCCCATGGCCCCTGCGTGGAGACTCCGAGTCGTTGCCCCAATGGGTCAGTGACCAGATCGAAGACACCGATAAACGCACAGCCCAGGTCTGGGCGCGCTCAGCAGGCGCCACGAGTTCCTTGAAGAACTATGAGGGGCCCGTCTACAAAGACGACTGCGTGGAGTTCAGCGAAGAAGAAGACCGTCGTCTGGCCTACGTCGCCATGACCAGGGCCAAAACACGACTCCTATGCACCGGGGCATGTTTCTACGGCGCCTCTGGAGGCCAAGAGCCCTCACCCTTCCTGCAGAACATCCGTGATCTCTCCCAAGAAACCTCAGCCACAGAGCGGTTCACTGAGCTTGGCTGGCACGAGTACGATCCGGAACAGCAGAACCCACTGGCCAACATCACCCTCAGCGCCACATGGCCCTACGACCCGCTAGAAGAACTCCCCATCCGGCAACAGCGCCTGATCAAAGCAGATCTCCAAGACCCCACTTCAATCGACACATACCAAGACATAGACCCCGCAGATCCAGCGCCACCGCGGGCCAGTCGGCGTCCAGCCCTGACGAAGGCCGCTGAGCTGGTCGCAGAAAACCTCGCAGAGAACCTCGCAGAACCGGCAGATCTCACCGGCCAGGAAGCTAACCCCTGGGCTGAGCAAGCACGATTGGTGATCCAACGCGCTGAACAGCGCCGCTCATCAACCCGCTCACTACATCTGCCCAAGCAGCTCTCCGCCTCATCCGTGGTGCAACTGCAGCAGGACCGTGCACACGTCCTGGAACAGGCACGCCGCCCCATACCGCAGAAACCATCCTCTGCAGCCCGGCGCGGCACAGCCATCCACGCGATCATCGAGCAGGTCCTCGAGGTCCAAGCATCACTGCCCGATATCGACGAGCTCTTCGCCACCCACGCCGAAGAAGACCTCGACGGACGTCTTGAACTGGAACGCGTCCGAGCCAGCTACCAAAACAGTCCCTGGGCAGCCCACCCCGCATTCGCCGTCGAAATCCCTCTGGAAACCACCCTGGCCGGTACTACGCTGCGCGGCAGGATCGACGCCGTCTTCGCCAGAGACTCCCATGGGACAGCGCTGAGCCACCAGATCTTCGAAACCTGGACCGGACTTCCCCGAGCTGAGCGGGACCAGAAAATGGCCGCCTGCACATTCGATCTCGTCGATTGGAAAACCGGGGATGTGCCCAAGGGGCCGGAAATGGAAGAAAAAGAACTACAGCTCGCGGTGTACAGGATTGCCTTCAGCAGGCTCTACAGCGTGCCAATGGAAAACATTTGGGGGCACTTTGTCTATCTCGACCGGGACACCGTCCACTCGCCTGACAACCTCGCTGAGGTCAGCGCAGTAGAAGCGATCATCAGCGGCGGCTAAAAGAGGCCGGAACTACTCCTCAGCAACCTCCGCGCGCCACGATGACCCCTCAGGCGTATAGATGACGCGAGTATGCGCACGATCCGGAGAGCCCTGCCAAAATTCCACACGATCCGGCACTACGCGCCACAGAGTCCAATCATCGGCAGAAACCAATGCCTGCGCCGCCGGACTGCGTGCCTGGAGATCGGCAACGCTCTCTTCACGCTCAGCCTCCACCACTCGGCCACGCACACGCACCGACCGCATCACCGGTTGCCACCACAGCGTCAACGCGGCTGCAGGACAATCGCGCAGCTGCTGACCCTTCCGGCTCGATGCGGTGCTGGCGAATGCCCACCCCTGCGCATCCACTTCCTTGAGAATCAGCATCCGCGAATCTGGAACACCCTCAGCGTCAACTGTGGACAACGCCATAGTGCGGGACTCCTCAACACCAGCATCCAGCGCCTCTTGGAGCCACCACAAGAACAACTCCACCGGGTCATCCGGAAGATTCGACCCATCAAGTGCTTGGGAGCTACCGGTCAATGCGCGGATTGACCGCAACAGCGCCTTCGTCGTATCCGTCATATCAGGAGTCTACGACGCCGCCTTCTCAGGTGACCGGCAAGCCGGCTCTCACCGGCGTCCGGAAGTAACAGGGCCGCTGACGCGTCGTCGTCATCACACCTTCTGCCCAGCGCGCTTGGTCAACCAAATCGCGTACAAGGCGATCAGCACGCCCACACTCGCCGCGATCGCCCCCGCGTAGGCAGGTGCCCGCAGCCCCAGCCCCATGTCAATGGTCACACCACCAACAATCGCGCCCAAAGCATTCGCAGCGTTGAAAGCTGAATGGTGGAAACTTGCGGCAAGCTGCGGAGCCTTAGGTGCGGTATCAATGAGATGGGTCTGCATCGCGGGGCTGAGGTTCGATGACGAGACACCCACACAGAACAGCAGAATCAACATCACCCACGGAATATGAGCCAACGCCGCGAACAACGCCATAAACAGTGCGACCATGATCATCGCGATCAGCACCGTGCCCAGTACCGACTTATCAGTGGCCCAGCCACCCATGAACGTGCCGATGACCATACCGGCACCGAAAATGAACACGACCCAAGGGAGAGCGCTGTCGCTGAAGCCCGTCACCTCAACAGCCACATGGGACAGGTATGTGTAGATCGCGAACATTCCTGAGAACCCGATCACTGCCAGGCCAATACCTACCCACAGCCGCTGATTGGCCAATGCCCGCAGCTCGCCCTTCACGGACGCGCCCGCCGGGGCGTCCTGGCGAGGTGCAAGAAAGGCGACCGCCAGCATCGTCAGACCGGCCAAACCAGCCACGATCAGGAACATCCAACGCCACCCGAACAACTGCCCGATCCAAGTCACCGCGGGAACCCCGGAGACATTGGCGATTGCTAGCCCTGACAGCACCACAGCGATCGCACGCCCACGCTTGGCAGGACCCACCATCTGCGCGCTCATCAGTGCCGCAGTGGCGAAGTAGGCGCCATGGGGTAACCCGGAGAGGAAACGCCCCACCAACAGAGTCTCAAAATTTGGGGCGACGAAGCTCAGTATGTGCGCAATGATGAACAGCACCAGCAGAAATAAGGCGTAGGCCTTCCGCTCCCGTTTGGCGCCCATCAGAGCCAGAACCGGCGCGCCCACCACCACGCCGACCGCGTAGGCAGAGACCAACAGGCCGCCCTGGCCGTAACTGACGTCGAGATCCAGCACGATCTCACGCTGCAACCCCATAATGGCGAACTCGGTGACACCGATCGCGAAACCGCCTGTGGCAAGCGCCAAAATCGCCCAGGCCATTTGGGTACGGGTCATGTGGTTCTTAGTCACCGCAAACCCAACCGCGCTCCGTGCAGGATCATTCCCGAATCATCAAGTTAAAATGACCAGCGGATCAGGAGCCCGGTGGACGCAGTCCTGGGTGACGCTCATAAATTGAGGACGACGACGCCTCAGCTGGGCTCGCAGCTGATTCGGCCGCTGAACCCACCGGTTCAGCGGAAGCGCCCGAGGCGGCCGAAACTGCCGATGGCGCCGACTGCGCAGAGGCAGATGAGATGGCCGACGACGCTGAGGATGACGAAGCTGAAGAGCTCGCCGACCGTGCGCTAGCGGCCGAGGCTGCAGAGGACGGGAAGAAGTTCTTCTGTTTAGCTCTGCGCTCAGAGTCGTGATCGGGCTGAATCGGCAGCGAGCCCGTCACAGGGGCGGGCAGGTCGAACTCGCCAGCGTCGTCTACATAGGCCGGGATTTCTTCGGTGAGGGGATCGTCGTCGGAGGCGGTTCGCTGCGTGGCAACAGGCCGCGGCGCTGCATGTGCAGGAACAGGGGTCACCACACCGGTCTCCTGTTCCGCGGCACCATCGCTTGGGTCCGCTTCTGCCACGTCAGCATCCGTGATGAAGGCCGGTTCACCATCATCGTCGGAGGCGTCCCATGCCCCAGCACCCGCGATTGTCGCGGCCGCGCCGGCGCGCCTCACCGGCTTAGAGTCCTGAGTGTCGGCCGGCGCCTGAGGCTTGTCTTCTTCGGGTGGGTCAAGCGCAATGGGCCGCCCACCGTAGGTTTCGATGTCGGACGCCAACTGCTTGAGCAGTCCAGTAGCTTCCTCAACCATCTGCTCGTTACCACCAGTGGTCCCGCGGATCATCCACTGGGCGAGCGCGAACTCTGCAGAGAGCGCAGCCCGTCGCAGCACATGCTCATCCGGCGCAGTGCGGCGCTGAGCAGTGTAGGCAGCCAGCACTCGGTCGCTGAAAGTCTGCTCAGGTGAGGCGATGAGCCAGGCCAGGTCATCGGCAGGATCTCCCACATGCAGGTCGGTCCAGCCGGTGACAGCCATCACTCGTTCGCCCTCAATGAGCAGATTGTCCTCGTGAAGGTCGCCATGGACCACGGTGGGCGCAAAGTCCCACAACGCTTTGTCCTCCATAGCGCGTTCCCAGCGCCGCAACAGGAGCGGGGGCACTTGTCCGGTGGACGCGGCGGCGTCGAGCTCATTGAGACGGCGTTGCCGAACACGCTCTGCGCTGTATCCCGGAAGATCAGCATGGTCCACCACAGTTTCGGAGAGGTCATGCACCGCAGCCATTGTTCGGCCCAAGTCTTCAATGAGTTCAGGGCTCGCACGGACTAAATCTGGCAACTCCACTGGCTCACCGGGGAGGTGGTTGTACACGAACACCCGCATGTCCTCGACGCGGGTGGCGCCGGCTACGCTCGGCACACGGAACGGCAGCTCCGCGCGAATCGCGGTGGAGAACCCGCGCAGTACCTGCACCTCAGTCTCCAGGCGCATAGCCGCTTGCTGATGCTGGGGGCCACGGACTCGCCAGCGGTTCCCCGAACCGTCCACCACCACGGCGGACATGAAGTCCCGGGCATCATCGGGAGCATCGGCTACACCGGTCGGTGAGAGACCCGGCACCGCACGGGTCGCCAGGGCAGCCAATTCCATCGAAGTCCATCGCACGGACCTCAGCCTAGCCACCACAGGGCCAAGAACGGGCATGCAACGCGGAAGACTGTGGAAAACGACGTCGACAGCTCCGGTCCCGGCGGTACGGTAGAGCCCATGACCTACGCAGTGCAGGAGGCCCCTCCGGAAGCCGTCCTCGACGGGTTGGACGCCGAGCAGCGAGCAGCAGCCTCCACACTCACCGGGCCGCTGTGCATCCTCGCCGGCGCCGGAACCGGCAAAACTCGAGCCATCACCCACCGCATCGCCTACGGGGTGCGGGCCGGAGTCTATGATCCGCACCGTGTGCTGGCGGTGACCTTCACTGCCCGCGCGGCCGCCGAGATGCGCTCGCGGCTGGCCGCCCTGGGAGCCCCAGGGGTTCAGGCCAGAACCTTTCACGCCGCTGCCCTGCGGCAGTTGCAGTACTTCTGGCCCATGACCATCGGCGGGACGCTGCCGCAGATCCTGGACTACAAGATCAAGCTCCTGGCTGAGGCCGCCAAACGGCTCCGCATGACCACTGATCGTGCAGGTCTGCGCGATTTTGCCTCCGAAATCGAATGGGCAAAGGTTTCCACTCTGACCCCGGAAGGGTATCTCACCCAGGCGAAGGATCGGGAAGCCCCCGCCGGAGTCGACCATCAGGCGTTCGCTCGGCTCTACCAGGCATATGAGGACATCAAAGAAGACCGTCACCTGATGGACTTCGAGGATGTCCTGCTGTTCACCGTCGGCATGCTCGAATCCGACGAGCGGGTAGCAGCCCAGGTCAGACAGCAATACCGGCATTTCATCGTCGATGAGTACCAGGACGTCTCCCCGCTGCAGCAGCGCCTGCTGGACCTGTGGCTCGGCGGGCGGGATGAGCTCTGTGTAGTCGGTGATGCCGCGCAGACCATATACTCCTTCACCGGCGCGACCCCCGACTACCTCCTGACCTTCCGGCGCCGGTACCCGAACGCTGATGTGGTGAAGCTGGTGCGGGACTATCGCTCCACGCCTGAGGTGGTCAAGCTCGCCAACACGCTCCTGGCGGACCGTCGTCCTGGGGGAGAGGCACCCTGGCCGGCCCCCCTTCAGCTCATCTCTCAGCGCGCGGCGGGCCCCGCAGCTGAGGTGACCGAGCACGCTGACGACGACGCCGAAGCATCGTGGGTTGCCGAGAAAGTCGCCGAGGCGACCAAAGCAGGAACGCCATTGAGTGAGATCGCAGTGCTCTACCGCACCAATGGGCAATCCCAGGTTCTCGAGCAGGCCCTAGCTACAGCCGGGATCTCATACCAGCTTCGTGGATCAGAACGGTTCTTCTCCCGTCCTGAAGTGCGGGAAGGGATTGCCGCGCTGCGCACCAGTTCGCTCATCGCCGAGGATTCTGTCGACTCGGTGCCTGATGCTGTCCGGGGTGTGCTTTCCTCTATCGGCTGGTCTCGTGAGGCGCCCTCTTCGGCTGGGGCCCGGCGTGAACGGTGGGAATCACTGGCCGCATTGGTGTCCCTGGCGGAGCGGATGGACGCTGAACGTGCAGGCCTGACGCTGAAAACCTTTATTGGCGAGCTGGACGAACGTTCAGCCGCTCAACACGCGCCAACGGTCGAGGGTGTGACCTTGGCATCGTTGCACTCAGCCAAAGGGCTGGAATGGGAAGCGGTGTTCCTGGTGGGATTGTGCGAAGGCCTGATGCCCATCACGTTTGCTCAAACCCAGCGGGAGCTCGACGAGGAGCGCCGCCTGTTGTACGTGGGGATCACGAGGGCCAAGACGCTCCTGTACCTGTCCTCAGCCGCGGCGCGGCATCCGGGTGGCCGTGGTCGGCGCAAGAGCTCCCGGTTCCTCATCCCGCTGCGCAAGGAGCTCGGGCTGGAAGCACCTACGCGGCGGATCGCCCCGGGGAGCGGAAAGCTCAGCGTCAACGCAGCAGCGCGCAAGCGCAAAGCCGCCGTCTGCGCCGGCTGCGGAGAAGTGCTCACGGTCGGCGCCGAAATCTCACGTCGGAGGTGTGCGGAGTGTCCGCCCCGCTACGATGAGGAAGCTTTTGAATCACTGCGCGCCTGGCGTTTGAGCTATTCCAAGGAACTGGGGCTGCCCGCGTTCATGGTCTTCAGCGACGCCACGCTAGAGATGATCGCAGAGAAAAAGCCGCGAACTGATGAGGAGCTCTTGGCCATCCCCGGCATTGGTCAGCGCAAGCTGGAACAACACGGTGATCGCCTCAGAGCCGCCCTCCGGGAATTCAGCGGAGCCGCGTAGCTCGGGGCTCTTCGGGTGCTCTCGTCCTCAAGCGCCTTGCAGAACTTCTGAAGTTCTAGCGGTGCTGGTCGGTCCAGGTAACACCCGCCAGGAACGCGTCTGCTTCCTTGGTCCGCGGGTACCGTGACACCAGCTCCTGAAACTGGGGTCCGTGTCCTGGCTCGATCAGATGTGCCAACTCGTGGATCAGCACAGAGTCAACAACCCATCCCGGCATGTTCCGCAACCGGGAGGAGAGGCGAATTTCTCCCGTCGTGGAGGTGGTCGAGCCCCAGCGCTTCCGCTGTCGATCCGACCAGGACACCGAGGCAGGCATGGCTGAGGCGCCCAGATACTGAACAGCCAGTTCCCGTGCTCTGACCATGAGGGCCTCGTCGCTGCTTCCAGCGCGGGCGGCGCGGGTCGCCAGTCGCTTGCGGAAAGCACGGGCGTGCGTTTCGATGTCGCTGCGGGAAAGCCGCATCGGCACGCGCAGCCGGAGCTCGCCACCTGAAAGATCCGCACTCACCGTGCGTCGCCGTTTGGCGGAGCGAATCACGATCACGTCTTCGCCGTCCACCTGAATTGTGTGCTGCTGTTGTGCCATCGGTGGCCAGTGTACGCCGAGCGGACATTCAGACCTGTGGAAAACTCGACCGCCAAAGCTTCACCTGTAGATAATAAATGAGACCAAAAACATTCAAACAGGAAGAAGATCACATGCCCGTTGCTGGAGCCACAAGCACACTCGATCCAGTAGTGGTCTGCCGAGCGAGGCGCAGACTCGCGACCGTCATCGTGGAGGGGCTCGGCACCGCAGGTTTTCGCCTCGCTGAGCACATCGTGGACTGCAGGATTGGAACGCTGGTCCTGCGGGATGACAACCCCGTGGGTCCTCGGGACGCAGGTTTTCGTACCTTCGACATCGGAAGGCCCCGGACGGAGGCTGCCGCAGAGCTACTGACCTCGAGGTCAGAGGAGACCGCTGTCGTAGAAGCCCCAGCTGAATCATCCATCAGCGGAGCAGATCTTCATGTTCTTGCCTTTCGACGGAAGGTGCCCGCTGCCGTTCTCCACCGCGCCCTAGAGGAATCGCCCGGGGTGCTGACACTACTGGTCGCCGAATCCGGTTGGCGGATCGGACCGCTTCTGCTGCAGGACTCTCTGGTGTGCAGCGACTGCATGGGAATAGGCCGGTTGGCTGCCGAAGCGCCCCCACAGGATCTCGGGACAGCTAGTCCGCTGGATGAGGCTGCAGCAGCTCTGGCAGCTCATCAGATCTCGGTGTTGATCGACGGCATGGCCACAGCTGCCGTACTGGGCGCTGGGCTGATCGCCGATGCTGCCACGGGTCGTGTTTCCCGTGTCAGAACACGTCGCAGACGTAGCTGCGCATGTTGTGATGAAGCTGAGGAATCCACCGAAGATGGCCTGGTCGGGCTGTGAGCGAACGGAGGCACCATTCTCCAGGCTCCAGGGATACCCTTTAGTTTCACGCTTTGTCTCAACTGGAGCAGGAGCCAGCGATGTCTGATCAGCCCGACGACAACGAGCGCCGCGAGCCGAATGAAGAAGAGTTTCTGCGCAAACTCTTCGGTGAGGCTTTTGGCGACAAGTCCGGCACCGGGGACGATGATTCCTCTAAGGATGACTCAGGTCCCTCCATAGGATTCACAGGGACGCCCGGCGGGCGAGGTCAAGACTCCGGGGCGCCCAGCGGTGGTTTCCCCGGATTTCCCCCCGGCTTCGACCCCTCTCAGCTGCCCCCCGGCTTTGGCGACCCCCAGATGATGCAACAGATCATGGGCCAAGTTCAGCAAATGTTCTCCGCCATGCAGAACCAGGGCGATGAGACCGTCAACTGGGAACTCACCAAAAACGCTGCAGTCTCAGCTCTGGGCAGCGACGACGCCGCTGTCACCCCGGTCGAAGGCAAACAAGTCGATGATGCGCTCCGCCTCGCAGAGATGTGGCTCAACGAGGCCACCAGTTTCGAAGCCATCGGCGCCATCGGGCAGGGCCTGAGCCGCAAGCAGTGGATCGAGCAAACCTTTGAATCATGGCAGCGGCTTACCGAACCTGTCGCTGAATCTGTGGGACGAGCAATGGGGCAGGTCGTGCGCCAGCAGCTCGAGGATGGTGAAGGCGTTAACCTCCCTGAAGAAATGAAAGCAATGTTGCCCCCGGACGCTGCCGGGCAGGTAGCGAATATGATGGAGCGCATGGGCGGGGTGGCCTTCGGAGCGCAAATCGGCCAGGCCATCGGTGAGCTCGCTGGTGAAGTTCATTCCGGTTCCGACATCGGGCTGCCACTTGCAGGATCGACCATGGCGCTCGTGCCGGCGAACATCAAAAGCTTCGGCCAGGGTCTGCAAGTCGAAGACGAAGAGGTTCTCCTGTACCTGGCACTGAGGGAAGCTGCGCGTATGCGCCTGTTCGTGAGGGCCCCATGGTTGGAGGATGACCTTTTCAACGCCGTAGCCCAATATGCAGCTGGCATTCACATCAATATGGAGCGTGTGGAAGAGGCTGCAAGCCAGATCGACCCGTCGAACCCTCAAGAGATGGAGGATCTCTTCGGCGAAGGGCTTTTCCAAGCCGACCGAACACCCATGCAGGAAGCGGCTTTGACGAGGATCGAAACTACTTTGGCGCTCGTTGAGGGGTGGGTGGACGACGTCGTTGCCCAGGCCGGTGCACACCTGCCCTCTATCGAGAAGCTCCGCGAGACCATGAACCGCCGACGTGCTACTGGCGGTCCGGCCGAAGCTGCCTTCGCCGCCTTGGTAGGGCTCGAGCTTCGTCCACGCAGACTCCGAGACGCTGCCGCCCTGTGGGCTCACCTTCGCGAGCAGGACGGTGTCGCAGGCCGCGATGAAGTCTGGTCCCATCCCGACCTCCAGCCAGATGAAGCCGATCTGGACGATCCTTCCGGTTTCCACAACCGAAGGGCGGAGCGTCAGGCCGAGACCGAGAAAATTGATGACGAGCTCAAGAAACTGCTGGATGGTGGCTACGACGGCCCGGGCGGCGACTCCGGAGATCGTGCGTGAGCCTACGCAAGACGGTTCAGATTGTCTCGGGTGGAGGTGCCCTGGCAGCTAGCCTGGTCGCGCTGGCTCTCCCCAGCGCCTATCTGCTGGAGTCTCCCGGACCAATCTTCGACACCATCGCAGAGATTGACGATCAGCCGGTCATCGCCGTCGAGGGCGCGTCGAGCTACGAGACCGAAGGCACTCTCGCGCTGACAACGGTCTACGTCAACGGTGCCCCGACTTCCACCGTTCGAGTACCTGACGCAATCCGGGGTTGGCTCTCACCCAGCGTAGATATGACTCCCCATGAGTTGATTTATCCTTCCGGGACCACTGAAGAAGAGGTACGCCAACGGAACACCGCGGCCATGGCGTCATCGCAGGAACTTGCCCTCGCCGCTGCCCTGGACTACTTACAGGTGGACTACGCGGTGGAGCTGTCGGTCATGGATTTCACCGAAGAGGCCATCGCAGCGGGAACCCACGAATCCCTTTCTGCTGGGGATATCCTGCTCGACGCCGGGGGCGAGGAAGTCACCGGCATAGAAGGACTGCGTCAGGTAGTCAATGATGCGGCCGGCGAACCGATAGAATTGACTTTAATTCGAGACGGGGAACACGTCGAAGTGGAGGCCCCCACCTACCAGGAAGCTGATGGTGAGTATTACGTCGGCATCTTGTTGGGCAGCGAGTTCGATTTCCCGGTCCAAGCGGATATCCAGCTCGAAGACGTTGGAGGACCCTCCGCTGGACTGATGTTCACTTTGGGGATCATTGACACCATGACTGAGGAATCACTCACCGGAGGCGCAGATTGGGCCGGTACGGGGACAGTTGACCCGGACGGGACTGTTGGCGCAATCGGCGGCATTGCTCAGAAGGTCGCCGGTGCACGCAGCCAGGGGGCCGAGTATTTCTTGGCTCCACGGGATAACTGTGATGAGCTGGAAGGCAGGCTTCCGAACGGATTGGAAGTTTATGGGGTCGAAGACGCTAATCAGGCCGTCGAGATACTTGCCGCCGTCAGAGACAGCGATGAGGACTTTCTCGCAGGGCTTTCGCCCTGCGGCCGGTGAGAATCCGGCACACTTGCACCTAAAATGAGTACATATAGAGATGAGGACAGACGTTGAGCTTCTCACAGGGATTCGGCAATTCGAACCCCTTCTCCGGGGGTATCTTCGGCTCCGGCGCGGGTAATGGCGGTAATCGTGGAGGCGACGACGGCTCCAGTGGCGATGGTCCGCAGAAAAACAGTTCCGGGGGGCGGCGTCGTCCCTCCGCGCTGATTATCACCATCATCATCATCGCGGCCCTCTTGGGTGCCTTCGTGGCATTCTCCGGGTTCTACGCGGAGGTCATCTGGTACTCCCATCTGGGCTACTCCGAGGTCTTCTGGACCGAGTGGCTAGCCCGGTCCTCACTCTTCGCGGTGGCTTTCGTTGTCATGGCTGCACTGGTGTGGTTGAGCCTCTTTATGGCTTTCCGTACCCGTCCGCTGGGACTTGAGGGCCAACTAGGTGAGGCCGTCAACCGGTATCAGTCGACCCTGACATCTATGCGCCGACTGCTGATCTTCGGTCTTCCGACTCTTATGGGGCTTTTCGCTGGTACAGCAGCTCAGGCCAACTGGCAGCAGGTGATGCTGTTCTTCAACCAAGAATCATTCGGGCAGACCGACCCAGAATTCGGTCTGGACTTCAGCTTCTTCATTTTCACCCTGCCCTTCCTCAGTTTCGTCAATGGCTTCCTCATCTCGGCCGTTCTCGTCGCTGGAATCGCAGGCATACTCTGCCACTACCTGTTCGGTTCCATACGGATCGAAGGTAACGGCAAGGTTGTCGTGGAAAAGGCAGCACGGTGGCACGTGGCCATCGTCGCCGCCGTATTCGTCCTTCTGCAGGGCGTCAACTGGTGGTTGGGTCGCTACGCGACGCTGCAAGACCAGGGTGGTACGTGGGCGGGTGCGCTCTACACTGACGTCAACGCTGTGATCCCCGCTCAGACTATTCTGGCCATCGCCGCAGTTCTTGTGGCCCTGGTCTTCATCATCACTGCGATCACCGCCCGCTGGCGGTTCTCGATCATCGGTACCGCGATGCTCATTGTGACGGCAATCATCGGTACCGGCGTGCTGCCCTTCCTGGTTCAGGAATACCAAGTACGGCCCACTGAGCAGTCACTGGAAGCCGAATACATCGAGCGCAATATGGAAATGACGCGCTACGCCTACGGCCTGGATGATCTGAACAAGATCAACTACCGGGCCACCCAGGAGGCCGAGGAGGGCGCCCTGTCTGGGGACGCTCCCAATATTCAGAACATCCGTCTCCTGGACCCGAACCTGGTCTCTGCCGCCTTCCGGCAGTTCCAGCAGTTCCGCCAGTACTACACCTTCCCGGACACGCTGAGTTTTGACCGTTATGAGATTGACGGTGAAACGTTCGACACCGTGATCGCTGCTCGTGAGGTCAATGCTCCTGAGGGATCCTGGGTCAACCAGCACCTGGTCTACACCCACGGGTATGGACTCGTTGCGGCCAACTCGAACACAGTGACCCCGGAGGGACGTCCGGACTTCAGTCTGCAGGGCATTCCTACCACGGGTGATCTGGCGAGCGATGAGGACTACGAGCCGCGCATTTACTTCGGCGAATCCACTCCGCAATACTCGATCGTTGGGGCCCCAGAGGGTGCGGCCCCCCGTGAACTCGACCGTCCTGCAGTCGAACTCACCGATGACGAGGAAGGTGAAGGAGCCGCAGATACGGGCGATGAGGGTCAGGACACTCAGTACACGTTCACCGGTGACGGTGGGCCGTCCGTGGGTAACCTGTTCAACAGGTTGATCTACTCGCTGAACTTCCAGTCTCCGGAGATCTTCTTGGCCGGCGACGTGAACGAAGAATCTCAGATTCTTTATGATCGCCACCCTCGCGAGCGAGTGGAAAAGGTGGCTCCGTACCTGGAAGTTGACCAGAACATCTATCCAGCGATCGTCGACGGAAGAATCAAATGGATTGTGGAGGGTTACACCACATCTAACGATTTCCCGTACTCAGCTGAGCAGCAATTGGAGTCCGCGACTCAGGACGCACTGACGCAGGGCGCCCCACAGTTGACCGGTCAGGTGAACTACATTCGGAATTCGGTGAAGGCAACCGTTGACGCCTATGACGGATCCGTCACTCTCTACGCTTGGGATGATGAAGACCCGATTCTGCAGGCATGGCAGCAGATTTTCCCGTCATCGTTGGAGCCGTACTCGGAAATGAGCGCGGAGTTGATGGACCACGTTCGCTACCCGGAGGACATGTTCCGGATCCAGCGTCAGCTGCTCACGGAGTATCACGTTGACGCTCCGAACGATTTCTACGAGGGTAACGACGCCTGGTCAGTTCCGGAGGACCCCACGCGGGAGGGCGGAGATTCCCAGCCTCCCTACTACATGACACTGCAGATGCCGGAGCAGGAGGAGCCCAGCTTCTCGCTGACGTCTACCTTCATCCCTGCGACGGAGACAGACGGTCAGCAGCGCAACGTGCTCTATGGCTTCCTCGCAGCATCAGGTGACGCCGGCACCGGTGAAGCCGGCGTCAAGAATGAGGACTACGGGACGCTGCGGATGCTGGAGCTTCCACGAGACACCGCAGTGCCCGGGCCAGGACAGACCCAGGCGAACTTCGACTCAAACTCCACTATCGCCTCTCAGCTGAACGTCCTGGAGCTTGGTGGGTCGCAGGTGCTTCGCGGCAATATGATCTCGATGCCTGCCGCGGAAGGCATTCTGAATATCCAACCCGTTTACGTTCAGGCTACAGGGACTGGTGCCGCCTACCCTGCGCTGCGGATGGTGCTTGTCGCCTTCGGTGAGAACGTCGGCTACGGTGACACCCTGCAGGACGCTCTTGACATGGTATTCGGTGGCGACGCCGGAGTTGAGGCCGCTGAGGGTGCCGGCGTCGACGCCGACGAGGTCGAGGAACTCGTCGACGCGGATGCCGTCGAAGGGGCTGAGGGCATGGTCGAGGAAGAAGAGGAAGCCCCAGCCGAAACCGAAGAGGCGACCGCTCCCGAAGATGAGGACGAGGATGAGCAGGAAGAGACTCCTGCCGCCGAGGGTGATGAGGAGCGTCTGGAGGAGCTTCGTCAGCAGGCAGCCGAAATTTGGGCTGACCGGAATGAAGCCTTCGCTGAGGGTGACCTCTCCACCTACCGTCAGCTTGAGGTCGATTTCGAGGACACCCTCGACGAGCTCTTCGAGCTGGAATCGCAGTTGGCTGACTAGGGTCGACAACTTAGACCGGTAAATCGGCGGCGGAGTCAGGATGTACATCCTGGCCCCGCCGCCGATTTGGTCGCAGGATTGCCTGCATGTAAGATAAACAAGTCCCGGAAACGGGAAACCCAACGCGGGGTGGAGCAGTTCGGTAGCTCGCCGGGCTCATAACCCGGAGGTCGCAAGTTCAAATCTTGCCCCCGCAACTAGTAAGGCCCCCTGATCTAAGAAAATTTTAGATCAGGGGGCCTTTTTGGTTTGCCTAGAAGTGCTAAACCTGGGTTATAGGCAGAAATGTGTGTATGGCCCGGGCGTGTCAGGGGCTGCCGGCCCAGCCTTTCCTGGC
>NZ_VAVZ01000034.1 GCF_005771525.1 Nesterenkonia salmonea | reverse complement strand
CCAGGTCAGAGGGGCATTTCCTCTATCAACCCACCCTCATCAGCCCCTCCTCATCGGTGGATCAAGGTTTAGCCTCGATACCGTTTAGCTAAAGTCTCCATCGTATCGGCTGGCGGGTCTAGGTCAGGTTGGGTGAAGCGCCCCAGGTTCGATGCCGCATCTTTCTAAGCTGAAAGGATGCAGTCATGCCTCGAATCACCGATCCCGCTCTGAAGCAGCGGGCCGTCCGTCTGGTGCTGGACCACCAGTCGGAGTAGTCATCCCGCACCGCGACCATCAAGGCCGTCTTCGCCCAGCTGGGCGTTGGCCGGGATTCCCTTGCGCCGATGGATCACCCAGCACGAGATCGACCACGGCACCCACGAGGGAACCTTGACCGATGAGCTCGAAGAGATCCGCCGGTTGAAGGCCGAGAACAAGAGGTTGAAGGAGACCAACGAGATTCTGCGTAAGGCTTCGATTTTTTCGCGGGGGAACTCGACCCCCGATCCCGCTGATCAGCGCTTTCACCGATCAGCTGCGCCTGATGGTCATGCCGTCGAGTCGATCTGCGCCATCCTCACCGCTGAGGGGACGCCGGTCGCGGCAAGGACCTACCGAGCCTGGAAACAGGCCCACCACCAGCCGGCAATCAGGACCATCACCGACGCGATGGTCGAAGAAGCCATCCGCTCTCTGGCCTATATGCGCAAGGAGGACGGCACCATCAAACGCACCGCTGAGGGCCTCTACGGGCGCAGGAAGATGACCGCGGCCATTCGCCGTCGCCTGCCCGGGGCCACCCCGGGCGCGGTGGATCGGGCCATGAGGTCCCTGGGCCTGTCCGGAGCCCCGCCGGGGTAAGGCCGTTCGCACCACCGTCCCGGCTAAGGACGACACACGGGCTGGGGATCTGCTCAATCGTGACTTCATCGCCACGGCGCCGAACCGGGTCTGGATCGCGGACTTCACCCATGTGCGCACCTCGGCCGGGTTCGTCTTACGTCGCCTTCACCGTCGACGTCTACGCCCAGCGGATCATCGGCTGGCACGCCGATACCATCAAGGCCACCGAGCTGGTGGACATGTCCCTGCGGATGGGCCTGGGGCAGCGAGGACGCGAGGGCCACCCCGTCGGACGCGGGCAGCTAGTGGCACATTCGGATGCGGGGTTTCAGGCCGTATTCAACCGATCGTCGCAACAGTCGACTGTTGAACAGAGCGTGACTGATCCTCGAAAGTCTCAGCCGGGGTACGCCACCCCAAGATCCCACGTGGCCGATTGTTCAAGACCGGGGCCATCCGCACCGACGTCTTCCACGAAGGCCCCTTTCGGGCGCTTTCCGATGTGGAATTCGCTGCTGCCGGGTGGGTCGATTGGTGGAACCACCAACGCCTCCACAGCAGCATCGGCCATCTGACCCCGATAGCGTACGAACAGCTCCACTGCGCCGCCATAGTCGCTGTTGGGGCATCTGCGGCTAAGGCTTTTTGATGCAGAGCGCAAGTTCCACATGCGTCCAGCTTCCCGGCTGATCAACGATCAGGGAGTCATAACCATCCGTCCCGCCCTGAGCGCCATAGCTCCACCGGGTGAGTTCATCCACCAGCTGGTCCCGGTCGATGAATCCCGCATCGTACCGGGCGCAGATCTCATAAGGACTTGCTCCGGAGAAACCCTCTCTTGGCTCCGGAACCGTCTCAGTAGCCTTCAACGCCTTCGACAAAGCCGGCTGTGAGATCCCCACACCACTAGCAACAGATCGCTGGGTGTACCCTTCTCGACCGGCAACTAGCCGGAACTGACGCAAAGCGCGCTGGTCATCCAGGTCATCTAAGATGTCGATGCACCACTCTTCGGTTCTTCACTTTATTGAGACCCCAACAAAACTCGGGAGACAGATCGGCAACCGGAAACGAGCCTGAGCGAGTATCTGCTGGCGCAGGTTCGTTATCACTGAGGCGTTCGGCCCACCAGGCGGCTTCCCCGCTCAGGCGCGCTTTCGATTTGGGCGGCATGAAGCACTTACTCCAGCGCGAGGAGATCAGTCGAAGGCGCGGGAGACGCGGTGTTGGAGCTGCTTCCACTGGCGGGCGGGGTCTAGCTCGGGGGCCAAAGTGTGCAGCTCAACCTGCTGGGGTGAGGCACATCTGGCCGCCGAATATTGATCCGTTGTGACTAGCGCGGTGGCGCCGCCATCATCGGTGGTGCGCTGGATCATGGAGCCGGGCATCAAGTTCATCAGCACCATAGCTAGCTGGCGGGCGTGACCCTCAGGAAGATCGATCGGGGCGCGCACCACAGTCGGATCAATCCGCACCGGGCGGCGCAGCGAGCGCACCGCCACGTCAACACCGCCGAGTACCGACTGCCACAGGAACCACAGGCACAGCGCACCGGAGAACCAGACCCGACGCGGCCACCGTGCAATCTGCGTCGGAGACTTCGGCGGTATGAGCCACAGACTCATAAGCGTGCACGCCAGCACGGACACCAGCCCATAGACGGCGTAGTCCATGGAAGCGGACGTGAACCCCGCCCACAGCACACCTAGGATGCCAGCGCGCAGCACTGCCGCTAGGAGCCAGCGCATGACAATACTCTGCATCACCACGCACCTCCTGCCCACATCACCAGCACGACAGTGACCGCGGTCAGCGCCACAATGACCACTCCCGAACCTTCCCAGCTGCCCACGGCAGCTTCAGCACGGGAGGCACCACGACGGGTCCATTCAGCCACCCGGTGCGCACCGCCCGCGCCACGTGAGCGCACACTCGCAGTCACGCCATGGGCGGCGTCCAGCCCAGCGGAGGTGCGACGTCCACCACGGACCAGCAGGGACTCTTCCGCGACCACAATGTCGCCCGGTGGCACAGTCTGACCATCTGCGCTCAGCCGCTGCGGCAGCAGGCCTCGCCGCGCCGCGAACGCCACGGCAGCACCCAAGCCGACACCGAGCAGAATGGGCCAGGTGGCGTCCCACAGTGCGCTCGCCGTCCAGCTGAAGTCCCCGGCCTGAGGGATCCACCGGAGGCCGATTATCCACGGCACTGCCACTCCGGCCGCGCACACGCCCAGCCAGGAGAACAGTTCACCATCGGGCCTCCGGCGCGGGGCTCGTTCGGCCCGGGTGATCACCCAGGCGAAGCGCATCAGCAGCAGGGTGGAGCCGGTGGCCACCAAGGGCAGGATCTGATCAAGTCCCAGGCCCAGCACGGTGATGCCTTCGACCGCCTCCTTGGAAACATACTTGCCGTAGGCGCCCGAGGTCAGCGGGGCACCCGCCACAGCCAGGGCCGCACCGGCCATTCCGAGCGCGACCAGGATCCCGGTCCGACCGCCGGCGTAGTGCTTGACCACCGGCACTCCCAGGAACAGCGCACCCTTGGCCAGGCCATGGTGCACCGCGTAGAGCACCGCGGCGGCAGTGGCCGCTCCGGACACCTCAGGAACGAGCATCGCCACCGCCACCAGGGCAGTAATGAACCCCATCTGGGAGATCGTCGAATAGGCCAGCACCACCTTGGGGTCACTCTGCAGCACACCGGCCACCACCGCGGCGAACGCCCCGATCAAGGCCAACGCCAACAGGGTCTGCCCCGTAGCAGCAGGGATGGCCGGGTCACCCAGGGGAAGGAACCGGATCCAGCCCATCAACCCAGCCTTGACCATCGCCCCAGAAAGTACGGCCGAGGCCGCCGGAGGAGCCGCCGGGTGCGCCAGCGGAAGCCACACATGCAGCGGCACCGTGCCGGCCTTGACCCCAAACCCGATCAGCAGCAGCACCACAATCAGGCCCGTGTGCTCGGAGGCAGCCACCGCAGCAGGGGCATCGGCCACCAGGTACCCGCCCGCGCTCGCTGTGAGGATCAGTCCGGCCAGGATCGCCGTCTCACTGATCACCGACATCACTAGGTAAATCCTTGTGGCCCGCCGCGCAGCCTGGTGTCGGTAGTGGATCACCAACCCGGCAGCAGAGAAGCTCATCACCGCAAACGCCAAGTAGAAGCTCACCGCATCAGCGGCCAGATACGTGCCGATATTGCCCGCGAAGCACACCATTAGGAACGCGCTCAGCGCCCCGGATCCACGTTCGGCATCCCGGAGCTTCACCCAGGTCACCGCCATCAGAGCCGCCCCATAGAGCAGCACCGCAATCAGTGTCAGCGCCCGGGCCGCAGCATCCATGCTGAACGCTGTGCCGAACAGCAGCCACGGCACCTCAAGCTCCGCATCCGGAGCCACCAGGGTCAGCACACCGGCGGGCAGCACCGTCAGTGGAGACAGCATGGCGGCGGTACGGCGGACCCGGTGGGCACGGGCCGGACCCAGTGTCCCGGCGAGAGCAATCACCCCAGTCACCGCAAAGGGCATCAGCAGGCTCAGAGCTATGAGCATCTCAACAGGACTCATCTCAGGTGCATGCATCTCAGCTGAACACCCCCTCGGCAATGAATTGTGCAATTTCCAGCGGAGAGAACGGTAACGACGCAGCCAGGCCGACTATAAGCGTGAACCCGGCAGTGCACAGGGCAGGTACTAGAAGCGGCCCAGGTTCGTGAACCCGCTCAGGCACCTGCTCCCGCTCATGGGCTATTGCCGGGGCGTCGGCATCGTCGTTCTCCTGCTCATTCTTCTTCTCACCGAACCACAGGTTGTAGACCACCGGCAGGAAGTAGGCGGCGTTGAGCAGTGAGGAGACCACCAGCACCACCAAAACCCACGGGTGCGGAGAGTCCAGTGCGCCGAGCCCCAACTGCCACTTGGAAATAAACCCGGCAGTCGGCGGCAGGCCGATCATCCCGAACGCCCCGACAGTGAACGCCGCAGAGGTCCAGGGCATGCGACGGCCGGCCCCGCGCAGATCCGAGATCTTATGCGCACCCATGGATTCGGCGAACAGCCCGGCGCAGAAGAACAGGGTGATCTTCATGATGCCCTGATGCACCAGGTGCACCACCCCGCCGGCGGTGCCTGCCATGGAGAACATGGTCACCCCCAGTACCACGTAACTGACCTGGGAGACGGTGGAGTACGCCAGGCGGCGCTTGATCTCCGTCTGCCGCAGCGCCTGGTAGGACCCGTAAATAATGGTGATGCTGGCGACCACCAGCAGCGGAGTCAAAACCCCCAGCTCCCAGGCGACCTCAATACCGTAGACGTCATCGACCACCCGAACAATGCCGAACACGCCAGCCTTGACCACCGCCACTGCATGCAGCAGGGCGGAAACCGGAGCTGGGGCCACCATGGCCGCCGGCAGCCAGGAGTGCAACGGCACCAGGGCAGACTTCACCCCCAGCCCGCCGACCAGCAGGGCGAAGATGATCACCGCCACGGTGGGGGAGCCGGCGGCGAACTCAGCCACATCAGCCGCGCCACCCTCAGCGAAGTCGGCTGGCCCGGCCTCCATGGTCAGCCACACCACACCGACCAGCAAGGCGACGCCACCGCCGAGCGCATAGCGCATATACAGCCTGGCCGCCTTCAGCGACTTCTCATCCCCCCAATGCGCCACCAGCGGGTAGGTCACCAGGGTCAACAGCTCATAGAACACCAAAAACGTAATCAGGTTCCCCGAGAAGCTGATGCCCACCGTGGCCGCCACACACAGGCTGAAGAACCCGAAGAATCGGCTCTGATACGCGGTGCCCTTCAGGTACCCGATGGCGTAGATCGTGGTCAGCAGCCACAGCACCGCAGAGAGCCCGGCGAAGAACAGCGCCAGCGGATCCACCCGCAGCACCAGCGAAATCGCCTCACCACCGCCGGCGGGTAAGAAGGGGACAGCGAACTCCGGGCGCGCACCATCGGCCACCACAGGTGGGACCAGCAGCATCACCAGCACCAGTTTGGTTACCGCGCCGACCAGGTTGACCGTGCTGCGCAGCCGCGCCAGGCGTTGCGGAAGCGGGAAGATCACCACCGCCACCGCCACCGAGAGCAGCACCAGCCCCAGCGGGATCAGGTCATTCACCACCATGAGCCCACCTCCAACAGGTCACTGAGCCAGACGCCCAGCAGGCCGGTAGCTAGGGTGGCCACACCTAGGGCCAGCACCGCGAACTCGCCTACGCGCTCGCGGATGGTCACCGGGTTCGCCGCCGGGGCGTCGTCATCCACCTCGGCCTGCATCAGCAGCGGGGCGATCCCGCGCAGCAGATACGCGGCCGAAAGCAGGGTGCCCGCGCCGAGCACCAGGATCAGCCACCAGTGCTCGGCGGCCACCGCAGCCGTGGCCAGCTGCCATTTGCCGGTGAACCCCAAGCTGATCGGCAAACCCAGTAGCCCCACAGCGCACAGGCCCATCGCCAAAATCAGGGTGGGGTGGTGGGCTCCGGCGCCGCGCAGAGCCTCAATCTCATCAGTGCCGCACCGGTCTTTGAGGAACCCGGCGGCAGTGAACAGGCCAGCCTTGGCCAGAGCATGCCCAAGGGCTAGGGCAATGACTGCGCTATAGGCGCCTGAGGCGAGTGCGGCGTCGTCGTTCTCCCCCGGAAGCAGCAGCGGGAACGCTAAGAACCAGTAGCCGATCTGGGCGACCGTTGAGTACGCCACCAGGGGCTTCAACCTGTCCTGCCGCAGCGCCAGCACCGAACCGATCACCACCGCGGCAGCCCCCAAGCCACCCAACAGCCACGTCAACCACTCAGCGCCGGGCAGCACCGGCACCGCCCACAGCCAGCAGCGCAGCAGCACCACCAGGGCGGCCTTGATCACCAGACCGGAAAGGATCGGAGAGACCACACCGGGGGCCGAGGAATGGGCCGGCACCAGCCAGCGGTGCATCGGCAGCAAGGCGATCTTCATGCCGAGCCCCATGGTCATCAGGGTCAGCGCAAGCAGTGACAGCGTGGGGTCATCCAGCTCCTCGAGCGCCTGCCGGGTCTGCTGCAGATCCAAAGTCCCGGTCACGGAGGCGAGCAGCCCCACCCCGGCTAAGAACATCAGTGACCCCAGCACCGCAATAAACAAGTACCGCAGCGCCGGCTCCCAGGAGGACCGTCCACCCAAGGCCACCAGCGCCACCGCGGTCAGGCCCACCAACTCCAGGGCCACATAGAGGTTGAACAGGTCCCCGGAAAGATACACCGCGTTCAGCCCCGACCAGCAGCCCAGCCACAGCGGCCAGAACCCCGGGTGGCCCGGCACCCAGGCGGTGGAGCTCAAGTACGTCCCGGTGGACTTCGGCAACACGGCCGCATAACTGGTTAGGATCAGCCCCACCAGAGAGGTCGCGCCCAAGAAAACTGCAGCCAGACCATCGCCGCGCAGGTGGATCCCCAGCGGGGCGTCAAAACCACCGAGCACCAGTTCGGTCAGCTCACCGGCGGTCACCGTGACCAGCACCGGGACGGTCAGCGCAGCAATCACCACCGCTGTGCCCACACCGAGCACCCGGCGCCCACGGTGCGGCAGCAGCATCGCAACAGCAGCACCCAGCATGGGCAGCAGTACCAGGGCACCAAGGCTGAACTGGGTCCACGTCATGACTGCTCACCCCCCGGCGGGTCCTCGTGCTGACCCTCAATGCGGCGGATGAGCACCGCACCCAGACCAGTGAACGCCACCGCGATCACCAGACCCGTAATCACCAGGGCCTGCAGCACCGGATCCGTGGACTCCGAACGCGCCGCCAACGCCACCAGGGTCACCAGCACCCCGATGCCGGTGACATCCAGAGCGATCAGCCGGGCCAACATGTCCCGCACCAACAGCAACCGCACCATGCCGAACACTGTCATAGACGTAGCAATCAGCAGGTACCACGTGATCGTGTCCATCCCGGCGTCCATCAGCGCACCCCTTCCGGATTCTCCAGAGTGAGGAACAGGGCGTAGAGCCCGGCAGTGATCCCGGCGGTGAGCAGAATCTCCACGGACAGCACGGCGGCGAAGGCCCACTCCGGCTCCCAGGACAGCCACGGCAGACCCAGCAGCGGACCCACCAGGCCAGCAGAAATAAACACGACGACGCCGCCCACCAGCAGCGGACGCAGCCAGTGGGCAGTCAAGGAGCTGATATCCACCTGCGCGGAGCGCAGAAGAATCAGAGCGGCGGCAAGCACCGCACCGGACTGGAACGCTCCACCGGAGTCGGTGGACCCAGCGAACAGCAGCCACAGGCCCAACAGGACCAGGGGCGGGGCCAGCAGGCGGGCCGCCCAACTCAGGGCCGAGGGCACCGGCGGCATCGGCACATAGGTCTGGTGCACGCCCAACCGGTGGGCGCCCTCTGCGGAGAGCCCCCCGTTGCGGGAGAGCGCCAGCACGGCCGCCGCAGTCAGCATCAGGATCCCAGACTCCAATAACGTGTCATAGGCGCGGAAAGCCAACAGGACACCGGTAATCGGGTGCTCCACACCGGTGTCGGGTAACTGCGATTCCGCAGCTTCACGCCATTGCGGTAAGTGGTGTTCGGCCCTTAGCCATACTGAGGCGACCACCACGGTCATGGACGCGCCAGCGAGCACCCCAATGGCTGGGCGGAGCCAGGGAAGCCGGGGGCTGGTCTCCATAGCTCCGGCCCCCGGGGGTACAGGGCTGCGCACCGCGAGCCACACGATGAGCCCGGAGAGCAGGCCGGTACCGATCGCCGCTTCAGCCAGCGCCACATCCAAGGCATCTAAGCGCAACCACACCAGCGCTGCCAGCACCCCTAGGACAAGGAACCCCATGGAGATCACCAGACGGGAACGCGGAATCAGGCTCAGCCCCGTCACAGCCAGCACCGCCAAGCCTAGGGTGATGTCGAGAGGTGAAATCACAGGCGATCATCCGCTCCCGGCGCGGTGGCGGCGTCGTCGTCATCATCAGTGGGTGAGCCGACGGCAGGTAATTCTCCGGTGTGATGCACCGGTTGGCGCTGTTCAGCATGGTCGGTCTCCAGACCCGCAATGACATGTGCTGACACCGAGGCGCCCGCCAGAGCGAACAGCCAACACAGCAGCATCAGCACAGCCACACCCCAATCCGCCAACCAGAGGGCCGCGCCGCTGAGGACGAGCCCGAGGCCCAGATTGTCTGCTTTGGTCAGCGCGTGAAGCCGGGAGCGGACGTCGGGAAACCTGATCAAACCGAGGGTTCCGACGGTGAAGAAGAACGCTCCGGTGATCATCAGCGCTGCAGAAATAATGTCCAACACCAGGCTCATGAGTGCTCACCCCTGGAGGCGGTGGAGCCGCTGGTGTCATGGCCGGCCCGGGCGTCCTCACGCGTGCGGGCCCCGGCTGCGGCACGCACAGCGGCCGTCAGGGCGGCGGTCCCGGTGAGGATCAGCGCTACATCCATCAACCGGAACGGCGGGCCAAGGGGGTTACCTAGCAGGGACTCCAACACGATCAGCAGCGCCACCAACCCTGCACCGGTGGTCCCACTGAGCAGCACCACCAGCAGCCAGTCCTCGCTGAAGCCCCGGCGAACGAATGCGAACAGTGCTGCACCAATGTTGAGCAGAAGCACAATCAGGCAGGAGGCAGCGACGGCGATCATCACCTGATCCACGGGTCTACCTCCTCAGCGCCTGGTCACTGGGCAACGACAGTCCATATGGTCAACTTCTCAGCCGCGCCTACACATTCCCCTTGGGGGAAGTCCCTTACAGGTACGATATGTGGAGCGCTCCAGTTGTGTTGTCAGTCACAGGTGAGATTCACCTGAGGTTTACCTGGAATCCACCTGTGAGTCGGTAAGGCCCCACACGATGGCGTGGGGGCATTGCACGCACAAGACACCTGGAGGGGGAAGCTTGACGACCACCGATTCACGTCCTGCGCACGTGGGGCAGGACAAACCTGAGGCGTCCGCCCCTCCTGATGACGCCCAACTTGCCGCGGCCCGGAAGAAGGCCCATCGGCGGAAGAACTCCAAGAACTGGTCCCTGTTCCTCCTCTTCGCCGGTCCCAACATTCTGCTGATTCTGGCCTTCATCTACTACCCGCTGGCCATGAACATGTACTTCTCCAGCCTGGACTGGCGGCTGGGAGCGCCCCGGGCTGACCCAGTGGGGTTGGCCAACTACCAGCGGTTCTTCACCTCACCATCTGGTCTTGAAGTCTGGCGGGTCACCGGGATCTTCACCGCAGGCGCGGTGCTTGGCTCCATGATCCTGGGTCTGCTGATCGCCCTGGTGCTGAACAAGAAGATCCCGGGACGCACCTTCGCCCGCACCGCGGTCTTCAGCCCCTATGTGCTCTCCGGGGTCGGTGTGGCGCTGGTGTGGATGTTCATCTTCGACCCGCAGCGCGGGGCCCTGATGTTCATCCTGGACCGCATCGGCATTGAATCACCCCAATGGTTCCTTGACCCGGACGCGAACCTACTGATGGTCATCATTGTCTACGTGTGGAAGAACCTCGGCTACTGTGCGGTGGTCTTCCTAGCGGGGCTGCAGTCCATCCCCAAAGACCTGTTGGAGTCAGCCACCATTGACCGGGCGGGACCAGTGCGCCGGTTCTTCTCCATTGTGCTGCCGCTGCTGACCCCCACAGTGTTCTTCCTGCTGGTCACCAACATCATCTTCTCCATGACCAACGCGTTCGACATCCTGCGGGTCATGACGCCCACCGGCAACGGCACCAACACGATCATCTTTGAGATCTACCTGCAGTCCTTCGGCCAGTTCAACCGGGCCGGATACTCCGCAGCGATCGCGGTGGTGCTGTTCTTCACCCTGTTCATCATCACCGCCGTCCAACTCCGATTCGTGGAGAGGAAGGTGCACTACCAATGAGCACCACCGTGCCACCGCACCCCCGGGCTGACCCCGCACCCGCGAAGTCACGCTCCAAGCGCCGGAGTTCACCGGAGTGGACCAAAGCCTTCAGCCCGCGGAACCTCGCCGACACCATGCTCACCGGCTACCTGCCGATCCTGATCGCGCTGATCATCATTGTGCTGCCCCTGGTGTGGATGGTCTCCTCCAGCTTCAAGCCGGTCAATGAGATTGTCACGCTGACCCCGCAGCTGCTGCCGCAGGACCCCACCGCGGAGAACTACGCCACGGTGGACCGGCGGATCCCGCTGATGACGGTGCTGCAGAACAGCGTGATCGTCACCTCGGTCGGCTCAATCATCAAAGTGCTGCTGGCCATCACCACCGCTTATGCGCTGGTGTTCATCCGGGTACCCGGGGCAAACCTGATCTTCCTGGGCATCCTGGTGGCGCTCATGGTCCCGCCGGAGGTGTCCATGTTGCCGAACTTCATGACCATTGAAGCCCTCGGCGGACGCAATACACTCTGGGGGATCATCCTGCCCGGGCTCGGCACCGCGTTCGGCACGTTCCTGCTGCGCCAGCACTTCAAATCGCTGCCCAAAGAGCTCTTCGAAGCCGCCGAACTCGACGGCGCCGGACACTTCCGGAAGCTCTTCCAAATCGCCGTTCCTGTCTCCCTGCCGGCGATCTCCACGGTCTCGCTGGTCACGATCGTCAACGAATGGAACAGCTTCCTCTGGCCGCTGATCATCACCGACAGCCGTGACCGGATGACCCTGCCGGTGGCGCTGAACCAGCTCCGCAGTGTGGAAGATCAGGTCTCCAGCTACGGAATCCTCATGGCAGGTGCAGTGCTGGTGATCGTGCCGATGCTCATCATCTTCGCCATGCTGCAGCGCTACATCGTCTCAGGACTCACCCAGGGCGCTGTGAAGTGAGACAGCGCTGTGAAGTCAGAACCGCTGACAAGTAAAGCCCGCACACCTCATATGTCCAGACCTATTTGCCCAGATCGACTGAATCACTCAATAAGGAGCACCATGATGAAACAATCCACCATCAGTCACAGCTGGAAGGGCATCGCCGCGTTCAGCGTGGCCGCCCTGGCGATCACCGCCTGCGGCCCGGACACCAATGGCGGTGACGCTGCCGAAGAAGCTGCCGACACCGATTGGGCAGATGTTGAGCCCGCAGAATCAATCGTCTTCGCCACCAACCACCCCGGCGGCTCAGAGGATATCGAGGCTGAATTCATTGACGAGTTCACCGAAGAGACCGGTATCGAGGTGGAGGTCATCACCTCCGGTGCCAACTATGAAGAAACCTCGCAGTGGTTCCAGACCGGTGGCGGCTCCAATGCGGACGTCGTTGTGCTTTCTGATGCCACCTGGTTCCCCAACTACCTCAACGATGCGCTGATCCCCGTGGATGATGTGCTCGAAGCCGCGGACATCGACGTCAGCGGATACGTGGACGCACTCTACGAGGACTACCTTTACGAAGGCAGCCACTACGGTGTGCCCTACGCCCGCTCCACCCCGCTGTTCTACTACAACGTAGAGCACTATGAAGAGGCCGGTATTGACGCGCCGCCGGAGACCTGGGAGGAAGTCGCTGAGATCTCCCAGACCATCGTCGATGAGGACCTCGCCCAGTTCGGCTACGCCTTCCCACCCTCGGATGAATACCCAGCCTGGGGCATGGCCAACCTGGTGTGGGGCTACGGCGGAGCATGGTCTGAGGAATGGGACTTCTCCACCGTCTCCTCCGACGAGACCGTGGAAGCCCTCGAGTTCGCCCAGTCCGGTGTTGAAGACGGATGGGCCAATGTGGCCGCCACCTCCCAGACTGATGACTTCTCATCAGGTGTGGCATCCCAGACCATCCAGTCCACCGGTTCACTCGGCGGCATCATGGACACTGCCGACTTTGAGGTCGGCACCGCGTTCCTGCCCGACGGTCCCGCAGCCGAAGGTGAAACTCCCACAGGTGGTGCCGGCCTGATGCTCGCCGCCGCCTCCTCACCGGAGGAGCAGCTGGCCTCCGCCATGTTCGTCGGATACATGACATCCGCCGACGTGCAGGCGAGGTTCTCCGAGGAAACAGGCTACGTCCCCTCCCACCAGGAGTCGGATATGTCTGATGTGTACGCCGACACTCCACAGTTTGAAACTGCCGTGGAGCAGCTGGAGCGCGCACGGGTCCAGGACTTCGCCCGAGTGTTCCTGCCCGGTGCTGACCTTGAACTGGCCACCACACTGCAGAGCCTGCTGACTTCCGGCGATGACGTCCGCGAAGAGATGGAGCGGGTTGAGGCAGAGTTCGAATCCCTCTACGAAACTGATCTGGCAGACGAGATCGACGGCTGATCTGTCAGCCTCCACGGCGTCGGCCCTCCTCAGCACGCTGATTTTCAGTACGCTGGGGAGGGTCGACGACGTTAAAGGAGGACCGCATGGCTGACAAAACTCCACATCAGAACATCACCTTCCCACTCCCACAAGGTCAGGTGACCGACACCGGGCACGGGTACCTCGCCACACCGCCCAGCGGATCGGGCCCAGCGGTGATTGTCATCCAAGAGTGGTGGGGGCTGACCGACCACATCAAAGAGGTCACCGACCGTCTCGCAGCCCAGGGCTTTGTGGCCCTGGCACCAGATCTCTACGGCGGGTGGATCACTCACGACGGTGAGGAAGCCGGGCAGATGATGTCCAAGCTGCCCGCTGAGGAGGGCGCCCGCCAACTGGCAGGAGCCACCGACTTCCTGCTGGCCCATGATGATGTCACCTCCCGCACCGTTGGTGCCATCGGATTCTGCATGGGTGGCGGTTTCGTGCTCGCACTGGCCGCCCAGCAGGGGGAGAAGATCTCCGCCGCCGTCCCCTTCTACGGGGTCGGCCAAGCAGTGCCTGAGACCTACACCGGGGTGAAGGCCAGCGTCCAAGGGCATTACGCCACCGAGGATGAGATGTACCCGGAAGCTGATGCCCGCCGCCAAGAGGCCCAGATCCGCGAGGAATCCGGCGCGGAGGTCGAGTTCTTCTACTACCAGGCCGGGCACGCCTTCCACAATGACGAGAACCTTCTCGGCACCTATGACGCCGAGAAGGCTGAGCTCGCCTGGGATCGCAGCGTGGACTTCCTGCGGAAAAAGGTCGTCTGACTCCACCATGATCCTGGGCGCGATACCCGGTGCCACACCGGACAAATGGGCAGCGCGATGGCGCGAACGGTTCCCCGAACACGCCCTCGACGTGCAGTATTACGACGACGCCGGACAGCTCGCCCGGATCACCGAAGGCACCGTAGATATTGGTTACGTCCGTTTCCGTGAGTACCAGGTAGAGGTAGACACCGAGGTCCATCACCGAGTGCTGCTGTACCGGGAAGAGCCGGTGGTGTGCGCCGCCGCAGATCACTGGATCGCCGCGGCTGATGAGTCGGTCGGCTCTGAAGAACTTGTCGATGAGACGTTCCTGGACCCGGCGCGGATGCTCCAGGACTGGGGCCCTACTGGGGGAGAGTCTGCAGCCGGGAAACTGGCCACCAGAGCGCCAGAGGATCACGCGCCAGAGTTCCACAAGCCGTTGGCCGGCGGGGATCTGGCTGCAGCAGAACGCATGGCCCTTGAGGTGGCAGCCACTGGTGCTGGCGTCGTCGTACTGCCGAACTCTGTGGCGCGAATGCTCAGCCGCAAAGATGTGGTGATCCGCAGCATCACCGGCGCACCCGGCTATGAGACAGGGCTTGCCTGGCTACGGCAGCAGGATTCGGAGCTGATTCAGGAGTTCATTGGGATCGCCAGGGGGCGCAAGGCCGGATCGCCCCGGAGTGCGCTCGCCCAGCAGAAGACCTCACCACAACCCAAGCGCAAGCCTGCGGAGAAAAAGCCGAGGTCACGCCCTGCGGCACGTGCAGCGAAACCCGGGCGGACCCGGAAGCCGCGGCGCCGCTAGGCGGGAAGTTTCGCTCGCAGATCGTGTGCCGCGGCGGTGGTGTCTTCTGCCTCTGTGACCGCCCGGACCACGACCACTCGGTCAGCGCCCGCGGAGGTCACCTCCTCAACATTGGTGACGTTGATCCCACCGATGGCGAAGAAAGGCTTCCCGGTTTCCAGGGAGGCCGCCTGCGCGACGAGTTCGGTGCCCACTGCTGCGCGCCCTGGTTTGGTGGGGGTTTCCCAGACCGGACCGGTGCAGTAGTAGTCGACACCGATGTCTGAGTCCGCCTCACGGACCTGTTCAAAGGTGCGGCAGGAACGTCCGATGATGACATCGTCACCGAGGATGAAACGGGCCTGTTCCGTGGAGAGGTCCTCCTGACCAACGTGGAAGACATCTACCCCGGTGATGGCGGCAAGATCAGCCCGGTCATTGGCCGCAGCCAGCCCGCCGTACTCATCGGCGACCTCTTTCAACAGGGTGAGAGCTGCGATCTCAGTCTGGACAGAGACGTTCTTATCGCGCACCTGGATAATGTCCACCCCACCGGCGAAAGCGTCCGCATAGAACATTCGGAGGGCTTCAAGGCCGAGTTCTTCGACCGGCCCGGCCTCAGGGTAGGCGATGAATCGCTGCAGGTCAGTGCAGACATAGAGCCGTGAGGTCAGCAGGCGCTCCCGGCGCAGCTGGCCCAAGTGAGTGGGTTCCGGTGTGCTGTAACTCATACCTTCAGACTATCGGCTGGCCGGGTGAAACCGAGGGTTCACCCCCTTCGGGGCTCGGAATCGGCGTCGAAGTCTGTAGAAGGTTGAGTTGGGGTCCAAAGAGGAGAGCTCATTCGGTGGACCATTTCTTCTGTCTTCACGACCCTGTGGATGGCCGTTGGACATATTGTCAGAGCGTTGCTTGGACCGGGGATGGTGAGAGCAGGCTTTTGCTTACTCGCCGAGGGGACAAGCACGACCTATGACGTGGTTTTCAACGCCATATGACAATGCGAAAAACAAGCGCAAAAGCACAGGGCGCTTAGAAATGTGAACGGCTCCGGTCCGAGACCCCTGATCGTCACGGTGAGTGAGGGCGACCGATCGTGCTCGAGAGCGCGAGCAGGCAACATCACTCATCCGACGGAAGAACTGGTGTCCTTAGCGCGCAACAGAGTCAGGCGCCTTCTGCGCTAAAGATCTATTCTTCTTCAAGTAATGCTCGTTTGCGCACGTCGATTATTGCTGACGTGATAGCTCCACGCAGTACTATGTCGGCTCCATGCTGGGAGGCGAAGAGCTCTGCGCACCGTTGAGTCGGCTCTCGTTGCAAGATCTCGCGGGTCCGCTGAAGCAGCGGCCCAACGGATGGCGCAATGGCACCAGCAATAATGATGCGGTCCAGGTCTAGGAGCTCGGAGAGTAGCCGGACCACTCGCGCCAGGCGTTCAGCGAGTGCGTCAACAACCTCCAGCGCCGTGGTGTCATGCCGTTCCGCCGCGCGGAAGACAGCCAAGGCATCGCGCTTCTCTGGAGGAATGCTGGCCAGCTCGCCGACGAGCTGATTTTTTTCATCCAGTTGCCTCATCTCCCATCGTGCACGGCGCTCTAGGCCATGTGGCGCCTCTACGCCCATGACCATGTCCAAGATGCGCATCTCGCCGACACCGCCGCGGGCGCCACGCAGCAATCTCCCATCCACCACGATGCCAGCGCCGAAGCGCTCGGCAGAGAGGAGCGTCGCGAACGAGCGGACCCCAACACCAGCACCGTCGGTGGATTCGCAGAGCGCTCCGAGGTTAGCGTCGTTGTCTAGCCGGACGGCCCACCCCTTGTCCTGAAACAAACTGGCAAAATCGGGGTTCACCGTGGGCCAGTAGTGCTCGCGGCCATCCGGAGGCGGTGAGCTGCCGCGTGTGTCCACAGGGGCGGGCACGCCGAGAGTGACGGCTGCGACGCGTTCAGCGGGGACGTTGGCTGCTTCCAAAGCCTCCTCCACCAGCTGCTTTAGTGTCCGGCGTCGCTGTGCGGCCTGTCGCAATGAGCTAACTTTCAAAGCTACGCGACTGCGCTCCACGCCGTGGAGGTCCGCCACCGCTACGGTGAACATATCCTCGTCGGCATCGCCGGCCACTACGAACGCGGCATCGGGGCGGAACGTGTGCCTCAGGGCGGGACGGCCCTTGGTGTACTCTCCGGCGGCTCGGGCATCGGCCTCTTTCTTGAACCAGCCGGCCTCGACCAGCTCGCGGCAAGCGGAGAGTACCGTGGCGCGAGTAAACCCTGTCTTCTCCATAAACTCGGTGGCAGTCAGTGCCTCGCCCGACCATGCAACTTTGAGCAAGCGCCGAGCGCTGACCGGGCGGCGGAAAGGATGGTCTGTGATGCTTCGGTGCTCTCTGACTTCATCCACCTCACTAATTGTAGGTGCGCCTACATAGTGGTGCCTCACGTCAAGTGGCCCGCAAAATTTGAGCGGGTGCCTCGGGTAAGTATGCCCGGCGCTGGTCTTCATGGGGGCAGACCGGATCAGCTCCTGTCCGGTGATCAGGATCCAGCACGGGCTGGAACGGGGTCCTGGGCCAGTCGTTGGTGCGGTGCAAGCTTCTAGCCTAGTAGATTTACATAATAAATTTACTTGCTGTATGATGTGGTCTACGTCACTTCACTACTCGCCCTTGGGAGGTCACAGTGGGCACGAGTCCGCAAGTAGTTCCGCACCGCAGTCAGATGGCTGGGTGCGATGCTGGGGTGGCAACAATCTGCAGCGAGGTTGTCGATGCCAATGCGACGATGTTGGATGCCTCTGCGACCCCGTTGTGCGGCACTAACGCCGATGAGTGGACCGATGGGTCGACAATTGGGTCGGCCCTGTGAGCATCTCCCAGGACCCGAACTGGTGGCGTCAGGCGGCTGTCTACCAGATCTATCCGCGCAGCTTCGCTGACGCCGACGGCAACGGGATCGGCGATCTGCAGGGGATCACTTCCCGAGTCCCCTACCTGAATGAGCTGGGTATCGACGCCGTCTGGCTGAGCCCGTTCTATCCCTCCGCGCTGGCCGACGGCGGTTACGATGTCGACGATTACCGCGAGGTGGACCCGAAGATCGGCACACTCGAGGACTTTGATGAGATGGTCGCTGCCCTGCATGCCGAGGGCATCAAAGTGGTGGTGGACATCGTCCCGAACCATTCCTCAGATCGTCACGAATGGTTCCGTCAGGCACTTGCGGCCGGACCTGGTTCACCGGAGCGGGAGCGCTACATCTTCCGTGACGGGCTCGGCGAGCACGGTGAGCTGCCACCCTCGGACTGGGAATCGGTCTTCGGAGGTCCAGCATGGGAGCGCGTCACCGAACCCGACGGCTCCCCAGGGCAGTGGTATCTGCACCTCTTTGCCAAGGAACAGCCCGACTTCAACTGGGATAACCCAGAGGTGCGCGAGGATTTCCTGACCACCCTTCGCTTCTGGTCCGACCGCGGGGTGGACGGATTCCGCATCGACGTCGCCCACGCCCTGACCAAGAACCTTGAGGAAACATTACCGAAGCAAGCTGAGCTGGGGCAGCTCGGCACCGGCGCCGACGGCTTCATTGACGGCTCTCACCCGTACTGGGACCGCGACGAGGTGCACGAGATCTACGCGCAATGGCGCAAGCTCTTTGATGAGTACGACCCTCCACGCACCGCCGTCGCCGAAGCCTGGGTCCACCCCGAACGCCGCGCACGGTACGCCAGCCCAGAGGGTCTGGGCCAGGCGTTCAACTTCGACCTCCTGATGGCTGAGTTCGACGCCGGAAAGTTTCAGCAGATCATCACCAAAAACCTCACCGAGGCGGAGACCTCCGGGGCGTCCTCCACCTGGGTGTTCTCCAACCACGATGTGGTCCGTCACGCCACACGCTTCGGCCTCTCGGACAGCACGGTAACCCCCGAGCACGGCAACAACGGCAAGCCCGGCAACGCTTGGCTGCTCAACGGCGGGCACCGGGAGGATGTCGACGTCGACCTAGGCCTGCGCCGTGCCCGGGCCGCGACCCTGCTCATGCTGGCGCTGCCCGGGTCCTCATACCTGTACCAGGGCGAGGAGCTAGGCCTGCAGGAGGTCGGTGACATCCCCGCCGAGGCGAGACAGGACCCAACGTTCTTCCGCAGCCGGGGTGCGGAGATCGGCCGGGATGGCTGCCGGGTCCCACTTCCGTGGACCTCCGCAGGCAGTTCCTTCGGATTTGGTGAAGACGGGGCCCACTTGCCCCAACCGGGATGGTTCGCCGACTACGCGGTCGAGGTGCAGGAAGGACAGCAAGGCTCAACGCTGGAACTGTACCGTGCCGCTCTGCGGCTGCGGCGGGAGCTGCAGACTGAGGAGTCTCTGGAGTGGCTCAAGACTGGCCATAAGGATGTTCTCGCTTTCATGCGTCCCAACGGCTGGGTCACCGTCACCAACTTCAGCGACGTCAAAGCACCCCTGCCCGCAGGTGAGGTACTGCTCACCAGCGCCGAGCTCAACGACGGCATGCTGCCCGGCGCTGCCACCGCCTGGATCCGCCGGACTTCCCTTGACGCGACAGTCACCGGAATGCCTGAGCCTCGGCAGCGCTCTCCGAAGAGGTCAGGAGCCCAATGAGGACGCTTTGTCACTCAACAGTGACTCATATTTGCCATGTCATTCGAATTCGCATCACAACAAGAGAGTAGAGGGATTCAAAATGCGTTCAACACCTGTACATAAGACAGGGGCGTTACTGGCCGGGTTAGTTGTTGCGGGGGGTGGCTTGGCGGCTTGCGGCTCTCCGGATAGCCAGAATGGCAACGGCGAGGCCGGCGAAGCGGCGTTCACGTGGGCCGTCACCGGAGCGGACCAGGCAATCCATGAAGCGGTCGCCGATCTCTGGAACGAGCAGAACCCTGACCAGATGGTGAACGTCGAGTTCCTCTCGCCCGAAGCCGACCAGCAGCGTCAGGCAATGTTCCAGGACTTGCAGAGTGGAACGGGAGCTTTTGACGTTCTTGGGCTCGACGTGGTGTGGACCGGTGAATTCGCTGAAGCGGGCTACATCATGAACCTTGAAGATCATCGGGCCGAAGTTGAGGGGGTCAGTTTAGACGGCGCCGTGGAGAGTTCTTCGTGGGAGAACGAGCTATTCGCTATGCCGTACTCGTCGAATGCTGGCTACCTCTACTATCGCACCGATCTGGTGGACGAACCGCCCGCGACGTGGGACGAAGTCTTGGAGAGCGGAGTCGAAGTCGGTGATGAGGCTGGCATCGGCGGGTATGCAGGGCTCGGTAACCAGTATGAGGGATTCGTCGTGACGTTCCTGCAGCTGTTTTGGTCTGCCGGCGGTGAGGTGTACAACGATGATCAAACAGAGAGTACCTTCCTCGAAGGTGATGCGGCCGAGCGGGCGCTAGATTTCCTGATTGACGGACGCGAGCAGGGCCTGTTTGCCAGTGGCTTCGACTCGATGGTCGAAGACGACGCACGGTCTCTCTTCCAAGCTGGGGACTCTGTCTATATGCATAACTGGCCATACGCTCTGCCATTGCTCGAGGGGGAAGACGGTGAAGAAAGCGATGTCGCGGGAGACTTCGACGTAGCTGCTCTCCCAGGCTTTGACGAAAACCCGGGCGTTGGCGCGCTGGGTGGCCTCAATAACGCCGTCAGCGAGTTGAGTGATAATCAAGATGTCGCGGAAGAGTTCGTGGTTTGGGCTGCAACTGATGCCGATGCTCAGCAGACGCTACTCGACATGAGCCTTCCGTCGACGATGCTGTCAACCTACGATGGCGCCGATGATCCCAATGTGCAATTGCTGGGCGAGATTCTCGCCGAGGCTCAGGCTCGACCGGCGGTCGCGGGATACAACTCGTTGTCCCTAGCCATCCAGGAGAACCTGCACTCCGCGTTCCTCGGACAGACAGATCCCGAGCAGGCACTGCAGGCCGTCGATGAGGCCGCAACCGACGCGCTCTCAGCAGAGTAGTGCGTCATCGTGGCGATCGCACAGAGCTCTAAGGCGCGCACCCCTCAGCGAGGTCCCCGCTCTAAGGGATCCGGCATAGGGGAACGCGCCCTGGCAAAAATCTTCCTCACACCCTCGTTCACGTTTATGGCGGTGATCGCCCTTTTTCCGGTGATCTACGCCGTATGGATGAGCATGTACCAGATCACGGGGTTCCGGCAGGAGTTCACAGGCTTTGGCAACTACAGCCAGTTACTCAGCGACGGCGGTTTTTACAACGCCATCCGAAACACCTTCGTATTCACAACTGTTTCTGTAGCGTTTGAGTTCGTGATCGGGCTGATGTTCGCACTCATCATGAATCAAGCATTCCGGGGTCAGGGAATCACTCGAGCCATCATCCTTGTGCCCTGGGTGATCCCTACTGCTGTTGCCGCCCAGGTTTGGCGGTACATGTTCAGTGACAACCCCGGGTTCGTCAACGGGCTCTTGGGTACCAGCATTAATTGGCTCAACGACCCGACGTGGTCGATGGTGGGTATCATCACTGCCGATGTGTGGAAGACCGCGCCATTCGTGGCTCTACTACTCCTAGCAGGGTTGCAGACGATTCCTCGTGAGTACTACGAAGCGGCAGAGGTTGACGGGGCCGGTGCATGGAGGCGGTTCTGGTCGATCACGTTGCCGCTGCTGCGCCCAGCAATCATTGTTGCGCTGCTGTTCCGCACTGTTGATGCGCTGCGGATGTTCGACTTCGCATACGTGTTCGCTGGATACAGCAATTCGCTTGCCACATTGTCCGTGTACACGCAGCGTTACCTCTACGCAGAGCCTGAACTGGGATACGCAAACGCGCTCTCTACAGCAACATTCATCATAGTGATGATCGTCGGAATCTTCTTCATCCGACTGATGGGGCAGCAGACCGTTGGATCAGAGAAGGGGAAGAAGAAATGAACACGGCTACGGATCCCTCGACTCGCAAGACCAGCGGGGCAGGACAGGAGCCCCCTCGGTCTTCGAACACCCCGTACTGGCTGAGCAACACCCTACGTCTGCTTGGCATGGTCGTGGTGATCGTGTGGTGTCTCTTCCCATTCGTCTGGATGTTCATGACGAGTCTGCGTTCGGGCGCGATAGCCCTGACGAATCCGAATATCTTCGTCGGGCCGTTCAGTCTGGACAACTTCATCCAAATTTTTGAACTCGATTTTCAGTTCGCTCTGCGTAACTCGCTTGTAGTCGCAGGCCTCGCAACACTGATCTGCATTCCGGTCGCTTCGCTTGCTGCGTACGCGATCGCACGTCTACCACTGAAGGGTAGAGCGGTTATCCTGACGCTGGCACTCGTGGCGACAATGTTTCCTCCCGTTGCCCTCGTCCCGCCGCTCTACCAGATGTACCAACAGATTCAGACATGGACCGGTATATCGCTGCTCAACTCATACTCTGGCATGGTGATCCCATACGTGGCGCTTACGTTGCCACTGTCGATCTTCATCCTCGTGACGTTCTTCTCGGGTATTCCGCGGGAGCTGGAGGAACAAGGAAAAATTGATGGGGCGACACCGTGGCAGATCTTCCTGCGCATTATTCTTCCCCTGGCCGCACCAGGTGTGGGCACTTCAGCGATCATCGTGTTCGTCTATGCGACGAATGAGTTCTTGCTGGCGTTCTCTTTCGCCCCGCGTGATCTGAACGTGCAAACCGTGCCCGTCTTCATCGGCACCTTCCAACGCGTGGGCTATGAGAACCCCATCGGGCAGGTAATGGCGGCCTCAGTGCTGGTCTCAGTACCGCTGATCATCTTTGCCTTGGTGCTGCAGCGGCGTATCACTGCCGGCCTGACAGCAGGAGCGGTGAAGGGATGATCATCCCTGACCCTCAGAGCCAAATCCACGGCCTGCTACGGGAGCTATACCCGGAACAGCATGAGGAGGTCTCGCAATGCGTGAAGGAAGTGATAGATAGGTACCGGCTTCCGGCAGAAGACTCTCGATCATCGGGGCGGCGAACACTGCGGAGTTCCGACGCTCTAGTCATCACCTACGCTGACCAAATCCGCGCACCGGGGGAGTACCCGTTGGTCACTCTGCGGAGATTCATGTCGGATTACGCACCGTTCATTTCGAACCTGCACCTGTTGCCGTTCTACCCGTTCACATCAGATGACGGTTTCGGCGTTGTGGACTACCTGGCGGTTCGTGATGATGTGGGCTCATGGCAAGATATTGAAGGGTTGGCTGACGACGTCAGCCTCATGTTTGACGCGGTCATCAACCATGTGTCGGCATCCTCACCTTGGATCCAAGGTTTCCTTGACGGTGATGCAAGATTCGCCGACTTCGCGATCGACGTCGATCCTGAGGCGGACCTTTCGCAAGTCGTGCGTCCACGCACCAGCCCTCTACTGACACGTTTTATGGGCAGCAAGGGGCCACGCTGGCTATGGACGACGTTCAGTGACGACCAAGTCGACTTGAACTACGCCAACCCGCAAGTGCTGCTGGCTGTACTCGATGTGCTGTGCCGGTACGTGCATCACGGGGCGTCATGGCTGAGGCTGGACGCGGTGTCGTACCTGTGGAAGAGAATCGGCACAACAAGCTGCAACCTGCCAGAGACTCACAACGTGATCAAGCTGATCCGTGCAGCGCTTGATGAAGTGGCACCGGGCACGGTCATCGTCACCGAGACAAATGTGCCGCACGATCAGAACGTGTCATTCTTCGGCGACGGCGTTGACGAGGCACAGCTGGTGTACAACTTCGCTCTGCCGCCGCTCGTGCTCCACACGCTGCGCACTGGTGAGCCCGAGGTGTTTCTGGACTGGCTCAGGGAGCTCAGAGCGGTTGGCCCGAACAGCACTTTCTTGAACTTCCTCGCCTCGCACGACGGCATCGGAATGCGAGGTGCCGAAAATATCTTGAGCGACGAACACCGCACAGCGCTCGCGGCGCAGGTTCAACGGCACGGGGGCTACGTGTCCTACCGGTCAATGTCCGATGGAGGGACGGCGCCCTATGAACTCAACATCGCATTCATAGATGCGCTCTCGGACCCGGCGAGTAATGAACCGGTGTCGCGACACATAGATCGTTTCATATGCGCCACGTCTCTCATGATGGCGATCCCCGGGGTTCCAGCGATCTACCTCCACTCGCTACTCGGCTCACGTTCTGATCGCGCCGGCGCTGAAGAGCTGGGCTACCCACGAGCGATCAATCGCGCCACTCTCGATCTAGAGGCATTGGAGGCTGAGCTCGGCGACGCTAGGAGCATTCGCCGGCGGGTGCTCGAAGCCACGCGCGCGCTCGTGACGACTCGGGGTGAGCACGACGCTTTCGACCCGGCAGCATCGTGTGTAGGAAGCGAACCAGTACCCGGCGTGATTCAGATCATGCGAAAGGGGGTTTCTGGCACCGTCGCTTGTCTTCATAATGTGCGGGATCAGCACACAACAGTTCCCCTGGAAGGACTGTTCGATGGTGGGGTTGATCTCATCACCGCAGGCACAGTCATCGAAGAAGTGGAACTACCACCTTACGGAGTGAGGTGGGTCGCGACGCGATGAGCCCATCTCACCAGATGTGAAACCTCAAGACCTCGGTGAATGAGGGTTATAGGCCATCTGCTTCATGAGTCAGATAGCGATCTACGAGTTGGCCCGCCTTCTCAGGACCCCACAGCTTCGGCGACAAGAGTGAGAAATGCGCGGTTGAAGTCGTCAAGGTCCTTGGGGTTACGAGAGGTGACCAGACCGTCGGAGACCACAGCGGCGTCGTCGATCCACGTGGCCCCTGCGTTGGTGAGATCTGTCTTTAGCGACGGGTAGCTGGTCACAGTCCGGCCGGAGACCGCCCCAATCTCAGTCAGGATCCACGGCCCGTGGCAGATCGCGGCGACTGGTTTCCCGGCGTCGAAGAACGCCTTCACGAACTTCTGGGCGTCCTCATCGATGCGCAGAGTATCGGCGTTGAGAGTGCCGCCGGGCAGAATAAGGCCCGCATAGTCTTCAGGGTTTGCGGAGGGCAGGTGCACGTCCACATCGAAGTAGTCAGCATGCTCCCAGTCGCCCTTCATCGCCTGAATCTGTGTCTCCTCCGGAGAGACGATCACAGGGGTCCCGCTGGCGTCCTTGATGGCGGCGATCGGCTCAGTCAGCTCCGGCTGTTCCACACCCTTGGTGGTCAGCAGGGCGATCTTGGTGCCGGGAATGGAAACGTCAGACATGATGGATGCTCCTTCGAATGAACGACTACAGCGTGCGTGTACGACTAACGTAGGACTCGACCCTCCACTGCCCGGGCACAGAACCTTGGTGTTGGCTTGATGGTTCTGACGCCGAATACTGACGTGATCGGGAACATACTGCGTGACTGTGAGGTTCCACCATTGTGGAAAAGAAGCTGGCCGTAGGGGCGATTATCGCCACTGTTGCGATGTGGGCCTCGTCGTTCGTTGTCATCCGTGCGTTTGCGGAGGATCTCTCTCCCGGCCCCTTGGCTGTTCTGCGGCTGCTGTCCGGGGTCATCACCCTCTCCGCTCTGCTGCTCTGGCTGCGCCGGGGCAAGCTCCGACTGCCTGGTCGCCGCGGCCTGTTGTTGGGTGCGGCTTTCGGGGTGGTGTGGTTCGCCGTCTATACCTTGGTCTTCAACTGGGCTGGTCACTTCTTGGACGCTGGAACCATCGCGATGCTGGTCAATTTGGCTCCGCTGCTGATAGCTCTGGGTGGCGGACTGTTCTTTGGGGAGGGTTTCCCGCGCCAGCTGTTCGCAGGTATGGCTGTCTCATTGGTGGGTATCGGGCTGATCACCTTCGCCGGAACCACTGGCAGACTCTCACTGGCTGGGCTGCTCATTGCCCTCACCGCGGCGGTGCTCTACGCCGCTGGGATGATGATCCAAAAGCTGACTCTTCGGCACACCGACCCGCTGACGGCCACTTGGATTGCCTGCGGCGCGGGCGTGGTCGCTCTGCTGCCGTTCATCCCGCAGACCATCGGGGAGGTGGGTGAGGCCTCGCTCGGCAGCATCATTGGTGCCGTATACATGGGGGTAGGGCCCACTGCTATTGCCTTCATCTTCTGGGGTTACGCCATGATGCATTTCCCCGCCGGGCGAGTAGCGGCCAGTACACTGAGCGTTCCCGCCATTGTGGTGGTGATGGCTTGGATCTTCCTCTCCGAGGTGCCCCCAGGACTGGCGATCATTGGTGGCGTCATTTGCCTGATCGGCGTGGGGATTGTCCAGTGGCGCACTCCGCGCTGGCGTGGCCGGAAGAGTTCAGCGGATCCGATCGTTGACAAGGCCCCCGCGCCTGCTTGATATGGGTGAGTGCGCCGCTGACCCTCCCTTTCATCCTCAGGGGTGATGTGTGGCGGCGTCGTCGTCCCTAGTCTGAATTCATGATGAAAAAATCCGAATCTCCGGATCGTGCCGACTACCGCTTCTCAGAGGATCCGTGGGGTCAGGCCGCCCTTGTCAGCACGCTGACACTTGTCCCAGCGCGGAAGTACCCGACCTGGCTCAAGAACGTCATGGTGTGGGGTCCCACGGTGGGCGTCGTCGCGGTCCTCGCAACCCCAGGTGCCCCGACCGCAGTGCTGCGCAAACTCAGCGCCTTGCAGGGTCAGAACCCCGAGGAGGTCCAGTTCCCGGAGATCAACCCGGTGGCTCGGGCGGCTGTGGCGGTTGGTGCAGGGACCGCGATGTACGCGAGCTGGCGGCTTTCTTTCTGGTCCGATGGTGCTGCGGAGAACCTGGTCCGCAAGCTGCACGTGCCCGCACCGCGGGTTGCCATGGCGCTCGCGGCAGGGGCAGCCGCCTGGTGGCAGGTCACGAGCGAGAATAAGCGCCGGCACACCCGACCATCAGCCTGACTCGTTTGATTCATGTTCCAATACTCGGCCCGGAAGGTCACCCTCAGGAGGGTCGTGCCCCGGGAACGGCAGTAGTCCGTGCGACTTCATGATGTGGTGGGCCCGGCAGAGTGCCCAGATGTTCTCCGGCGCGGTTTTTCCGCCTTGTTCATGAGGAGTCTTGTGGTCAACATCGGCTGCCCAAGCTGGTCGGGTACACCCATCTGCCCGGCAGGTTCTGTCCCGAATGAGGATTGCTTCGCGTAGCTGTCCGGTGACGAACCGGGCCTGTGAGGTCTTGGAGAGAGCATTTACTGAGCGCTCCCATGCGGAAACCTCATCCCATCCATTCGACGGGTACCCCGTACCCAGCGGCACCACAGAGGTGATCTGTTCCTCACCATCAGGACCACTGGTTGTCCCTGAGGCGAACCATTCGTGTGTGGCTCTGGGATCGCGCGCGATTCTCCGGACATCTGAGGCGGGCAGAACATAGGACTTGTCTTCGCTGAGCGCTGGGGCGTTGCTTCGCCCTGCGAGAGTGTCGGCCGTGACCAGGATGCTGATCTTGGCGTTGACCGGCGCAGGCTGCTGCAGGTCCCGTTCTGCCTCACGCTGCTCAGTGGTGCCGCGTTGCAGCCGAGAAGTAAATTCATCCGCCATACGCTGAGTAAACGTCCGGTCACCTTCAGCAGACTCGTCCGTCTGTTTCCTGGCACTGGACCAAAGCTCCCGCTCCAGCGATGCCACTGAGACGGTGGGGACCAGAGCATCAATCTTGGTCATCCCATCATCATGGTGGGTGAACGCCACGTACCTCTTGGCGCGGGCCCTCTCGCAACGCGAGTTGTACGCCTCAGCGTCTAACTCCGGGATGCGCTGTTTGACCCATTGGTCGACCTCAGCAAGGTTCATGGCTGGTGCTTTCTGGATCACTTCCTCATCGAGGATCGGCAACAGGTCATCACGGTGGGCGATATCCTCAGCGGCCTGGGCGACTCTCCTGGCCCGGCCAAAATCCATACTGCCGGCACCGCAGGCAACCCAGGTCCGCGGCAGCTTCTTCTGCAGGAACTCCGCCGAAGTCAGAAGCCGACGCGCGGATGACTCAGTGGCACTGAGGATGATCGCGGCGTCGCGCACCACAGCTTTTTCCACCGCAGCCCTGGCGAAAGCATGCTGATCTCTGTGCGTCTGAAGTTTCCGTGACCGGTACGCCAGCAGCATGCCCAGCTTGGCTGCCTCTGCCTGACGGAGCCTGACCTCTTGGTCCCAGGCTTCGACTAGCTCCGGCTCCCCGGCAAGATGCGCATAGTGTTCCGGCAGGATCGGTGCCGGAATCATGGTCTCTGCCTCCATGACTCAACGCTATCGGCAGGCACCGACATGCCCCCGACCCGGTAAGACCAAACATCATTGCGACCATCCGTAGTGGTCCACATGCTAAGACCGCCGCCAGCCAGCTTTTCTTGCCGCATAAACGGATCAGAACATGAGCTCTATGGCTCACCGACCCGCATCTCAGACCCAGCCGTCCACCCCGGCCGATCAGTCCCCGCGCAGCGCAAAACTTGCTGTCACAGTCTTCCCCCTGCTGATTATCGCCGGCGCCGGACTGGCGTTACTGGCGCCCGGCACCTTTGCGCCTCTGGGCGCCGGCATCACCTACGCCCTGATGATCATCATGTTTGGCATGGGCCTGACCCTGACCATTCCGGACTTCTTACTCGTCATCAAACGTCCGCTGCCGGTGCTAGCCGGTGTGGCCTTCCAGTTTGGCTTCATGCCGCTTCTGGCCTTCGGCATCGCCTGGGCCCTCCAACTGCCTCCAGCTCTTGCAGCTGGCCTCATTCTGGTCGGCTCAGTGCCCGGCGGCACCAGCTCCAACGTGGTGACATATCTGGCCCGGGGCGACGTCGCCCTCTCTGTCACCATGACCTCAATCTCCACCCTGCTCTCCCCGCTGCTGACTCCGCTGCTGGCACTGTGGCTGGCGGGTCAGTACCTGCCCGTGCCCGCCGGTGCCATGGCGTGGGACATAGTCCAGATTGTGCTGATCCCCGTGATCGGTGGTCTGGTGCTCCGCCTGCTGTTGCCGCGGATTGTTCAGGGCATCCAACCGGCCCTGCCGTGGATCTCTGTGCTGGGCATCACCTACGTGGTGCTGGCGGTCGTGGCCGGATCACAGGACGTCCTAGCCTCAGCCGGAGCGCTGCTGCTCTTCGGCGTGATCCTGCACAACCTGCTGGGCTACGCCATAGGGTACAGCGCCGCCATGCTCACCAAAGCGCCCGTCCCCACCCGCCGCGCGGTCTCGGTGGAAGTCGGTATGCAGAACTCCGGGCTCGCCGCGGGCCTGGCCGGCACCCACTTCTCCGCTGAAGCTGCCCTGCCGGGCGCGATATTCTCGGTATGGCACAACATTTCCGGTGGCCTGCTGGCCTCATTCTGGGGATCACGCCGCCCCACAACACCACAAACAGATGACGACGACGCCAGCACCACCCCGGTTGCCACCTGACCGACCAGGGAGAGGAACGGATCATGGCCAAGCACCCGATCTACACGATGAGTGTGGCGCAGGTCTATCCGCACTACGTGAACAAGGCAGCGCGCAAAGGCCGAACGAAAGAAGAGGTCGACCACATCATCCGCTGGCTGACGGGCTACACGCAGGATCAGCTGGAGGCACTGCTCGAGGCAGGGCAAGATTTTGAGACGTTCTTCGCCGAGGCTCCTGAGCTGAATCCGATGCGCCGAAAAATCACCGGTGTCATTTGCGGAATCCGGGTGGAGAACATCGAAGAGCCAACCATGCAGGAAATCCGCTACCTCGACAAGATGATCGATGAACTGGCCAGGGGCAAAGCCCTGGAGAAGATTCTGCGCAGCTGACCCGGTGCGTATCCTGGGTGCGGCCTATCCTGTAGCTGTGCCGAAGAAGAGTTGGTTAGACGATGAGCGACCCATTCGCGGCATCCGCGTGTCCAGTGACGCGGATATTGACCACGCGGCCTGGCCAGCAACGGTGCCCGCCGTCGCCAGTTTCCTTGAGCAGAGCCACCCATGGCCTGATGGATTCGAATTCCAAGCGGGAGTGACTTTCCTGGTGGGGGAAAACGGTTCGGGGAAATCCACCTTGGTTGAAGGCATCGCTGAGGCGTTCGGACTGCCTGCCGAAGGCGGAACGCGCAATGGAGGAGCCAGCACCAGCAGCACAGAGTCACCGCTGGGGGAGTGGCTGAACATCATTCGTGGACCGGGGGCTCCGCGGTTCGGGTTCTTCCTACGGTCGGAAACGATGCACAACTACTACACCTGGCGGCAGGGCATCCGCGGACCAGGCCCGGACCTGCACCTCATGAGCCACGGGGAGTCGTTCAACAGTCTGCTGGAGTCACACCTGGATCATGAGCAGTTCGTCCAGGGTCTGGTGTGCTTGGACGAACCAGAAGCAGCCCTGTCCTTCACGTCGACCCTGGGTTGGCTGGCGGCCCTGGACAGAATGCGGTCCCGGGGCACACAGGTCATATGCGCCACACATTCACCACTGCTCACGGCCCTTCCGGGCGCCACCATCTTGGAGCTCGGTGACTGGGGCATCAGAGAGACCACCTGGGATCAGTTGGACATTGTGCAGTCTCACCGTCGGTTCCTCGAAGCGCCTGAACGCTATTTTCGGCACTTGTTGGACTGAGCGTCTGCCTGCCCGTTCAACAAGCGTTCACCTGGCATTCGGGAACCCCCAATAGTGTGAAGGTCCCGGGGCGGAGATGCCCGTCTCGTGAGCGATTCACCCTGTGTGAGAGGAAACAATGAGCACTGAAGCAGTGAAACTCCACATTGACGACACCGGCGGTACGGGCAGGCCGGTGGTCCTCATCCACGGTTGGCCCCTCGCCTCCGAATCCTGGTCCGAGCAGGTCAGGCCTCTGCAGGACGCTGGGCACCGTGTGATCACCTACGACCGTCGCGGGTTCGGCCGGTCCGAGAAACCCCAGGACGGTTACGACTATGACACTCTGGCCGACGACCTCGACCATGTGATTCGTTCTTTGGATCTGCACGATGTGACCCTGGTGGGGTTCTCCATGGGTGGTGGGGAGGTGGCCCGTTACGCATCCCGGCACGGGCTGGATCGCGTCCACTCGGTCGTCTTCGCCGCAGCAGTGCCGCCCTTCCTTCAGCAAAGCAGCAACAACCCCGACGGACCACTGGATGATGAGACGTTCCAAGGCCTCCGCGGCTCACTGGAGAAGGACCGTGACAGCTTCTTCGAGGACTTCACCACCGGATTCTTCTCCGTGGGGGAGGACCTCGTGGTCAGCGAAGAGCAGCGCCAAGAGGCCGTGCAGATGGCCCACCAGTCTGACCAGACCGCAGCACTGGCCTGCATGGACGCATGGGCTCACACCGATTTCAGATCAGACCTTGGTGCGGTGACTGTTCCAGCATTGGTCATCCATGGTGACAGTGACGCCACCGTCCCCTTCGAAGGGTCCGGCCAACGGACGCACGAGGCGCTCGCAGACGCCGAACTCGCCCTCATCAACGGTGCACCCCACGGTCTCAATGTCAGCCATGTCACCGAGTTCAACGCAGCCCTGATCCCTTTCCTGGCGCGGTAATCCGCCCACCAGGCAGTGGGTTTCCTGCTAGTCAGCGCCCACTGCCTGGTGCTCACCGAGGGGATTCAGGCCTTGAGGTCTTCCCACTCGAAGGTCGTCGTCGTTCCAGACTCCCAATCCTGACGCAGAATCGCGTATGCCACTGAGGCCACGGGCTCATCTCCCTCTACCGGCCATCCGCGCCGGTAGTGCGCCTCTTTGATGAACCCTGACCGCAGAAACACCTTGCGCATCGCAATGTTGTCCTCGCGAGTTTGGCCTTCGAAACGCTCCACCTCAGGGTAGGTATCGAACACCAGGCGCGTCAGAGCGCGTAGGACCGTCGTCCCCCATCCCTGCCCCCGGTGCTCATCCGCCAGTCGAAGGTCAAACAGTGGCGCCTGGTCCGTCAGATCCTCAAGAACGACGACGCCCAACAGGGCCCTCGTGCCCCCAGCCTGGTCTGCCAGAATCCACCAGGCCCTGTGATCGGTGTCCGCCGCTTCCTCGGAGGTGTAGTGCTCGGGGTTGCGCCCATAATTCCCTTCAGCGATGGCTCTGCGGACCTGCTCAGCGTTCACCTGATTCCTGACGTGGAAGGGATAACTCTGAGCTGTGAGGAAATCGGTCAGTGCGGCGGCGTCGTCGTCATCTTGAGGGCGAAGCGGGACAAACGTGATCTCGGAAGCAGGTGTTGTACTGGTCATGTGCACAGAGTCTATTCGTGGCGATGTAGACTGATCAGCACGCCGCCACGGTGGGATCACTCGCACGCATGGCGGCGGTCTAGCGGCTGTAGCTTAATGGCAAAGCTTCTGCTTCCCAAGCAGACGACGCGGGTTCGATTCCCGTCAGCCGCTCCATTTCTTAACGTGCCGGACTTGCACCGGCATGGCCACAAATGGTCGATGAAACCCCAGATCAGAGCCTCTCTGACGTTCAGGGTGAGTTCTCAGCGCGAGGGGCTTCGGTGACCAGCAGGAGTTCCGTGCCGGTATCCACCACTGTGGCACCTCTGTCTGTGAAGCCGACTGGTATAGCTGTGGCGCCCTCTCCTAGGGGATCGTAGACTAGCGCGATGCTGCCAGTGACCGTGTTCAATATGCTCAGGTCCCCTTCATCGGTGAGGACATAGGCCATCACACCGCCCGCCCCCAGCAGGCGGGCGTCCGGGCCGAGAACCTCTGACCACATCTCCTCACCACCGGAGTCCAAGCCCATGAGTTCGTCCTCCCGAACACCGACCCAGATCTCCGCCATGAGGTCGAACAGTGCGTCGTCCAACTCTTCGGCCAGCAGCTCGCCCTGTGCGAGGTCCCAGAGCCCGTACCCTTCGTCCGGTGAGCCGATCAGCGCATTCCCAGGGGGCAGTCGGTTGGTGGGTGGGCTCACCAGCTCTGAGGTCTCGGTCTCTGCGAAGGTTTGAGGTACGGGCGTTCGCCACAGCTCATTCGCTCCATCCCCGGTGGACGCGAGGAGCTCACCCCCATCAGTGACCACAATGGTTCCGAAGAACTCTCCGACGAGGTGGGCGTCGTGCTCGCTGCGCTCGCCGGTGGAAGAGTCCAGAGCGACCCGCTGGCCTGACTCACCCATAGGCTCATCAGGTTTTTCAGTGAACACCAGGCCCGGACCCTGATGAGGTCCAGGGACGTCGACAGGTCCCCACACTTCTTCGCCGGTGCGCAGGTCGTAGGCGCTGGCCGTTGTTGTGCCGAGCGAGTCTTGCGTCGCGTCGTCGTCTGTGAGGTTTGTCAGCACCGCCAGTGGCCGATCATCGGCTGTGGTCACAGCAAACCCGGAGCAGCTGAGTGGACGTTCTGCGGTCCACAGTGTGGTTCCGTCAGCGTGCACCGCTGTGAATACGAGTTTGCCGTCCTCCTCGCCGGGAGCGAGGAAAACGTCGTCGTGAATCTGCGGCGGAGTGTCCCACTGCGGATCGACTGTGACGCGATCTGTCAGATGCGTCGGAAGGTGGACGTCGTCCAGGCTGGCTTCGGAGGCGAGAGACTGGACGCTGACCGGTTCGGGGTCAATGTCAGCCTCCTGCTGGGTTCTGTCCTCACCGGTGGTGGGCTCCTCGCCCGGATCTGAGGAGCAGGCGACCAGGATGAGTCCAAGGACGCCAAGGAGCCCCATCCCACTGGTGGGCAGGCGCGACAGAGCTGGTGAAGTCATTGCTGCGTGTCCTTTGGGATGTCTGAGGTCTCGTGCTGCGCGCGGCGTCGGCCGGAACGGCGACTGGCAGACCAGACGAGGAGGATGATCGCGGTGACCACGAGGATCATCAGGATATCGGCCACGGGCCCAGAGACTGAGGAGCTAATCGTCTGCAGCCATCCTTGGGTTTCACTGGGCACTAGCGAAGGCGCTGTCACAAGGCCGTTGGTGGTCCAGAAAAGCACCCCGACACCGGTGATCAGTGCTCCGGCGACGACTGAGGTGGTGTGCAGTCGGCGACCGAAGAGTGAGAAGCCGCGCCCTCTGAGCAGTCTCATCGACCGGGATCCAATGCGCTCCCAGAGCGCAGCCAAAATCACCAGCGGCACCACCATGCCTGCACCGTAGACGGCGAGCATGAGCCCTGCCTGCGTGACGCTGCCCTGCGCGATCGCGAGGGTCAGGATCGCCCCCAAGATTGGCCCGGCACAGAAGCCCGCTACGCCGCTGGCTGCACCTAAGAGAAAAGTGCGGAGAAGCCCTTTTCGTTCATGGGCAGTCTGTTGCAGGCGCTGATTCCCGGGAAGGGCTTTCGAAAAGTCGAAGCCCAACCCCACCATCTGAATGACCCCCAGGACTATGAGGACCAGCGAGGTAATGATGATGAGAGCTTCCCGGTGCTCGACGAAGAGTGTGCCTACCGCACCCAAGCCCAGCCCGAGTGGCACTAGCGTGATGATGAGCCCGAGGTAGAAGGTCGCACCATGAGTCAGGAGCTGCAGCCGAGTCCCGATGGTGGAGGCGAAGAACGCGGGCAGCAGTAGAGCACTACACGGGCTGAGCAGTGCGAGCATACCGCCCAGGAAGGCGGTGACCAGACTTATCTCCATCAGTCGTTCTCTGCTAGGGCGTCATCGACAGCCGTGACGAAAACATCAGTGGGTTGGGCTCCGACAATCGGTTCTCCGGCAACGATGAACGCAGGTGTTGAGTAGGCTCCTATAGCGAGTCCCTCTTCTGCGTTCGCATTGATCTGGTCTGCGACCTCTGCTGAATTCATGTCCTCTTCAAACTGAGCGATATCCAGGTCCACCTGCTGCGCGAGTGCTGTGAGGCCCTCTTGGCTGAGTTCAGATTCGGAGAGCGTCTCGCCGTCCGGGAAGAGCAGCTCGTGATAGCTCAGGAATTCGTCCTGCAGCGCTGCGGCGTAGGAGGCGCGAGCGGCGCGCTCTGAGGCCTCACCGAAGACGTTGACGTCGCGCCACTCAATTCTGAGCTCACCCGCTTCGACGTAGTCCATCATGGTGGGCAGAGTCTCTTCATGCCAGGTGGCACAGAAGGGACATTGAAAGTCTGTGAACATTACGATCGCGACCGGCGCATCCGCGGGGCCGACAGCCAGCAAGTCCTCAGGGTCACGACGCTCTATGTCACTCATGTCTGGCTGTTCCGGTTCTGCGCCACCTTCAGGGACGGTTACCGGCCCGTCCGTTTCCGAGTCGCCACCATCGGCGGCACCCGCACCTTGTGGCTGCTCAGCTGTATCCGTCGTTTGCTGGGCCGAGTCCTCGCCAATGGCCTGCCACACGACGAACGCTGTCAGCGCGGCGGCGACGATGATGACGACGGTCGGAAGAACGGCGGATACCCGCAGGGGTGGTTTCTGCCGAGTGGGGGTGGTGTCAGGCATGACGGGCGTACCTTTCGAGGAGAGAGTATTTGACTACCGTTCATAGTAACTATGCGACATAGTAACTATGCAAGTTAGTAAAAGTCAGGCATAGTGGACGCATGGTTTCTCTCTCAACTCGATTTGCCTCCTGGCGGGCATCTGCTGCGTTGGCTGCTCAGGCCCTGCGCTCGTGGACCACTCGTCAAGTGTTAGTGGCTGTAGTAGCTGCTGTGGTTATCGGATTGGCTATTGGTGTGGCGACGGTGCTGATTCCCAACCCATGGTTCGCCCGTGACATCGCTCCGGTGTGGTGGAACTATCCAGTATGGCTTCTGACATCGGTGCTCAGCGGCATGCTCCTGGGCACCTATGTTCGGGCGTCCAAGCTGGCAGCGCCGGATGAAGTTGCTGCTGAGGCTCAATCATCCGGAGCGTCTGCGGCGGAGGATCGGCGCAGCAGTCGATTCGGGATGGTCGGCGGCGTGATGGCGTGGTTTGCCGTGGGCTGCCCGGTGTGCAACAAAATCGCACTGGTAGCCTTCGGATACTCTGGAGCCATCACTTATTTTGCTCCCATTCAGCCGTTCCTCGCCTTGGGTGCCATGGTGCTGACCGCGGTGGCTCTGATCTGGCGGCTCAAAGGTCAGGTGGCGTGTGCGGTGCCCGTTCAGAAGGTGACCGTCACAGCATGAATGCCGATCCCCAGCCCCCAGTCACCGGTGAACGGCTTGGCCCTTTGGAACAGCGGGTGATGGACCTCCTGTGGGATCACTCCTCGCACACCGTGCGCGAAGTGATGGATCAGCTCTCCAGCAGGCCCGCCTACACGACCATCGCCACGGTAATGGGAAACCTCGAACGCAAAGGCCTCGTTGAAGCACAGCGCGACGGGAGGTCAGTCCGCTACAAACCACGCTGCACCCGCGAGCAGCATACGGCGGCGCTGATGCGACAGGCCTTAGGTGTCAGTCGTGATCGAAGAGCGTCAATTTTGCACTTCGTGGACACCATGCCGGATGAGGAACGGGACCTTCTGCGGGCCTACCTCGATGACGACACATCACGAGGCACCCCGTGAATTCTCTTCTGCTGGCTTTTCTGATGGTGGGCATTGTTCTGGCGGTGGCCACTGTAGGTCGCCCCCTGATCCGAGCAGCAACACCGATGTTGATGCGATTTCCGCGCGTCGCTGTGGTCTCTCTGAGCGGTGGCCTGTTGCTGTGGATGGCCTCTTTGGTGGCTGCAGGACTGTTCCTTGCCTGGTCCATCACCGGCCCCAGTCCTCTTCCTTCGCCGATAGCCGACGTGTGTCAGCGCTGCTTGGAGGCTTCCAACCCATTCTCCTCCGGCCTTGCTGTCGAGACCACAGTGCCATCCGTCGTCTTTCTGCTGGCGCCGGTGCTGGCAGTGCTGGTGGTGGCGGCGATGGGTCTGCGCTCTGTACGGACTCGCCATGCGCGTCTTCGGGAGACCTGTCAGTCCCTGCTGCCGGTGGGGCGCACCGAGAGCGTGGCCGGATATCAGGTCACAGTGGTTGCTGATCCGCAGCCTGCTGCCTTCGCGCTGGGGCGAGGCCGCTGCGGGATTATCGTATCCACGGGGCTACTTGAGAAACTGAGCGCCTACGAGCTGCGCGCGGTTCTCGAGCATGAGGCGGCGCACCTGCGCGAGCGGCACCACCTCATTCTGGATTTCATCGGCAGCATCACCGGCCCTCTGCGCTGGGTTCCCTTTGCCGCAGCGATTGCCGACTCGATTCCGCACTATTTGGAGATCTCGGCGGACAATGCCGCGCAGCGCCGAGTCGGCACGCGACCCTTGGCCTCGGCACTGCTGATCATGGGTCAGGCCAGCAACGAGCAGAGAATTGCAGCCCAACGCGGGGGCCCACGGCGGATTCTGCTGGCTGCAGGCCCGGAACGGGTGCGGCAGCTGGTTTCCCCCCTCGATCCGCGACAGGGCGCCCTCGGCGCGGCGGCGATCGTCGCGCTCATGGCGGTCCTCGTTGTGACGAGTATTACGGCCCACGGCGCAGCATTAGCTGCAGTCCTCTCCGGCTGCGTGATCTAGGCGCGCTCCAGCGCTACGCCCAGCGCCGGGTCAGGCTTTCCTCAGCTGGACATCCCTTGAGAGACCGATTAATTTGCATACCCCATGGGGTATCTGGCAGACTCACATCAATACCCCACGGGGTATCCAGTTTGTCTACGGAGAGGGAACGATCTCATGCTTCTCGAGCGCATTTACGACGAGGATCTAGCCCAGGCCAGCTACTTCATCGGCTGCCAGTCCAAGGGTGAAGCGGTGGTGATTGACGCCCGTCGCGATCTGAGCGACTACTTTGACCTGGCGGAGCGCCACGGTATGCGCATCACCGCTGTGGCGGAGACCCATATCCACGCTGACTACCTCTCCGGTACGCGAGAGCTTGCCGCTGCCACGGGCGCCGATGCTTATGTTTCAGGTGAGGGCGGCGAGGATTGGCAGTACGGTTTTGACGCCAAACGGCTCAATCATGGAGATGTGATCTCGATTGGAAACATCCGTATTGAGGCTCGCCACACTCCTGGCCACACCCCTGAGCACCTTGTATTCCTTGTCACTGACGGCGCCTTCAGCCAGGACCCCGGATACATGATCTCCGGAGACTTTGTCTTCGCAGGTGACCTAGGGCGCCCAGACCTCCTGGATGAGGCTGCAGGCGGACAGGACACCCGCTTCGAGGGGGCCAAGCAGCTGTTCAGCAGCCTCCGGAACGAGTTTGTCACTCTTCCGGACCACGTCATGGTGTACCCCGGCCACGGTGCAGGCAGCGCCTGCGGAAAAGCACTCGGTGCACTGCCCTCCACCACGGTCGGCTACGAACGTGCCAACGCTTGGTGGTCGCAGTACGTGAGCAACGACGACGAGCAGGGCTTCATCGACGAACTTCTCGACGGCCAACCCGACGCGCACGCATATTTCGGACGCATGAAGCGGGAGAACAAGGACGGTCCCGTCGTCCTGGGTCCACAGGGGCCCCTGGTGGAGATGACTGTGGACCAGGTCCGCAGTGCCTTGGAGGAGGAGCGGGCGGTATTCGTCGATACCCGGTCCCAGGACAAGGTTAAGCACGGCACCCCGGTCGGCGCCCTGAACATTCCCGCCGGAGGCAAAACTGCAAGCTTCGGCGCATGGGCCTACGATCCCGAGCGGGAGACGCGGCCGCTGATCCTGCTTGCTGAAAACCAGGAACAGGCAGAGTCCCTGCGTGAGCATCTCATGAGGGTCGGCATTGATCGGGTCAAGGGCTACATCACCAGCATTGAAGGGCTGTTGAAGACACAGCCGGCCACCATCACGCCCGCTGAGCTGGAAAACTTTGAACCGGCCCTGCTGCTGGATGTCCGGAACAAGTCCGAACACTCAAAGGGTCACATTCCAGGCTCTGAGCAGATCAGCGCTGGCCGTGTTCTCTGGCACCAGGATCAGCTGCCAACCGCCGGCCCAATCGTGACCTATTGCCAGTCCGGAGTGCGGAACTCAGTGGCCGCAAGCGCCCTGAGGCGAGAAGGCCACGATGTCCGGGAGCTCGTTGGAAGCTACGCAGGCTGGGCCGAGTGGAAGCAATCACACTGACCAGCTGTCGGCACCGCCACCACTGAAGATCTGCTAATAACTCACTGTGTCGACGCGCGCGTCGCCTACTTCTTGTTGTTGAAAGGGAAATTCGCCCATGAGCACCACCACAACTGCTGTACACACTGCCCCTATGAGCCCCACGGAATTGGCCGAGAAGCTGCGTTCACAGCAGGCACCGCTGCTGGTTGATGTCCGCACCCCGGCCGAGTACGAGTCGCTGCGCGTCCCTGAGTCTCACAACGTGCCCCTGGATCTGCTTCAGCGCCATCGGGACACGCTTGCAGAGCAGTTTGCCGACGAGGTTGTTCTCATCTGTCAGACCGGCAACCGCGCCAACCAGGCACTTCAGCACCTGAACGCTGCGGGCGTAAACACTGCTCGTGTGCTGGAGGGCGGCGTGGTCGCTATGGAAGCGCAGCACCGCCAGCACACCAGCAGGGGAAAGCAACGATGGGCGATGGACCGTCAGGTGCGTATGGTAGCCGGATCACTTGTGTTGACAGGCTTCCTCGGAGGGAAGCTGATCTCCTCAAAGGTGGGCTACCTCGCCGGGGCGATCGGCGCGGGACTGACGTTCTCGGCACTGACCGACTCCTGCGCCATGGCGGCGGCACTCAACAAAATGCCGTGGAATAAGGTCGAGGCTGATCCGACGGTCGAGAAGTTCCTGGCGGAGATCCCGCAGTCACTGCAGGTGGGAGTACCTAACGTGAAGGCGTCGCGGTGATGTCCACTGCCCTGATTCTCGCGATGGTGCTCGCCGTCGGGATCGGACTCTCCTTAGGTCTGCTCGGTGGCGGGGGCACCATCCTCGCGGTTCCCCTTCTGACCTACGTGGCGGGCATGCCGCCGAAGGAAGCAATCGCTGCCTCCATGTTCATCATCGGGGTCACCGCTGCGGTCAGTATTGTCGCCCACGCATGGCGCGGCAACGTGCAGTGGCGCACGGGATTCATCTTCGGCGCAGCCGCTATGGTCGGGGCCTTCGGCGGTGGACTGTTGGGCAGCCAACTTCCCGGTGTGGTGCTCATGGTGGCCTTCGGAGTCATGATGGTCGCCACCGCGTTGGCCATGATTCTCGACCGCAAAGCTAAACAGTCCGGTAAGAGCCGGAAGAAACTTCCACTGATCAAGATCATCCTGGAAGGCCTGGTCGTCGGCGTGGTGACCGGAATGGTCGGTGCCGGCGGTGGATTTCTGATTGTGCCCGCACTGGTTCTCCTCGGCGGGCTCTCAATGCCAGCAGCAGTCGCAACGTCCCTGCTCATCATCTCCTTGAAATCCTTCACCGGTCTGGCCGGATATCTAACAACTGTGAGCATCGATTGGGGTCCAGTGCTCATGATCACCAGCGTCACCGTAGTCGGTGCCCTGATCGGTTCGGCGCTGGTGAAGTACGTGCCTGAGAAGGCCCTGAAAAAAGCATTCGGCTACCTCGTTCTCGCCATGGGCGTCGTCGTGTTCCTCCAGGAGCTGCCGATCGCGTTCGGCTTGGCCGCCGCCGCAATGGTGGTCATCCTGCTAGTGATCCTTTTAGTCCTGCGGCGCCGGAGCAGGTCTGCGGAGGCGCGCAAGAGATCAGTGGAGGACGCCCGGCGGACGCCGGTGGAGCATCATTGAAGACATGTGAAGTCCCCCGCACGCAGAAGACCTGAGGAGCTCAAGATGAGACAAGCAGACCTGGAGACTCAACGCCGCATAGTCAACCGCCTCAAGCGGGCCCGCGGACAATTGGACTCCGTCATCACCGCCGTGGAAACTGGTGGAAGCTGTCGGGATGTAGTGACCCAATTGGCGGCAGTCTCAACCGCCCTGGACCGAGCAGGATTCATTGTGGTGTCCTCAGCCATGCAGTTCTGTGTCGCCGATCCAGAGCGCGCTGCAGAGACCGAAGATGGGTTGACCGTGGAAGAGCTGGAGAAGCTCTTTCTCTCCCTCGCCTGATCAGTGCCTTTGGGCGCTTCGGAGCAACACGAGGTTGGCCAATCTGTTCCATGCTGCCACTTGCGGTCGTTCACCGCGGTTATCGGCGGCGTCCCAAGCCGATGGTTCGATGGCAGTCGAGCGAATACTAAGGACATCGAAGAATTGTCCGGCATACGATCCCGTGGGCTTCACCGTGGAGCGTGCCGCAGTGAGCCTACTTGTAGCCCCGTGCTAAAGCGCAGGAAGTCAAGGCCTGCTACTGAACTGGGTGGCGGCCACACAACGTGCAGGACAATCTGCAGGACGATGAGCGGGATCACTGCCAATGCAGACCATACGTCCAAGAGCACCATTCCTCGCCTCTGAACGAGATCAGCAGCGCTAGTGTCGTTCTCGCATTCTCCGCTGACCCGGCACTCACCCCTGGGGCCAGAGGTCCCGCATGTCAAACCAATGAGACGAATAGGCCAATCTTTGGATTCCCAGCGAGAGCGGTTACGCCACAGGAATCGCTGACATGTGTCACAACGACAACGGAAATGTTCGGCTAAAGACTCAGTGGGATGAGGGAGTTCGGAAGCGCTAGAGGACTTTTGGCCCTTCCTGAGAACGCCTGAAGCGCGTTGAATAATGACTCAGGCCAGATGTGCTGGTTTCGCAAAGTCCCTTTATTCTGAGTGATACGAGGTCTCGATGACAACCACCTGGCTGATAAGACTTGCTCGGCGGATTACCGTCGGCGTCACAGTCTTTAACGCAGTCACGGCTGTTTCGGGGGGTGTTGCGATTATCCTGACTGGAGGTCTGGGGATGTCAGCGTCGATGCTCTACAACAGTCCCTTTGACTCGTTTCTCTGGCCTGGCATCATTCTCATCGCGATAGTCGGCGGCACCCAGCTGGTGGCTGCAGTGCTCATACTCGCGCGACGGAGCTCAGCTCTGCTATGGGTGGCTGTCGCAGGATTCTCTATGGTCAGGTCAAGTCCCGTGTAGTGGTGTAGCTGGCCCTGTTGTTCTTCGAGGCTTTCGTTGGTCAGCCAGGG
>NZ_VAVZ01000033.1 GCF_005771525.1 Nesterenkonia salmonea | reverse complement strand
GACCCTACATCGGCGTCAGATCAAGGATCCGGGGCCAACGTGTACACACATTCTTGCCTATAACCCCACTTTGATAAGCGGGCAGCATTCTCCTCACAACGCCCGCGGAGGTTGGTGAGGCGGGATTATCACTGGTTTAACGACCTGACAATGCCGCGGAAACGGCAACAGGGCAGTGTTGGATGAACCACGCCCCGAATGTGAGGGGCTGCCTCCGTTAGAAAGAGACACTCATGTCCTATGTGAAACCGTCGGACCTGGCTCTCCGCATGATCGACGCAGGCGCGCAAAAGTCGTTCATGTCCACCAGAGACACCTTGATCCGCGCCTATATGGGTGGTGCGATCCTCGGGCTAGCAGCAGCATTCGCCATCACTATCACCGCGCAGACAGGCAGCGCCCTCGTGGGAGCCATGCTCTTCCCCGTGGGATTCGTCCTCCTGTATCTGATGGGTTTTGACCTGTTGACCGGGGTCTTCACCCTCGTACCACTAGCGCTGCTGGATAAGCGCCGCGGGGTGACCGTGAAATCCATGTTCCGCAACTGGGGCCTGGTATTTCTTGGGAACTTCTTCGGAGCCTTCACCGTTGCGGTGCTCATGGCCATCTACTTCACCACGGGTTTCGCCACCCCACCCGATGAAGTTGGGGTCGCTCTGATGGAAATTGGCCATGGTAGGACCGTCGGTTACGCCGAATACGGCGCGGCTGGCATGCTCACGTTGTTCGTCCGGGCGATCCTCTGCAACTGGATGGTCTCCACCGGAGTGGTCGCGGCCATGATGTCGGACAGCGTCCCAGGCAAAGTCATCGGCATGTGGCTCCCCATCATGCTGTTCTTCTACATGGGATTCGAACATTCCATTGTGAACATGTTTCTGTTTCCCGTAGCGCTGCTGATGGGTGGAGACTTCACCGTCATTGACTATCTTATCTGGAATGAGATCCCGACCGTTCTAGGCAACCTGCTGGGCGGACTCATGTTTGTGGGACTCACTATCTACATCACCCACCGGCGCACAGGACCCAGCCGCGAACTCCAGGTGGAGGCAGAGAAGGTTCCAGCTGGCGCGTAAGCTCCAGGTCTGGGACTGCGCTGATCGGCCTCATCTTTCCTTGCCGACACGGAAACCCACGTGTTCGAAGGCAAAGAGGGATGGGGCCATCAGTCTTTGCCTTGCGGCCGAGCGCCCGCTCGTCGAAAGCGAAAGTTCAGATAGCGAGCCGGTATCCGCGTTTGACCACGGTCTGAACCACCGAAGAGATCTGAAGCGACTTGCGCAACCGGGACACCAGCATCTCCAGAGCACGTTCACTGTCGCAATGCGGCAACACTGCCAGCAGCTCGTCCCTACTGAGCACCGCACCATTCGCCATCACCAGTTCGCGCAGGAGCGCCAGGGGTGCTGGGGGCAGCCGCACCGGGGCAGCTTCGCTCTGCGGGAATCGCACCTGGTGACCGCGGATCTCCATGGCACCGTGTGCGGTTTCCGCCCTGACGATGTGGTGGGACTCCAAATGGTCGCAGACCTTCTTGATCAGGGCACCAAGACGCCACCGGTCCGGAATGATGGCTTCAACGCCCGCGTCTGCTAAAGGATTCGCAGTGACCGCCCCGACCGCGGCCGTCAAGACATCTGATTGCAGAGCATCCACGAGGTCATCACGTTTGCCGTACTGCTGGGCTACCCCAAGAAAAGCCTCCACTGCCGGGGCTGCGGTGAAGGTGACCATGTCCAGCTGACGCTCGATCACGGCGTTGATCATCTTCAACAGATCAGAGTCTTCAGCGGGTTTGGTCCAGGTGTACGGCATGACCGTACAAACATTTGCCCCAGCGTCCTCTATGCGGTGTACCTGACGATGGTTCAGCATGCCGTGGAGCTGAAAGGCGACCGTTTTCCCACGAATGTCCTTCTGCAGAAGCATGTCCAGCATGGTGTCGGTGCGTTCATCCTCAGCAGCCCCGTCATCGTCCAGACCCGCGGCGCGGATCGCACCACGCGCTTTGGGCCCTCGCACCAAAATACTGGCACCACTGAGCGCCTCGTAGAGCTCTGGCCACACGCCGTAGGTCTCGGCCGCTTCCGCCCAGCGGCGCATACCATATGCGGTGGTGATGATGACGTAGTCCGGTGCCGAGGCAATTACTGCGTTGGTCTCCTGCTGAAGAGTGACCGATTCCGTCAGTGACGCAATACGGAGCGCAGGAGCGTGGGTCACCTCCGCTCCACGTCTTTGGAACGCGGCGATCAGCTCTTCGCTGCGCCGGTCCGAGGTCACCCCTATACGGAACCCGGACAGAGTCTGCGGTAGCGACGGCGCAGCGACAGCTTCCCGGGGAAGCGCATCAGGTTTCTGCTGACGGTCGGGGACAGGTTCTTCGGGGGAGTGTGAGCTCAACGTGGATGCGGCTCCTTCTGGGTCAGAGGGCGGCGGTCGGGAAAGCTGCTGCCGAAGCTGCCTGTAGTACCCGCCCATAGACTGCGGAAGCTTCTCCAGTCTCAGGTCCGTTGGAAGCCAGTTTAACGACTTCACCGATGACCAGGACCGCTGGAGAACGCAATCGCTGGGTGGCGGCAACCGTATGAACAGCGTCGAGCTGACTCAGTGTGACACGTTGGTCAGCACAATAGCCGTTCTCGACAGTGCCAACGGGGGTCTGTCTCGACAATCCGTGTCTCATCAGGCCCTCCACAGTGTGCCCGAGGGTCCCGATTCCCATCAGGATCACGATAGTCCCACCCAATGTGACCAGTCCGTTGAACTCATCTTCGGTCAAGGGATCGTGGGCTGAAATGACCGTGAACGCTCTGTTGATTCCGCGGGCGGTGACCGGTATGCCTGCTGCGGCGGGAACCGACACTGCTGAAGTCACTCCGGGAACGACGGTGACCGGCACGCCCGCCTCCCGGCATGCTGCGACCTCTTCGCAGCCGCGTCCGAACACAAATGGGTCGCCGCCTTTGAGCCGCACCACGTGTTTTCCCTCTAGCGCCCACCGCAGGATCATTTGGTGAATGTTCTCCTGCGACACCCGGTGGTGTCCGGGACGTTTCCCCACGTCAAAGAGCTCAGCATGCGGGGCCCAGGAACGCAGTTCCTCGGTCGGAGCCAACCTGTCGTAGAGCACAACATCGGCGGTGAGCAGCACGTCTCGGGCCCTGACTGTCATCAGATCGACGGCGCCTGGCCCGGCGCCCACTAAAGTTACGCGGCCCACACTCATATCCCAGTCTCCTTTAAAGCGACGGCCGTGGATGAGGAAACACCATGGCCTTGGTTCCTAAGCTCTTCGCGGACCGGAATCGTGGGGCCGATGAGCACAAGATCAGCTGAGTCCCGCTCCTGATCGGTCGCAGGTCGGATTTGCCCACGTTCGAGAACGTATTTCAGGTCCGTGTCCGGGGATTCGGGCGCGTTGACAAAGCTGCGGAACCGGCGGAGTTTCTCCGGATCCCGCAATGTGGCCGCCCACTCGTCCTCATATCGGTCTACATGCTCGGCGATGCTGTGTTCAAGGTCTGCGGCTACTCCCAAGGAATCGTGAACCACGACGTCTTTGACGTGGTCAACGCCCCCGGGGAGTTCTTCGATCCACCGTGCAGTGCGCTGGAGTCGGTCAGCGGTCCGGATGTAATACATGATGTACCGATCGATGTAGGCCACCAGGGTGTCATCGTCGAGGTCCTTAGCTAGGAGCTGCCCATGCACAGGGGTAGCGCCACCGTTACCGCCGACGTACATGTTCCAACCGTCCGAAGTGGCGATGACTCCCACATCCTTTGCGCGGGCCTCGGCGCATTCCCTGGCACATCCGGAGACGCCGAATTTCATCTTATGTGGGGACCGCAAGCCCTTATACCGGTTCTCGAGGAAGATGCCCATGGCAACTGAATCTTGAACACCGTAGCGGCACCAGGTGCTGCCCACGCAGGATTTCACGTTCCGCAATGCCTTGCCGTATGCCTGCCCCGATTCGAAACCGGCGTCCACCAGGCGCGCCCAGATGCTGGGAAGCTGTTCGAGTCGTGCTCCGAAAAGATCGATCCGTTGTGCAGCTGAGATTTTGGTGTATAAGCCGAAGTCGGTGGCAACCTGCGCGATGACCGCCAGTTTTGCTGGTGTGATCTCTCCAGCTGGAATGCGCGGCATCACAGAGTAGGTGCCGTTCTTCTGCATATTCGCCAGGGCGCGATCATTGGTGTCCTGGAGCCCACCATGGCCAGTGCCGAGGATGTATTCGTCGTGCATGGCGGCGAGCATCGACGCGACGGCAGGTTTGCACACATCGCATCCGAGGTTCTCAGAGGAGTCGGCCGGGGTGCCGAAGTGGTCGACGATTTCCGTGAATGAGCGCAGTTGAGCGGCGCGGACCCCCTCGAAAAGTTCAGAGCGCGACTGCGAGAAGTGCTCGCACATTGCCCGTGTGACTTCCACTCCCTGGGCGAGCATCTCCTTTTCCATGACCTTCTTGGCTAGCGGAATACAGGACCCGCATTGAGTGCCTACAGTCGTGCAGGCCTTGAGCGCTCCCATAGTTTTGCAGGGCGCCGCGCCATCTCTACCTGAGACGGCTTCACGCACGGTGCCAGCGGAGACGTCCTTGCATGAACAGATCTGGGCGTCATCAGGTAGCTCAAGGTCAATTTCTGCGCCGCTGGGTGCCGAAAGGAAAGCGGCCGGCTCGGCGGGCAGTTCACGGCCCAACAGTGGACGCAACGAGGTGTAGGGGCCGGCATCTCCCACGAAAACTCCGCCCAGCAAAGTCCTGGCGTCGTCAGTGACAACCAGTTTCTGGTAGAGCCCCTGTGCGGGGTCGGCGTAGACGACTTCTAGCGCGCCTGGGGTCCCTCCGAAGGTGTCTCCGAAACTTGCGACGTCCATTCCCGCAAGCTTCAACTTGGCTGCCGTGTCAAAACCTTCAAAACTCGCCTGTCCGCCGCAGAGCTGGTCAGCGACCACCTCCGCCATCGCATTGGCGGGCGCCACCAGCCCCATGCAGATATCTTCGAAGCAGGCCACCTCGCCGATTGCCCACACGTTCGGCGCTGATGTGAGGCAGGTGTCATTGATGACGACGCCGCCGCTGGGACCGACCGTTAGCCCTGCCTCCACTGCCAGCTCATCACGTGGAGTGATCCCTATGGCTGCTACGACCAGATCGCAGGGCACATGGCTGCTGCGTTCAAATTCGAGGGTGTACCCATAGCGTCCGCCGTGGTTGCTGGACAGTGCCTTCGGGCGCTCTCCCAGTTGCAGGTTGTAGCCCTCCTGGGCCAGAAGCCGGTTGAGTGCTCGGCCGCCACCTTCATCCAACTGGGCGTTCATGAGATGTCCGCGTGAGTGCACGATGCTCACGTCGGCGCCCTGCCCCGCAAGACCGCCGGCGGCCTCCAGGCCGAGCAGGCCTCCACCGATCACAGCGCAATGCGGGTCTCTGCCCAGTTGGCGCTTGAGTTCTTCCACTCTGCGGACCAACCAATCCACATCATCAATAGTGCGGTAGACGGCGATCTCATCCTGCCCCGGAATCCCAGGGCGGGGGGCCGATGAGCCGGTGGCGAGAACTACGTCGTCGTAGGCGACCTCTTCACCGTCGGCCAAAGTGACAGTCTTGGCAGATGGGTCCAATGCCACTACGGGTTGGCCTGTATGCAGAGCTACTCGAGGGTCGTCCCACAGGGCGGCGTCTCCCAGCAGCAGAGTATTCTCAGGCTCATCGAACCTCTTCGACAGCGCCACCCTGTCGTAGGGCGCTGAGGATTCTTCGCAGTAGACACTGACATGCAGGCCAGGGCGCTCGCGGGAGAGCAGTGCTTCTGTCAGGCGGTGGGCGGCAGGTCCGCCGCCGACCACGACCACGTGACGCGTGAACGGTGGGGCACCAGACATTGGACGACCTTTCCCAGGTGGATTACCGAGCGTTGACTCAACCTTAGGGAGAGCGCGTTTCCGCGCAGTGTCCTTCATGTGAGGCGTATGTGACGGTGCCCTCACCAGCCTCAACTAAGGATGTGAGGCCAGCTTCATGCGGACGTTACACCGCAGTGTTCCGGCAGAAATTAGGTGCCACTACTGTGAAACCTGCACACCCAGCGAAACGTCGTCCCGAAAGGACCCACTATGGCTACGCAGGTTCTAGATCAGGTGATCGCATCATCGGACCAAGACTTCAGCGGCCAATGGAGGACAGTGTGTCCTCTGGACGAGCTGGAACCCTTCTGGGGTGAAGCAGCCCTTCTGTCCGGGGTGCAGATCGCGCTGGTGCGTCTACCGAAAGACCATGTCTGCGCGGTGGACCACTGGGATCCCCGCGCGCAGGCGAACGTGATGGCCCGGGGGATCGTAGGGTCATCCAAGGGTAAGACCACGCTAGCCTCACCGATCTACAAGCAGGTCTACGACCTCAAAACCGGTGAATGTCTCTCCGAACCGGGGCCGGCGCTGACCTCCTACCCCACCAAAGTGGTCAACGGCCAGGTGCTGGTCTTCCTCTGAGATGCCTGTGTTTGCTGGAGCTAGGACTGCCGTACTGGCCGCGATTTCACATGGGACGAACTACCCCGCCGGGCAGGACGCCGTCAAAGGGCTAGTCGAACAAACCGTGATCAAGGCCGCCGGGTCAGAATCAGTCACCGATATCCAGCTCGGGCATGTGGACGTCCAGCAACCTGACCCCGAGTCGGTCCTCTCCGGATACGCCCCGAAAGAGCCAGCTGTGCTGGTGCCGCTTCTTCTGTCAGCAGGCTTCCACGTCAACGTTGACCTCCGGAAGGCTGCCGAAGCAGCTGGGGCTGGGCGGCCCGTGGTTGTTGCCGGGGCATTGGGGCCCGATGCGCGGCTTGTTGACGCCCTTGAACAACGACTCAGTGAGTCCGGGGCTGACCCCGCCACCGATGTTTTCATTCTGGGAGCAGCTGGCTCGTCCAACGCCGGAGCCGTCCAGGATGTGAAAACTACTGCCGACATGCTTGCCGAACGCCTCGGCTGCCCGGTGCAGGACTCGTACCTGTCATTCGCGCAACCCACCGTCCACGACGCTGTTTCCGCGGCCCGGGCGGCGAACCCGGACAAACGAGTGGTGATTGCCAGTTATCTCTTAGCGCCAGGCTACTTCCAGAACATGATGACCCGGCAGGGGGCAGATATCTCCACAGGGCCCCTTTTGGATGTCGTAGGAGGTAACGCTGATGTTCCGCCCGGCTTGCCGGATATCGTGTTGGACCGTTTCCACCAGGGGCTCGCGAGGCTCTGAAGGTTCAGCAGGGGCATCCCCAGGTAGGATATTCCCCACCATGACTGAGAAGCCGTTCGACCCGTGGAACTCCGGGACGCCCGCCTACCGTGCCGCGCTGATCGCGGGCATGGCCTGCAGTTTCTTGGGCATCCTCACGCTCATTTTCGCCGCAGTCGCAGATTCTGGCCCGGCCCGCACCACCGGAATCGTGCTCATCGCCGCTGGCATCATCAGTCACGTGACCGGCATTGGTCTGCGCAAACGCCAGGCAGTGCACATCATCCGCGAGAGAAAGAGCCAGGGTTGAGCATCAACACTGCCCGGGAAGGGCACACCTACCCCGCCATCACCTATCAGGTGGGCCGGGAGGCAGTCCGAGAATTCTCTATTGCCGTCAAGGCGGAGCATCCAGCACACCACAACCTGGAAGCCGCTGCCGACCTCGGGCACCAAGACCTGCTCGCTCCGCCGACCTTCGGCGTGGTGATCTCCCAGCGGGCAGAAGCGGCAGTGGTCGCCGACCCTGAGGCAGGGATCGATTTCTCCCGCGTAGTGCACGCCGATGAACGATTCGTCCACCACCACCCCATTACCGCTGGTGAAACCCTCAATGCGGCCACAACCCTGGAGCGGATTCGGCTCATGGGCGCCGGTGCCATGGTCACCACCGTCACAGAAATCACGCACGACGGCGACCCACGCGCCACGGTCACTTCCACACTGTTGGTCCGGACCGATGAAGGAGACGACTGATGCCGCAGCTTGCCGACCTTGAAAAGGGCCAGAGCATCGGCCACCGCACCGTGGAGCTCTCCCGCGCAGACCTCATTCGCTACGCGGCGGCCTCCGGAGACCACAACCCCATCCACTGGAACGACCGTTTCGCCACAGAAGTCGGACTCGATGGGGTGATCGCACACGGCATGCTCACCATGGGGGTCTCCGTTGAACTCGTAGCCCAGTGGGCCGGGGACCCAGCCAAGGTGGTGGACTACCAGACACGATTCACCAAACCCGTACCAGTTCCCGAACCTCCCCACGGCTCCCCGGAAACCCCTACCGCTCAGCTGGAAGTCTCCGGCAAGGTAGGCAAACTCGACGCAGAAGCGAAGACTGCGCGGATAGACCTCACCGTTGAACTGGCCTCCGGTGAGCAGAGAGACAAAGTGCTCACCAAGGCCCAAGCCGTCGTCGTGTTGGACTGAGGGACCGACACGAAGCCGAAACACTGAGCCTGCATATAATCACTCCAGCAGCACGCACCCCTAAGGGCGTGCGACGACCACCTGACAAGGGAGACATCACATGCCCAGCATGAGTGAACACACGGACAAGCCCTGGCTGAAGCCATTGGCGCTGGTCTCCATCGCGGCACTGGCACTCACCGCCTGCGGTGACGACGATGCAGCAGACGACGCCGAGCCGGAGGCGGAGGTGGAAGCCGATGTTGAGCTCGACACTGAAGTCGCGACGCTCGAAGAAGGCGTGTTGCAAATCTGCTCGGATGTGCCGTACCCACCGTTCGAGTACTACGACACCGACGGAAACGTCGTCGGCTTCGACATCGACATCGCTACAGCCATTTCGGATGCTTTAGGTCTAGAGCTGGAAATCATTGAATCCTCCTGGGACGGCATCGAATCGGGAGTGGCGCTCAACGCAGAGGACTGCGACCTGGCGATCTCCGGCATGACCATCACGGAGGAACGTTCCGGAAACATGCTCTTCAGCGAGCCGTACCTGGACGACAACCTGGGTCTCCTCGCGACTGCCGACTCCGGCATCTCCTCCACTGACGATCTGGACGGCGTTCCAGTGGGTGTTCAGGCTGCCACCACCGGTCACGACTACGCTGAAGACGAGCTAGGCCTCGACGTTACCCAGTATGAGGACTCCGGGCTGATGCTCCAGGGTCTCGATGCCGGTCAGGTCGACGCGATCGTAGGCAATATCTCCATCATCGGCTACCAGGCAGGTGACGACGAGCGCTTCGAGTTCGTTGAAGAGATCGACACGGGCGAGCAGTTGGGCATTGCCGCGCAGTTGGAGAATCAAGAGCTCATCGACGCCGTCAATGAAGTCCTCGCAGAGCTCGACGCCTCCGGCACCATGGAGGAGATTGAGGATTCATGGTTCCGCTCCGAGACTCCGGAAGAGGCCGAGGATGAGGACGAAGCCGACGAAGACGACGCTGATGAGGACTGAGCGCCGCTAGGCGCAGTTCACTATGGCGCTATCCAACCGGGACAGGGCTAGGCTCTCCCTAGGAATCCAGGCAGCGATCTTTGCTGGGGTCGTCGTCGTGCTCATCATCATCATTGACTGGGCGGCGGTACAGCGGAGCTTCTTCAACCTTGAGCCCGTGATGGCCATGTTCCCTGAGGTCATCACGGTCGGGCTCTGGAACACCGTGCGGTACACGTTCTTCGGGTTCATCTTTGGACTGATCGGCGGCACAGTTCTGGCGTTGATGCGCATAGCCTCATTCCCGGTCTACCGGTGGATCGCCACGATCTACATCGAGTTCTTCCGCGGTATCCCAGCGATCCTGGTGTTCATCGCCCTCGGGTTCGGGGCCTCCTTGGCCTTCGGCCTGAACCTCTCTACACTCCAGACTGCGTCCACCGCGCTAGCCATAGTGGGTGCGGCCTATATTGCCGAGACCATCCGGGCCGGACTCCAAGCTGTGCCCAAGGGCCAGATGGAGGCCGCCCGGGCCCTCGGAATGCCTGCCTGGCGAGCCATGGTGACGATCCAAATACCGCAAGCTTTCCGGATTGTCCTACCGCCGTTGACCAATGAGGCGATCCTTTTGACCAAGGACTCATCACTGATCTTCGTGGTCGGGATGGCCGGCTCCGCTGCGGAACTGACAAAAATGGGCCGCGACGGCATCACCATGTATCAAGCGGGAATGACCCCTCTAGTTGTCGCTGGCATCTGCTATCTGATCATCACGGTCCCGCTGTCCATCCTCGCCCGGCGCATGGAGGAAAGATCCCCAGCAAGGTCTTCGCGGAAGCGGCAGAAGAAGGCCACCGCCTCACCCGTCACGTCAGGGGTTGCATGAGCGAATTGGTAGGAACCCCAGAACAGGTAATCAGTGACCCCGCCGGCGTGGTGATTGATGACTTGCATAAATCCTTCGGGGACGTTGAAGTGCTTAAGGGCATCGACATGACTGTCAGCCCTGGGCAAGTGGTGTGCCTTATCGGAGCATCCGGATCCGGCAAGTCCACGCTGCTGCGCTGCGTGAACCGTCTAGAGGATCCGGATGCCGGTCGCATCACAGTCGGTGACTTCGAGGCAACAGATCTGGATGTGAACTTAGATGCCATGCGGCGGCAGATCGGCATGGTGTTCCAACAGTTCAACCTCTTCCCACACCTCAGTGTCCTGGAAAACTGCACAATCACCCCGCGCCGAGTGCTCAAGCAATCACGGGATGAAGCTGAGCGGGAAGCGCTGCATCAACTGGACCTGGTGGGTCTGAAGCACCTCGCTGATCGGCGCCCAGCACAGCTCTCGGGCGGCCAGCAGCAACGCGTGGCGATTGCCCGCGCGCTGACGATGAAGCCAAGTCTGATGCTCTTCGATGAGCCCACGTCTGCCTTGGACCCAGAGACTGTCGGCGAAGTTCTCGCCATCATGCGGGACCTGGCCCGAGCCGGCATGACCATGATCGTTGTCACCCACGAGATGGGCTTCGCTCGGGAAGTGGCGGACCGAGTGGTGTTCCTCGACAAGGGTGTGGTGGTGGAAGAGGGGACTGCGAAGCAGGTTATTGGTGCGCCGACTCAGCCCCGGACGCAGGACTTCCTGCGTCGGGTGCTCAACCCCTTAGGCGAGTAGCGCCCCCAGTGCCACATGGGGCCACTCAGGAGAACCACAGCATGAACATATGTGTCACTTTATGACGCGTGTTCACCAGCATATACGGGGTCCGGCGCTATGCTGGCAACTGCATCACGAGTTGCGGCTGGCACGATCCACTTCGAGCCGCACACCAACCCCATGTTCACGGGTGGTCTGGATTCAGATGCGGCCCGCTTCTGGCGCCTCTAGGCGTCACTGCCCGGGGCGGGCAAGAGCAGTACTTAGAGGATGACTTCTTACGATGCGACGAATGTGTTCGTCAACGAGCCCCCAGGTCACACTTCACTGGTGCTGACCCACTAAGCCCTTGTGGGGAGGGCAAGATTTCCCCACACTCTCATTCACGTGAGCGGCCGGCGACCCATGCCTGCCGATCTGCATGCCCACACAAGGAGACACCCCCATGATTACTCGCATCACCACATCAACGGCATTGATCGCCGCCCTGGCATTCAGCCTCACCGCATGCGGTCAGGAAGAAGGCGGTGACGCCATCCCAGAAGATCAGACCTCCTTCACCATCGGTGTCGCCAACGAGCATGAGGCACACCGGGAATTGGCAAGAATCGCTGAGGAGGAGTACGGCTACGAGATCGAGCTCGTCAACTTCTCCACCTACCCGGAAGTTAATCCCGCGTTGGCTGCTGGAGACCTGGATGCCAACTGGTTCCAGCACATTGCCTACCTCGCTGAGCACAACACAGGCACGGGCGACAACCTGTTGCCGATCGGGCCCACTGAGATTGTTCCCCTGACTCTCTACTCCAACGAATACAGCGATGTGAGTGAGTTCGAGCAGGGCGACACCATTGCGATTCCCAACGACGCGGTGAACCAAGGGCGTGCCATCAACGTCCTCGTCGCCGCTGACCTACTCGAACTGTCCGAGGAGACGTCTCAGCCTGAGCCGAGGCACATAGACGAGGAAGCCTCCACCGTGGAGGTGCAGCCGGTGGACGCGGCGCAGACCGTCAACGCTCTGCAGTCAGTCGAGGGTTCGGTCATCAACAACAACTTCGCCCAAGACGCTGATCTCGACCCGCTCAACGACGGCATCTTTTCCGATGACGCTTCCGACCCGGCCGCATTCCCGTATATCAACACCTTCGCAGTCCGCGAAGCAGACGTTGACAATGAAGCTCTCCAAGAGATCGCATCCCTCTACCACGACGAACGCGTCCTCGACATCATGGACGAGCGCTCCAACGGAACATCCGTTCCCGTGGATGATGTCACCGCAGAAGAGCTGCGTGAAGCACTCACGGACTATGAAGAAGCGTTGAGCAACGAGGACTAAGACCACGGACTGGGACTGCCCATCTCAGCCCATCACACCGGCACCAAGGAAAGGAAAGAAGTGAGCACAGACGGCACCACTGATGCTCGCGCCGGCGGAGACCCACTCATTGAGTTCCGCCATGTGACGCGCAGATTCAGCAGTGGAAGGGGATCCGCGGTCACCGCCGTAGATGATGTCTCCTTCACTGTCGACAAGGGGGAGGTCTACGGAGTCATCGGCTTCTCGGGGGCCGGAAAATCCACTCTGATTCGCCTGATCAACGGACTTGAACGGCCAACCTCCGGCATCATCACCGTGCTCGGCCATGAGGTGTCGGGCCTCTCCGAGTCTAAGCTGCGCCATGTGAGGTCACGCATCGGAATGGTCTTTCAGCAGTTCAACCTGTTTCAGTCACGCAACGTGGCTGGCAACGTCGCCTACCCGCTGCGAGTGGCGGGCTGGGGGAAAGCCGATCGTGAGCGCAGAGTCCACGAACTGCTGGAATTCGTCGGATTGGCAGATAAGGCCAAGGCTTTCCCCGAGCAGCTCTCCGGTGGTCAGAAGCAGAGGGTCGGCATCGCCCGCGCCTTGGCGGTCAAACCGGACGTTCTTCTCGCTGATGAGTCCACCTCAGCACTGGACCCCTCCACCACAGGGGAGGTGTTGCGACTGCTGCGCAGAGCCAATGAGGAACTTGGTATCACCATCGTGGCCATTACCCATGAGATGGAAGTCATCCGGTCTATTGCAGACCGGGTGGCTGTCATGGACAAAGGGAAGATCATCGAAGAAGGCCGGGTATACGACATTTTCTCCAACCCCCGCGACGACGGCGAGGTCACCTTTGTCGGTTCGGCGCTGAAGGATAGGCCGACGCCGGAGGACATCGGCCGGATTCGTCAGCACACCACAGGCAGGCTCGTCACGGTCTCACTGAAAGACTCGTCAGCGGTAGGCAGCGTGCTGGGTCGAGCAGCAGAACACGGCGTCGCATTCGAAATCGTCCACGGCGGCATGAACACCACCAAGAACGCGAGCTTCGGGCTGCTCACTCTCGCCCTGGAGGGAGAGCACCACGCAGTGCAGAGATTCGTGGAGACGATGAAAGCTGCCACTCCAGTCCAAGAGGTCAGAGACGGGGAAGAGGTGCCGCGATGATTGATACATACCGGAACCTCGACTGGGACTACTACGGTCCTGAGCTGTTTGACGCACTCGGTGAGACCATCCAGATGGTCGTCTTCGCCTTCGCAATTTCTGCTTGGATCGGCTTGACGCTGGGTCTGCTGCTCTACACCACACGGGCCGGCGGTCTATTGGCAAACGCCCCAGTGTTTTGGACGGTGAACTTCCTGGTCAACACCATCCGCCCGATACCGTTCATCATCCTCATTGCCGCCCTGCAACCGGTGACCATCAGCATGCTCGGGACCGGTATCGGAAATACTGCAGTGATCCACGCCATGGTGTGGGCCTCCAGCTTCGGTATTGCGCGGATCGTGGAGCAGAACTTGGTCACCATTGACCCCGGAGTGATAGAAGCAGCACGTGCCATGGGTGCTTCACGGACTCGGATTATCTTCACGGTCATTTTGCCGGAAGCTTTCGGGCCGTTGATCCTCGGCTTCACCTTCGTGATCATCGCCATGATCGATATGTCCGCCCTGGCTGGGATCGTCGGCGGAGGTGGACTGGGCAACTTCGCGATCGTGGAGGGCTACCAGCGGTTCCGTCCGGAAGTGACCTGGCTGGCTGTGGCCGCAGTGATCGTCATGGTGCATCTGTTGCAGATCCTCGGCAACCTTGCCGCACGAAAGGTCCTGCGGCGCTAAATACCTGCCCCTCGGTGATCACTGGGCATGTCCCGAGGGGTGGATGGGTGGAGGCCCGGCAGCACGGTGCAGCTGCCGGGCCTCCTGTACGTCCAGCTGCAGGGCATTCCACAGTTAGGCTTGGGTGGTGAGCACAGCGCAGATTTTCGCCGACCACACCACAGCACGGGTGGGTGGTCCAGCAGGTCAGTGGATCGTGGCCCGGAGCGAAGCCCAGGCCATCGATGTCCTCCAGTCACATCCGCTTCCGGACGAAGCGGTCCGGACTGCCGGGCAGGATTCACTCCTCGTCCTCGGAGGCGGGTCCAACCTTCTGGTCAGCGACCACGGATTTCCTGGGACAGTTCTTCAGCTCGCATTTACCGGGCTCACCGCAGAACCTGTAGGTGACGACGCCGTCGATGTCAGTGTTGCCGCAGGCCATGACTGGGACGCCGTGGTGGCGTGGACGGTGGAGCGTGGGCTGCGTGGGTTAGAGACCCTCTCTGGGATCCCTGGTGCCACGGGCGCAGTTCCGGTGCAGAATGTGGGTGCCTATGGGGCCGATGTTTCACAGACCATCGTGGAAGTGCGGGTCTGGGACCGGTCCGCCGGAGACATCCTGATGCTGAGGGACAAGGACCTTGAGTTCGGGTACCGCGACTCACTGCTCAAGCGCACCACCATCTCAGGTTCGCCTCGATACGTGGTTCTGTCTGTGACGTTCCGATTGACCCACCAAGCTGGTCCACCGCTCTCCGGACCGGTCCGCTATGCGGAGCTTGCGCATGCACTGGGACTGGATCACACTGCCGAAGAATCGGCCCGTCGTGCCCCTCTGCCCTATGTGCGGCACAAAGTCCTGGAGCTCCGGGGAAGCAAAGGGATGGTGCTCAACGCAGCCGACCATGACACATGGTCCACCGGGAGCTTCTTCACCAACCCCATCATCGCGGCCTCGCGCCTGTCTGAGCTGCCAGAACGCACTCCCCGGTTTTCTGCCGGCTACAGCGGGGATGGTCAGGCCTTGGTCAAACTCTCGGCCGCCTGGCTCATTGACCAGGCTGGCTGCGGAAAGGGATTCGGCCTCTCTGATGGGCCGGAACTGGGCCGTGGTGCAGATGGGACCGGTCTTGCGGAGGGGCGAGCAGCGTTGTCCACAAAGCACACCCTGGCGGTCACCAACCGCGGAAACGCCTCCACTGAGGACCTGCTTACGGTGGCCCGTGCCGCGCGAGACCAGGTGCAGCAAACCTTCGGCATCACCCTGCACCCCGAGCCTGTGCTGATCGGCTGCGAACTCTGACTCTCTTGAGGCCCTTGACCCAGCAGGCTATGGTTCACGGCCCGACCGCTGGGATATGATCAAGGGATCAAGGTCGCCCAGCAATGGTGGTGAGAGCGATGGAAAATCTTCCTGACCGGGCACACGTTGTTGTCATCGGGGCGGGTATTGTCGGCAGCTCTATTGTCCGTCACCTAGCCGAACTAGGGTGGCGGGATATCCTGTTGATCGACAAGGGGCCTCTGCCTGAACCCGGAGGCTCCACCGACCACGCGTCGAACTTTGTCTTCCCGGTGGACCACTCCAAGGAGATCACCGAACTCACTCTGGACTCGATCCGCCAGTACACCGCACTCGGAGTACTGACCCAATGCGGTGGCATCGAGGTTGCGCGCACGCCGGAGCGTCTCCAGGAGCTGCGCCGGCGAATGACCTCGGCGACCGCCTGGGGAATCGATGCCGAGGTGATCAGTCCGGCACAGGTGAAAAATCTCATGCCTTGGATCCGGGAGGATCTGCTGCTCGCCGGATTCCATACCCCCACCGGTGCGATCGTCGACGCTGTGCGTGCCGGTGAACTGATGAGAACCCGGGCTCTGGGCTTAGGCGCCCTGCAGGTCGCTGACTGCACCGAGGTCACTGGGCTTGAGGTCGATGCCGAGCCGCACGGTGGCCTCAGGGGCCGAATCCGTGCAGTAGAAACCGACCGCGGCAGGGTCGAGGCTGAATACGTCGTTATTGCCTGCGGCGTGTGGAGCCCACAGATTGCCGCCCTCGCAGGGGCGAACATCCCATTGGTGCCAGCCGTCCACCAGATGCTTGACCTTGGCCCAATCCCTGAGCTCGCAGCCACTGAGGAGTGGATCTCGGTGCCATTGGTCCGCGATATGGACGCCCGCATGTATGCCCGCCAGCGGGGACCCGACTTGGAGCTGGGCTCATACGCACACCGGCCGATCCTGCATGAGCCCACTGAGATCCCCCCGCTGGGGGCCCCGGGCCAGAACTCGCCGACTCAGATGCCCTTCACCGAGCAAGACTTCGCGACGCAGCTAGCCCACGCCCGGCAGCTCTACCCCGAACTACTCGGTCAACACAGCCGCGACGGCGTCGAGGTCACCCAAGCGATCAACGGACTGTTGTCCCTGACCGCCGACGGTGCTCCACTGGTGGGAGAAACTGCAGAAGTTCAGGGACTGTGGTCGGCGGCCGCTGTGTGGATCAAGGAAGGACCAGGCGTGGGGCGCGCGCTGGCCGAATGGATGACTGACGGCGCCCCCGAGGTGGACATCCACGGTGCCGACATCACCCGCGTCTCCCCACACGGGAGGACGCGACGCCATGTCCGTGCCCGCGCGGCAGAGGGCTTCCCCAAAGTCTATGGAATCGCGCACCCGCGAGAGCAGTGGACCAGTAGCCGCCCGATGCGCACCAGTCCGTTCCACCCACGCACGCATGCCCTCGGCGGGGAGTACTTCGAGGTCTCCGGTTGGGAACGCCCTCAGTGGTACGCGGCCAACGCGCCCCTGATCGCTGAGTACGCAGGACGCATCGATCACCGGGTCCACGAGTGGGACTCCCGCTGGTGGTCACCAATTATTGAAGCTGAGCATCTGGCCATGAGGGAAAGGGCTGCGATGTTCGATCTCAGCTCATTCACCGTCATCGACATCTACGGCGCCGGTGCCCTGGACGGAGTGCAGCGGCTGGCCATGGCCAATGTGGACCGTGCTGTGGGCCGGGTCATCTACACTCCGCTGCTTGATGTCCGAGGCGGGTTCCGTTCCGACCTGACCATTGTGCGGCTGGCACAGCAGCATTTCCGGGTCATCACGGGAGCAGCCGACGGCGCTCGCGACCTCGCCTGGTTCCGCCGCCATCTGGGGGCTGAACTCGATGAGGGTCGCGTGGTGATCCATGACATGACCTCGGCTACCTGCGCGATAGGACTCTGGGGGCCCCAGGCTCGCAGTATTGTGCAGAGACTGACCGACGATGACGTTTCCCATGAAGGCTTCCGATTTGGCACAGCCCGGGACGTAGTGCTCGCTGGAATTCCCACGCTGATGGTTCGCATCTCCTATGTGGGTGATCTCGGATGGGAGATCCACTTGCCGGTGGAGCACGGCCTGGCGCTGTGGGACGCCCTATGGGAAGCCGGCCGACCGGAGGGGCTCATCGCTGCTGGGGCAGGGGTGTACGGCACAACTGGACGGTTGGAGAAGGCGCACAGGCTCTTCGGGGCTGAGCTCGCCCCGGATCGCGACCCAGTAGAAGCCGGTCTTGCCCTTCCGAAGGTTAAGGACGCTGACTTCCTGGGCAGGGACGCCTACTTGACGGCACGAGTCCAGGAGCCGGCAGCGGTGCTGTGCACTTTGGCCCTCAGAGGGGGAGGGGTTGCCGGACCCCGGTTCCCCAGCGGAAATGAGCCCGTCTTAGACGACGAGGGCTCACCCCTGGTGGATGGCCGAGGGCGGCGCAGCTATGTCACTAGCGCAGGGCCGGCGCCGTCGTTGGGTCGCTACATCATGCTTGCCTACCTGCCACCGGAGCGGGCAGTCCTCGGCACCCGGCTGCAGGTCGAGTACCTAGGGACGTTGCTTCCAGCCGAGGTGTTAGCAGTGGGCCGGACGGCGCCTTTCGACCCGGAGCATGATCGAGTCAAAAATTGACGAGTTCTCGCGCGCTACAGCGCAGTCACCAGACCAGAGAGGGTCATTGCTCAGTGATGGGGTTGCCCCTATACCCGAGTCGACGGGACAGGGCCCCAGCAGCACGGATCACCGACTCGCGAACCAGCGGAAGCCTGGCCGGCGGTAGCCGATAGGAGGGTCCGGCGACGCTGATGCCGGCGACAACTCTGCCACTGTGGTCGAACACCGGGGCAGCGACCGCGTTGAGTCCCTCCTCAAATTCCTCCACGGCGAACGCCCAGCCTTGGCTGCGGATGCTGTGGAGCTCCTCGGCGAGCGCCTCGGGGCAGATCAGCGTATGCTCAGTGAAGCCAGTCAGGCCAGCGCCAAGCAGGGCCGTGCGCTCCTCCTCCGGAAGGTGAGCCAGCAGCACTTTCCCATTCGACGTTGCGTGCAGGGCGGTGTGCTGGCCAATCCAGTTGCGCATCGCGACTGTACTGCTGCCCTCGGACTGACAAACATTGATCGCGACGCCGTCGCGGGTGACGGCCACCGTAGTGGTCTCCCCAATTTCCGCCGAAAGCTCATCACACACCGGTTGGGCCTCCACGCTGAGATCCAATCGCGTGGCCGTGGCGCCTGCTAGGCGCAGACAACCGACACCGAGCCGGTACCCGCCGGAACCATCAGGAGCTTCTACGAGGTCGTGGCGCACAAGCGTCCCGACAAGGCGCCCCACGGTGGACTTGTGCACCCCCAGCTCCCGGGCCATCCGGCTGAGACTGGTCTCACCCTCGCGTGCCAAGATGCTCAAGATCGTGAGGGCGCGGTCAACGGACTTCACCGGAGAGTCTGCGAAGGGGGTGGAGGGTGTGGTTTCGGTACTCATGATGTGTTGAGCATGCCGGTTGGGGGCCTGTATGGCAAGCGTCAGTGTCGCGCATGGTGCAACCTATTGCGTGATACGCGACACAATGTCATGCTGGAAGTGTTCCGATGATGTGACAGCAGGGAGGCTCTCATGACCCTCAACACGGAAACGCTTGCCAGTTCCGACGGCGCCGAAGCCGTCATCCCGGACCCCCGGATCCTTCTGTATCCCCGGCTCCGCAAATCCCCCTTCTTCTGGGCGTCCCGCCGCCACGGCGTAGCGATGTACAGCGTCTATAACCACACCTACCACCCGCGGCACTACGGTGATCCGGTGGCCGAATACTGGGCGCTGCTCCAGGGCGTGACGCTGTGGGATGTGGGCGTCGAGAGGCAAATCGAAATCACCGGACCCGACGCCTTCGCCTTCACGAACATGCTTGTGCCCCGTGATCTCAACAAATGCGAGGTCGGCCAGTGCAAGTACGTCTTTCTGACCGCTGAAGACGGAGGGATCCTCAATGACCCTGTTCTGCTGCGTCTGGGCCAGAACCACTTCTGGCTCTCCTTGGCTGACAGTGACATCCTTCTCTGGGCCCGCGGGTTGGCGCACAACTCCGGTATGGACGTCACGATCGAGGAGGCTGACGTCGGCCCCGTGCAAGTCCAGGGGCCGCTTTCGGGGAAAGTCATGGCCGCGATCTTCGGCCCAGAAGTACTCGACATCGGCTACTACCGGCTCAGGGAGTACACGCTGGACGGTATGGAGGTCATCGTCTCCCGGACCGGCTACACCGCCGAACTGGGCTTCGAAATCTACGTCAAGAACGCCTCACGTGAGGGCGTTCGGCTCTGGGATACGGTGTGGGCCGCTGGTGAACCTTTCGGAATGAAGGTCATAGGGCCCTGCCACATGCGCAGAATCGAAGCCGGAATTCTCGCCCACGGCTGCGACATCACCTACCAGACCAATCCGTTCGAGGTAGGTATGGGGTATGACTGGATGGTAGACCTGAACCAGGAGGCGGACTTCATCGGTAAGGACGCGCTGAGGCGCATCAAACAGGAGGGCGTCACCCGAAGGCTTGCCGGCGTGACTATAGGAGGACCCGCGCTGGGCACCTTCAACGATGGCTCAATGATCGAAGCCTTCCCCGTCTGGCGCAGCGGACACAGAGTCGGAGAGGTCACCTCCGCCTGCTTCTCCCCGCGTCTGGAGCGGAACATCGGCTACGCCATGGTGCCTGTCGGTCTCAGTGAAACCGGCACCGAGCTGGAGATCGAGACACCCTCCGGAGCGGTACCCGCAGTGGTGGTGCCAAAGCCGTTCGTCGATCCCACCAAGAACATCCCCAAACAGTCTTTCGACGCCGGCAACGGTCACCTGCTCACGGGGACCTGAGGGCGCCCACCAGTGAATCCCAAGCTGCCCGCTGACTCCCTGGTGTCCCCGGCCCACCGGCACGCCCTGCGTCAACTGCTGGCCCACCCCCGGTTTGAGGTGCTGCCGTTGGACGGGATCGTCGACGACGCCGTCGCCCACCTGCCTGTCGGCGCCACCGTCACCATCACAGCCTCACCGACTCGAGGACCCGGCCCCACGCTTGAGACCACAGAAGACCTCGCCAGTCAGGGTTTCCGGGCGGTGCCGCACCTTGCGGCCACTCAACATCGGGTGGGTTCACTTCCTCACACCATGGGCCGTCTGCAGGCTGCAGGGATCCAGGAAGTGTTCGTGGTCGGCGGAGACCAAGCGGATGGACTGGCCTCGCGGGGCAAGGGGACCGCCTCCCAAGATGCCGCATTTGCCAGTGGTTGGGAGCTCCTGGCAGCTGTGCACCGGCTGGCACCTGAGCTGAAACTCGGTGTGCCGGGCTACCCGGAGGGGCACCCCAAGATCTCCCAGCGAACTCTTGATGAGTCCCTCACGCAGAAGGCCGAAAGGGCCTCCTGCGTGGTAGGTCAGCTCTGCTTCGACCCGCAGACGGTAAGCGACTGGGCCACAGGGCTCCGTGCCCGCGGCGTGAACCTCCCGGTGTATGCCGGTGTTCCCGGCGCGGTGGGCTCAGCGCGGCTTCTTCGCATCGCCGGGAGGATCGGCGTCGGGGATTCTCTGCGTTTTCTCGCATCCGGCAAGGCTGGCCTGGCCATGCGGTTGGCCACTTCCGGCCATTTCGATCCCACACCGCTGGTGGCAGGTCTGGTGAGCAAAGGCGACGTCGTCTCCGGTCTTCACCTGTACACCTTCAACGCGCTAAAAGAGACGGAAATCTGGCGGCAACGACTGCTGACCTGGCTCGAAGAGGGAGATCATTGATGACCGCAACGGCCCACTCCACAAGCGACAGGGGCCCCGGCGAGCAGCCGAGTCTGACGCTGACCGCTCAGGACAGTCTTGGAATCTCCGCCAGGACACAGCTGCGGCCGATTCATGAGATCAGTGCAGCGATGGGCCTCGCCGAAGACCTCATCGAACCCTATGGGCGCGGAGTGGCAAAAGTGGACTTGGCGGCGATCGGCCGGCTCGCTGACTGTCCGGCGGGGAAGTACATCCTGGTCACTGCCATCACCCCAACACCGTTGGGAGAGGGCAAGACCACCACCGCCGTAGGCCTTGGGCAAGGACTGCAAAAATCTGGGCGTCGGGCCACCATCGCGGTCCGGCAGCCCTCCCTGGGTCCCACTTTGGGGATCAAGGGCGGTGGCACCGGAGGAGGTTGGAGCCAGGTGGTGCCCATGGAACGGCTGAATCTGCACCTCACGGGGGACCTGCACGCTGTCACTGCCGCCCACAACCAGTTGGCCGCCATGGTTGACAATCATCTGCACCGCGGCAGCCCTTCCGGTCTGCATCCGGAACGGGTGACCTGGCGGCGGGTGATGGACGTCAACGACCGCTCACTGCGGCAGATCGTCACCGGGATGGGCCCTGCCGGTGGAGGGGCGGCGTCGAACGGACCCCTCCAGCAGTCAGGGTTCGACATCACCGCAGCATCCGAAGTCATGGCCACCTTGTCACTTGCGCGCTCGCTGGAGGAGCTGCGCGACCGGTTGGGGCGGATTGTGGTGGGCACCACCGGGGACGGTGAACCTGTCACAGCCGAGGACATCAAGGCTGCCGGGGCGATGACCGTCTTGCTGCGGGAAGCGCTCCAGCCAAACCTGCTGCAGACTGTGGAACACACGCCAGCGCTGGTGCACTGCGGGCCCTTCGGCAATATCGCCACCGGGAACTCCTCAGTGGTGGCAGACCTGATCGGAGTGCGCACTGCGGACTACCTGATCACCGAGGCGGGCTTCGCTGCGGATATGGGAGCCGAACGGTTCTTCAACATCAAATGCCGGGTCTCGGGGCTGTCCCCGGACGCCGCGGTGGTGGTGGCCACCGTTCGCGCGCTCAAAGTGCACTCAGGTCGGCACCGGGTGGTTGCCGGGAGGCCTCTGCCAGAGGAGATGCTGAAGGAGAGCCCGGAGGAGGTCCGCGAAGGGGCCGAGAATCTGCGCGCCCAGCTGGGCATCATCCGCCGGCACGGCGTCACCCCTGTGGTAGCCATCAACGCCTTCCCCACCGACTTTGCCAGCGAGCATGAGGTGATCGCGCAGGTCGCCGCCGAAGAAGGCGCCCGGTGCGCAGTCTCCACGCACTTTGCCGACGGCGGTGCCGGGGCACTCGAACTTGCAGACGCGGTGGCGGAGGCCGCTGAGGAACCTGAAGCGTTCCGTCTTCTGTACCGGGACGAAGAATCGCTGGTTGAGAAGATTGAGACCATCGCCACCGAGGTCTACGGGGCGGACGGGGTCGACCTTTCCCCCCGGGCTGCCAAGGATCTCACCGCCTACACAGAGGCCGGGTACGGTCGGCTGCCGGTGTGTGTAGCTAAGACGCACCTGTCGCTGTCCGCGGACCCGAAACTGGTGGGGGCGCCGCGCGGATGGCGGCTCCCGGTCCGAGAAGTGCGGCTGTCTGCTGGGGCAGGGTTCGTCTACCCCATCTGCGGAACCATTCAGACCATGCCCGGGCTGGGGGCGAACCCCGCAGCAGAGAACATCGACATCGACGCCGAGGGCCAGGTCATCGGCCTGTTCTGATGTGGCGTGGTCACGTAGACCGGGATCACCTGCCGTCGCGGAAGTGCGCCAGACGTTGGGTGGAGAAGTTAGGCTGGCTGAATGTCACGGCACAGCCATCTCCAGTCGGTGACTGGGCTTCAAAACCGATCTGTGCGGTACTGCCCGGGGCGTCAAGAACGAAGATCCGCACCAGGCGCCAGGTCTGCGCATCGTTGGAGGCGTGATAGGCGTAGACACCATCAGTCCGGGACACGCGCAACCAGATGCTCCCGCCGTGGACGGTGAAGGAGTTGGCATCATCGGAGACCTCCCGGGTGACCACCGAAACGACCATCGGCTCGCCCTCTGGGGAGTACTCGAAGCACAGCTTTGCCCAGTGCCGTTCGTCCATCCAGAGCAGAAGCACACCAGCATCGAACATGGCGAGGAAGTCCACCGATACCCGCGCGCTGAATTGGAAGTCACCGTCTGGCAGGTCTGCCAGCAAAGTGGCGGCATTGAGAAGTGTCTCCGCGCCCACCTGGCCGTCAGAACCCGGATCAACAAAGATATCGCTGCGCGGTGCCGCATTGACTTTCACGGACTTCTCGGAAGGGTCCACAGTCCATGTGGAGTCTTCGGAGGCGGTCAGTGGAAAAGGAATTCCTGGAATGTGATGCGTGGCGCTCATGATGCTTCCCCTCAGGGATTGTCCCCTTGCACCACAGGACGGTCTGGATTGTTGGACCACTGGCTGAAGGACCCTGGGTACAGCACGGCCTCGAAGCCGGCGATCTCCAATGCCAGCGTGGAGTGGCAGCCGTTGATGCCCGATCCGCAGTAGCTTGCGACAGGCCTCTCCGGGTCTACCCCGACCTGTAGGAATCGGCTGCGCAGGTCCGCGGGTGCGAGGAAGTGGCCCGCTTCATCCACATTGCCCGTGGTGGGGGCATTCACTGCCCCGGGAATATGCCCTGGCCTGGGGTCGTAGGGCTCACTCTCGCCGGTGTAGCGTTCGGAGGCGCGGGTATCCAGCAGTGTGCCACGCTGTCTGAACTCGGCGGCGTCGGCCATGGTCAGGTATTGCAGGGTTCCGTAGCGCAGGGAGACGGTGCCGGACGTCGGGTGGACCTCACCTGTTTCAACGGGGTACCCGGCGCGGATCCAACTGGCCAAAGCGCCGTCGAGGACTCGAACATTAGAGAGACCAGCGTGACGCAAGAGCCACCAGGCTCGCGCTGAGGAGGTGTTCTTCGCGTCGTCGTAGACCACGACCGTGTCACCGTCGTGGAGTCCCCACCGGCGAGCGGCCGCTTGAAGGCGTTCCAAGGACGGCAGCGGATGCCGGCCTTCATGTGCTGGACGGCCGGGTTCGGATAGTTCAGTGTCCATATCCACGTACACCGCACCTGGCAGATGGCGGTGAATGTACTCCGACCTGCCATCGGCGCGCCCCAGTTTCCAGCGCACATCCAGAATCCGCAGGTTGGATGAATTCGAGGATACTAACCCGTGCAATTCTTCGGCAGTAATCAGAGGGTCCATCCCACTGACTTTACAAGGCTCCCTGATCTCCGATTTCTCTGGGGCCGGGGCAGGGATTGTCATGGACGTTAACGTGGATGCATGTTGTTGTGTCCGCTGTGACACATTGAAGGCAACCCAACTGAGAGGCAGGCCATGATGACTAAGGATCTGATGCAGTACGCCAACCCGAATGCTCTTGTGAGCACCGAATGGCTCGCAGAGCACAAAGATGACCCCAATGTGGTGGTGTTGGAGTCCAATGAAGATGTGCTTCTCTACGAAACAGGGCACATCCCCGGAGCCATCAAGATCGACTGGCACACCGATCTCAATGATTCAGTCGCTCGGGACTTCATCAATGAACAACAGTTCGCTGAGTTCGTTGGCTCCAAGGGCATCACTCCCGACACCACGTTGGTTTTCTACGGTGACAAATCCAACTGGTGGGCGGCTTATGCGCTCTGGGTCTTCACGTTGTTCGGTCATCATGATCTCCGACTGCTCGATGGTGGACGTCAGAAATGGATCGACGAGGGCCGGGAAGTCACCACTGAGGTTCCCACCCCCGTTCGTGCCGAGTACCCTGTTCCCGCCCGTCGCAATGATGACCAATGGCGCGCTTTCCGTGAAGATGTGCTCGCCCACATCGGAAACGGACCGCTGGTCGATGTCCGCTCACCGGCTGAGTACACCGGTGAAGTCACCTCTGCGCCAGGGTTCGAAGACAAAGAAGGCGCACTGCGAGGTGGTCATATCCCCACGGCCTCATCGGTGCCCTGGGCGCGGGCAGCCAACGACGACGGTACCTTCAAGTCCCGTGATGAGCTCGAGCAGATCTACAAGGACGAAGCCGGAGTGGGCGAGGCGGAAAATGTTATCGCCTATTGCCGTATCGGTGAGCGGTCCAGCCACACGTGGTTCGTGCTGAAGCACTTGCTCGGTTACAAGAACGTCCGCAACTACGACGGTTCATGGACCGAATGGGGTAACTCGGTGCGGCTGCCCATCGCCGTCGGCAGCGAACCTGGACGCTGAGGGGGCCAACCATATGACGCTGCGCACCACTGACCTCGGCACCGGCCGTCAAACACTGACCACTACCGCCTTCGGCTACGGTGCGATGTCGCTCGCGGGGGCCTACGGTCCCATCGACGAGCCGGCCGCCTTGAAGCTGCTTCAGGAGATTTACGACCGTGGTGTGACGTTCATCGACACGGCGAATATCTACGGTTTGGGCCTGAGCGAAACAATTCTTGGCCGGTTCCTTGAGGGCCGCAGAGATGACATCACGTTGGCTACCAAGTGTGGCATCGAGCCAAAAGGTGAGGCCGGCAAGCGCAGTGTCAATGGCCGCCCAGAGCATATTCAAGAGCAGATCGACCTGTCGCTGCAGCGGCTTGGCACCGACTACGTCGATCTCTACTACCTGCATCGACCAGACCCGGATGTACCCATTGAAGAATCTGTGGGAGCCCTCGGGGAGCTGATCAGCGCAGGAAAAGTGCGCAGCATCGGGCTCTCCGAGGTCACCGCACAAGAAATCCGGCGAGCACATCAGACGCATCCGATCACCGCGATCCAATCTGAATGGAGCATTTTCGCCCGCGACGTTGAGGAGTACGTTATTCCCACCTGCGCCGAACTCGGTATCGGGTTCGTCGCCTTCTCGCCAGTGGCGCGCGGGCTTCTCACAGATAGGTTCGATCCCGAGGCGCTGGGGGAGAGCGACGCTCGGCATAAGTTCCCCTGGTTCGCGCCAGAGAATCTTGGTCATAATCACCAGTTGGCGAACAAGGCCAGGCAGATGGCTGCGGATGCCGGTCTGCCGACCCCCGGACTGGCCCTAGCCTGGCTGTTTACAAAGGCCGCTGGTGCTGACTTGAAACTCTCGATCATCCCGGGCACTCGCTATGTTCAGCATCTTGATGAACTTCTCACCGGCCTCGACGGCCAGCTCAGCGTTGAGCTCGTGGCCGCTTTGGATGCGCTCGCGGATGAGGTGAGCGGTGATCGCAGTTTCTCGCCAGCGTGGGTGTCCGGAGGCCGTGAAGCGCTCTTGCCTCGAGCATCCGGAGCCCATTCCATGTGAACATATAAGTCACTTTTCTTGATTTGTGTTCACGTGAGTCTTTAGTGTGGCAGAGCAATCAACCATCCAGAGCGACTGAGGGGTCTGGCCCGATGACGTCGCAGCAACCCGGGGCGGGATTATCCTGCAATGCCCAGGCCGGGTGCTAACGCCAGAACCGATGGAGAAAGGCTGGCCATGCCCACCCCCGACGACCACACCCTGATTCTTAGCCTGTTCGAAACAGGCTCCCCAGTTCACCTCTCGACGCCCCCACCGCATCTTGCGGCGCGCTTTCAAGCCGGCACTTCCCTAGCCTCCATGCTCGGCACCAGCCCCCGGGAGCTCTTCAACGAACGCCCGCGCGCGTAGCTCCACGTAGTAGGCCTCAGATGTCGTCTTCGTAGGCGGGGCCGCCCTCAGCCTCCCAGCTATGCAATTGGCTGACCTTCAGCGCGGAGTGCTTCCGGCGGACGCCAGAGCCGCCATGGGAATCCTCTGCGAAGAAAACCACACCGAACTCTTCCAGCGCAACACGCAGAGAGTCGTTGTCTACTGCGCTCAGAGAGATACCGCGATGCTCGAAATCGCGGACCTGCTGGCTACCAAGGTTGGCGGCCTCAGCGATCACCTCAACTGAGACCCGTGTCAGGGCGCGACCGGCGCGAGCCAAATCGGGTGTCAGAGGTGATGTAAGTCTCTCCATCACCTCAGTCTGTCAAATTTTCCGTGTTCCGGGAACAGTTTGGAGCCCAGGTGGGCTCCCGCCCTATCGGAGGCGCTGCACTGCGCGGGCCACCATGGGGGAGCGGTGCTCCGTGACAGAGGCGATGCGTTCTTTGACGGCCTGTTGGTCAGCCTCAGGTCGCGACGGTGAGCCGGCGTCGAACGGCGGTGCAGGATCATACTCAATGTAGAGCTGGATCTCCCGAGCCACACTTTCGTCATAGAGCTCGACCGCCAAAGTGAGGGCGAAGTCAATGCCGCTGGTGACGCCCGCACCAGTGATGATTCGACCGTCCCGCACCACGCGTTCCCGAACCGGTTCCGCACCAAAGTCTTCGAGCATGTGCAGAGACGCCCAGTGGCTGGTGGCGCGTTTACCACCGAGCAGCCCCGCTGCGGCGAGGGTGAATGACCCGGTGCACACACTGGTGATAAGTCGGGCACCTGCTGCCTGCTCCGCAATGAAGCTCAGTGCGGCGTCGTCCTCAAAGAGTTCAAAGGCCCCCGCACCCCCCGGTACGAACAGCACATCCGCCTGAGGTGCCTCCTGGAACGTCGAGGTGGGAACGATCGAAAACCCGGAATCGGTGGGCACCGGGTTCTGATCCTTCCAGACGAAGTGCACCTGAGCGTCGGGAAACCTCGCGAAGACCTGGGCAGGGCCCGTCAGGTCCAGCTGGGTGACATTCGGAAAGAGCAGAGCAACAATCTGCAGCGGAGCCGTCATGAGAGAGGCAGGCCCGTCAGAGCTTGCCGATAGCGATCAGCAGCATCCGGCGCAGCGGCTCAGCAGCACCCCAGAGCAGCTGATCACCAATGGTGAAGGCTGAGATGTACTCCGGCCCCATCTCAAGCTTCCGGATGCGACCCACTGGGATGGTCAGCTCCCCAGTGGCGGCGACAGGTGTCAGCTGCTCCATGGTCGCCTCCTTCTCATTGGGCACAACTTTGGCCCATTCGCTGCCGGCGGCGATGATCTGCTCAATCTCCGACACGGGAATATCCTCGCGGAGCTTCAGAGTCAGCGCCTGAGAGTGTGACCGCAGCGCACCGACGCGGACGCAGAGCGACTCAAACGGAATACTGTCACCGCGGCGCTCCACACCCGGGGCAAGGGAATCGCCACGTCCTAAGATCTTATTGGTCTCATCCGAACCCTTCCGCTCCTCCTTGGACATGCCATTGCCCAAGTCAGCGTCAATCCAAGGGATCAGTGAGCCCGCCAAGGGGACGCCGAACTGGGAAGCGTCCAGCTCTCCCTGCTGGGCCTGCAGCACTCTGCGGTCGATGTCTAGGATGGCGCTGGCCGGATCGGCGAGCTCATCGGCCACCACACCGTTGAGGTGGCCGAACTGGTTGAGCAGTTCACGCATATGCCGCGCCCCACCACCGGAAGCCGCCTGGTAGGTCATGGCGGTACCCCACTCGACCAGGTTCTCTTTGAACAGGCCCCCGAGACCCATCAGCATGCAGCTCACCGTGCAGTTGCCGCCTACGAACTCCTTCACACCCGCCGCCAGGCCAGCATCAATCACATCCCGGTTGATGGGGTCCAGCACAATGATCGACTCATCTGCCATGCGCAACGCTGAAGCAGCGTCGATCCAGATACCGTCCCACCCGGCCGCGCGCAGCTTGGGGTAGACGTCATTGGTGTAGTCCCCGCCCTGCATCGTGACGATGATCGGCAGCTTGAGCAGCGCGTCAAGATCGTAGGCGTCCTGAAGTGTGCCAGTCTCCGCGGAGGCCCCCTGGAACTCCGGGGCGGGCCTACCCGCAGCAGAGGTGGAGAAGAAGACAGGGTTGATATGTGCGAAGTCGCCCTCGCTCACCATGCGCTGCATCAGGACCGAACCCACCATGCCACGCCAGCCGATCAGTCCAACCGATGGGGAAGGGTCGGAAACAGCGGAAAGGGCAGGAGAAAGATCAGCAGAAGTCATAGGCCCTAGCCTAGCGAACTGACCGCCTCGCTGTTCCCTGAGGTGCTATTGCGTGGCAGACTCAGCGGCGCCGGTAGGTTTCTATCCGGTAGCCGATCCCGGAGGTTGACGTGCTCCACCCCTGATCAGGTTCGGCATGCACCAGCTTCCACCGCTCCGAGTCCAGTACGGGAGCGAATGTGTCACCCTCGGACTCAAAGTCCAGACGCGTCACCGACGCAATAGTGGCGATCTCGCTGTTAACTGCCTCAGCGTAGACGGCCCCACCGCCCATGATCCACACTTTTTCGGCCGAACCGACCCGGCTCTGCGCCATCTCCACCGCCTCCGGCAACGACGACGCCGGCACGGCACCTGCATCCTCCAACTCACGTGAGGTCGCGGCGTCGCTGGTAATGACGATGTTGGTCCGTCCCGGCAGCGGACGGAACCGCTGCGGCAGGGAGTCCCACGTCTTCCTGCCCATCACGACCGGGCAGTTCCGTGTGCGGCTGCGAAAGTGCGCCATGTCCTCCGGCACATGCCAGGGCATGGTGCCGCCAGATCCGATCACGCCTCCGCGTGCTTCAGCCCAGATCATGCCGACCTCTACGGATCGGGTCATCGCTGTATTCCTTCCGTGCCGGTCACGAGGGAGGTGGTCACTCAGACGGCCACCGGCGCCTTGATGCTCGGATGCGGGTCGTAGTTGAGCACTTCGAAGTCCTCGAACTCGTAGGCGAAGAGTGATTCGGGTCTGCGCCTCAGGTGAAGCTGCGGGTAGGGCCTGGCCTCGCGGCTGAGCTGCTCACGCACCTGCTCCTCGTGGTTGCTATAAATGTGGCAGTCTCCACCGGTCCAAATGAACTCCCCAGGTTCCAGCCCGGCCTGCTGGGCGACCATCAGAGTCAGCAGAGAGTAGCTGGCAATGTTGAAGGGCACACCCAGGAACATGTCCGCGCTGCGCTGATACAGCTGGCAGGACAGCCGCCCATCGGCTACATAGAACTGGAAGAGGATATGACAAGGTGGCAGCGCCATCTCAGCAAGCTGCCCCGGGTTCCACGCTGTGACCACGTGTCGGCGTGAGTCAGGGTTTTCGCGCAGTTGATCCACAAGTGTGCTGATTTGGTCAATGTCCCCACCGTTGGGCGTAGGCCAGGAGCGCCACTGCACGCCGTAAATGGGGCCCAGGTCGCCGTTCTCATCAGCCCACTCGTTCCAAATCCGGACACCGCGCTCCTGCAGCCAGCGTGCGTTGGAGTCTCCGCGCAGGAACCATAGCAACTCCAACGCCACGGCCTTGAAGTGCACGCGTTTGGTAGTGATCAGCGGGAAGGAATCAGCGAGGTCAAAGCGGATCTGCCTGCCGAACACGCTGCGTGTTCCGGTGCCGGTGCGGTCAGACTTCTGCGCACCATGTTGGAGCACTTCTGCCAGAAGGTCTTCATAAGGAGTGGGGATCGGTGTCACGGTGGCGATTCTACGCCAGCAGCGCCTGATGCTTCCGGTACTCCGGATAACGGCTGAGGTATTGGTCAATGTAGGTGCATTCGGAGGTGAACCTTTTGCCCTCTGCGGAAAGCCTGTCCAGCAGCAGTGTCACCAGGGCCCGCGCGTACCCCTGCCGGCCGAAGCGATCGTTGACAATAGTGTGCATCAGCAGCCACACAGGCTGGCCACCTATGGTCTCCTCGGCGTAGCCAACGAACCCGATGAATGTGCGCTTACCCTGGACTGTGTCCCACAGTTCTGCCCTGCACCGGTCATGGTCGACCACCAGCTCAGCTGTCGGGTGAATGTTTTTCTGCTCGCTTCTGCGGTGTCTTCCCATACAGCAAGGGTAGTCGCCTGTTGTGAGTCATGTCACTGACGGTCTGCTGGGGGCAGGAATCGCCCGGCCCTCAGTCGCTCAGTCCTCGTGAGGCTCGTACACCTCGAGGGAGACGATGCGCCCGCCGCGGTCTACGGCCTGTTGGGCGACGACGACGCCCCCAGGACGCAGATACGGGTCTTCCGGGGGCAGTGCCCGGCCGATCTCGCGGTCAAGCAGCCACCTACTGAGCTCGCCGAGAACGATCGGCAGAACAGGGCGATGGGTGCACACCAAGGAGGGGTGCATCCACTCCAGGGAGCGGCGGATCCGCGAGGCAGCTTTGCCCGGATTCTGTTTGGCCCGCTTCTCGGTCAGAGATTTGCGGTACTTGATCCTGTGGTGGTGCTCCTTGACGTACGGTGCGATGGTCTCCGCGCACCGTTTCCACGGGCTCGAATGGATCTGCCGTGGCCGCCAGGCTGTCAGCAGTCGCTCTACGGACCGTGCCTGTCGCTTGCCCGTGGCGGCCAGTGGGCGTTCGGCTTCCGCCTTGGCCCATGAGGAACGTGGTTTCGCTTTGGCATGGCGGAGCACCACGAAAGGAACTGTGCGCAGCGAGTTCTGCCCGTGGAGCCGCTCCAGTTCGTCCAGCGGCTCCAGGTCTCCAGGGTTCGTCAGCATCTGCCGAGCCTGCTGAGGTTCAGCCCAGAGAGCGTCGTCGGTCTCATCCCCATCGGGCCGGGGGCGGCCCTCCAGGACCTCGGCCGCCCAGTACCAAACCTCTTTCTGCTGAGTCACTGGGCCCTGCTTGCTCTTCTTGGACACTTGGTAACGAGTGATCGGCAGCGGAACGCCTAGGCGTACCTTCAGCTGGATCTCCTCAGCGACTTCACGCACTGCGCATTCGGGGAGAGTCTCGCCGGGGTCAAGCTTGCCTTTGGGGAATGACCAGTCGTCATATCGGGGGCGGTGAATGAGCAGGACCTGGAGCTTGCCCCGGTGCAGCCGCCACACCAGCGCGCCGGCGGCGAGAACATCAGCGTCTGTCCCGTCATCATCAACGGAGGCGCTACGCCGTCGAGGTACCTCAGTCATGTACTCCGAAGTGGTCACGTGTGAAAGATATCAGGACGGAGCTGCTCAGTGTTTCTGCAGGCCGGACACTTCACTTCAGGAGGAGGCTTCACCAGGTTCATTGGCGGGTCCGTACTGCGTGTCGATAGTGCTGATGCTGAACCCGAGCTTCTTATACAATCCCGCAGCTGCGGCGTTGTCAGCATCTACATACAAAATGACGGACTCCACGCCCTGGTTGCGCAAATACTCGATGCCGGCCACAGTCAATGCGGCGCCAAGTGCCCGGCCCTGAGCTGCTGGGACCACGCCCACGGCGTACACTTCGCCGACCTGCTGGCCGTGGGCCTCCCGGTGGATTTTGGTCCAGTGAAATCCGATCAGGCGTTCCTCCGCGGACCCCGCGTTATCCCAGGCCAGCAGGAACCCTTCGGCGGAAAACCACTCCTCAGCCATACGCGCCTGGAGGTCCTCAACTGTGAGGCGCCCCTGCTCGGGATGGTCAGCGAACGCTTCAGCGTTGGCGGCTAGCCAGGCGTCGTCGTCGACCCCGGGCCGGAAACTTCTCAACTGCACACCGGTGGGAAGGTCGCGGCGCGGTAGCTCCACCGCATTGTCCAGGTGCATCTGCCACAGCTCACGCACCGGTTTCCACCCGAAGCGCGCAGCCAACTTCGGCCCACCCGGATGCCCACCATGAGCCCACGCCCGGTGGCTCACGCCCGGTTGTGATGCCGGATCGGACGCGTTGAGCACTGTGACGAGGCGCTGAGCCAGCCCCTGTTGGCGGAAATCAGGTTCTATGACCAGCTCCAAAGTGTGGGGGGCGGCGTCGTGCTGGGTTTGCTCAATGTCTCCCAGGACGACGACGCCTGCGCCGACCAGCGTGCCCCGGGTGGAGTCTGCTGCCGGAGCCCACGCGTAACAGACAACGACCCTGGAGTCCCCGTGGGTGGGTTTGTTCAGCTCCACCCAGGTCTGGTCGCCGAAAGGGGGTGCACCGTCAACAGACTGGGCCGCGGTGGCCAACTCGCGCAGAGCGCGAAGCTGATCAGCAGTGGGTGGGTCCTCAAGGAGGTCGATTGTGACGTCATTGCTCATGGTGTGAGCCTAGTGGTCTTGACCGGCTTAGGCAGTGTCGATGTCTTCACCGGCGGGGGTCTCGTGGCGGTCGGTTCCTTCCGCCAGCAGCCGGTAGCCCACATTGCGTACGGTCCCGATGAGTGATTCGTGCTCTGGGCCGAGTTTGGCGCGAAGGCGACGGATGTGCACATCCACGGTGCGGGTGCCTCCGAAGTAGTCGTATCCCCACACGTCATGGAGGAGCCGGTCACGGGTGAAGACCTGCCCGGGGTGCAGAGCCAGGTGTTTGAGCAGCTCGAATTCCTTATAGGTGAGGTTGAGCAGCTTGCCGTGAATGGTGGCCATATAGGTGGTCTCATCGATCACGATCGCCCCCGCGCGGATCTCTCCAACGGGTGCTTTATCTTCGGCTTCAACAGATGCCATGCGGATTCGGGCATCGACTTCTCCCGGTGAAGCCGCTGCAAGCACAAAGTCATCGGCCTGCCAGGCCTCATTGAGTGTGGGAAGCCCGGTTTCGGTCACCACCACGATCACGGGGGAGAGCATCGAGGACTTCACCAGCTGGCACAGGGACCTGGCGTGGGCCAGGTTGTTGCGTGCGTCAATGAGCGTGATGTCCACATTCGGTGCTCGGACGATTGAAGCGGCCTCACAGGGGAAGGGGCGCACTCGGTGATTCAGCAGTTCCAGAGACGGCAGAGTGTCTTCCGGGGTGTCCGACAGCAGCAGCACCTGGGCCATCGGCTGATCCTCCCTCGGCTTGATTTGTCAGTCAGTGTGACACGTAGGACCGTTTCGGCGTGCGGAATGACATAGTGAAATGAATCACAGGGCCCCTCTTTCCGCATGGTGAAAAAAACTATTGCGAACGTAGAAGAGTATAGCCATGCTTGCGGCTCTGGCAGGATGGAGTACGTGAAATACCTGCCTGTCGCGCTCGCCGCACTGGTCGGCGCTGCCTCGATTGCCATCGCTTCATGGATAGGGGTCGCCGCCCTGCTGGTGGTCGTGTGCGCCCTGTGTGGCGTGGTGGCGCTGGGCTGGCCGCAGCTCATGGGAGTAACCGCCAGAAAGTCACTGTCCACCGTCATTATGGCCGCCGGCGTCGTCGCCGCTGTCGGTGCCGCCATCGTGACGCAAGTGGAATCTCTGTTCTTCTGGTCCTCAGTGTCGCTGGCCTTCGGGGTCATGGTCGTTTTCATGGTGCAAGTCGTCCGGGGGTCCGGACGGCCGCACAGGCTTGAGTCGACTCGGGGCGCCTGCACCGGGGTGGTCATCACGACCACCGCAGCAGGGTGGATCGCTGGCCTGCGATATCCGGCAGGAATGATGGAGGCTGGCGACGGGGCAGGACTCTCGGCTCTCCGGGTTCGCGGGTTCGTCCCCTATGAGGACTGGGAGTTCCTGGCAGTGACCGGACCGGGAGGTGAACTGTCGGTCGTGGCACTGTCTGCCTTCGTCATGTGCGTCGGCACTCTCGCTGCATGCGTCCCGGCACGGGATGCTTTGGTTCTTCCACTGATCGTGCTCGTATCCACTGCCTCTTCCGTGGGAGTCTCACTGGTGTGGGGTGAGCTGACGCTCCTGTTCGCCGGAGTGCTCGGTGTAGCCGGCGGCGTGCTGCTCGCCAGCTTCCGCCGGTTCCTCTTCCTCCAAGGAGCACCGGAGAAGATCCTGTCTCGGCTTGCAGTCGGAGCCGCCCCCATTGCGGCGATGGGAGCGCTGGTGTATTTCACCGAGCGGCTGCTCTTCGCTTAACTCAGATAGGATGGGTTCATGAGTGATGCACAGATTCTTGCGCTAGAGGTCTTCTTCATCGGCCTGCTGATCCTGTCCGTGATCGTGATCGGCTGGATCAGTTTCGTTGTGCTGTCCCGTCTTTTCAAGGGCCAGCGCTGAGACCTGACGGATCGGCCCCCACGTCGCCCCTGCTGGACCGCAATGGTGCGGTTGCTGCGGTGGGACCCGACGCGGGCACAGCCGCTCACTACGGCAACCCCACCAAGGAGCAGCGTGCCTTGGAGGCAGGCTCGGCCCTTGTCGATCTTTCCAACCGGGCCGTTGTGACGGTTTCGGGACCTGACCGGCTGAGCTGGCTGACCACTCTGTCCTCACAGCAGGTGACTGCCCTGTCCCCTGGGGACTCGTCAGAACTGCTGCTGCTGGACATTGCCGGCCGAATCGAACATGCACCAGCCATCGTTGATGATGGTGAGACCGCTTGGTTGATGACTGAGGCGAACCGAGGTGAGGCTTTGGCGCAGTGGCTGGAGTCCATGAAGTTCGCCCTGCGTGTGGAAATCGCCGACCGCACCAATGACCTTGCTGTTCTCGGCAGCACACGCCCGCTGCCGGAGGACTCGTCCCTTACTCCAGCCGCGCGCTGGACGGACCCCTGGCCGGGACTAGGACCCGGAGCTGAGTCATACGCAGCGATTGACGAAGCTGACCACCCAGGCCAAGACTGGCAGTGGCACCTGACGGTGGTGCCGCGGGAGGAGCTCGACGACGTCGTCGCTTCCGTTGAGAGCCGCGGCTGGCAGCTTGCCGGCTCACTTGCGGCAGAAGCGCTGCGTATAGCCGCTTGGCGGCCACGCCTGGCGTACGATGTTGACGCCAAAGCCATCCCGCATGAACTGGACCTGATCCGCACTGCTGTGCACCTGAGCAAGGGGTGCTACAAGGGTCAAGAGACTGTGGCACGTGTCCACAATTTAGGTCACCCTCCACGCCGGCTGGTCTTCCTCCACTTGGACGGTTCCGAGCACACGCTTCCGTCTGCGGGGTCAGATGTGCTTGCACCCAAGAATTCCTCGGATCGGGAAGCACTTGCCCAGGAACGCGCCGTCGGAGTAGTGACCTCCGTGGCCCGGCATCACGAGGCAGGACCAATTGCCCTGGCCCTGGTGAAACGCAAAGTTGATCCTGCTGCGCAGCTTGTGGTCCGCGACGTGGAACAAGGTGCCGCCCAGCCAGACGGCACCGAAGAGCCGGCACCACAACCGGCTTATTATGCTGCTGCTCAGGAGTTGATTGTCCGGCCGGACGCGGGAAAGAACGTAGGACGCCCGCAGGGAGATTTCCTCCGCGGGCCCCGCCGTTAGAATCAGCGTCCGAAGAGAATCTTCGCTTCTTCGTAGCGTTCACTGGGGACTTCTTTAAGGCCGTCCAGAGCTTCACTCAGATCCACCTTGACGATTTCGGTGCCCCGAAGTGCCGCCATATGTCCCCACGCCTGCTCATGCACAAGGTCCAGAGCCTTAATGCCGAATCTGGTGCCCAGCACACGGTCATAGCCGGTGGGGTTTCCGCCCCGCTGAATATGACCCAGAGTGGTGTTGCGGGATTCAATCCCGGTGCGCTCTTCAATCTGGGTGGTGATGAACTCACCGATACCACCGAGGCGGGGGCGGCCATCTTCCTCTTGTCCCTTGCCAGCCAGCGCTTCCTCAGCGTTCTCAGGAATGAAGCCCTCAGCAACGACCACCAGCGGTGAGCGTCCGCGGGAGTGGACCTGCTCCACCCACTCACACAGTTGATCAATGCTGACCTGCTGCTCCGGGATGAGGATAGCGTGGGCGCCGGCAGCCATTCCGGAATGCAGAGCAATCCAGCCCACATGGCGGCCCATCACCTCAGAGACCATGCACCGGTGGTGTGACTCACCGGTGGTTCGGAGCCTGTCCATGGCGTCTGTCGCGATGGAAATGGCGGTGTCGAAGCCGAATGTGTAGTCGGTGGCCTTCAGATCATTGTCAATAGTCTTAGGGACTCCCACCACAGGGATGCCGTCATCGGCCAGCCTCTTGGCTCCAGCTAGAGTGCCCTCACCGCCGATCGCGATCACCGCGTCCACATCATGGCGTTTGAGCTGCTTGGCGATCTTCTCCGGTCCGCCCTGGGGGTGGTTGTACGGATGAGTCCTCGATGTCCCGAGGATTGTGCCGCCCTCACGCGCGATGCCTCGGACATCCTGACGTCCGAGATCAATGTAGTCAGCCTCGATCATGCCTTTCCACCCGGCTTTGAATCCCACGAACTCATCTCCGTAGGACTTGATGCCGTGGAGCACGGCTGAGCGGATAACCGCGTTGAGACCGGGGCAGTCGCCTCCGGAGGTCAAGAGTCCGATGCGCATGGATGACTCACTTCCTTCTCGCATGGTGCGAAACGTGGTGGTCCTGACATCCTCGGCAGGGGGTTCAGCTTCAGTCTATTACCGGTGGAGGTGTTACTTGCTGCCCAGCAGTTTCTCGATACGTTCGATTCCCTCCACCAAGTCTTCATCACCCAGGGCGTAAGACAGGCGGAGGTACCCGGATGGTCCGAAAGCTTCACCAGGGACCACTGCAACCTTGGCCTTCTCCAGAATCAGCTCAGCGAGCTCCGTCGTCGAGGTTGGCGTGGATCCGTCAATCTCCTGGTTCAGCGCGCCTCTGGCATCCACATAGGCGTAGAAGGCACCCTGGGGCACTGGAGTTTCGAACCCAGCCACCCGATTCAACTTCTCCACAATCGTCTTGCGTCTCCGGTCGAAAGCCTCGCGCATCTGCTCGACCGGTTCTGTCGGCCCGGTGATTGCGGCAAGAGCCGCGCGCTGGGAGACGTTGGCGACATTGGATGTCAGATGTGTCTGCAGAGTGGTCGCAGCTTTGATCACATCCGAAGGGCCCACCATCCAACCCACGCGCCAGCCCGTCATGGCGTACGTTTTGGCTACTCCGGAAAGAATGATCACCTGGTCAGCGAGTTCCGGAACGGAAGCGATCGAGGTGAACGGTACGTCATCGTAGGTGAGCTTCTCGTAGATCTCATCGGTGATGACCCAGAGCCCCTGCTCGGCGGCCCATCGGCCGATCTCCCGGGTCTCCTCCGGTGAATACACGGCCCCGGTCGGGTTCGACGGCGACACAAACATCAGTGCTTTGGTCCGCTCGGTGACTGCGGACTGAAGCTGATCCACGGTCACTTTGTACCCCTGCTCAGGGCCGGCGAAGACCTCGACCGTGGAGCCTCCCGCTAGTTTGATGGCCTCCGGATAGGTCGTCCAATAGGGAGAAGGGACGATGACCTGATCGCCGGGATCCAACAGTGACGCCAGGCTCGCGTAGACGGCATGCTTGCCGCCATTGGTCACCAGAACCTGGGAAGCCTCCACCGCATAGCCGGAGTCACGGGTGGTTTTTTCAGCAATTGCCTCCCGGAGCTCAGGAAGACCTGCAGCCGGGGTGTACTTGTGGTTCTTGGGGTCCTGAGCGGCCGCCACAGCAGCCTCAACAATATGGTCCGGAGTGGGGAAATCCGGCTCACCTGCGCCAAAACCAATAACGTCCTCGCCGGCAGCCTTCAGAGCCTTGGCCTTGGCGTCCACCTTCATGGTGGCTGACTCTGCAATCGACCCGATACGGGCGGAGACTCGGCGGTGGGGAAGCGGCATGACAGATGCGTCCTTTCTGGGGCGGGCACAGGGGACCTACTCGTCCCAACCCTATCTGGCGGCGTCGTTGTCGTATAGCGTCATGTGCTGGTGCAGTTGGTGTTATGCCGAGCGTCGGCGTAGACTTGGCTGCCGGTGTCTAGAACACCTCTACTGGGCATGCCCTCGCACGTACAGGGATAGTGCCCAATAGGGCAGTGGCGCAATTGGTAGCGCAACGGTCTCCAAAACCGTAGGTTGCAGGTTCGAGTCCTGTCTGCCCTGCGTTGGACGGTGCTGTGTTTCGCGCAGTACTGCTTCACGGGTGAAGGCCTGTCAGCTTCGGCCGGCTGGAATCTTCGGACCAATGCCTCTCAGGAAGCCTGTAGGGGGAGCAGTCACAACGTACAGAGCAATCAGATGGAGTCTTCGTGTCCCAGACACCAGTGACAGACACCGGGGGTCCCTCCGGCGGTGAATCACGTCCGAAGAACCCACTGGCCCGAGCGTGGCGGTTCCTGAAGCAGGTTTTTGACGAGCTGCGCAAAGTCATCGTTCCCACACGTCGGGAACTGGTGAACTATACGGTCGTGGTCCTGGTGTTCGTGCTGATCGTGATCGGCATCGTTTCCCTGCTGGACTGGGGGCTGGACAATCTTTCAGACCTCGTGTTCGGCGGCGGCGCAGGCGCATAACTGGGCTACGACCACCAACTGAATCCGGCTCGCGCCGGCGTACGCAACACACTTACCTAGGAGAAACGTGTCTGATCAGGAACTGACGCAGGACGACGCAGCTGAGGCTGCAGAGGCTCCCGCGGAGGAGGAGAAGACTTACGAAGAGCGCGCTGAAGAGCTCAAAAGTGAGCTTCGGCGCGGCCTGGGTGACTGGTACGTGGTGCACACCTACGCCGGTTACGAGAAGCGTGTGAAGTCCAACCTCGAGACCCGTATCCAGACGCAGGATATGGAGGAGCAGATCTACGAGATCGACGTCCCCATGGAAGACGTCGTGGAGATCAAGAACACTCAGCGCAAAGTCGTCAACCGCGTCCGCATTCCCGGTTACGTTCTGGTGCGCATGGAACTCACCGATGAGTCATGGGGCGTGGTTCGCCACACTCCAGGTGTGACCGGATTCGTCGGTAACGCACACGATCCGCAGCCCTTGAGCAGCGATGAGGTCTTCCACATGCTCGCCGAGCACCGCTTGGGCAAGCCAGGGGAGCGCAAGGTCGAGATCCTCGATGGAGAAAGCGGCGCCGCCCCCACTCCAACCTCAGACGTGAAGGTCGACTTCGAAGTCGGCGAGTCCGTCACTGTGACCGACGGGCCCTTCGCGACCCTGCCGGCGACCATCTCCGAGATCAACGTCGACGCTCGTACACTGGTGGTTCTGGTTTCCATCTTCGAACGGGAAACTCCGGTGACGCTGAACTTCAACCAGATAGAGAAGATCTACTGACCCCAGCCTCATACCGCTGCATGGCGGAATGAGAGCCAACAACACAAGACTTCGTCGTCGTTCTCCGTGCTTTGGGAGACCGGTGGCGACCTGAGCGGCTCGGCCAGATCCGCTCACCCCTGCAGACCTCGCTCCTGAGGGTGCAGGACGCACGGAAACTAGTAAAGGACAGATTATGGCCCCGAAGAAAAAGGTCTCCGGGCTGATTAAGCTTCAGATCCAGGCTGGTGCCGCCAACCCGGCACCACCGATCGGACCTGCGCTCGGTCAGCACGGCGTCAACATTATGGAGTTCTGCAAGGCGTACAACGCTGCGACAGAAAACCAGCGCGGCAACGTGGTGCCTGTGGAGATTACCGTCTACGAAGACCGGTCCTTCACCTTCATCACCAAGACTCCACCAGCTGCAGAGCTGATCAAAAAGGCCGCAGGCGTCAAAAAGGGTTCCGGCGTTCCACACACGGATAAAGTCGGCAAGCTCACCAAGGCTCAGGTCGAGGAAATCGCTCAGACCAAGATGGAAGACCTCAACGCCAACGATATTGAGGCTGCCTCCAAGATTGTTGCCGGTACCGCCCGTTCCATGGGCATCACCGTCGACAGCTAATTCAGCGACACAAGACATATAAGAGAGCCCGGACACTCCGGGAATGTGGGAAGGGCCGAGCGCGGCCCGCGTACCACAACTGCTAAGGAGAACAACGCAGATGGCAAAGCGCAGCAAAGCATACAACGCAGCAGCCGAGAAAATCGGCGAAGACACTATCTACAATCCGTTTCAGGCCGTTGCTCTGGCCAAGGAGACTAACCCCTCCAAGACAGATGCCACCGTTGAGGTCGCCATGCGGCTCTCAGTGGATCCCCGCAAAGCCGACCAGATGGTTCGCGGCACTGTGAACCTTCCTCATGGCACCGGTCGGACCGCCCGCGTGGTTGTCTTCACCCAGGGTGACAACATCGCCAAGGCAGAAGAAGCCGGCGCTGACTTCGTTGGCGGCGACGAGCTGATCGCCAAGGTCCAGGAAGGCTGGGTGGACTTCGACGCCGCCGTCGCTTCCCCGGACATGATGGGCAAAGTCGGACGTCTCGGCAAGGTGCTCGGTCCTCGTAACCTGATGCCGAACCCCAAGACCGGCACCGTGACCCCAGATGTGGCAAAGGCCGTCACTGAGATCAAGGCAGGCAAGATCGACTTCCGCGTGGACAAGCACGCCAACCTGCACTTCGTGGTCGGCAAGACCAGCTTCGACCCCAAGCAGCTGGCTGAGAACTACGCAGCCGTGCTGGAAGAGATTCTGCGGTTGAAGCCTTCATCGTCCAAGGGGCGCTACATCCAGAAGGCCACCGTGTCGACCACCTTCGGTCCTGGAATCCAGGTTGACCCGAACGTCACCAAGGTTGTCGTCGGCGAGTAGCTCACACCTCCGCACAGGAGCCCTGTTCCCAGTGATGGGAGCGGGGCTCCTTGCGTGTAGAACCAGTGTGCTGAACTGAGGCTGCTAAGCCGTTCAACACAGTTCCCACTGGTCATCTCCAGGGGGAGCGCGGGCAATCAAATGGGACTTCTGAGAAGCTGTTCGCAGAGTCCCATCGAGATGCCCAGCTGAGGTGCAGGAGGACTCGTAGGCGTCCTGGTGACTCATCTCAAGATGCCCGGGAAGTGTGAGTCGTTGACTCATTGAGTTTTGCCCGGTT
>NZ_VAVZ01000032.1 GCF_005771525.1 Nesterenkonia salmonea | reverse complement strand
CCATAGGTGGGAATCACGCCCTGTCAAGGGCTACCACTGGCGATGAACCCCTATCCGCGCAACCTCTTAGCCCGGTTGTAGGCCCGCCGGAATCCGCGCCGGGAGTGCTGTTTCGCGCAGTCACACAGCCAGTGGCGTAGATCAGCAGCAGTCTGTGCCTGTAAGGGGCGACGGTAAGCGGGCCGAGAAAATTCGGCCAACCGTGTAACTATCCGCTCACTGGTCTGGAACTTCGTGATCAGCTGGCGGACAGCCTCACAGCGTCTGGTCGGGCTTAGAAGTCTCCCCTCCGCCAGCTCCTTCAGCGCTGCCTTCTCCAGCTCAGCCTCAGCTAATAGCTTCTTCAGCCGGTCGTTCTGCTTCTCCAAGTCTTTGAGCCGTTTTGCGTCATCTGCTTTGAGCCCGCCGTACTGGTTCTTCTCCCGGAAGTAAGTAGCCTCATTCACCGCGAGCTCACGGGCTACCGCGGCCACGTCATGGCCTTCGGCCAGCATCTGCTCGGCAACTTGAAGCTTACGGATGATCTGCTCCGGTGTGTGCCGTTTTATCTTGTTCGTCATGATCACACCAGTCTTCCCGCCCACCACCAGGGGCCCGAGTACAACTCACACAACTACTGGACCGAATTCAGGGGGGTCACTCCAACCCGACTTCAGTTGGCCAAGAAAATGTTTGAGAACCGTGGGATATGGCACAATCGTGGGCACAGCCACGGCCGACTCGGATGGGTCGCCCCAGTAGAACACGAAGGCCATCACATCATCACCGCGACATGAGAACCCACGAAATGCCGACACCACCGAACCCAGGACGCACCAGGGTCTCCATCAAACTCAGGACGGTTCAGCATTAATCATCAGGTAATAATCCAACGCGGACGGGAGCATCTATTGAGTCCTACGTACTCAGTATCGCGTAATGTGTGATCGTATACCCGCCCAAACGACGGTCCTTGAGGCCAAAAGATTAAGACCAGGAGTTTCTGGCCATGAGTAGCCTTGACGCAGCGCAGTTGAGCGTGCTGAATTTTAGTAGCAAGCCAGCAGCGGTCTGGTTTCGGAACCTCAAAACTAATAGTCCCTCTGGCGTTCACACGGCACAAAATATGGGTGAGCTCGCATCCATGCTTGAATCACATCCCGGTAATTCAGGCCTGGTCCTGGTAAACGACCCCGCGTTGGCTCTCGCGACGGAAATAGACAATGGCAAGGCGACCGATCTGGCCTTGGGAGATTGGATGACAGATGTTCGACTGCTCATTCACTCGTACAGGAGAAACCACTCACGCATGCTCGTGGTGGATAGTGCTCTCACACTCGAGACTGCGGAACCGCTAGGTAACCATCTCAAAAATAAAGTCGGCATTAATCTGGACCGCATGCTTTCGCGCGGCTCAGGCGCAGATCTCAGCAACGAAGAAACTGCGGCCAAGACCATGCCACCGGAGCTCATAGCGATCGCAAGGCTTCTGCTAACGGAGCCTGGAGTGCGTCTGCTGGCAGAGGAGCTCCAATCAATCACCTTGGGATCCTCACAAGGGTCCCCTAATGGCGAAACTATCGACTTCCTACTCAAACTGCATTCGATCGAGACGCAGAAGAAGCGCTCGACGCGGCAAGGAAGCGATCGAGAGGCCTCGGAGCCTAGTAGCGCTGCTACCTTGTCCGAGAACAAGATGCTCGTAGCCGAGATACAAAATCTCCAACTGGAGCGTGAGGCAGACCAAGCACGTCTCGAACAGCTAGATCAACTAACGAGCGACCACGCCGCGACACAGGAGAAACTCAACGCACTTCGCAGAGGCCGAACGTCACGAAGGGTGAAGATCGCAGAGCTCGAGAGCAAGCTTGCGGATCGGCGAAAAGCGCTCAAGACTGCTTGCGCTGCACGAGATCAGTACCGCGAAGAGTCAGTCAAAGCTGGATCCGAACTTGAAAAACGTAATAAGGCTCTGGCTGATCTTCAGGCCGAGAACGAAGAGCTCCGGAAAAACGCAGGACGGCTTGAGACGTACAACAGGCGTCTGCTCAACTCTCGCTCGTGGAGGTATACCAGGGTTCTACGTACGCTGAAGGGTTCGGAGATATAGTGAACACGGAAGTCTCCCACTACGATTTAGTTTACGTGACCCAGGGACACATTGACTTTGCAAATGAAACTTCATTACTCGATGCCACCCGTGTCAGGTTCGTCTCACTAGATCCATCTTGGCACTACCCCCAAGGAAGGTTCGCTGAGGCGCCCGTGCGAGTATCCATCGCATACGGTGCAGTAGAGCCAGACTCAAACAATCCAAAACTCGTCCGCTACAACTTCCCACCTCTGAATTCTCTCCGAGGTCATTTGAGGAACGACTCGCCGGTCCCGGGACTGCGCATGATCAATGAAGAACCCGTCCAAAGCCTTCCATCTACGGTTCTGCTGGACGACGAAGATGGCCAGCTCTTCAGTGATCGCCGACTGATCATTAACTCACCCGGACAGGAACTGCCAATTCTTCGAGCTCTAGCTGCACACGCGGCGCCATTCGCCAGCGTGGAGTTGAGACTACATCCACTCGCTGAAGCGACAGGTACGTCTCCCGATGAGTTTAACCTCAGCAATGTCCTCGACAACGCGGGCTACAGGATCTCCGAACGTTCTACAAACCCAAGTGGGACGATTTCCTACTACGCGCGTCGCTCAACACGCCACTCTGCTCTAGCGAAATCGTTGACGGAACTCGAGTCTCGCATCGCCACGACAGAAACAACGATCGTCGCCGAGCAGCATCACAACAGAGAAAAGCTCGACAAGCTTACAGCAGGTCAACAGCGGTTGGATACAACTCAGGAGTACCTCGCTCGTCAATCGAGAGTAATCAGAGACGGCGTCGAGACTTCGATCGGTCACTTGCGCCGACAGTTCTACAACGTGCAAACAGCGCTCGAGATTTCTAAGCTCAGTGAGCAACCCATCTCCTTACAGCCCTACAACGAGGCATGGCCGATGGCAGGAGCGGACTTACTGGAGTTAATGACTTACATTCTTGACCGACGGCCCCACACGATTCTCGAATGCGGGAGCGGTATGTCCACGGTTTGGATAGGACTCGCTCTCAAACAGCTGGGGCGCGGCAGACTTTACTCTCTCGAGCATGACGATCATTTCCTTGCGCAAACACAACACCTAATTGAAATCAACGGCTTGACAGACCAAGTTTCCATCAATCGGGCTCCGTTAGATGACGTCAGTGTCGGCGACCAGGACTTCGAGTGGTACGCCGTAGATGGTTGGCAGGAGATTTCCGATATCGAGCTACTTATCGTGGACGGACCTCCTCAAAGCACGGGAAAACTTGCACGTTTTCCGGCAGTTCCTATGCTCCTAGACCGATTAGCCGATCGAGCTACAGTAGTCCTGGACGACGCTGACAGGCCCGACGAACAAGAAATCGGCCGCGCCTGGTCAGAACAGTATGGTCTTGACAACATTCGCGAGAGAACCGCCGTAAAACAGCATCGAAGTCAATACTTTAAGTTCCAGCGCGGTGGGGACCCCATAGGGGAGGAGCTAGAACGATGAGAAGCGCAGAGTCCACCGGATCGGTATCGACAGCGAACGCACATTTTAACCAAGGAAATTACCTAGCCGCACTAAAAGAGTACCTACGACTCGAACGGCAATATGGCCGAGATTCTTATCAAGCCAACATCGCATTATGTATACGACGGCTCCGGTTAAAGACCTCAAAACCTTCGAGCCTGGACGACCCGCTGTCACTAGCTGAACTATACGAGTCCATTCGCCATAGAAAAAATGAAGCATCGCGAGTCACCGAAGGACCCCTTGTAAGCGTCATAGTAACTGCATACAACACCGAAACTTTCATTGAGAGCTCAATCGAATCCCTACTGAATCAGACTTATTCGAATATCGAAATCATCGTAGTAAGCGACGCGAGTAAAGACCAGACGCACGACATCGCGCTCAGGCTTAAGAAAACCAACCGAAAAATACGCTTCTATCGCCTTGCAGCCAACCTAGGGACTTACTATGCAAAGAACTACGGCATCCAATTAGCGGAAGGAGAGTTCATTTTCTTCCAGGACAGCGATGACGCCTGTCACCATGAGCGAATCGCGTACGGGATGGGCGCGCTTTTAGCGGACGAAAAGACACTAGTTGCGCGCGGGGAGTACGCGAGGGTCGACCCTGAGTCGCAACTCATTGTGCGCGTAAATGGAACGAACTCAAAATTAGGTCTCATTACTTTGGGGGTAAGAAAGAAAGTCTTCCAAGAAATAGGATTTTTTAATTGCACGACGAAAGCCTCGGACGACGAATTTTTCAATAGGGTTCGTTCTGTGTACGGGAGAAAAGTCGTAAAGAACGTGAATTTACCTCTGTACTTCAACACGATGCGTCCTGGATCACTATTTGCCGACATGGTTCAGTGGAATGACGCCTTTGACATTAGCCAGTCACCTTCCGAATCTCGCCGCTCTTACGTTGACTCATACGAACAAACTCACAACTCATCTTCTAAGGACACGTTTAGAGATACCTTCAGCTTCCCTAGAATACGCGACGCTATTCCCGTTGCAGCTGACATGACTAAGCTGCCAAATCCCCGCCTTCCAGTAATAGCGAATGTCTGCTCAATTCCCAAGCGCGAAGAGGGTCTACGGAGCGTGATTGAAGCGCTAGCACCTCAATGCGACCGGATCGTCGTCTATCTTGATGGCTATGGCCACACGCCGAGCTTTCTCGACCGCAGTGACGTGTCCATCACGGCCATTCACTCAAGTGACAGACCAGGGCTCCGAGATAATGGCAAGTTTATTGAACTGGAACGGCTATCGCAGCGACAGGAAGATGCTTACTACATCACGGTAGATGACGATATCCGCTATCCGGTGGACTATGTACCGCACCTGCTACTAAAACTCAGTGAATATAACGACAGCGCTGTGGTCGGCACGCATGGAGTTATTCTCCCCTCATGGCCCCGCGGTTACTTCTCTGATAATCGGTTCGTCTATAAATTCACAAAGGGTCTCGAAAGTGACAAGGCGGTAAATGTTCTCGGTACTGGAACTACCGCATTCCGGGCTTCCCTATTCCATGGATTCAACTTGTCTAACTTCGCTGAACCGGGTATGGCCGATGTGTATTGGGCGACTCACTGCAAAAACTTGAATGTGCCCATGATTTGCGTGGAGCGCCATACCTCGTGGTTACAGGAGATGTCCTTCTCCCAAGACAACCTGTTTCAGGAGTTCACGGCCGATGATCCCACCCAGTCAGAACTGGTCATATCTAGCGCACCTTGGTCCTACGGAGCTATGCGACAGGCACTCTCGAGTCAGCAATTCAGCTCGAGTCAAATCAACTCAATTCTACCGAGCATATCTTTCCATCAGGACCTTAAGGTCTAGCTCGTTTTAGGGTAAAATATTATGTCAAACCTTTTTTATTTAGATAACCGCTCCGCGATTCAAGTTCATGGTTCCTTTTTATACGGCTACGCCTATACTGATCGCGCTGTGATCTTCGGATCAAAAGGCCTTCGGGATTACCTTAGAGAGAATCCCGAAAATTTGCTGCCAGACGAGGGTCGCTTCGCGGCAATTTTCGTAGATAATGATGAGCTTACGATCAAGGTCGACTCGACAGGGCAGGAGCTATTGTATCTTTACCAAGCTGGGGAAGACTGGGCGATCTCGAATTCTTTCATGCACCTAGTGCACCGTGTGTCCGCAAGTCGTAAACTAAGCTTCTACGAACCTGCGGCGATGAACTTTCACCTCAAAGACGGTAAACACATAGGCGAACAGCTCATCTCACACCGCACGATGGTGAAGCAAATCAAAACGGTTCCACTTGGTCATGAGGTTCGAGTCTCGCGGAGTACCGGGCGATTGAACGTAAAGAAGCTACCATTCCTGCACAAGTATGGGGACTTGGCCTCGGATGGTTACTCGGATTTACTGAAACGCTTCTTGGATCGGAGCTCCGGCTTGCTTCAAGCGATTGCGGCCCACGGGTACGAATTTAATCTTTCGTTGTCCGGGGGGTACGACAGTCGACTAGTTCTAGCGCTCCTCATTCAGTCAGGCGCGGCACCCAACGTCAGGATTTCAAGTCTGACGAGTAAGCCTAATGATTTCAAAGTAGCTAAGTCACTCTGTGACCGATTTAGATTGCCGCTTAATCAGCCCCGAGGAACTTCTAGTCCACGAAATATGTCTTCCTCGGACAGCATAAGAATGTACTTGGAGTCCTGCGGAGGTACATATCTGCCGTTTTATCCCGTCATGCGTAATCGCCTCAATCCCCAAGGGGAGTTCCACCTCACTGGGGACCAGCCGTCTGGGCTAAGCTTCTTGGCGGGGAGAGCAAAGTTTAATGGTGAAGTACCTAAGATCGCGGAAGATATCCGACTCGCTTTGTCGCAGCGCGTACATGGTGAGCAAGTGCGTGAAGATTTTCTCAGTACGTTTTCAGATCTGGGAGTTGCGAGCGAGGACCCTGTGGCTCCGCTGGTCTTTTATAGTGCGATTCGGGCCCGGCACCATGGCGGGCGCAGTTGGTACAAGTCCCTTGGGGATAGTGCCCTCCTGACGCCGTTGATGCACTCGGACTTGATTCGGTTGGATGTGCATAACGTCCGAGCTGGTCACCGGCAGGCATCGAGTGGTTACGGATCGAAGCAGAAGTTCTTTGCCGATGTGTTTTCGGCTATAGGTGGGTGGCCTTTGGAAGAGCCATTCGAGACGGATAACCGCCAGTTTCCTACGGCGTTGCTCGATGAGTCCCCGTTCCGAGGAGGTGTGCGTATCGAGCCCTCGGATTTCGAAGTCTACGGTCACCTCGGCGACATCGAAGCCGACCCGTCCGACAAAACCGTGCCTCCTTTGGATCTAGACCTCTGGGATGGCCCCGATCGTATTCGGCACGACTTAGGGATCCTGCTCAAGAGAACTCGTCAACGAGACGGCAACCTCTTCTCGGCGGATGACTTAGCGACCGCCAGGGACCAAGTTGAGTCCGCAGGCAACCTCAGCCATGAAGCACGCAAGCTTTGCCATGTCGTCTCTGTGGACGTCGTTCAGGCTGCCACTATTGACTAGTGTCGTATCACCTTGGGACCCGGTCGCTAAAATCACTTTGGCTTCGCCAATCAATAAAAGAAGAGTGTCGTTTGCCGTAGAGCTTTTAGGCCTTTTTTACCTCCATCAAGCGGCGCACGTACGCTGACGGTGTACACGTGTCCTGAACAAAGGATTTCGCGCGCTTCTGTTGCGCTTTGTATTTTTCCTCGTCCCACGTCTCGCTTATTACGCTCTGCACCTCGTGCGGTTGTGCGTAAACAGCGGCGTCCCCAAACACGGGCTCAAAGTGCCTCGGCAACACACACACCACACCGTAGCTCATCGCCTCTAGGATCGCCATACCGAACGCCTCGAGCCACCCGTCTGAATGGAAATACACGAAAAAATCGATCTTGTGGGCCAGATACTCCTCAACCTCGATCTCGTTGAAGACATACACCTCCCAGCCCTTCGGCCTTGGAGGGAGATAACCAAGCTTCTTGGGCACCTTCGCACCACCGAGAATACACACCTCCGCCGAACCATCCACCGGATACACCTGACGGAACACTGTCCTATCCGAAGGCCACTTCGCCGCGTCGTCCCGTGCATGGCGGCCGATCACGGGCTTCCGTGATGGGTCGACACGGTTCCGCTCCGCGTACTCTTCCTTCAGGGTAATGATGCCCTTCCAGGAGAAGTTCGCAAGATCCGAAGCAGGCATCATCGGCTGCAGCATCGCGCCGATCTGCTCACTCTGCGGTGCCCAAAGCGGCCGCACCCCAAACAGGCGCTCGACGTTGCGTGTGACCTGCCCCACGTCATAGCTGCGCCGCTGCCCCGAAGGCTCATACGGAGGGTGGTTCGCAACCACCACCGCGCGCCCCACCTTCAAAAGAGCAGGCGTATCACGCACCGCTTGTACAGCCGTCGGCCATCGCACGATCAACAGATCTGAAGACGCCTGTACGTCCAGCGAAAGACGGTCCACCTGGCCCGACAGAACCAGCTCGTCCACCTTCCTGTTGAACTGGCGCTTCGACGCCGATGGAATCAAACCATTCTGGATCGGGAGCACCCCAACTTTGAGGCCCGCTTCCAAGCTCACCGAAATCTCATTGAACAGAGATGTCGAGTTGCCTGCCAAGAAACCAAACTCCGATGCGAAGACCACATCGTAGTGAGGCGGCTCGTGACTCCTCTGAGGCAGAAATGACGGAGGAGCCACGAAACGGCGCTCCTGAGGTGACTTCGGCATGAACGCATCTGTGCCCTCCTCCCGGATGTCACGGTGCCACCGCTTGTAACCCCGCAGATAAGCGCGCCGATCCGGGGCTAAGTATCCCACTCCCATGTCCTCGCGGGTCAGGTTTGCCCCGTCCATGAGAGCAAAAGCCAACGGGGCATCGATGACAGGCTCCACTTTCATCCCGTAGAAGTTCTCCAGACGGCTCTTGAACTCGGAGTCTCCCGACTTTCGCACCGTGTCCCAGTAGCCCAGGTCCTGCAGGACCTGCTCGCGGCGGAACATCAGCGACGGGAGCGACGGGTACACCACTTTGCCGGTGGCTGATCGCATGATGAACTTCAGACTCTCATCAACGCGAATCCAGTTGCTCTCATTGGCAACCAGCTCCGGGTTCTCTATCAGTTGCTTCGCCTGGGTCTCAATCTGTTGTGGATGATGCCAGTCGTCCTTGTCTGCCACCGTCACGAATTCGCCTCGTGCCAGGTCCAGTCCATCGTTCCGCACAGAGTAGGCGCCCCGGTTCTGCTCATTGAAGACCACTCGGACCCGGCTGTCCGAAGCCGCGTAGCTTTCCAACTTCTCCCGGTACTCAGTGGGTTGTCCATTCTCGTCTGTTGGCGGTGACGAGTCATCGACGATGATGACTTCGAGATTCCGCCAGGTCTGGCCGAGCAAAGACGACACCGCAACATCGGTTGCGCGGCTTGGCTCAAAGATGGGCACAATCACGCTGACCAGTGGTCCTTCCTCCACTGGAGCATGCGGCGCCACCACCTCTGAAGTTAGGGTATAGAAGGACATCTCTCCCGGCGCTAGTTGGATCCCCGAGGCGCCGCCTTGGGCCAGCAGCTCATTGAACTCGCTGCGCCACAGCTCTGGAACCTGGACTTCTTTGTTGATGTTCGGGTTCACCGAGTTCAGCGCCAGCAGGTTCTGCGAATAGTCGAACACTGGGTCCGGGTCTACCTCTGCCAGCACTTCAGCGGCTCGTGTGAACTCACCACGCCAAATCAAAAGATCGCCGTAGTAGGAACGGTTGGTAGTCTCAATGCGCTTGGCTCCACGCCACTTCTCCAGCATCCCATAGAGCGTCAGCGCGTCCAGATAATCAATCTCGTCCCTCGGGGCGCTGTACAAGTAGCGGGCAAGAGACAGCACACCCGCAGCCCAATGGTCGCTGCGGAGCTGCTCCTCTGCATCCTCCTGGAACAAATCAATGCGTGCTGACTCCAACAACCCCTGGACCCGCTGAAAGTCGAAGCGTCCCTTGGATGCTGCGTAGGCGAGCACATCGCGGGCGTCACCCATCCGGTTACGCACCGCCGTCTGGGTGAACCAGTCGATCCGACCCGGATTGGCTCGGAGCTCCTTCAGCCAGTACCAGATGGCTCCCGACGAGGGCTCCAAGACATCGCCGCCACCCTGCGAGCCAGCACTGAGAGCCTCAGTGATGTCCTCAAGACTAAGATCCGCCTGCCCGTACTTATATGTGCCCAGGAATGATTCAACGTAGTTCTTTCGGCCTGCCTGTCGAGCCCGCTTCACCAGGTCCGCTGACTTACTCCGTGACGAGGTGCTCAGACTCTGGGTCAGCAGGAACTGGTTGGATGGGTAGAATTTCTTGTCCTCCCAGAGGATCTCCTCGCCGCGAGGGTGCACCGCCCGCAGGACGAGATGTGAGGTCTTTCGGCGCAGCACCTCCACCGGGAGGGGCAGGCTGTATGAGCCGGTCGATATTCCGTACCGTCGGCGCACCTGCTTACTGCCCTCCGAAGCCTCCGCTCTTACCAGGGTGTGGGACCCGTCCGCGGTGACCTCCTCAAGTACCACCTGAACCGGGATATCCAAAGCGGCCGTGTGGAACGCGTGCCCGCCGAACCGGCCGGCGTCCAACTCAGCAGCTGAGAGCACGAATTCGCCATTCTGGTCCTCCACCAATGTTTGAGGCAGGCCAATGGGTCGCCTGCCTCCCCCGTCTCCAAGTCGCAGATCAAAGGTGGTCTCCAAGGAATCACCCACTGTGAACAGACTCATTTGCTCGAAACCGACACCGGCACCGATCTCGACGGCGTAGTCCTGCGAGTGTGTTTCGCCAGAAGCGACGGTCCCACGCGGCTCTGACACCGGGTGCAACACCGCGGTCTCCTCGCCCACGCGCAGAAGCAGACGCCCGTGAAGGCCCTCGCCTGTCAGCCTGACCTGGGCGTAGGTGGCGGTGACGCTGAGCATCTCCAGCTGAATGGCTGAAGCCTGGGTACTCTTCTTCCGCCACGGCTCAAAGATGTCGTTCTCGGTGGCGGCAAGCCGCTCCGCTTCCAGGCCAGCTTTCTCCCGGTGAGCGGACACGAGCCTCAGCGTGGACTGCGCGACCGTGGTGTCGGTGGCATTGACTCGCACCTCTACGAAGTGCTGTTCATCATCGAAGTACTCAGGCGGCACCTGCGCGGAGAAGGCGTACTCCGGCGGCACCGTGACGTCGACTTCTTTGCCGGTGAATCGCAGCTTCTTCTGGTTCGCGCGTTCTTTGAAAATTTCCTGGCCGTCCACCAACACCTGAACTGTGGTTCGAGCACCTGCTCGTGCGACCCATCCGGCCACTTCACCACGTTCGGTGATCCGCACATCCCCGCTGACGGCGGACTCCGCTGAGATCAGAGCATCAGGCGTATCCAGGGCACTCTCAGCGAACGTCTCCCCTGAGGTGGGATCCTGGAGACTGACTTGATATGTCTCGCCTGTCCACAGATTCGGCGGCAATGACCCAAGGAAGCCAACGTTGCGGGTCGGGAACTCGTCCGGGGAAAGCTCCGCGCGAAAAACGTTGCAGGTGAGAGTGGCAGCGTGCTCACCGTTGACCATCACGGCCAGCTTCTGCCTTACCTGAGGCGCATCAGGATTGAACATCCAACCGCTGATGCGGTCTGCGCGGAAATTGACTATCTTGTACTGCATCAACCTACGAATCCCCTAGTGTGAAGTGCCGTCATGCACGGCCCAACTCAGAATAACAGTGAGATGTTTCCCGAACAGGAAATACGACGCCTTGGGCTCCCATGTCCCGACTACACGTCACACTCCAGAAAGAAGATTTCATGGATCGCTCTTGCTCTTTGGCCGCAGACGCCATCGAACGAGGCGGCACGAACGTGCCGGTTCACGAAGTGTCCAGTGTTGAGGATTTCTCACCCTCAGCCAACATGGGTGGGTTGAGGTATCGAGTTCCCGTTGGCGGGCGGGCGACACTTGATGCGCTCCTGGTGGTGAAGTCCAGCGACGTACTCGTGGTGGCTTTCCACGGCATGATGGTCAAGGGCCACCACCACTTGCCGCGCTTCGAGTGGCTCCGAACGCTGCAGAAGACGCCCTACAACTGCTTATATCTGTCAGACCCGACACTCACTCTCGACCCGAAGCTCCTATTGGGTTGGTACATCGGCTGGGAAGAGCTCGATCTCTTTCCCGTTCTAGCATCGGTAGTCTCCAAAGCTGCGGAGGCAGTTGGAGCGAGCTCTGCGCTGCTGGCGGGATCCTCAGGGGGCGGTTTCGCCTCACTCCAGGTTTCTTCCTACCTGCCAGGCAGTATCGCCGTGCCCTGTAACGCGCAGACGAGTATTGGCCGGTACCGCTGGAACGCTCAGGCCAACTTCCTCAGGCGCGTAATGCCGCAGCTCGAACCAGAGCAGGGTTCCCGCCGGAAGTGGGCCAGAGCCCTCGGAGCGCGCGGCTCAGCGCTCAGGCAGTATGCGACTCCCCGTGACAATAGCGTTCTGTATTTCCAGAATCGCCACGATCCCCACCATGTCGAGAAGCACTACGCCCCTTTTCGAAAGGCGATCGAAGCATCTCCCAATGCGCAGAATGTCTGGTTCGAACTCTACGACGGGCCAAACGCGCACGAACCGCCGACTCCCCGATTGTTCCGGGAAAGCATTGCCCAGGGCCTGGAGCGTTTTGGGAAGCCCCAGTAAGGCACCCTGGCCAGAGGCAGTCGGCGGTTATCCTTGTCCCCATGGCGTCTTCCCCCGCAACAACTCCCTCACCGGTGAGCCCACCAACGCCCTATGAGGTTCTGGTCCGTGATCTCCTTGCGAAGCACGGCACCGAGATTAACCTGTGGGAGCAGGTGGAGAGCCACCGAGGCAGCCTTCTGGACGACGCGAAGAGGCGGCGCAGGATCACCCCGCAGCGCCTCTCGCCCTCCAAGGGACAATTTCTGTACTCACTTTCCCGGGCCGGAAAAGTCATCGGCGGCCTTGACGGCCGGTATTCAACGCTAGTCAGCCACCAGAGTCGCCGAGCCGCCCAGTCTCGGCAGATTATGCGGCAATACCTCAGCGCTTCCTCTATCCCCGTGGCGCCGGGGCATGTTTTCCGGCCGGAACAAGAGTCCTCCGCCGAAAGGTTCGCAGGCGGATTCAGCACTCCTGTGATGATTCGTCCTGCCTCTCGGCAGACCACGGGCGGCGTGACCACGATGGTTGAGGGTGCACAGGGCTTTCGGGAAGCCTGGAAGAAGGCCTCCGAGGCCTGCTCCGATTTACGACCGTTGGAGCGTCTCATCGAGGTAGAAGCCCTCTCCGAAGGGCTGCTGCTGCGCGTCTACGTTGTGCGTGAGACCGTGTGGGCCGCCATTGTGCGTATCCCCCTGTACGTGGTGGGAGATGGGAAATCTGACACGGCCACACTTCTCAGGAAAGAAGAGACACGCCGCAAGAAGTGCGCGTACCTCAAGAAACGTTCAGTCAGTCAGGAAACGGCACCGCAAGAAGGACCTAATGGTGTTTCTCAGGATGTTCCTGAAGGCGGCTCTGTGGTGTTCTTGGACTCTGAACCGATCGCAGAATCTTCCGGGGCGTTGAGCGCCGACGTACTAGAGACTGTCAGCCCGGAGCTGAAGAGCCTTGCCGTGGACGCGATGTGGGCCTTCCCAGGGCTCGCAGCCACAGCGGTGGACATCATGACTCCCTCACTCGATAGCGCTGAAGGAGCAGTGGTGGTCGATGTGAACCCAGGTGCTGATATCTCTGAGTTCCTATACCCCGCCTATGGCACACCGAGGCGAGTAGGGTTGGCGATTCTCGACCAGATGATCGCGACGTCCCGCTGACTCGCTCGAGAGGCGAGTTGCGCGGCCGTCTCACTAGTACTTGTGGTGCTCGCTGGCTGTGATTCTTTTCTGCGTAGATCCCACGTGAAGTTGAGCTTGGCGGACCGCGCTGACGTATTCAGTGAAGGCATCGGTCGTCAGGTCCACGGCAACGGCGTCAAAATGGGCCCACTCGGTGTTGCCGAGCTTGACGTGCTTCTCCACCATCTCCGCGCCTGCAGCCACAGCAAGAGCCGAAGCCATCCAACCGTAGTCATGGCTGGAGTACCCCGGAACAATCCTGGGACCTTCCTGCTGTTTCTGCTGAGCAGCTAAGTTCGCGTAGTGGCGCACCACGCCGATGTTGGTGTGCTCGTCCGGAGTGGGATAAGCCGAGTTGCAGTGCAACAGGTAGAGAGCCTCTTGCTGGGTGAAGGTTTGCAGAAGCCAGTCCTCATAGGACTTATCTGTCATGCCTGTGGAGATGACCACTGATCCGCTGTAGTTCTCAGCGACGTACTTCAGATAGTCCCGCTTCTCCGAGATCGTGGAGGGGAGCTTGACCAGGGGCACCTCAACGTCATTGGTCAACCATTGGAAGGAGGGCTTGTCCAAAACCGAAGCGAACCAACCAATACCTAGATCTTTCGTTAGCTCATCAAGGAACCTGAAACCGTCTTTGCCAAGCTCAAGCTGGCGCCGGTAATCACCGAAGGTATTGCCGAATGGTGACTTATAAGCTGATGCGAGTTGTTCTTGCGTGTAAAAGGTCTCGACATCGCGCTTCTGCACCTTCACCCAGTCAGCCCCCGCAGAATGCGCAGCGCGCACCAACTTCTCCAAACGGTCGAGGTCACCGAAGTGATTCGTAGTGATCTCCGCTGTGACTTCCACAGTCGGCATGATCACGTCTTCGTAGTCGACTGGCTGCGGCACGTCAGATTCTTCGACGGCAACGTGGAAGCGCTCATTGAGCAGCTCTGCGGTGAGCTGGGAGAACTCGCGAGTGCCGACGTGCTGAACGTCAAGATTCGTATCTTTGAGCGTGTAGAGAGCGTTCTGCAGGATGTACTCCTGCAGTTCGATTCCTGCCCGACGACGGGCTGAGAGTTCCGGACTGTACTGGGAGGAGGCAGCCCGGGCCTGTCCAGCGTCAGGGGTGAAATCGAAACCGACCATGTAGACGGTTTGTTGCCGATCACGGTGGTCGGCAATCGCGCGGGCGATCTCGAGTCCGGTGAGGAACATCGCCTCTTCAATGGCGACTTCGCTGCGGTCCTGGAAACGCAGTAGCACCTGGTCCTCAGCGTCATTGGATAGTGGCTGGAAGGGCAGACGGACCACTGTGCGGTCTGGAGCGCGGAAACTGGTGGAGGTCACGTAAGCGCTGGAACGGAGACCATCCTCAGCGACCGACTCCCCCACCCAGTCCTCGTAGAAGATAGTGATATCCGTCGGGTGGATGCGCTCAGCATCATTGATGCCGATGACCACTGCATCCTTGAAAACTCGCGAATGTACTTGATCGGCAGAGGGCCCTTTGCCCAGGATGACAATGGTGTCAGAGCTGTACTGAGCGGCCGTGGAAGCTGCCAAGCGGGAAATCGACTCTGCAGAGGGCTTCATCATGATGGGTGCCTTCACCACTATCTTTCGCATTGAATCTTGGACCAGATCACTCCCGAAAACCTTTCCGGGGACGCATCCATAAGGAGGCATTGCGCCACGCTCAGTGTAGTCCGCCCTCATCACACCGTAACTAGCGTGACGACACGAGGTTCGCGCTGTTTTCGAAGCCTCGTCACGAAATGTGCCTATGATGGTCCGCGTGACTGCGACTGTAGAGAACGTAAGNTAGCGTGACGACACGAGGTTCGCGCTGTTTTCGAAGCCTCGTCACGAAATGTGCCTATGATGGTCCGCGTGACTGCGACTGTAGAGAACGTAAGTGTTATTGGTACTGGTTATCTTGGTGCTACCCATGCTGCGTGTATGGCTGAGCTGGGGTTCAACGTGGTCGGGGTCGATATCGACCCAGAGAAGATCGCCTCCCTCTCCGCCGGTGACCTACCCTTCCATGAACCCGGCCTGCCCGAACTTATCCGCAAACACGTCCAATCAGGACAACTGCGCTTCACCACCGACCTCAACGACGTCGGCGCCTGGGCCGATGTGCACTTCATCGCCGTGGGCACCCCCCAAGTCAAGGGCGGCACCGGGGCTGATATGACCTACGTCGATGCCGCCACCACCACCCTCACCCAAGCCATCACCAAAGACAGCCTCATCGTGGGTAAATCCACTGTCCCCGTCGGCACCGCAGCACGCCTCGCCGACCTCGTCCAGGACACCAAAAACCCCGGGGTGAATGTCTCCCTGGCCTGGAACCCCGAGTTTTTGCGCGAAGGCTTCGCCGTAGAAGACACCATCACCCCCGACAGGCTCGTCGTCGGCACCACCCACGAGGACGACGAGAACGTCCTCCGCCAGGTCTACGCCGAAGCCCTAGGCCGGGATACCCCGTGGATCAGCACCGACTACCAGACCGCGGAACTGGTCAAAGTCGCCGCCAACGCGTTCCTGGCCACGAAGATCAGCTTCATCAACGCCTTCGCTGAAGTCACCGAAACCGTCGGCGGTGACATCACCACCCTGGCAGATGCCATCGGCCACGACACAAGGATCGGCCGTAAATTCCTCAACGCCGGAGTCGGCTTCGGCGGCGGGTGCCTGCCCAAAGACATCCGAGCCCTACAAACACGGGTCGCGGAACTCGGCCTGGACCATTCGATGCGGTTCCTTGATGAAATGGACCAGATCAACCTCCGCCGGCGTAAAAAGGCCGTCGCTCTGGCCTTCGACCTGCTCAGCCAAGACGTCATCGGTAAAAAGATCGCCGTCCTGGGCATCACGTTCAAACCGCTCTCCGATGACGTCCGCGACTCCCCCGGCCTCGACGTCGCCGCCCGGCTCTTCAACGCCGGTGCTGACGTACAGGTTTATGACCCACAGGGCAGCCACAACGCGGCGAAACGCTACCCACGCATCACCTACACCCCCACCCTGGATGAGGCCGTCACCGGGGCAGAACTGGTCATCCTCACCACCGAATGGGACGAGTTCAAAACCCTCACCCCCGAGAACCTCAACAACAAAGTCACCACCCGCCGCATCATCGACGCCCGCAACGTCCTCAACCCCACCACCTGGGAAACCGCCAACTGGACCTTCACCCAACTCGGCCGCAAACAGCCAGAAGGCTCAATCTGAGGGGTCACCCGAACAACGAGGGGAAGGTGAGGGCGCTCAGCAGTGCGCCATCACCGCCTCTTCTTCACTGTTGGAGAAAACCCATGATGTGAGAAAAGGTCTCTTCGTCTTCAGCGCCGGCGTGACCAGAAGGGTCTGAGAACAGTTTGGTGGTGAGTTTTCGGCTGTTCGATGTGAGGTGCGCGAACTGCCGAAACGGTTCGAAGTGGTTCCAGTGGTGATCACAATCCTGGATGTTCTGGGCGAGAAAAATCTCCTGTGCCCCGTCCAAGGTCCGACGATCTAGGGTCGTGAACTTGTAGTGCTCATCGGGGCTCACATCCTTCAGAGTTCCAACTCCGTAGGCCGCGCGGGCAAGGCGCGACGTCCATTTCTGCGGGTACGCCCACAGGTCTGTCTGGGGGTTGATGGCAACGACGCGCAGCCCATGGAAGTACTGAGCCGAACGCAGCGCAGCGAATCCCCCTCCACTCGACCCGTAAGAGAAGACTCGTCCAGGAGCCACTCCCAATGTGGGAAGAATCGAATTCACGATTCCCCAGATGTGTTCCAAGTAGTCGGTGCCCTGACCCCCGGCATACCAGGCCAGCCCAAGCTGGTCATTGAGGTAAAGCGCCGGGTCGGAAAAGTACAGGCAGTTGGCCGGAAACTTCGAGGCCCAACTCCATCTCTGAAAGACCGGCGGTTCAAACTTGGTACGCCGGGCATCTCCCGAGAAGAAGACGATCAGACGACCAGACTCTTGCTTCGGCGCAAATACGAAGTCGTACTGGTCACCGTCTGCAGTCTTTTCCGTGTAGAGAACACGCTCGTTCAAGCGGAGGCTCTCAGGACCGCCCCACTCGCTTATGGTCACGTTCTTCAGGTTGTTAATCGACGTCTTCTTTGCCTTCACATCGAGATCTTAGTTCACAACTGAGACAGAACGAGCGACTCAACCCATGAAACGCCGTGGCATTTTCAGGTCGCGACTCTGGCCTGCCTTTCCGCTATAACAGGCCTGGGCCCAACACTCGATTGGTGACACAGTAGAGGACGGGTCGTGGCGGCGCGAGAGCCGCCACTTCGAACCATCACCCGGAGGAATGACAATGACAGGAACATACGACTACAGGGAAACTGGTCTGTGCTTCCCCACGAACTTTCTTCTAGGTGCCGCCACGGCGTCCTACCAGGTGGAAGGCGGGTTCGCCGAGGGACGACGTGGTCCTTCAATCTGGGACACCTTCTCCAAAACGCCAGGCAAGGTCTGGAACGGCGACACCGGTGACGTGGCAGTCGACCACTATCACCGGCTGGAAGAAGACCTCGACCTCATGAAGGAACTGGGCCTCGAGGCCTACAGATTCTCCATCGCATGGCCCAGAATTCAGCCGCAGGGCGTAGGTCAACCCCTCCGTGACGGGATCGACTTCTATGACCGTCTGGTGGACGGTCTCCTAACACGTGGCATCCAGCCGATTGCCACGCTCTACCACTGGGACCTCCCACAAGCACTCGAAGACGCTGGAGGGTGGCCAGCACGCGACACCGCATACCGTTTCGCTGACTACGCAGCCATGATGGGCCAGGCCCTGGGTGACCGTGTCGCTACCTGGAGCACTCTCAATGAGCCATGGTGCACTGCGTACCTGGGCTACGGTTCTGGTGCCCACGCACCTGGCCGCACGGACCCGGAAGCAGCACTGCAGGCAGTACATCATCTGAATCTGGCGCACGGTCTTGGCATTCAACGCCTTCGCGAGACGGCTTCGAACTCACCGCAATACTCAGTGACTCTGAACTTTCATCAGGTGAGATCTGTCGATGAATATTCCCACGCCGCAGTTGTGGCGATCGACGCGCTGGCAAACCAGGCGTTCACTCGCCCTATGCTCCGAGGCGAGTATCCCCGGGACCTGATTGACACCACAGCCTCTGTGACCGACTGGTCATTCGTAATCGACGATGACATGGAACAAATACACCAACCTCTGGACCTGCTGGGAGTCAACTATTACTCCACGACCACAGTACGAACGTGGGACCGTGAAGGCACTAAAGAACGTCATGACGGTCACAAAGATGTCGGTGGTTCGGCGTGGCCCGGAGCGGATGAGGTGGAGTTTGTCCAACAGGACGGCCCCTATACGGCGATGGGGTGGAATATTGCGCCTGATGGGTTGGAGGACCTCCTGGTGTCCCTCCACCAAAAGTTTCCTGACCAACCACTCATGATCACCGAGAACGGTGCGGCTTTCGACGATGTGGTGGAAGCGGGCCTTATCCACGACGTCGAACGCGCCGACTACATACGTCGACATCTGGTTGCCGCCCACCGAGCAATTTCACGTGGAGTGGATCTGCGGGGCTACCTAGTGTGGTCTCTGTTCGACAACTTTGAGTGGGGGTACGGCTACTCCAAGCGCTTTGGGATCGTGAGGGTCGATTACGAGACACTGGAACGACTTCCGAAGGACAGTGCCAGCTGGTTTGCCGAATTGATCCGTACCCGCAGAATCCCCGGAGTGGCGTCCATTCCACGTTGACATGGCTTTTGCCTCTGCAATTGTGCGTCGGATATCTACGTTCATAGCGGAAGCAAACGGGTCCCTAGCGACTCAGAATCCTGAGCTCACTCGGGAAGCCCGTCTTGCCCTGATTTTCTCGTCTCTGCTTTCTTGAGCGCGGCTTTACGCTTATTTTGAACCTTCTCCAGCTTCGAGACCAGTGCGGCCTCGCGCCTTGCCTGCAGGCGGTTTCCTATTCCTTTCGCTTGTTTGGCCACATGACCACCAGCGGGTCCCGCTTTCGACCCGACGTCGCCAATAACAGCTTTGGCAGCACTTCCCCAGGCCACGGATTCAAGATGGTCGTAGCCCGTGAGATTCAAGGCAGCGTGCTCAGCGAACTCTGTGATGGTCTGATTGACGCTATTGGCCCCGCTGGTGATGCGTTGAGAGGTGAAGGGATTGGCAACGCGGTCGAGATTCGATAAGTCTGCGCAACCTTCGACTGACTCCCTGATCGCCTTGAGCCTTTGTCCTATTCTCTGTGCCCTATCTGCACGGGCCGTCCTGATGCCGTCGTGATGGGATTCGAGCTGGTCTGGCTCTTCGTCTGCAACTCTGGCGAGCTCGATGACGTACTGACGGTCCTGCAGCGCCACGCATCGTGCCAAAACACCCAGCCAGAACGGGGCGTCTTCGCGAACATCGGCGAGCACGTGAGCTGAGCCATCAATATCTCCAACTCGGTCCCTCAGGTTTTCTGCAAGAGCATCAAGCTGGGCCACAGCTTCCGCCTGCATAGTCTGCAACTGAAGTGAATTTGCCTGAACCTTGGACCACGTGACGGCAGAAATTCGCCCAGCACGGGTGTAGAGCGCATGTGCCTCATCGATGGAAAGAGTCACACCACCGAGTTGCCCGAGCACCTCAACCTTCCGCTGCTTGAGTAATCGATCGAGTTTGGCGTCGATGGAGGCAAGGTACCGCTGTATGTCGTCAAGAGCAGCTTCCAAAGCTGCCTGTGTCGCTAACGCGGAGAGCGCGGCCGGAGCAGCGGGAGTGAGCAGAGCAGCGTTTTCAAACTTCAGATGTTTGAGAATGCGCCCATTCTCGGCACGCACAACCCCCGCTTGTGGGTTAAGAATCCCGTTCTCAAGGAGAAAGGCGGAGGATTCACCGTCGAGTTTCAGCCATCTTCCACTCGAGGCCTGCATTCCGGACACTGCACCAAGAACGTTTCCGGCCCTTGAAAGAGTGAAGCTAGATAGACGCCGGGGCTTCAGCTCAGGGTGATTGTCCAATTCAGAGAGCTTCCCCTCTGAGCCTAAGAGGAGTACGCCGTCCCCATCCTCCACAACAGCAATGGTGTCTCGGCTTCTCTGCCCCGCATCCTCATCCATGAACTCATTCTGCCAGAATGCGATTCGCGGCTAGGGTGTCGCCATGACACGAACCTCTACTGACCTCGGACAACCCGAGCGTGCCTCCTCGGTGAGCGAGTACCTCGACCATGTCCTCGCTGAATGCGGCGAAGACACCTCAGGGGAAGTCTCCGAAGACATACCCGCCCCCGGGGCGACCGATCCAGCCCTGCACGCTTTGGCCCTGGTCACCGCCGATGGTTCAGAATATGCCGCCGGGGATGATGACTTCTACTTCACCATCCAGTCCATTTCCAAGCCGTTCGTCTATGCACTTGCCCTGGATGACGCTGGACTGGAACGCGTGCATGAGGCAGTAGGAACAGAGCCCTCCGGCGAGGCCTTCAACGAACTGTCCCTTGAAGGCGGAACGGGTCGGCCGCTGAACCCACTGATCAACGCCGGGGCTATTGTCACGCACCAGCTGGTGAGCCGAAACCCGGAAGATGCCGAGAGCAACGCAGAGCACACCACCTCACACAGCAAGGACGTGCAGCGCCGCACAGCCAGAATCGTTGAAGGTCTCAGCGCGTTCGCCGGCCGGGACCTGAGCGTTGATCATGAGCTGGCCGAAGACGAATACAGCAAGGACTACCGCAACCTCGCGATCGCCCACATGCTCAAGACCCATGACGTGCTCGCGACCGAACCTGAGGAAGCCGTCCGCGGCTACACCGATCAGTGCTGTGTACTCGTCACCGTCCGCGACATCGCGCGCATGGCCGCCACCCTGGCCAATAACGGGGTGCACCCGGAGTCAGGTGAACGCGTGGTGTCCGAAGAGTCCGCCCGCCGGACACTCAGCGTCATGGCCACTTGCGGCATGTACGACGGCTCCGGCCGCTGGCTCGCCAGGATCGGAATACCCGCCAAATCCGGCATCTCCGGTGGAATCATCGGAGTCCTGCCAGGACAAGTAGGCCTGGCATCGTTCGCTCCTCGGCTCGATGATGAGGGAAACAGCATCCAGGGCGTAGAGATGTTCGCCCGGCTCTGCGCAGATCTAGGGCTGCATCTGATGGCCAGTGAGCGCCGCGACGTCGCCCAGTTCCTCAAGGAGCTCTCCGAGCGAGCATCCGAAGAACGCAAGCACTCGGGCTCCTAGTCAGCGACTCATCGCCGTTTTGGTCAGCCGCCTGCGGTGTGATTAGGATTATGTCAGCGAATTCAAGCAGCGGATTCATCGACTCTGACTTTTAAGTGGAAGTCCATGACCCACACGCTGCCCAATGACCGCTCCGGCGGAACCCTCCCACACGCCTCGCCCACAGCTCAGCCCCATGAGCAACTGCCCGTTGATCCCGATGTGCTGAGGGTCACCTCCGTTGCGGCCTTGATGAGCCCACTCGACCCGATCATCGAGGGGACGCATTCGCTGCGTCAAGCGGCTGAACTCATAACACTCAGTGATGAAGCCTTCGCAGTGGTGAAACTCAACGGCGCGGTGGTAGGTATCCTCTCTGCCGGCGATGTGCTCGCTGCCGCGCAGCGGAACCCCACGGGATGGCAAACCCAGCCGTGCACCACTGGGATCCCCGCGGACCAAGGGCCCATACTCGCCCACCAATCGGTGGTGGAAGTACTCGCTGAATACCGCAGAACAGGCGTCCGAACCCTACTGGTGTGCCAAAGAAACGAGGCGCTAGGCCTTCTGCGTTCAGTCGATGTGCGCACCTGGTGCCAAGAGCACGACCCACCGCTATGGGAGGACCTCTTCTCCGACGACGAAACGCACAATTCAGACTCCGGAGAGGCAGACACCCGATGACCACCACCCAGCCTGGTCCTTCCCATACGCCGCGTCCGGCCGCCTCAGTAACACCACCAGCGGCTACCCCGGCAGCGCCTAGTGTCCCATCAACGCTGCGCGAGGCGCTCCTGCCTGTGCCGGGCCATGTGCTGGCTTCGGAGTGCATGGATAGTGCGTTGAAGCACCTGGAGACCGCGGGCGTGGAGTACCTGGCTATTGCTGACCCGGAAGAAGGACCTCTCGGCGTCGTCTCCTGCTTCGACATCAAGCAGCTCAAGCGCAAGTATCCCGACCACTGGGCAGATATGCGGTGTGGGAACGTGATCGTAGCCTCCGACCGATTCTTGAATGCCGACGACTCTTTCGATGCAGCCATCAGCCTGCTGATGGAAGAGGGCCTTCGCCCCCTTTTAGTCTTGGAAAGAAATACGGTCTGTGGCGTGCTGGAACCGACCTCGGTGCTACAATGGTGCGCTGAACACCGGCCCGCCGCGCTCCAAGAACTTGCCCTGCAGGACCTGAGTTAGGCTCCCAAGGAATTGTCTGCGTCAAGGTAGAACAGCTGGGTGAATATCCAATTATTGGGAACCCTGAAACCACCCCCTTACCCGGCAAATCAGCACACTCGATATGGGAGAGTCCACTGTCCGCAAGTATCTGGACGGCCTCGGCGACGCTCTGCTGGTCCGAACCCTGAACAGCGTGTCGGGTTCGAGATCTGAGCCCTATTCGGCGCGGGAGAGGCGTGCGTCGAGGATGACGAGGACTCCCACTACTGCAGCGCCTGCGGCGGCAATGGCAGCAGCTGGTCCCAAGAGGTCGTCGGGGGCCAGCAGCCCGCGGTCCTCGGTCTGCCAAGGCCACAAAGTACGCAGCGCGCCCAGCATCACGCCGGAGAGGACCACCATGGTCACCGTGTGATGGTGATCAAGCAGCCACTTCAACCCCTTCACAATGCTGACCATACCGAGCACTGCCCCGGCGAAGAACACCCCAAGGTAGCCGAAGTCTAGGTCCCGGGCCGCGCCAATCGTCGGCTCATAGAGCCCGAAGGTCAGCAGCAAGAAGGAACCCGACAGCCCAGGCAGCAGCAGCGCCGAGACCGCCACTGCTGCGGCTGGCAGAACCAACCACCAGTGCGGCTCCACCTGGTTCGGTGGAAGTGACACCAGCACAAAAGTCACCGCCACAGCCGCAGCGCCCAATAACCAGTGCTTGGGGCTCAACGCACCGCCAGCAGAGTGCAGCGCCATCCGGAACGGGACCACGATAGAGACCAGCACCATGCCGAAGAACGCCGCCCGAGTCAGCTCAGGGTAGTTCTCCACCCATCCGCCGATGAACTGCACCGCCGTCAGCAGGCCGACCACCATTCCGATGATCACAGGGATGATCACCCGCCACTGCACCAAAGATAAATACGCACCCGCATTAGTGACCCGGTCAGGACCCGTCACCATGACACGGAGGGCAGAGACCACCGCGGAGGCTGAATCAATCAGCTGCCGGTAGATTCCCACCACCAAGGCAACAGTCCCCCCAGAAACACCAGGGACAGTCTCCACCACGCCGATCATCGCCCCGCGGATCACATTGCCCGGAACGGACGTGCGCCGGTAGCCGGGGGCGTGCGAAAGCTGATGATCGGAGTCGTTCGGGGAGTCAGGGGCGTGAGTCACGGATGAAGCCTACCGCCAGTCCGGGTTCCCGGCTGAAACCCAGCACCTGCCATCGTGCCGCAATGCGTAGTTGTCTGACCTGAAGGCTCGCGGCGCGGCCGTGCCGGTGGCTCAGCGTATGGTGATCCGGCCAGTCTCAGTGATGGACTGACGCATCGTCTGGATGTGCTCAGTGGTCCTGGCGTCGTCGCTGCCACGGACATATTCAAAACTGATAGGGGCACTAGGGGCGAGCCACATAGTGGTGACAGTCACACCGTTGGTGTCAGTATCGGCTGACTCCGTCACGTGACTTTTGATGCCGTCCAAGGCCAGGCCTTTGCCTGCCGAGAAGCGCTCGATGACTACGGTGTCCATTGCTTGGACCATGGCATCGGGCATTCCGATGGTTTGGGTGGCGCCGAATTTTGAAATGAGGAGTTTTCCCACCGAGGATTCCTTTCCAGGAACCGCAGTTGCGGACTCCTTCTTCTCCACGGTAGGGGCACGCGGCGGAACACGGAACCCCCTCAGGGAACATCATTCCCTGTCAGACCGATGCCTGCCCGGACATGGAGAGAGGTCCAGGGATCGGCATTAGGTGAGTACCGGTTCCAGAGTGTCGGGATCAACCGCCTGGAAACAGACCTCGGCGCCGGGGGGAAGCTGTGCCGCCAGTCCCAGATCCTCACGCACCACAACGCCGATGACTGGATACCCGCCGGTCACCGGATGATCGGCCAAGAACAGCACAGGGTCGCCCGACCCAGGCACCTGAATCGCACCCCGGACCATAGCCTCACTGGGCAGTTCCTCTGTGCGGGTTCGCTCAATGGCAGGTGATGGGCTCTCCTCGCCTGCGGTGAGGCGCAGCCCGATCCGGTTGGAGTCTTCAGACACCGTCCAGTTCAGTGATTTCAGGGCGTCAAGACCGGGGTTGCTGTGCCGGGAAGCGAACCACTCATCCCGGGGCCCGACGACGAACCTCAGCCGGGTGGGTTGATCCACCTCCGGGAGCGCGGTGCGCGCCACATCGGCAATACCCACAAAACCCGATGGCACCCCGACCAGGGCGAATGTGTCACCTGACGTCACCGGCGCCGGACCCAAACCTGAGAGCAGATCTGTTGACGCACTGCCCAGCACCTTGTCAGCAGAGAGCCCTCCAGAGAAGGCCACATAGTTACGGATGCCCCGCTCAGGCACGCCAAGGCGCAGCCGCTCCCCCGGGTACATCAAGAACGGTGCCCGCAGTGGGACGTCCCGCACCCTTTCCGTCTCTTGCGTGCTGCCACCCGATTGGCGTGCCGCACCAGTGCCATTGACTGCCATATTTGAGGTCTCTGGGGCGGCAGGTGTGGCTACTTGCAGTGCAGTCTCCGCGCCGGTGACCGCCAGCACAGAAATCTGCCGCACTGCCAGCTCAAGGCCACCATAGAGGACCTCGAACCCAGCGGCAGAATCATCATTGCCGACCAGCTCATTGGCCTGGCGCAGCGCCTGCGCATCAGCGGCACCGGAGCGTGGAACTCCCTGGCCGCTCCGACCGGGCCGGCCCAAATCTTGTAACAGCGACTGTGGCCCCGGAGCGAGCACATCCACCACCGCGTCACCCGCCGGAACGTAGCGGCGCGGCGCAGCCGAAGATGCCACCGCATTCAGAGTGATCGTCTCGGTGACCGGCACATAGCTGACCGCATCCCCGGGGCTGATCAGCGCAGGCTCAGGCCGGTCCAAGTCCCACATCACCGCGTCAGTAGTGCCGATCAGCTGCCACCCGCCTGGGCTGCTGCGCGGGTACACCGCTGAGAACTCCCCCGCCAGTGCTACCGACCCGGCCGGGACCTCGGTGCGCGGAGAACTGAGCCGGGGTACCTCAAAGGGCTGTTCGGACTTCCGCAGGCGCCTGCGCGTGGCCACAGCTTCCGGTAGGCAGTAGGTGAATCCGGGGGCGAACCCAGCGAACCCACCCACCCAGCGGGTTGAGCTGTGCCAGTCGATGAGCGCCTGCCTGCTCATACCAAGGTGATCTGCCAGTGTCTCTAAGTCCGCGCCGTCGTACTGGACCCGTATTTCCACTTCGCGGCCTTCGCCTGCTACGCCCGGTCGGACGCGCGCCCGGCGCAGCTGTTTGGCAGCCTCACGGGTGTGGTTGCGGGTGCGGAACACCACCAGAACTGTTCGGGCGGCCGGGACCACCTCCACCTGGCCGGGCAGCGGCTTGGCGGTGAGCTGGCGGTGGAACGCCAAGACCTCAGCTGGGGTGGAGAAGTCAGCCAGCAGGGCGCGTTGTCCAGCTGCGTGCACGGCATCGGGCATCAGGCGAAGCTCACAATGTTGGCACCCGTACCGGCAAGTGCTGCCCGCACTGACTCCGCCATGGCGACCGCGCCGGGGGTGTCTCCATGGAGGCAGATACTTTCGGCCTCCATGGGTATGACGGTTCCGTCGATGGCGATGATGGTGCCTTCTTCCACAAACCGCTGCATAGCCTCCACCACGATCGGCACATCGGTGATCACCGCACCCGGGGCGCGCCGGGAGACCAAGGTCCCATCAGGGTTGTAGCCGCGGTCAGCGAATACCTCCTTCGGCGTGGCGAACCCGCGCTCAGCCGCCAGGTCATGGGCGAGCGCACCTGGGGCCAGCAGCAGGGGCAGCCGCCTGCCGGTGGCCTCAGCAAAGAGTGTCATCGCCTCCACCACGGCGGCAGCGTGCGGACGGTGATCGTGACAGGCGTGATACAGCGCACCATGGGGTTTGACGTAGCGGACCTGCTCTCCTGCGGCACGGGCCATACCGTCTAGGGCACAGAGCTGGTAGTACACATCGGCGGAGAGCTCATCCGGGTGGGCGTCCACGAACCGCCGGCCGAATCCGGCTAAGTCCCGGTAAGCCACATGCGCGCCGATGGCCACCCCGGCGCTGGCCGCGTTGCCGGCGGTAGTGCGCATGCTCTGAGGGTCCCCGGCATGGAATCCGCAGGCTATATTGGCTGATGAGACCTGTGCGAGCATTGCGGCGTCATCGCCCATGCTCCACACCCCGAATGCCTCGCCGAGATCGGCGTTGAGGTCGATACGAAGATCTGCGACCACTGCCTCCCCCTCGTGAAAGAATCAACTGTGTGAATCAGGATACGAAAGAACCGCTGCTGAGTTGGAACTTCATTCTGGCGATCCTGATTAACCTGGCCATCACCACTGCGTTCTTCATCCTAGTCACTGGGATGGCAGTCTATGCGGCCACCGAGTTTGGTGCAGGACAGACCGCTGCAGGTTTCGCTGCGAGCGCGTTTGTGATGGGCGCTCTGGGTGCCCGGTTCTTCGCTGGGAAGTACGTCAACACCCTGGGCCGGAAGCCCATTCTGGTGATCTGCCTTGGTCTGTTCACCGTCGCCGGGATCCTCTACCTGTGGGTGGATTCCTATCAGTGGCTGATTGCGCTGCGCATTGTGCACGGTATTGCGCTCGGTTTTGGGCAGACCGCCCTGACGGCGGCGGTATTCGACATCATCCCGCGTGGCCGCCGCGGTGAAGGCTCCGGCTACTATCTGCTGGCCAACTCGCTGCCGCCGGCCCTGGGTCCGCTGGCCGCGATCCAACTGACCGAAAGTTACGGGTTCGACGGCATGTTCTACGCGGTGACGATTGTCTCCGCAGCATCCTTCCTCTGCGCGTGCCTGGTCAACACCCCTGAGGTCAAACGTAAGGGAACGCCCATCCGGGACCGGCTGCGGCTGCGGCCCTCCGATGTGATCGAACCGCGGGCGTTCTCCATTGCCATGGTCGCCACCCTGCTGGGGCTGACGTTCGCCTCAGTGATGACGTTCCTCAACGGCTACGCCCAATCCATTGGCATGTCCGACGGCGCGAGCCTCTACTTTGTGGTGTACGCCGCCACCATGCTTGTGGTGCGCCTGTTCATGGGCAAAATCCAAGACCGCCGGGGTGACAACATTGTGGTCATTCCAGCTCTCTGCTCGTTCGCGGTGTCCATGGGGCTGCTGGCCTGGTCACCGAATCAGGGCGTGATGGTCGCCTCCGGTGTGCTCGCCGGGTTCGGTTTCGGGTCGCTGCTGCCGGCGATCCAGGCGATCATCGCCTCCAAGATGCGCACCCACCGGATCAGCATCGGCATCTCCACCTTCTTCATCATGATGGACCTCGGCTTCGGCCTCTCCCCGCTGCTTCTGGGTCCGCTGGTGGATCTGTGGGGTTTCCACGTGATGTACGCCGGATGCGCCGGAGTGGTGGTGTTAGCGATCGTGCTCTACTGGCTGGTGCATGGGAAGTTCCGGGTCAAACAAGGTGTGGCGCGGCGTCGTACCCGCAACTGGGTCAACGATGCCACCGGTGTGATGCCGTATATCCCACCCACCAAGGACGACGACGGCGAGGCCCCCAGCGCTAAAACCCCCTCCGCCTGAGCGAAGGTGAGGTATAGCGCCGGGGCGCGGTGAGCCGAAGACATCTTCGGGGTCAGTCCTTCTTGGCGAAGGTGCCGTCGTCCTCTCCGGAGAAGAATTGGCGGCCGTAGATCAGCAGGCACAGCAGCACGCCAGCTCCAAGCCCCCAGGCAGCACCCATGAGCGCCAGCGTTGCGGCGGTGATCCCGGCGATGCCGAGATCGCGCTGACTGCGCGCCTCCATAATGCCGATACGCACGCTCACGAATCCCTGGATCAGCAGAGTCAGGGCCATCGCCACACCCAGGATGGGTTCTACCAGCGTCACGATCGGCAGCAGCAGAAGTCCCGTATTGGTGCCCCAGCGGAAGGATCCCATGCCTCCGAAGATGGACTTCATTGCCTTGCGGCCCTGCTTGTAGCGCTCCACCACCACGGCCTGCATGGCGGCCCACACCGGGCCGGCCATGGCCACATCGGGGCCGATGACGCCCATCAGGGTGTTCCTGAAGCCGAAGATCATATGCGCCCGGTCCGGGTTGTACTCGATGTGCTCATCGGGACGGGCCTTATTGGCTTCCTTCAGCAGTCCGTCAGCCTGCAGCGAGTCGCCGAAGACCACAATGTAGGTGGCCAGCACGGTGGGGATCGCCAGGGCGAACATCTCCAGCGGCGGCATCCCCAGGCCGAAGACCGTGTACTCCCGCCACAGCGTGACGAAGTCGGGCTGGATGATGCCCCACTCGACCTCGGACCACTCGGCCTCCCCCGCCAGTGGGGCGACGATCACGGCGATCAGGATGCAGGGCAGCACTCCGAGCTTGCCGATCTGCATGGCGAAGCGGTTGCGTTCCCGCCATGAGGAGAAGGACCGGGAGTACATCAGGAAGAACGCCAGACCGACCGCAATGGTGATGGTTACTGGGAAGTCGTGGAACTCTCCACCTTCATCGAAGATGCGCTGAACGGCTGCGATGCCAGCGCCAATGAGCACACCCGATTTGATGGCGGCAGGAATGGCCTTGACCACTCGACGGGCCAGGCCGGTGACGCCCAGGGTGATGGAGAACAGCCCCAGTAATATCTGGAAGGAGATGAGGGCGTGTATTCGTTCCTCCCCTTCCGGAAACGTCTCACAGTAGGCCATCACCAGGGGGATTGCAGGCGTGATCCAACCCGGAACCACGGGGTCGCCCAGCATGTGGTGGGTGAGGTAGAGCAGCCCGTTGATGAGGATCACTGCCAGCGCCACCTCAAACGGCATGCCCAGCAGGCTGACCATCAGGGGGATGGCCGCCAGGTCCACCGCACACATGAACAGACCCTGGGTGTAGTCCGCCCATTCGAACCGGTAGTGCACAAACGGCAGCCTGATCTCGAACGGGCCGGCTTTCCAATGTGGGGTGGAGCTGGAACGTCCGTTTCCCTGCGCCTTATCCGGGTCCTCGCCGGGGCCTCGGCCGGGATCTTCGCTGATCTGGGACACAGTCAGGCTTCCTGTCTGTCGAAGGTGATGATCTGACGGACGGCTCTGCCGGCTGCGAGGTCGTCCATGGCCTGGTTGATGTCGGCCAGTCTGATGTGTGAGGTAATGAGCTTCTCCACCTGAAGCCGGCCCTCCCTCCACAACTGCTCATAGCGGGGAATGTCCCGCTTCGGCACAGAGGAGCCCAGGTAGGACCCCATGATGGTGCGTGCCTCACCGGTGATGACGGCCGGGGGTATGGCGGCGGTGGCCTCTGGGTGGGGGAACCCCACGGTGACAGTCACCCCGCCGGGCTTGGTGGCGCGGAAGGCTGTCTCGAAGGCCGATTCGTGGCCAGCACATTCGACGACGCGGTGGGCTTTGATGCCCTGCTCCTCGAGCTGCTGGGGCGTGTAAACCTCATGGGCGCCCACCTCCAGCGCCAGCGCGAGTTTGTCCTCGGCCATATCCACACCGATGATGCGCTGATAGCCCTCACCCACCGCGGTCAGCAGTGCAGCGATACCGACGCCGCCGAGTCCCACAATCATTACTGTGTCCTGAGGCCCTGGTTTGGCGGCGTTGAGCAGGGACCCTCCTCCGGTCAGCACCGCGCACCCCAGCACGGCGGCGACCTCCGGGGGAACATCGGAGCCGACCGGCACCACGGTGGCCTGGTCGACCACCGCATACGTGGCGAACCCTGAAACGCCCAGGTGGTGGTGGACGGAGTCCCCGCCGCGGGAGAGTCTGCGTCCGCCGCTGAGCATGCGGCCCTCCGAATTGGCCGCACTACCGGGTGTGCACGGAAGGCGGCCATCGGCTGCGCAGTTCTCACAATCCTCGCAGCGCGGTAGGAAGGTCATGACCACGCGCTGTCCCGGTTCGATGCCTTCGACCTCAGGTCCGACCGACTCCACGATCCCCGCGGCCTCGTGCCCCAGCAGCATGGGGACCGGACGCGCCCGGTCACCGTTGACCACGGAGAGGTCCGAGTGGCAGACCCCGGCTGCCTCCATCCGGATCAGCAGCTCCGTGGCCTGGGGGTCCTGGAGTTCAAGTTCACTGATGCTCAGCGGCGTCGAATCCGCGTAGGGGCTGGGGCGGCCGATCTCTTCCAGAACGGCTCCGGTGATCTTCATACGATGGCTGTGTCCTCTCCTGACCGGCAAGACCTGGTGATGTGCATCACGAGGCTAACTGAGCGATCTAATCAGCTGAGCGTGCGCGCCATCCAGTACATAGTGTGTGCTTGGTCACCACCATGTGATCTACAGTGTGTGCATGGTGACCATGTCCACCTCTGACCGAGAGGCTCTGCTTCGCGCGCTGCTGGACACCGCGGCGGAACTCTCCAGCCTCCAGGATGTGGAATCTGTGCTGGCCTCGATCGCGCGTCGCACCAGGCAGCTGGTCCGGTCCGATATGGCCTACATCAGCCTCAACGACCACTCCCAAGGCACCACCTACATTCGCCAGTCCGATGGTGTGGCAACAAGCGCCTACCGCAGCATCAGAATGCCTATCGGGACCGGCATTCTGGGACTCGTCGCAGCAGGAAAGGCCCCTTACCAGACCAGCGACTACCTCCCCGATACCTCGGTGTCCCATATTCCGGACATTGACCTGATCGTGGCCGAGGAGGGAGTCCGCACCATCATGGGCGTGCCTCTGCTTGTGGGGGGCCGGGTCATGGGCGCCCTCATGGTTGCCGAACGGTCCCGCAGAGTCTTCAGCCCCGATGAGATCAGCACGGTCGATTCACTCGGAAAGCACGCCGCGGTGGCCCTGGACAACGCCGAAGAGTACGCCCAGGCGCTGCGCGATGCCGAGCTGCTCAGCCAGAAAAACGCGCAGAATCAGCAGGAACTCCTCTCACTGACAGAGATCACGCGATTCGATGAGCAGCTGATGCGTGCGGTGCTGCAGAACCCCTCCGCGGAAAGGGTCCTCGAGGTGACTGCCGAGGCTCTCATGCATCCGGTGAAGCTGCTCAACGAACGCGGCGAAGAAGTCTCCGTCATGAACCCGGGCGGCGTCGCCCCAGAACCCGCGCGGACAGCCAACCGAGCTCAGGGGGTCACGGTGCCGGTGACCTCGGGAAAAGCGACACTGGGCTACCTCAGAGTGGAGTGCAGTCTGAGTCCCGTGCATCAGACGCTTCTGGAGCGGGCGGCGTCGCACTGCGCCCTCGCCCTGCTGTTCCTTCAAGCGGAGGAGGACGCCCAGCACCGTGCCCAACGCGATGTGCTCGACGAGCTCCTCCAGGGTGAGGACATCTCACGGACACGGTTGGACCGCCGACTCCGGCACTGGGAGCTGAACTCCAGTGATCAGGTGTGGGTCGCGGTGATCTCCCACCCCTTCGCCCGTGAACGCGAACTCCAGCGACAACTGCGGCAGCTGCCCGGCACCAAGCTGCTCGCCTCAGTGGGCGAGGACCTCTGCGCCGTCTTCACCTCACGCGAATGGGTGACGAGTTTCCGCGCCGCGGACCAGATCTCCATCCACAGCCGTGCCTCCTATGCCGGACCCATGGATTCAATAGCTGAGCTGAGGACGTTCTGGCACCGGGCGCAGACCGGACTCTCAGCTCTGCGCTACTCAGGGGAACACGGGATCGTCGACGCAGACAGTCTGGGGCTCGTCGCTGCCGTGGTGCATCTGGCCGGAGAGTCTGAGCACTCAGAGCTCACCCGAGAGATCAGCCCACTGGTGGACTATGACACCTCACGCGGGACCTCTCTGGCGCAGACCGCTCTGACGTACTTTGACGCCGACCGCCGGATCGACCGCACCGCAGAGGCACTGTTCATGCACCGCAACACTGTCCGGCAGCGGCTGGGGACCATCACAAAGCTCCTAGGTGCAGGCTGGGACTGCGCGCCGCGCGCCCTCGATGTGCATCTGAGCCTGCGCGCCTGGGCGCTCTCCACCTGAGTTCAGCTGGGGGAATGGTCCTGGAGGAACCTGTAGACCTCGGTGGTGTCCACCCCGGGGAAGGCGCCCTCCGGCATCGCTGCCAGCAGGTGAGTATTAGCCCGGGTGGCAGGCCAGGCGTTGCCGCCCCAGACCTCAGCCAGTTCCGCCGGCGGCACCCGGCAGCATGTGGGGTCCTCCGGGCACCGGGACACAGACCGGAACTGGGTGTCCTTGCCGCGGAACCATTTGGCGTGCTCAAACGGCACCCCGATGGAGAGCGAGTACACGCCAGAAGAGTGGCCTTCGGTGCGGGCGGTGCACCAGAACGTGCCTGAGGGGGTATCGGTGTACTGGTTGAAGGAGCGGAACTTGTCCTTGACGTCGAACACCTGGCGTGAGGTCCATTCCCGGCAAATGGTCTGGCCTTCGATAGCCCCGGAATGGTCGGCGGGGAAGCTGACGCCGTCGTTCTCATAAGCCTTGTGGATGATGCCGGATTCGTGGACCTTCTGGAAGTGACAGGTGATCCCCAAATGCTCGGTAGCCAGGTTAGTGAACCGGTGGGCAGCCGACTCATAGGACACGGCAAACGCGTCACGCAGATCCTCGATCGCGAGTTCCTTGCCGCTCTTGGCAGTGGCCAGGAACTCGACTGCCGGTTTCTCCGGCATCAGCAGGGCCGCGGCAAAGTAGTTGGTATAGACCCGTTGACGCAGAAAGTCCGAGTAGTCGCTGGGTTCGGTATGACCCAGCACGTGGTGGCCTAGGGCCTGCAGCAGCACCGAACGTGAATCCCAGTCCCGGAACCTGCCCTGCGTGAGGTAGATGATCTTGTTGCGCTGATCCGTCACTGACCGGGTGGAGTTCGGAAGATTCGGAACAAACCGGATAGAGAACCCCAGGTGCTCCGCAATCCGGGCGGCAATGTGATGACCCAGCGGCCCCGAGGTGTACCCCACAGCTTTGAGCAGCTCAGCCGCCTGAGCCTCGATCTCCGAGTAGTAGTTGTTGCGGGATTTCATCTCCTCCCGCAGCTCGGTGTTGGCCCGGCGGGCCTCCTCAGGGGTGGCAGCCTGCTCCTCCAGCCGGCGCTTCAGCTCCCGCTGCAGGGCCACGAGGGACTCCAGCACATCCATGGGCAGCCGGTTGGAGATCCGTACCGAGGGCAGGCCGAGAGCAGCGTAGAGGGGGCCGCGCTGGGTCTTCTCCAACTCGATCTCCAGGCCAGCCCGCTTAGACGGCGGCTCCGCACCCATAAGGTGCTCCATACCCACACCTAGAGTTCGAGCCAGATGCTGGAGTTGGGAGAGCTTTGGTTCGCGTTTGCCGTTCTCCAAAAGGGAGAGCTGGCTGGGGGCGGTGCTGACTTTTTCCGCTAAGTCATCCAGGGTCATGCCCTGTTTCTTGCGCAGGTGACGTACCCGGCGTCCCAGGGCAATAAGGTCCAGGGCGTCGTCGTTCTCTGCTGTGGCGAGCTCCGTTGCGCGCATGGGGACAGTGTAGGTCAGAAATCCCTCATCAGCCGGGCAACTGGTCAATGTGATATAGAGCACTTCTGGCCAGTTTGGTAAGTTAGAAACTCAAGAGTCACTTTCACAGGGCGTTTTGAGGGAGTTTTGAGGGTTTGCTAGTAACTGAAGATAGTCACGTCTCAGCGGTACGTGTGCAGAATGTCTATAAGGCATTCGGCAAACGGCCTGAGTCAATCGTGAAAAAAATAAAAGAAGGCGCAACACGGGACGAACTGAAATCCCAAGGGATGGCGGCCGTCATCGACGCCTCCTTCGAGGTACCTCAGGGCGAGATCTTTGTGGTCATGGGACTTTCCGGGTCCGGAAAATCCACACTGATCCGCACACTCAACGGTATCCAGCCTCCCACCGCCGGGACGGTAGAGATCTTCGGCCAGGACATCACCAAAGTGAATACCCGGCGCCTGCGCAGCATCCGGCGGGAGAAGATCTCCATGGTCTTCCAGCACTTTGCGCTCATGCCACACCGAACAGTCGGCCAGAACGCCGCCTACTCCTTAGAAGTTCGCGGACTCAACCGCAGCGACCGTGAGAAGAAAGCGAACGAGGCGCTGAAACTCGTAGGGCTCGAAGGCTACGGCGAGCAACGCCCTGACCAACTCTCCGGTGGCATGCGCCAACGCGTGGGCCTGGCCCGCGCTCTGGCCGCCGAGACTGACCTCATGCTCATGGATGAGGCCTTCAGCGCCTTAGACCCGCTCATCCGCAAAGAGATGCAGGACCAGCTGCTGGAACTCCAGAAGGACCTGGGCAAGACGATCGTCTTCATCACCCACGACCTCAGCGAGGCCATGCGGTTGGGCAGCAGGATCGCCATGATGCGCGACGGCAAGATCGTTCAAGTCGGCACCACCGAAGAGATCCTCAACGATCCCGCCAATGACTACGTAGCCCAGTTCATCCAGGACGTGGACCGCACACGAGTGCTCACCGCCGGGGACGTCAAAGAACCACCCGTGGCGCTGCTGGGTTCTGAGCAGGGACCACGTGCCGCCCACCGGTTGATGCGCGAAAACCAAACTCGCTCTCTCTGCGTGGTCGACCAGAGCCGAATCCTCCAAGGCGTGGTCTATGAAGACGACATCGCTGAAGGCGTAGCCGCTGGAAAAGAAACCCTGGCCGGACTCATCAGGCCCATGCCCGCAGCCTCTGAAGAGACCTATCTGGCCGAGCTGATGACTGCAGCTTCAGAGCACGCCGCCGGCTTAGCAGTCACCGACAACGCTGGAAAACTCCTCGGAGTTATCCCCCGTGTCACCCTGCTCAACGCCATGGCTGATCCCACACCGACATCCTCGGTACACACCGTCTACCAGGAGGTGGCCCCATGATTCGCGCCGAAGAGACCGACGGCACCGGGATCCCCCGCCTACCCATCGGTGATGCCCTGGAACGCGGATTCGACTGGTTCGAAGACACCTTCTCCTCCGTCATCGACTGGGTTGAGATAGTCTTCGAAACCTCCTCTGAGGGTCTGGCGGACCTGCTCACCAGGCCCGACGCTCTGATCCTGACCGCGATCTTCGCCCTCATCGCCTGGCTGATGCGGGACTGGAAGCTGGCACTGCTCACGATTCCGCTGATGTTCTTCATCATCACAGTAGATATGTGGGAAGAAGCGCTCGAAACCCTTGCCCTGGTGGCCGTCGCAGCTGTCATTGCGCTGCTGATCGCCATACCTTTGGGAATACTTGCGGCGAAGAACCAGGTCGTCTCCAACTTTGTGCGGCCCGTAATGGACCTGATGCAGACCATGCCGGCCCTGGTATGGCTTATCCCGGCAATGGCGATGTTCGGACTCGGAATGCCATCAGGCATCCTCGCCACCATTATCTTCGCACTCCCTCCAGGAGTGCGGCTGACCGAATTGGCCATTCGGCAAGTGGACCCCGAAGTGGTTGAAGCCGGCCATGCCTTCGGCAGTACACCCACCCAAATCCTCTTCCGCATTCAGCTGCCACTGGCCGTCAAGACGATCATGGCTGGTGTGAACCAGGTGATCATGCTGGCGCTGTCAATGGCCGTCTTCGGCGGATTTGTCGGCGCTGGCGGGCTCGGCAACGAAGTGGTCCGAGCCATCAACCAGCTCAACCTGTCCTTGGGGTTGGAGGCTGGCCTCTGCGTGGTCATGCTCGCCGTCTATCTGGACCGGGTGACAGCCGCCCTCGGCTCACCGGAGGGCAGCACACTGAGCCGACTCCGGCGCCGGCGCCACATGCCCCAGCAGAACCAAGATTCGGCGGAGGACACCGAAGCAGGCACAGCGGCCACCAAGGCCGACTGAGAGTTTGCCCGCCGAACACGGCGGGACATAGAGAATGAACAATCGCACCGACGAAGAAAAGGACACATGACGATGAAGCTTTCATCAACATTCCTGAAATCCGCAGCCATCGCCTCGATGCTCGGACTGACTCTCGCCGCCTGCGGCGAGGACAACGGCGACAATGGTGAAGAGCCAGATGACACCGATGTGGAAGAAACTGACACCGACGACGCCGACGGCGAGGCTGCCGGGGAAGGTGGCACCATCACCCTCGGATATATCGAAGGGTGGACCGACGGTTCATCCATGACCTTCCTGTGGCAGCACATTCTCGAGGAGCAGGGCTACGACGTCGAGATCATGGCTCTTGGTGACGCAGCACCTGTGTACCAGGGCTTGGCCGACGGTGATATCCACGTCTACCCCTCAGCCTGGCTGCCTGCAACTCACGAAACATATATGGACCAGCATGGCGATGCACTTGAGGATCTCGGCGCCTACTACGACGGTGCCGTACTGACTCTGGCAGTCCCCGAGTACACAGACATCGACTCCATCCCAGAACTTCTGGATGACCCGGAAGCCTTTGACAACCAGGTGGTGGGCATTGAGGCAGGAGCCGGGCATATGGAAACCACCGAAGGTACCGTCTTCCCTGAGTACGGCTTGGATGAGGAATTCGAGCTGCTCGAATCCTCCACAGCTGCCATGCTGTCCGAGCTGGACAACGCCATTGAGGCCGAAGAGGACATCGTCGTCACCCTGTGGCGCCCCTTCTGGGCATACGGTTCATGGGATCTCAAGGACCTTGAGGATCCAGAGGGTCACCTCGGTGAGGAAGAATCCCTCAACCTAGTCGCTAACGCCGACTTCTCCTCCGAGTTCCCCGAGGTAGCCGAGTGGATGAGCGCGCTGGAGCTCGACGATGACCAGTACGCTGAGCTCGAAGACCTCGTCGTCAACGAGTACGACGACGGCCCAGAGGGCGCCGTCGAGTGGGCTGAGAACAACCAGGACGTCATCGACGAAGTGGTGAACTAAACCCTGCACCACGCACTGAACCCCCGGAGACCTCGAAAACTCCGGGGGTTCAGTGGGTTAATGGGCCGGGATCAGGCGGCTTGAGCTTGTGCTCCTGAACGGGTCATCAAGACTGCAGCGCTGCAGGCTTGGCCGTCCTCGTCGTCGTCCATATCCGGCTCACCGGGCCGCAGATGAATAGCCCGGATAGCGCCGTCAGGCAGGTCCATCAGCTGCTCAGCACGAATGAAGAGCTCCTGCCAGATCTGCAGCTCCTCCTCCCCCTCAGTCCCAGGAAGTGAGACGAAGGGTGCCCTGCCTTCACTCATCAGGCGGCGTGCATTGCGGTGGATGTGCAGACCGAAGTCAACAATCCCCGCTGAGAGCGGGCTGCCGTTGCAGAGGATCCTGTCCTCACTGCGGGTCAGCCGCCGTGGGCTGATGAAACTGCTCGGAGGATCCGTCAGGTGACGGTGCACCAGGGCCTGCCACCCTGAGGCAGAGCGCGGTGTCTCCGAACCCAACCCCAGCTCAACCAGCCGTGGGGAGAATTCGCGGTGAAGCACTGCCAAGAACTCCAGCGCTGCGCCGGTGAACAGTTCGTTCTGCCGTGGCACCGATGGCCCGGCGAGAGTGATTCCGTTAATAGTGATGTTCTGTCCGGTATTCATGACAATGGTTCCTTATCTGCTCACACTCGGGATTGCTGCCCGGTGAACTCTAAAATTGGCCCTCTTCAGTGGATCCCCGCAGCGCAACTGTGGAGGATTCGGGATTCAAAGTGGTGGAGACGGCGTCGAAATATCCGGTGCCGACCTCTCGCTGGTGTTTGGTGGCGGTGTAGCCCTGAGCCTCGGCGGCAAATTCCTTCTCCTGCAACTCCACATAAGCCTTCATCTGATCGGTGTTGTAACCCTTGGCGAGCTCGAACATCGAGTAGTTGAGGGCGTGGAAGCCGGCCAGGGTGATGAACTGGAAGGTGAAGCCCATCTTGCCCAGCTCCCGCTGGAACTTGGCGATCGTGGCGTCGTCCAGGTGCTTGCGCCAGTTGAAGGACGGTGAGCAGTTATACGCCAGCATCTGGTCCGGGTACTCCGACTTCACAGCCTCGGCGAACTTCTTGGCCAACTCCAGATCCGGGGTGCCGGTCTCCATCCAGATCAGATCCGAGTACGGTGCGTACGCCTTAGCCCGGGAGATGCAGGGTTCGATCCCGTTGCGGACCTTGTAGAAGCCCTCCGCAGTGCGTTCCCCGGTAATGAACGGCATATCCCGCTCATCCACGTCTGAGGTGATCAGAGTGGCCGCTTCAGCATCGGTGCGGGCGATGATCACGCTGGGAGTGTTGGAGACGTCCGCTGCCAGCCGTGCCGACTGCAGGGTGCGCACATGCTGGCCGGTTGGGATGAGGACTTTGCCGCCCAGGTGACCGCACTTCTTCTCGCTGGCGAGCTGGTCTTCCCAGTGCACGCCTGCCGCGCCGGCGCCGATCATCTGCTTCATGAGCTCGTAAGCGTTCAGCGGGCCGCCGAAGCCAGCTTCAGCGTCGGCGATGATCGGTACCATCCAGTCCTCGACGGTGCGGGTGCCTTCCAGGTATTCGATCTGGTCGGCGCGCATCAGGGCGTTGTTGATCCGGCGGACCACCGAAGGGACCGAGTTCGCTGGGTAGAGCGACTGGTCCGGGTAGGTCTGGCCGGAGAGGTTGGCGTCACCGGCGACCTGCCAGCCGGAGAGGTAGATGGCACGCAGGCCGGCCTTGACCTGCTGAACAGCCATATTGCCGGTCAGTGCGCCCAGAGAGTTGGTGAACTTCCCTGCAGCGTGCTCCTCGGTGAGTTGGGCCCAAAGCTTCTCTGAGCCGCGCTTGGCCAGAGTCTGCTCCTCCTGCACTGTGCCCTGGAGACGGATGACTTCCTCGGCGGTGTAGTCGCGAGTGGTCTGGCTCCAGCGGGGGTTGGTGTCCCACTCCTTCTGGAGGGCCTGGGCCTTCTCTTCAAACACGTCCCGGGTCTCGGGCTGGAAGCTGCTCTGCTGTGAGGTGCCGTTCTGTGCTGCGGCGTTGGTCAGGGTCTCAGTCATGGGAATCTCCTTTGATTCGTGGGCGTCATCTCTGACATTTCTAAGTTTTCGCCACTAGGCAAGGCCCGCGCTACCTCAACTCAGGTAAAGAAATGCATTTCTTTGCGTTTTCGAAGAACGAGCGGAACTGGGGCCCTTTTTGGTCCGTCTCGGGGTTCACCGAGGCGTCCCGACGGCCCTCACCCCGCACAGATGTCAAAAAGTGCCGCTATGAAGCTCTGCTGGGCCCTGAGAACGGAGAGATCTGACATTTCTCGAAGGCAGCAGGATGTGGATGGGCTGCGCCCTGTGGAAACAGGCACTGGGCAGGTGGGCACCGGGCGCTACAGTATTGGTCCCATGAGGACAGCACCACGAACCGTCACACACGCCGCCGGGAGGTCTGCACGGCGGCGCCAAGGCGTGCGCGGTCCACTGGGAGGACCACGCCGAGGCTCAGGGGGCCGGCGTCGGCATCGCTCGGTGGCGTTCACCGCCCTGATGTGGTTGGCGGTTGTGGTCGTGGGCGTAGCTGTGGCTGGGGTGCTCCGCTGGTGGGATCAGCGCCCGCTGGAGGTCCCAGACGGCTTTTCGGAGGACGCCGCAGTCGCAGAGATGGTCCGTGTAGTAGACGGTGACACGATCGTGGTGTCCATAGAGGGAGAGGATGAACGTGTTCGGCTGCTCAATATCGACACCCCGGAGACTGTCCACCCCACCGAGCCAGTGGAGTGCGGCGGGCCTGAAGCTTCAGAGGCGATCAGTGAGCTGCTGAGCCCGGGCGACGTCGTCGTCCTGGAGTTCGACCAGGAGCAGCGGGACCGTTATGACCGGCTGCTGGCAGGGGTGTTCGTTGAGGATGTGTTCGTCAATGAACGTATGGCCCGCGAAGGCTGGGGCGAACCAGCATATTACGCACCCAATGACCGGTTCCTCAGCGTCGTGGAGCAGGCGTGGGCGCAGGCCGAGGAGGAAAAAGCCGGGATGTTCTCAGCCCAGCTAGCGTGCTAATCCGGTGGAGGTTAGGCGTTGGCCTTCTTCCAGCGGCGAGCTTGGATGAAGCTGCGCACACCGAGTACCAGGTACACCACGAGGACGATCAGCGAAATCAGCGCTGACACCACCGCTGCGGGCCGTTCAGCCTCTCCAGCGAACAAGTCCCCCAAGCTCATCAGCGGCATGATCATGCCCAACGCGCCGATCAGCGCGAGGACCAGGGCAATGTGCACACCAGCCATCAGGTTCTTCAGCGCGATCGCACCGCTGACCACAAGCAGCAGTCCCACCAGGGCTGGAATCAGCGCGGTCCAGTGGTCGGTCTCGTTGGTCAGTGAGAACAGATACCCACCAAGGCCAACCACCACCAGGATTGCGCCAGTGATGAACGTCAGCTTGGGCATGGGTGAGGCGACGTAATCGCGGGACATAGTGCTCCTTGGATCGGTGCAAGCGGAATGGTCAGCGACACTCATTCTATCGCTGTTTTCTACACAACGTAGAAATTAAGGGGCTGAGCATTAAGAACCCCACGCGCACCTGCCAGAGCCCACTTACCCTTGCTACCTTCCGGTCCTGGGGGAGTTCAGCAGGATGGCACCACGCGTGGGGCCAGGGACCATCGTAGCGTGTGATTCGCAATGGACGCGAACCGCCCAGGCACAGGCGCTGTCACCGGCGTCCTCTAAAATGACAGCAATGACATACGACGACGCCACCCTCACCGCTCGGCCCCTAGTCAATCTCCGCGATTTCGGCGGCATCAGTGTGCAAGGCGGCAGGCTCCGGCCCGCGTCGCTGTGGCGAGCCGATGATCTGACGATGTCGCCCCGTGAGGAGATCGCCGCGCTGGCAGACCAGGGGCTCTCTGCGGTTCTCGACCTCCGCTCAACGCCGGAGGTCACTAGGAGCCCGCACCGCATGGCAGGCGAACTGGGCGTCACTGCCCACCACTTGCCGCTGGCTGAGATGGCCGTGCACCCCTTGGCGCTGATCGAGGTGGCGCCGTCAATGCAGTCACCGGCGGATGTGGGCAGGTGGTACGCCGGGCTCGTGCGCAGCCACATCCACGAGGTTGCTGAGGGCCTGGAGGTGATCGGCACGTCCACCGGAGGGGTGCTGTTCCACTGTGCCGCGGGTAAGGACAGGACTGGGATTCTTGCTGCGGTGGTGCTGCAACTCCTGGGTGCGGACCGCAGCGTGATTGTGGAGGACTACGCACGGACTGAGCAGAACTTGACGGCGATATTCGACCGTCTGGCCCAGGCTGCCTATAGCCGTCCTGACCATGAGTCCGAAGACGCGAAGCGAACCGCGGAGTTCTTCGCCTCCAAACACCCGCTCTTAGCAGCGCCTGCCGATTCCATGGATTCTATGCTGACCGAACTGGGTGGGGCCTCAGGTTTGATGGACCTGCTGAAGCATGAAACCGACCCGGACCGGCTCACCGAAGACCTCCACACCAAGCTGGTCGCCTAGCTGTTTCGGGCGGCCGTATCCGGCCGATGTGCGAACGGGTCAGATAATCGGCTACGATGTCTGGGTCCTCTAAACTGCAGGACAACTTTGGAGACGTGACCGAGCGGCCGAAGGAGCCACCCTGGAATGGTGGTGCAGGGTTAATTCTCTGCCGAGGGTTCAAATCCCTCCGTCTCCGCCGATTGTGATGATTCCGAACATCACTAAGAGTAGGGCCCTGGATCATCCGATTCAGGGCCCTAGCTCTGTCCGCGTCAGGAAAGAAGGGTTATAGGCAGAAATGTGTGTATGGCCCGGGCGTGTCAGGGGCTGCCGGCCCAGCCTTTCCTGGC
>NZ_VAVZ01000031.1 GCF_005771525.1 Nesterenkonia salmonea | reverse complement strand
CCTGGCTGACCAACGAAAGCCTCGAAGAACAACAGGGCCAGCTACACCACTACACGGGACTTGACCGAGAGCGCATTCAGTACGGCCTTTAAACGCATGGTGGGAGAGTCTCCTCTTCGGTATCAACACCGCGTACATTCCAACGAAATCGCTCCCGATTGAGTGAAAACTCTTCCCTTCCACAGACGCTAGACCCCCTTCAGCGTCACCTAGACACACCCCCTCCTCCTCGCCCCGGGTCCTGTGGGCTTAGAACGGAACTTGGGTCGCCAGTAGTCCCGCTGCTGGTGCGCGCCCGCTGATCGCGCGGCAGAACTCGAACGGGTCCATGGCAATACGGTCACCGTCCCCAGCCTGCCAATGCCCGCCTGCGGGTCCACTGAGCTCGAGTGAGTACGGCTCGCCGTGGCGCTGCGCCCACTCCTTTACCACGTCGTCGACGATGGCCACTTCATGCTCTGCGGAGACAGCCATCGACAATCCCGTAGCGCGGGAGATGTCGATGCGATGCATGAAGGGATCACGGGTGAGGATCACGTCAAAGAGGTAGCCGAAGGTCCACAGACCGTCAGTCTCTTCCTGCATCGTTCGGTTCCGCAAAACTGCCGGTGACCGACGCCTGTTCCTCATCGCCCTGGGGCTCAGTCTCCTGAATTCGCTCACGAGTTCGTCGGGAGTAAGGGTGAGATTCTTCTCTACCTGCCAAGCTGTGAGCGCATCGATCTGAAGTCCCCCAGTGCGCTTGGCTCTTCGGCCGGCGGCCAATTGCTGACGCATCAGTTCGGGAACCGTCGCGACCATCTGAACCATGCCCAGCATGTGACCGGCCATCGCGCGCACATCCCATGCGGGGCAGTCGGTCCTGGCCGCCCACTGCTCAGGAGTCAGACGCCCTAAAAGATCAGCGACTCGTGCATACTCGGTGGCGGCCAGCCGCATCGCGGAATCGCGGTCAAGCTGAGGACGGCGTGCATTCTTTCTGGCAGTGAGCGTTTCTGATGTGGTGCTCATGACTGCTCCTTAGTGCTAGATATGGGGTGGGTGAGAGCTCTAGGGCAGACCGAGGTGGTCGGCGAACATATCTACAGCAGGGTCAAGTAGGCGGGCCCACCGGTCGCCTCCGGGATCATTGGCGTGCTGGCTATCGACCAAGCCCCCTATGAGAGCGGTGAAAAGATCCAGCTCCTCGGGGGCGGTGATGCCGTGTCTGTGAAAAATCTCTCGAACAAGATCGAGTGCGGCAACCGCCGGCGCGTAGTTCTCCTCGCTCGGATCAAAACCGGGAATCGTCCGAAGGTTCATCAGTTGATGACGAGCAAGATCTCTGACCGCGAAGTCGAAGAAGGTGCGAGCCGCGAACCGAACCGCCTCACGCGCACCAGGGGGTACCTGCTCCTTGACTGACTCGAAGTGCGCGAGGCACTCACTCCAGGCTTGGCCGAACATCGCATCGTAGATAGCGTTCTTCGAGTCGAAGTGCGAGTAGAGCGAAGGGGCACGCATGCCCACCCGTTCTGCGACCCCTCGCAGGGTGATCTGCGCCAGTCCTACCTCACCCGTCATGTCCCACGCCGCATCAATGATCTCTGCCCGAGTTGCCTCACGGCGTTCGGCCTGCCTATCACGTTTAGTTTCACCTAACATAGTTAGAATTACAGCACTGCGGCAATCAGCTTGTCTAGGCTCGCCGGCCCAATCGCAGCAGAAGAGTCATTTACCCCGAAATAGCCGATGACAAGGGCGCACCGGCACCAACGCCGACACTGGTCCCACCGGCGTGGACCGTGATTGTAGCGAGTTGGAACCTGCCAGATATCGCTCTAGGTGCCGGCTTGTGAGGCGGCGCCACGCTTGTCGCGTCGAAGGTAACTTGCACACAGGGTGAGCACCAGTGACACCGCAACCCCACTGACCACCAATGAGGTGTCCAGTGAACGCTGCCACCAACCGAGTAGTTCTCCCACCGCGGAGACGGTGATAGTAAGCGCCAACAGAGTGGCAGCCCCGAACAGTACATGTGACAGGGAATGAGCGCTCATGATTGCTCCTTGATCAGCGAGGCGAGCAAATGACGGGCCCAACGTGAGGCTTCCGTATAGAAATGCCGCGACTGTTCCACCACGGTAGTTAGCTATGGCCACTAGGGTCGGAGGGCAATGCGCGAAGCAATCCGTTCATCGCAATCATGGCCCCGCCCATTACTGCCGGCAATCCTCCGCCCGGATGGACCGAGGCTCCCACCCGCCACAGCCATGGCCGCCTCAGGCTGTGGTGAGCTGGACGGTGCAGCGGTCCGCTCATCAGCAAAGGGCGGATCGGCCCATACAGGGCACCCCCGGAAGAGCCTGCGCGACTGAAATAGTGCGGATCCAGGATGGCGGTCTCATCGATATACGAGTCAAAACTTCCGGGCAGCCCTACTGTGTTCCACACGCGGCGAAGCTCTCGGTCGACAAAGGCACTCTGGAGGCCGTAGCTGTGCCCATTGGAGGGTGCTGTCAGCAGAACAGCGAGGGTGTCGGCGTCGTTGGTTCCTGAGTCCGATGCTGGATAGTAGTTGAGAAACGCCATGGTCTGGTTCGGTTCGCGTTGCGCCTCCAGGCTTGCATAGAGCTCCTTTGGATCATCGGGCAGCACAACACTGTGCCGCGACATATCCGCCGGAAGGGGGCGCTTGAGCGCAGCGTACACAGCGACCGCTGAGCAGGACAGCTTCCGCGGGGGCCGAGGTTTGCGCCCGCGAATGAGCCCTTCGAGGCGGTGATCGTCTATACCGCTGACCACGGCGTCGGCCCGGTATACATTCTGTGCGGTGCTGACTTTTCCCTTCTCCAGGCCAAGAACGGGCTCATCGGTGCGAATATCGACGCCTGCCGCTCGCGCAAGCCGCTCGAGGGCCCGCACCAGTTCGTAGATGCCACCCCGGGGTACCCACACCCCGTCTTTGGCCATCACCGCAGGCATACTGGCATACAACGCCGGGGTGCGGGAGGGGCCCACACCTGCGTTGAGTGTGTGGATAGCGATCACCTCGCGCAGCCCATCGGGCAGCCAGGTGAGACTGTCGAGGTAGCTGCGGGTCGTGAGCCGGTGCCCGTAAAGGCGCCCCAAGCGAGCCAGGGAGGGGTGCGCATCGCGTGCCAAGACTGCTGTGGTCAGGAGCCGGGTCACATCTGGCCCGATTGGTGCGTGCAGCGCAGCGAAACGCTCCCACGCCGGGTGCCACGGGTGTCCCGGCGGAACAGGTAGTGAACAGGCTTCACCGCGGAAGTAATACTGCCCGACTTCCGGAAGCTGCTCTAGATCCAGGCCTGCCATCTCTTCGGCCGCTGAGGGTGGACCCTGACTGGAATCATCCAGTCGGCGCAGCAGCTCCTGCCAGACGGCCGGAAATGTGAACAGCGAGGGGCCGGTGTCGATGACTTGACCACCAACGTCGATTCGGTGGCTCTTACCCCCCAGCGTCGAGGTCGCCTCCAGAAGCGTGACGGCGTGTCCTTCCCAGGCTGCTAGCACTGCCGCCGTCAGGCCCGCCACTCCGCCGCCAACCACCACCACACGGCTCATGGGTACCACCCCAGCAGCAGCGCCGCAGCAAGTTGAATGCCGGCCACAGCTCCGGCGACATAGGGAAAGGCAATGGAGTAACGGTACAAACCATGGGCGGTGGTGATGAGGGGGGAACGGAACAGCACGTAGAGCAATCCTCCGCTAATCAGCGCGTTGGCAAGAGCAACCGGGACATTGAGCAGTGCAAAGCCGATGGTAGCCAACGTCCACCAGAGCCCACTCCAGAGCACCACCCCGCGAACACCCAGACGCACCGCCGTAGTGGGTATTCCGGCCGCCTTGTCTTCCTCGATGTCCTGCACTGCGTCGAAAGTGTGCTTGGCCGCGCTCCATGCCATAAGCGCAAGAGCAGCGGCCCAGACCGGACCGGTACCCAGGGCCAGCGGAACAAAGACCATCGGCAGGGCATAGGCGGCGTTGCTGAGCGAATCCAGGTAGGGGCGCGCCTTGAACCGCAGCGGCGGCGCCGAATAGAAAATGAACACCACTAGGTAGAGCCCTATCCACAGCAGTGCACCACCGGGAAGCGCCCATACGAAGTAGGCCAGAAACGGAATATTGGTCACCAGAACGCCGGCCCAGATTGAAAAAACCTCACCAGAGCGAATCCTGGCACCTTCAAGAGACCCCTTACGCGGATTGAGCGCGTCGGTCTCTTGGTCGAAGATGTCATTGACACCGTAAATGAGAAGGTTGAACGGCAGCGTCAGCCATAAGAGCAACGCGAATGCATCCCAATGCCACAAGTGACCGGCCAGCCACATTCCCAGAACGGCGGGACCGATGGTATTGATCCACAGCACCGGCCGTGAAATGTGGACCAATCGTTGGAGGACAGGTCCAGCTCCCGAATGAGATTTGACGGTGGAGCCCCTTCTGCCTCGTAAAACTGTTGTTCCTGGATGACCTATTCGGCTGTTTTCCCGGGTGGCCTGACTCTGCGGTGGCCAGTCGTTGCCGCCGGAGGGACCCAAGGTCACAATGCTACGGGAGATACCGACACGGCTAATATCAGTGAGCCTTAGCTCTCATCGCAGGTGTCCTTTGGTTCATTTCGGTCGGAATCGGCAGTACCGGTCCGCGATCTTGAGCACCAAGCGACGCTCAAATGGGCTGGCTTCTGAGCCCTCACGACTCAGCGTTACCCGAAGTCCGGGAGGTCCTGCTCGTTTCGTTGTCCGCCGAAGGTCTCATGAAGTTCGTCTAGCAGGTCGCCGTTAATAGACATCACGTGCCAATTCGCTCCACGTAGGTGCTCGATCGTTCCCTGCTCCTCCATTTCCCTCACCAATGGGTCGGTCTCACTAGATTCATCATCGGCGTCGTAGCCTTCCTCCCACACCGTCAGTGAGTGGCCCTCTACGCACAGAACCTGCTCGGCCACTTCATTCGTGCCAGTCTCGTATGTCGTGCTGTCCATGGCGTTACATTCGAGACCTTCAGATTGCATCGAAGACGTGAGCTCGTCGACACTGTCGAACGTTGTCTCACTGGCGTCTTCACCGCAGGAGGCGACGACAAGCAAGGCCGGAACCAGAAAGAAGAGGCCTTTAGCGGAGTTCAATGACTTTCTATTCATCCGTTCACCTTGCCATATGGCAGTGCAGGCGCGGCTCTGTCGAAGGAACGAAGCCAGGAGGGGCATCGTCCATAGTTATGTGATCACCGAGTAATTGGGCCAAAGCTGAAGAAAGTCCCCACGAAGGGCAACTCTCTGAAACGCCCTTGATTCTTCGGCCAGTTCGACCTGCCCAAGGCATTGATCAGCTTCAGCAGCCCAGCTTCATCGGTAGATCAGGGCTAATATGACTTGGACAGCATCTTCATAGCCATCGCAAGGGGAGAACAAAAGGTATGCGCAACAAATTGATTGTATTTGCTGGCATGGGGGCAGTTGCCACGCTCACTCTCACCGGTTGTGGGGAATATCTGGCGGCTGCTGATGTCGAAGCCAGTATTGAGCAGGACCTCACCGAGGAATACTCCGAAGACGAGTTCGACGTTGAGTGCGATGGCGACATCGATGCTGAAGTCGGCGAACAAATGACTTGTGAGCTCGAATGGGAAGACGATATGACCGAAACGGTCGAGGTCACCATTTTGGAAGTAGACGAAGACACAAGTGAAGTCGAGTTCGGCTTTGAAGTCACCCATGTGGATGGCGAACCTATCACCGAGTAACGGGAGCGGTTTCTCGGATTCGCGCGTTGGCCTCAGGTGAAGTCCGCGGTGACGGTGTGGGACAGAGCATTTAGCCGGACTACACCGCCGTGCGGGACGATCCACTGAGGCCGAGTGTGACCGAACGGGACTCCGACGCACACAACGGTATCGGGGTTGTATCGCGCAACCTGCTCAATCACCGCATCTCGCTGAGCGGCACGCAGCCGTGCTCGCTCCTCATCCCCCGGAGCAGGAGAACTCAACTCACTGACCGGCGGCCTGGCTACAAGCACCCCAGCCACCGCCTCAAGAACGCCCCTCTCCCCGAGAGCACGCACCCAGCGCTTAACCTCATCGGCAGACGGAAGCTCCTCACTCGTCTCAAGCAACAGAATCGCGCCAGCGAGGGCCTCAGGGGGCGGCATCCGGCCTGCCATCGCAATCTGATCGATCACTTCGAGGCAACCGCCCCATGTGCTTCCCTCGACCACGGCATCAGGACCAGCCCAAGACCACGGCTCAGTCTGCTCACGCTGACCAAACTCGCTCAGAGCGCGAGAATCCGTCCACGGCAGACCTACATCCTGGGACTCCCCCGGGTCGTGAAGCTCGACCACGCCCCCGTCTAGCAGGGCAGTGCGCAACGAGACTCTGTGCACCTCATCCAGGTGGGGCCCCGGGCCAAGATGCACCTGCGTCGACCCACCGTAGTAACTGGGCACCCCGAGGCTCCACAGCAGGTTGTGCAGATTCGTATTATCGCTGTATCCAAGAAATGGTTTGGGATTGGCGGCAAGCACACTGGCATCAACATGCGGAATCACCGTAATCTGATCATTACCGCCGATCGTTGCGAGAACCGCCTTGATGGCCGGATCCCCGAACGCCGCCGTGAGATCCGCAGCACGAGCCTCCGCACTGGCACCCAGCTGGCGGGTTGTCGGGAACTCAACGGGGACGAGCCCGGTCACTTCAGTCAGCCGCCGCATCGCCTGATCGTGTACAGCCTCTGACACCGCAGGTGCCGCAAAAGCAGGTGAGAGAACAGCTACGCGGTCGCCTGGTCTCGCCTTAGGGACGCTACTAAACGCCGGAACAGTCATCGTCCGATTACACCAGATCGCCAAGTCCCGCTCTGCCCGCAGGTAGTGTACTGCTCACCAGCGCCGAGCTCGGGGGCAAGTCCACATCGCACATTTGGGGTTGCGGTGGGATCATCGCTGCCGATCACCGCAACCCCAAAGTCCACCAGGGCGTTGACTACGCTTCGACGTCGCTGTCGACCCAATCGAATGTGCGCGTGACGGCCTTCTTCCACAGCCGGAGTTGCCGTTCTCTTTCAGGGGCATCCATTTGCGGCTCCCACCTCTTGTCTTCAGCCCAGTTCTCAGTCACCGAGTCAGTGGTGTCCCAGAACCCAACCGCGAGCCCTGCTGCGTATGCCGCACCCAGGGCCGTAGTCTCTACGACTTTGGGCCTGATCACAGGAATGCCCAGAATGTCGGCCTGGAACTGCATGAGCGCGTCATTGACGACCATGCCTCCGTCCACACGCAGATCTTCCATATCAACACCGGCATCAGCGTTTGCCGCATCGAGGACCTCGCGAGTCTGGAACGCAGTAGCTTCCAGAGCGGCCCTGCCGATGTGACCCTTATTGACGTATCGGGTGAGTCCGACGATTACTCCCCGGGCGTCCCCTTTCCAGTACGGAGCGAAGAGCCCTGAGAACGCAGGAACAATGAAGACCCCACCATTGTCGTCAACCGTCTTGGCAAGCTCTTCGACCTCTGGGGCGGTTTTGATGAGTCCCAGATTGTCGCGCAGCCACTGGATGAGCGACCCGGTCACTGCGATCGCTCCTTCGAGGGCATACACCGGCTTCGCATCACCGAGTTTGTAGCACACGGTGGTCAGGAGCCCGTTCTTGGAATGGACTACTTCTTCACCCGTGTTGATGATAAGGAAGTTCCCCGTGCCGTACGTGTTCTTGGCCCCGCCCTTTTCGAAGGCTGCTTGGCCGAACGTTGCCGCTTGCTGGTCACCGAGAATGCCGGCAACAGGTACCTCACGGAGTAGTTGGCGGCCATGCACTTTCCCGTACACCTCTGAAGAGGACTTGATCTCGGGAAGCATCGACTTGGGGACCCCGAAGATTTCGAGTATTTCGTCGTCCCACTGCAGCGTTTCCAGATCCATGAACAGTGTGCGTGAGGCGTTGGTGACGTCTGTAATGTGCACGCCGCCTTCTGTTCCACCCGTCAGGTTCCAGACGAGCCAGCTGTCAGTGGTGCCGAACAAGAGGTCTCCGGCTTCAGCGCGCTCCCGAACCCCCTCAACGTTATCCAGGATCCATTTGATTTTGGTACCGGAAAAATAGGTCGCCAGGGGAAGCCCGACGCGGCGCTTGAATCTTTCTGGCCCCTCTGTACCTGACAACTCATCCACGATCGATTGGGTGCGCGTATCTTGCCAGACGATGGCGTTGTAGACGGGCTGTCCGGTGCTCTTGTCCCAGATCACTGTTGTTTCGCGCTGGTTGGTGATTCCCACCGAAGCGATCTCGTGGCGAGTCAGGTTCGCGCTTGAGAGTGCTGACCCGATGACCTCACGAGTATTGGCCCAAATCTCAATGGGGTCATGCTCTACCCAGCCGGCGTGAGGAAAGATCTGCTTGTGCTCCTTCTGCCCACTGGAAACGATTTGGCCTTCGTGATCGAACACGATCGCCCGAGTGCTCGTTGTACCTTGGTCAATCGAAATGATGTAGTTCGACATAAATATGCTCCTTTGAATGGTATGTCGTGTGATGTAGGACATCACGGGGGTTCGTGTAACTCAACCTTGGGCGGCCGCCTGCATCACCCGCCGGCTGACGCTGAGAGGATGGGCGCGAGGAGTCCGGCGATGGATCCTCCGATGACAGGACCAATGATGGGTACCCATGAGTATCCCCAGTCGCTTGTGCCTTTTCCTTTGATGGGCAGCAGTGCGTGCGCTATACGTGGGCCGAGGTCACGGGCTGGGTTGATGGCGTAGCCGGTCGGCCCACCCAGTGATGCGCCGATGCCGACGACGAGCAGGGCCACGGCGAGCGGCCCTAGCCCACTGGGAGTGTTGTCGAACATGAGGACCACAAAAACAAGCACGAATGTGGCGATGATTTCGGTGACCATGTTCCAGCCCTTTGACCGGATCGCAGGCCCGGTGGCAAAGACACCCAGTTTTGCGGCCGGATCTGGCTCTTCGTCGAAGTGGCGCTTATAGGACAACCAGGCGAGGGTTGCCCCGATAACTGCTCCCACCATTTGCCCGGCGAAGTAAATCAGGGTGGTCGCTAAGGTGATACTCGCTCCCGGGGCGTACTCTGCGGAGTCGGGGTTGACCAGTATGCCCACGGTGACGGCGGGGTTGATATGAGCACCTGAGGCGAAGGCCACGTAGACCCCGGCGAAGACGGCAAGGCCCCAACCGAAGTTGACCATGAGGAAGCCGCCGTTGTTACCTTTGGTCTTTCCCAGCGCTGCGTTGGCGACGACGCCGCAACCGAGAAGTATAAGCATCGCGGTTCCGAACATCTCGGAAAGAAATATTTCAATTAAAGTCATATGTATTCCATTCTCATCAAAGTTCAAGAGGGATACGGTGTGTTGTGGTCGTGAGTGCCTCCCGGAGTGGGTTGAGAGATGCGCCTCAGAGACGCACGTGGTGCCGCTGGCTTAGGACGTCTCGAGTGGTGTTGAGCTGAGCCTTTTTGAACGAATCACTCCACTGCAGATATGTGGCCATCACAGCGGCGAGCTCTTCCAGCACCGCAAGAGTCACCTCTCCTGTGAAGGTCAGGTCGGTTCGGCGCTGGAGGATATCCGCGAGGTGCAAGGCCTGCTCGTGCTCGATCATGTACTTCACCTCGGCAGTGCTGAGTTCTGGTGTTGAGGTGAACAGCTGATCGTTGTGGCGTTGGAGGTAGGAAAGGACTTCTGGGGCGCGTGTGCCATATCTTTCGAACAGCAGGGTGGCCCTGCTCGGGCTGATTCCTCCGGAGAGGTGCTGCTCAACCCATGTTGTTTCGGCACCATTGGCCGTCGGGTAGTTCCAGCCTCCCCCAATGGGCAGGCCCTGCGTGTTGGCCTTTCGGCTCACCTTCACCATGGGAAGGACTTCGTCGGCAATCTGCGCTCCTAGAGCACGGAACGTTGTCCATTTGCCGCCGATGACGCTGATGATGGCCTGCGTACCTTCTGGAGTTTTTTCAACGTTGCGCTCTAGCCTGTAGTCCCGGGAGATAAGCCCTGGCTCGAGGTTCTCTTGGCTCGGCAAGGGACGTACGCCTGAGAATGAGTAGACGATCATGCTGCGATCCACGGTGATGGCAGGAAAAACATGCGAGATCAGGTCAAAGAAGTAGTCGATCTCCTCTTCGGTGCAGACAGCTTCCCCTACGGGATCTTCTTCTGACGTCGCAATGTCAGTTGTGCCAACCAACACCCGCTCACCGATGGGGTAGATCAGAACGATCCGCCCATCCGTGTGTTCGAAGAAGACTTCCCTGCCTGCGCATGCCTTGAGCAAAGTGGGATCGTCCAGGACAATGTGGGAGCCCTTTGTGCCTCCCATGTACGCCGTCGGCAGCCCGGAGGCGGCGTTCGTTTCATCGACCCAAGCGCCGGTAACGTTCACTACGACCTCTGCGTCGAATGGAATGTCTTCACCTGTGATCTCGTCTCGGAGAAAGATGCCTTCAGGCCCCATGGAATGCACACTTAAGTAGTTCGACGCTCGGGCTGAAGGGTTCGCCTCCAGCCCGCTCGAGAGCACATCAAGTGTGAGTCTCTCTGGGTTGTGCACTGAAGCATCAAAATACGTTGCAGCGTAGCGGATCCCTGGGTGCAGCATGGGCATCTCCCGCAGGGCAGTCGTCCTGCCAACAAACCTGTGACGTGGAACCGAACCTCGTCTGCGAGAAAACGCATCATAGACCGTGAGGCCCACTTTGATGAGGGCGGCGCCACGTTCTGTGCGCTTGGCTTTCCGGCGCTTAAAGAACCCCAGTGCCCCAGAGACGACGCCTGAGAATGTGGTGAAGATCGGAATCGTCGTTTCGAGTGGCTTGACGTAGTGCGGCGCAGTCTTGAGCAGGTCGTTCCGCTCATCCACCGATTCCGAAACGAGTCGAAACTCGCCGTTCTCCAGGTACCGGATCCCCCCATGAATCATGTGCGAGGAAGCACCACTTGCTCCGCTGCAGAAGTCGTTGCGTTCAACCAGCGCAACGTCCACGCCCTGAAGAGCCAAGTCGCGAAAGACGGACACGCCATTGATCCCACCGCCGATCACAAGGACCTGCGCAGAGGGCCGCGACGCCAGCGATTCCACCGAAGCTCTCGTCTTATACGAATTAGATTTATCGCCTGAATCCGAATTGCTTGAATCTGTTATACTCAAGAATATTGTCCTTACAAGAAGCCTTTGTGTGTATATTATTTTACTAGTAAACCATTGTGAGGACACTCACATTCGACAGTCAATGGACATGCACGTATGTGCAGAAAGGAGCAGCTGATGCCTGAGCAGTCATCTACCAAGAATCACGGCAAAAAGCCTGGTCAACGACGAGGGGCCGCTTTTGTTGACGATGATGACGGTGTGGACTCACGGGCTCGTCAGGCCTATCGAACCGCACAGATGTACTACCTCCAAGACATGACCATGGGAGCAATCGCACGCGATTTGGGGACCTCTCGATCGACTGTCTCCAGGCTGCTGTCATTGGCTCGCGAGACTGGTCTCATCCAACTGCAGCTCACCGATCCGCACGAGCAAGCACCTCGACTCGAGCTGCAGATACAGAAGCACTTTGGTGTGCGCGCACACATCGTTCCAATCTTCGCGACCCTTGACGGAGCAAAGATTCTCGACAGAGTGGCCATGCAGGCTGCACGGACCTTAGGGCCCCTGCTCGATTCAGAGGAAATTATCGGCATCGCGTGGGGCTCCACCGTCAGCGCAGTCAGTCGACATCTAGTCCCGAAGAAGATCCACGACGGAACTGTCGTGCAGTTAAACGGTGCCGGAAACACTCGAACCAGCGGTATCGCTTACGCCAGTGAGATTCTCAGACGCTTTAGCGGCGCATTCAACCTCAGTGTCGAACAATTCCCCGTGCCAGCATTCTTTGACTATCCCTCAACAAAATCGGCAATGTGGAAGGAACGCAGCGTACAACGCATCCTGGACTATCAGGAACGAATGACCACCGCAGTTTTCGGCCTGGGTTCCGTTGGCGCGGAAATCCCGAGCCATGTCTACACCGGCGACTATCTGGATAGAACTGCTCTGAATGGTCTGGAAGAAGACGGAGTCGTCGGCGATGCGGCCACAATTTTCTTCCGTGCCGATGGAAGCGACGCCGGAATCGAAATCAACCAGCGCTCAAGCGGTCCTCCCCTTGACCTACTGCGCTCAACCCCGCGTCGTGTATGCGTCGTCTCAGGTCAGGCCAAAATTCAAGGTCTCCTTGGGGCTCTCAACGCGGGTCTGCCGACGGATATCGTGCTCGATGATTCAACAGCTCGCCTCCTCGTGAGGAAAGCCGGTATCACCGCAAGCTAGCACTCCAAGGCCCCATCGAGACCAGTCATGCTCGTCCTCGTCATGCCAGCCGAATAGTGGGCACGGGGATCGGCTACGCCACGTTAATCTGGCGCGTTGATCGTCAGTCAAGAAGCCGGCTCTGCCCGCACGGTCCTCCAATGATTCGAGTTCTTGGAAGAATGTCACCTGCCATCCTCCGGGGCCCGAAACTCGGGCGTTGAGTGTTTGGAAGGGCGTGTGAACAACGGGGGATAGTTGCTCTGCACCGGACGCGGCAACTGCGTTGACGGCATTCTCCGTGTCGTGGACTTCCAGCGCTATGCGCAATGTGGGGCCGTCGGTGGTGGGGGCTTGTTCGATGGCATCAATGTTGCGGATGTGGGTCGGTGTGGCAAGTTCTATGGTCGCGATTCCTGCGCTCAGAATCGACACGCGATCATCTCCTTCGGTGGCGAATGCCGGTTGTTCCGGCATCCCTAAGACGTCGCGGTAGAACCGGAGGGCTTCATCGAAGTCGTCTGTCTCGATGATCAAACGTAACTGCTGGGGGGATTTCTGTTGGGTCATGTGATCTATCCTCGGACCTGACATGCATGTCAGGTGCAAGTCCCAGGCTGATTCCCAGTTGTTCGAGGGCCACTAATTCGGCTTCGATGGACTGTTTCTCACTCTCTAGTCTGGTTCGCGCAGCAGCCAACGATGACGCCAGGGTCTGCTTGTTTCGGTTCGGTTCAGAGAGTGCCGGCAACAGTTCCTGGATGACTGAACTGCAAAAGCCTGCTCGGAGAAGGTTCTGAATTTTGACGACTCGTGTCTCGTCTGCGGTCGCGTAGACACGATGACCCGCCGAGGTGCGCTGCGGAGAGAGCAGTCCTTTCTCCTCGTAGTAGCGCAGAGACCGAACGCTGACACCGGTCCGCGCCGAAAGTTCACCCACTCTCATGTACCCATTATTCCTCGCTTCTGAATAGATACGTTGGCACCTAGCATCCTGTGGTGTCACCAGCGGTGCATCGAAAGTTCACGAAGCTTGGAAAAGTAGTACTCAGAGTGTTAGATCTACACCAATCAAGTCTCAATGACGGTAGTGTAAGAATCGCGAATCACGGGTGCTATAGATACCGAGTATCGCCAACCGAGCCAGAGGGGCCACGGGGTAAAAAACAAGTCGCCAGTGGGCAGCAGCTGGCCGCAATCAAGGAACGCACAATGACACATCAGCAGCCGGAATCTGGTCGAGGACCCGAAAACAACCGATTCGCACCCCCCGGGGGTCACCCCGGACAAGGTCAGCCGTCATACGGCAGCCATCAGCAGCCGGGACATCCAGGGCCTGAACAGCCAAACTTCGATCACCAGGGCTTCAGTCAACAGGGGCACAATCAGCCCGGATACTCGCAAGGACCCGAGGGTGCTCACTACTCCGGCGGTACCGGTGGGCCGGGTGACCCCATCTACCCGCAGGGCCCTGGCGGCCCCAGTGACGGGGGCAACGGCCAGAATAGGGGGCTCATGTGGGTCCTTATTGCAGCCGGAGTCGTGATCGTAGGTGCCATCGTCGCACTGGTAGTGGTGCTCCTCCTCGGTAGCGGTGACGATGAACGGGCCGATGCCACTGAGTCCACTGAGTCGGATGAGTCCGATAATGAGACGGCCACGGAGCCATCCCCCACTGCTGAGGTTGAGACGCCGCACGACGCTGTGGAATCGTATTTCAACGCACTGGCCGAAGGCGACGCTGAGACCGCTCGCTCCTTCATCTATGACGCAAGTGATGCTACATACCTCACCGACGAGATGCTCGCGGCCTCACTCGAGTTAGCGCCCATCACTGACGTGCAAGTGACCGAAGAGGAACTCACTGACGAGACTGCTTTTTCTCAGGAGGTGCAGGTCAGCTACACCCTCGGAGATTCGCCTGTGACGAAGCGGCTCTACACCTACGAAAACCGCGACACCGATAGCTGGGAGGTCGACGCGGCCGCTGCGCTGCGGGAGCCAGATCTTGGTGACCTGGAGGCAACCATCAACGGTGAACCCTTCTCAGGTTCCGAAGCCACGGTGTTCTTAGGTTTGATGTACGAGCTCGGACTCGATGATGAGAACTTCACCATCGACGGCGACGGCCTGGTGGAAGTCACCGATACCTATGCCAGTGCGAGCATGCTAGAGGTCGGGCTCACAGAGGAAGCCACCGAGACGTGGCGCGATCTGATTGTCAGCGAGGTGGAGGAATGTGTGGCCTCGACAGAGATGGAGGCCGGTTGCGGGTTGGACCTGCCGGAGAATGTCTCTGGTGCCACCGTGGTCGAGGGAAGCGTTTCTCGGTCCTTGCCGGCTGAGACTACCCAAGCGCTGCAGCGGTTGACGCCGAGGCCGAGCTACAGCACCCCGACCTTGGTCGGGGCTGAATACTTCAGCGGCCAGGTTGATGTGACGTATGAAGCTGAAGAAGGCGGTGTGACAAGCCTTTACGAGCTGTACTTCGGCGATCCAGGTACCCTCGGTACCCCCCTCGTAGATATGGCTGCCGACGAGCTAGAAGTCATCTGGGAGTAAGCCTCAGCGCTTCAGCGCGTTCGCCACATCCTCCAGCAGCTGCGGGATGTCATCACGGTCGGTGACCGCCTCGATGAAGGCCAGCTTCTCGCGGTTCCTCATGGCGTCCTTACATGCCTGAAGCAGCTCCGCCTCGGTGGTGACCCGGCGGTAGAGGTAATCCTCCTCTGCAGCGCCGAAAAGCCGCGGTACCAGCTCCCAGCGCCAGGGGGCGATGTCGTTGTAGACCTCATCAGGTCCATGGATAGCGCGTTCAACCGTGTAGCCGTCGTTGTTGACCAGCACCACGACCACGGGCAGCTTCTCCCGGATCATCACTCCCATCTCCTGGATGGTCAGCTGGGCGGAGCCGTCACCAATCAGCAGCACCGGCCGGCGGCTCGGATCGGCAAGTCCGGCACCGATGATCGCAGGCAGGGTATAGCCGATAGAGCCCCACATGGGTTGCCCGATGAAAGTGGACTTCGCGGGGAACCGATGAGAGGCCATTCCGAAGTAGCTGGTCCCCTGGTCCGCGGCGACGATGTTCGCTGACTCCAGCTGTGAGGCCATCACAGACCAGAGCCCGTCCTGGGTCAGCGGACCCTCGGATGGTTCCCGCGGAGCCTCCGCGGCGGGAGCCTCGGCTGCGGGCATGGGAGCGACGTCATCGAGCTCAGTGGCCACCCGGTGAAGGACCGCAAGAGCGTCTTGCAGCGAGATCGGGGTGAAGACCTCGTCCCCGACCCGTGCGCCAAACCGAGAAACGTCGATCATCCGGGCCGGGTCGAGGTCCATGGAGAACCCGGCTGTGGTGTTGTCGGTGTATTCCACCCCGAGGGTGATCAGCGCATCGGCTCCTTCGATGACCTCACGCACCCGGTCCTGGGATGCCGCTCCAGCGTAGATGCCCACGAAGTTGGGATCCGACTCGTCGACAAGGGTCTTGCCCCAGGCCAGGGTGGCGAAGGGAAGTTGGGACTCGCTGAGGAAGGAGGCCAGTTCCTCGGTGGCACCGAGCCGGTGGACCAACAGATCGGCCAGGACGGCGGTGCGCCGCCCGGGCAGGAAGCGGCGCACGGCCTCCTCGAAGGCGGCGACAGCGCGCGGCGTCGTCACTGGAAGGTCAGTGGTCAGCGGTTCCGCAGGCGGGTAGGCGGCGACCTCGGCGACGTCGGCAGCGAGCATGAGGTAACCGGGACGGCGGCGGAAGACGACGTCGCGCAGGACGCGGTCGATCTCCCACGTGGCCGTGGCGGCGTCGAGATCGGCGTGGGCGCAGGTGACCTCTTCGGCCATGCGCAGGAAGTGCTTGAAGTCGCCGTCACCCAGGGAGTGGTGGATCTTGCGGCCTGAGGCTTGAGTCTCCTTCGGTGGAGCGCCGACGATCTGAACCACCGGCACGGACTCAGCAAAGGAGCCGGCGACGGCGTTGATCGCGGAGAGTTCACCGACTCCGTAGGTGGTGAGGAACGCGCCGATGCCACGAATGCGCGCGTAGCCGTCAGCGCTGTAACCGGCGTTGAGCTCATTGGCGGAGCCGACCCAGCGGATGCTGCGGTGGGTCACCACATGGTCCAGGAAGTGGAGGTTGAAGTCTCCGGGGACACCGAACAGCTCGGTCAGGCCAAGCTCGGCCAACCGGTCCAAAAGGTAGTCACCGATCGTGTAGTTCTCGAGGGATTCGCCCGGTGTTGCTTCGGACATTTCTTCTTCGGGCATGGGTCTCGCCTTCATGGTTTTTGGCCGGCTCCAGCGATGCGGGTGGTTCGACTGGGCGGCCAACGGTCTACGGTGCGCCCAGTCTACGTCGGAGCCTCCAGAGCTATGGCAGGAAGACGCGAAGGGCTTTGCGCCCTCACACTCTGCGCAGTCCTGATGAGCTCTGCGCCGTCACCCAGCTTGCCCCGTAGCGTCAGACCAAGTCAGCCCCTACCGGTCGCCACTTCCTCCGCGTGATCTGGGGCGTTAGCCTCAACGTAGGAGGCGCGAATTCCGCGCCGCACGATTGAAGGGAACTACCGCATGATTACGTTGGGCGTCATTCTGCTGATTCTGGGAGCCGTCATCGACATCCCTATTCTCTGGAGCATTGGCATCATCCTGGTTGTGGTCGGTGCCATCCTCTGGATTTTGGGCGCTCTAGGCCGTGCAGTCGGAGGACGGCGCCACTACTGGTAGACAACCACCGGGACCACTGGGCAGCGGCCTGGGCTTCGTTTCGCACTTCCATCTGGAGGCACCGAACGAATCCCGGGCCACTGCCATCTCACTGACTCCACCTGCCAACTCGATACTCATGCTTCTCAAGCGCGGTGTGAGAAATTGACCACACCCTGACATGATCAAGCGCGAGATAAAGACACATGGCGTAGCACTCCGTCACACTATTTGAACATTCTTGGTCCAGGGACTTTTAATGTTCCACATGATCATCTCCGGTCTTCTCTTAGGTACTGTGCTCGGGTTCGTGTTCCAGCGTGGGCGTTTCTGCGTCACCGGCGCTTTCCGGGACCTCTTCACCACAAGGAGCACCCGATGGTTCACTGCCTTCATGGTGATCGTCGCCGTCCAGTCCATCGGAGTCTTCGCGCTGGACGCCGTTGGCGTGATCGAACTTGGCGGCGGGACGTTCCCGTGGCTGGGCACGATCATCGGCGGCTTCATCTTCGGGTTTGCCATCGTTTTGGCCGGGGGCTGCGCCACGGGCACCTACTACCGGGCCGGCGAAGGGCTCGTCGGCTCATGGCTGGCACTAATCTTCTACATCCTGGGCGCCGCAGCCTTCAGGTTCGGTCCGCTGGCCGGCACCACTGACTCCATCCGGTCCATCGAGATCTCCAACGGCAACCTTTACGAGACCATCGGCGTGACCCCCTGGATCCTCGTCATCCTGCTGGTGGCGGCCGTTGCAGTCGCCGCCCTGCGTCACCTCAACCGGGAACGTCAGGTGCACAAAATGAGCCTGCCGGCGACTAAGACTGGCCTCGCGCACGTGCTCACCGAGAGAGCGTGGCACCCGTTCATGACCGCTGTAATCATCGGCGTGATCGCCACGCTCGCCTGGCCGCTGTCCTGGGCCACCGGGCGTGAGTCCGGCCTGGGCATCACCGGCCCATCAGCGAACATCGGCGTGTTCCTCGGCACCGGGGACATGGCACTTGTTGATTGGGGCATGATGCTGGTGCTCGGCTTGCTGATCGGCTCCTTCATCGCCGCCAAAGCTTCAGGTGAGTTCAAGATCCGCGTGCCAGACGCCACCACCACCGTGCGCTCTATCACTGGCGGCGCCATGATGGGTTGGGGTGCAGCCTGGGCCGGTGGCTGCACGATCGGCAATGCGATGGTCAACACTGCGACCTTCGGTTTCCAGGGATGGACCGCACTGCTGTTCATGGTGCTGGGCACCGGTGCGGCAACCAGAATCTTCATCACGAACCACAAACGCCAAGGCGCCGGTCCGAAGCCGGTGCTGAGCACAGTCAGCTGAACTCTCACAAAAGGAAGAACTCATGACAAAGCATCTGCTAGAAACCGATGGTCAGGTCTGCCCGTTCCCGCTGGTGGAAGCCAAACAGGCCATCAACCAGATCGACCTGGGTGACGAACTGATCATCAACTTCGACTGCACCCAGGCCACCGACTCCATACCCCAATGGGCGGCCGAGAACGGCTACCCCGTCACCGAATTCATCAAGCGCGGTGCCGCCGAGTGGAGCATCACGGTTCGAAAGGCCTGAGACACGAAATGCCCCATATGAGCGTGGATACACTGTCCGAGACAGCATGTCGAAGAGCAGCAAACCTTAGACCCGAGGAGTGCCAGATGACGAATACCCCCGCGCTGTTGGACCACGTGGTCGTCGTCACAAACGACCTTGATACCGCCGTAGAACAGATCGCCAAGGCAACCGGGGTCACCCTGGAACCGGGAGGTGTTCACCCCAGCTTCGGGACTCGGAACTATCTGGCCAGCTTCGGCTCCGGAGCTTATCTGGAAGTCATCGGTGTGGACAGGGAGAACACCGGGTACACAGGAACCAGACCGTTTGGGATCGACGACGCCACTGGAACCTTCGCGGCCACATGGGCCATCACTCCGCAGGATATCGAGGCCGCCGTGGTCGCCTCACGCGCCCACGGCGTGGACCCCGGGGAACCGGAGCCCAAATCACGGCGTCGTCCGGACGGGTCGCTTCTGGAATGGAAGCTCACGCACTCCTTCTCCGAACCTTCAGGGGTGGTGCCGTTCATGCTGGACTGGGAGGGAGCGACGACGCCGGCAGAGACCACAACGGCCACACTGAAGCTGGTGCAGCTGACGGCTTCACACCCAGAGCCAGAGACCGTGGTTCCACTGTTGCGCGCCCTGGGAACGGACCTGAACGTCAAACACGGACCGGCCAAGCTTGAGGTGACCTTGGAAGGGCCGGCCGGTCGGATCACTCTCTAGGCAAGACACTGCCTCTTCTACTGAAGCACCTTCAGGCTCTATTCCGCCGCTTAGGGACTGTGGGCTCGCCTAAGCTGAGCATGAGTCGGTTGGCCCAGTTGAAGAATGCTGCTCCGTTGATGGCATCGACAATGCTGGCGTCGTCGAGCCCGGCTTCGCGCAGAGAGGTGATCTCTCCAGCACCAAACTGAGACGGGGTTCGGGTCAGGGCTGCTGAGGCCTGCGCCACCACTTCCCACTCCTCCCCCAGCGGGGCCTCAACGCCCTCATCGAGGAGACGCTGAACATCTTCCCTTCGGCCGGATTCATGGGTAGCGCGCGCCGTGTGCACCGACGCGCAATAGACACAACCGTTGACACGCGAGGCCGCAGAAGCCGCGATCTCCCGGTCTGCCCGGGGCAGGCCGCCAGCTGGGTTAGTGAAGATGTCCACATCGGTCAGCGTCCGGGCGTGCAGCGCCTCCGGGTTGCGCACCAGCAATCGGAAATAATCACTCTTGATCCGGAACTCGTGGATGAGCGCTTCCCGCTGCTCCTCCGTGAGGTCCTCCTCAGTTATCGGCCGTAACCATGGCACCCAACCCAGACCTTCCTGAGTGAAGCCATCTGGCCGGTTCAGCTCTTCATACTCAATGACTGCAGACATCAGCGGGTCTCCTCAGGGGAAGGGTTGTCAGCAAGAGCCAGCAGACCATCAACAACACGGATCTGGAAGGCCAGGAAGGCAATCAACTGGCTCAACGTGACGATCTCATCAGCCGACCACCCTGCGTTCTCCAGACGCTTCAGATGCTCAGGCCGGGCATCTCGCGGATGCAGGCTCAGCAGATGTGCGTGCTCCAGTGCCGCAGCCAACCTCGGGGAGGACCCCGGGACCTCCTTCGCGTCGTAGTGGACCGTCGTCCCCGGTTCAGACTCCCTTGTGTGGCGGGGCTCCCGGTACTCTCCGTAGGGCCCTACGCTCCGCGCCGCGCGGGCCAGCTGCTCAATACTGCGCGCGAAGTGGGAGTCGGTCTCCTCTTCGGTCAGTTCCAGGTAAAAGTCTAGGGCGGCGGATTGACTGGCCTGCAGAGCCACTGTGTAGGCCGCGACCGCGTAGCGTTCGGAGAGCGGGAATGTTCCTGGATCTTGGGGGTCGAGAAGAACCTCGAAGCTCCGTTGGGCGTTCTCACGCGCCTGCGCGCGGCTGCGGCGGATGGTGTCCAGGTCGCTGCCAGGGGTGATCTGGCAGAGAGAGTCGATGATGTCGGCCGAGCCGCTGGTTGTCTGCGCGTGGGTCGTTTCAGTCATAGTCACACTTTCTGCAGAACTTTGTCACTCAGTGCCCAGCCCAGCTGAGGGGCCACCTCAGTGGCGATCAACTCCAGGGAGCGCAGCGTCAGCTCATGGCCCGGGTCAATGGAGTGAACCTGGAAGCTCACGTCAGTGGAGCGGGCGATGATCTCATCGCCACTGAGCTGCTCGAGGACCTGCTCCGGGGTCCCGAAGTAACTGTTGGTCAGGCGGAAGAGTTCCTGGTCCGTCAGACTCTCCCCGCTGATCTTGTAGGTCCTGGCCGCCAGCTCCTCCAACCGGGGTCGGGCGGCCGCCGTCACAGATTCACGGTTCTCCTCATCGATGACCACCAAGGTGCGCGAGGTGAGGATACGTGCAGCGTCAGACTCCGGGAGGCTCTCCAGGTAGGTGTCGACAATCGGGTTCTGTGCCTCGTTGATGGAGATTTCTGGGCTGCCGGGCTGGACACGGGAAAGCATGAGTCCATCGCCGGCGCTGCCGGCTCGGGCGGCACCGTTGGAAGAGAAGGTCGCCTGCCAGATGCGCGACTCTAACCCTTCGGATAGGGGCTGGAGAGTTAAGCCGGTGTCGTCTATGGGTTCTCCTCGGAGGGCACTGCGCAGAACATCGAACTTCGCGGCGAAGAGCTCTCGTGGGTTCTCCCCGCCATATCCGAATGCCGCGAGGGTCTCTGGAGAGGCCCCGGGTGCGACTCCCAGTTCGAGTCGTCCGCCGGAGAGCTGGTCCACCACGGAGGCGTCCTCCGCGGTGCGCAGCGCACTCTCGTGGGGAAGCGTCACCACGGCAGTTCCCAGCCGGATGCTGTCGGTTGTCGCAGCAGCCGCACCCAGCATCGGCCAGGGCGAGGGGAGCCCACCTTCGTCGGCGTCAAAATGGTGCTGAGCGATCCACGCGGTGGTGAACCCGCAGGCTTCGGCGTGTCTCATCTGCTCCAGGGCGAACCTGTAGCGGTTCGCGGCGGTGTCATTTTCGAGAAGCCGGGTGAAGAATCCGATGCGGGGGGCCACGGGAATCCTGCTTTCTGGTGCCTATTGAGTGCGGGGACGGGTTTTTCTCTGCGGGTCAGGGAACTGTGGGCGTGATTCGGGGGCGGGGGATGGCGCTCAGCAGAGCACGGGTGTATTCATGCTCTGGAGAGTTGAACACCGCCTCGGTGGGTCCTGATTCCACCTGCTCCCCCGCAGCCAGCACGGAGACCGTATCGGCGATCTGCCTGACCACCGCGAGGTCGTGGGAAATGAAGACGTAGGTCAGCTCCAGCTCCTGCTGCAGTTTCTCCAGCAGACTCAAGATCTGCGCCTGAATGGTCACATCCAGCGCGGAGACAGCCTCATCGAGGACCAGCAGGTCTGGACGCAGCACAAGCGCCCGAGCTATCGCCACGCGCTGCCGCTGACCTCCAGAGAGTTCTCGCGGGAGACGGTCAGCAATCTCTGGGGGCAACGCCACCCGTTCAAGTTCGAGCAGAGCACGACGCCGCCGCTCGCCACGGTCTTTGACGCCGAAGTTTCGTAGTGGCTCGGCAACGATCTCCCCGACGCTTTGCCGGGGGTCTAGGGAACCGTAGGGGTTTTGGTAGACAAGCTGGACCTGTTTACGGAACTCAGGGCGTTTCCGCGCTGAGGCAACGTCAACTCCCCCGACTGTGACACTGCCTGTGCTCGGGGCGTGGAAACCGGCGATCGCCCGACCCAGGGTGGTCTTTCCCGATCCGGATTCGCCCACCAGAGCATGAGTGCTGCCCCGGGCGATCGTGAAGCTGACATCTTTGACCGCCGCGAACGAGGACTTTCCGGTCTTGTACCTGTGGGTGAGTCCATCTACAGCGACGAAACGTGGATCAGTCTGTGGAACAGGCCGGCGGTCTGGTGGGGACAGCAGGGACGGCGCATTCGAGAGCAACCGCTTGGTGTAGTCATCCTGTGGCGAGGTAAGGATTGTCCGGGCTGGGCCGCGTTCTTTGACGGTGCCCTGATGGAGCACCAGGAGCGAGTCTGCGCGTTCGGCAGCGACAGCCAGATCATGGGTGACGAACAGCACCGAGGCGTTGAGCTCGGTACGCAATTCGTCAATGAGGTCAAGAATTACCCGCTGCACAGTGACATCCAACGCGGAGGTGGGCTCATCGGCAATGATCAGCTCAGGCTCCAGGGCGATCGCCGCGGCGATCAACACACGCTGACGCTGTCCGCCAGAGAGCTCATGTGGGTACTGCCGGGCGCGCCGTTCTGGGTCATCGATGCCTACGCGTTCCAGGAGTTCCAGAGTTCTGCGCTGGCGGGTGCGCTTATCCCCGCGCCGGTGGATGCGCATCGCCTCAGCTACAGACCAGCCCACGGTCCGCACAGGATTGAGCGAGTTGCTGGGGTCCTGGGGGATCAGGCCGATGCGCCGGCCCCGGATGGGACGCATGGACTGATCGCTCAGCCGCAGGAGATCCAGATCCGCTGACCTGTCCCCCAGATGTGCGGTGCCTGAGGTGACGTTGCCCCCGGCTGGCAGCAGCCCGATGAGGGATTGGGCGATGGTGGACTTCCCTGAACCTGATTCGCCCACTACGGCTAGTGTCTCGCCGCGGTCCAGGGTGAAGGAGACCTGGTCAACTGCCGGTCGCTGCACGCCGCGTGAGGTGTAGGCGACGGAGAGGTCCTCGACAGCCAGCAGCGCAGAGCGGTGGGCGGAGGAGTCGAGCCGGTCCGCCGTCGTCGTGCTCTGCGGGGCGCTGTGCAGAGTCTCTGTTCGGTTCATGCGTTCCTCCTGGCTTGGATGGCGTAGCTGAGCCGGTTGGTGGACAGTACCGTGATCACCAGCACCAGTCCGGGCAGGGTGGTCAGCCACCATGCTGTGGCGACGAAGTCCCGGGACTCAGCGATCATCAGTCCCCACTCGGGGGTCGGTGGAGGAGCACCGTATCCCAGGAATCCCAGGGTGGAGATCTGTAGGATCGCACTGCCGAACTGCAGTGCAGCCAGCGCCAATACTGGGGTGAGCGAGTTCGGCAGAATGTGGCGCCAGAGGACTGTGCCGAAGCTGCCCCCGGAGCCGTAGGCGGCCTCCACAAAGTCGCTGCGCGAGACCTGCACCACCTGAGATCGGGACAAGCGGGCGAATGCTGCGATCGAGGTGATTCCCACTGCGATGGCCACGTTCACAGTGCCATAGCCCAACAGAATGATCACGCTCAGTGAGAGGAGCAGAGAGGGGATGGCCAGCAGCACATCGACGATGCGCATCAGCACCTCATCTACGCTTCTGTGCGAACTGCCGGAGAGTACTCCCATGGCGGTACCGACCAGGAACCCGACGGCGACGGCCATGAGCGCCCCCGTGAGGGTCTCTCTGGCTCCATAGATGACTCGGGAGAGCACGTCCCGGCCGGTGGAGTCCGTGCCAAAGAAGTGTTCGGCGTTGGGGGCCTGCAAGCTCGGGCCGACGTTGGCGATAGGATCATATGAGGTGAAGAGTCCCGGCACCAGGGCCCAGGAAACAGTGACCCCCAATGCCCCGAAGGCCAAGAGCACACTGGGACGAAGAAGCGACGTGCCGGTCTGGGCCTTGCGGGATCGGGTAAAGACTGTGGCGATGCTGCTCATACGCGCACCTTCTTTCGTAAACGTGGGTCCAGCACGGGGTAGAGCAAGTCCACAATCAGGTTAATCAGGACGAACGTCGCTGCGGAGAGCACCACGATCGCCTGCAGCACCGGCATATCCCGATTGGCCACCGCCTGCTCGGTCATTCGTCCGATCCCTGATCTGCCGAAGATGGTCTCGGTGACCACAGCTCCGGCGATCAGCTCACCGAAAAGAAGCCCGGCGATCGTCAGCGCCGGCAGCAACGCGTTGCCTAACACGTTGCGCCAGAGCAGCCAGTTGGTGGAAGCACCCTTGGCGCGTACCACCGAGACGAAAGGCTGACTGCGCACCTCATCGATGCTGCTCACCAGGATCTGCGCCAGTGGAGCTGCGATCGGCACACTGATGGCCAGCGAAGGGAGGACCAGCGCTTGCAGGTCAGAAGCCCCGATCACCGGGACAAGCCCCAGCTGAAAGGAGAAGATCTGGATCAGCACTATCGCCAGCCAGAACACCGGAATGGAAATAAACAGGGGAGGTAGGGCGCGCATCACCCGGCGTAGCCACGCGAAACGTCCGAAGGTGGAGGTGAAGGCGATGGTGAAGGCCAGCACCACAGCGAGCAGAAAACTGGTCAGCGTCAGCGCCGCCGTCTCCGGCAAGGCCGTGGTCAGCATCGAACTCACCGAGGCCCCGGTCTGGGCCGAATACCCCAGGTTTCCCGTCAGGAAGCCGGTCAGCGCAAGCCAGAACTGGGTCCACACCGGCTGATCCGCCCCCATGGATGCTCTGATCTCAGCGACCTCAGCGGAAGACAGTCCCAATTGCGGGCTGCCATAGCGCGCGATGACGGCATCTCCCGGCAGGTAGTGCAGCAGGAAGAACGTTGCGGTGAATGCCACGAGGAGCACCAGCAGCGCCTGTCCTAGCCGGCGCAGCACGTAGGACCACATCGAAAGTCAACCTTTGTCGAAGGGGGCGGGCGCTGTCACAGCTCCCGCCATGTCAAGGAGTGGGATCTCAGTCGTCCAGCGAGACGCCGTAGAAGCTTGGCCGTGCCACGGATTCTGTCTCGAACCCGAGGACATGTGGTTGAACGCCATAGACCTGCGGCTCTTCAAAGAAGGGCAGCACATAGGCGTTCTCCGCCAGATATTGCTGAGCCTGCTCACTGGCCACCACACGATCAGCCTCATTCGGCAGCGAGGCGATGTCTTCCAGGAGCGATTCCAGCTCCGGGTCTGTCACGTCCTCGTCGTAACCGTTGAGCAGAACGTTGCGGTTCTCGGAGTGGTACTGACTCTTGATGACGTCGTAATCCGCCCGGCCGACCATCGAGTGGAAGATCTGGACCAGCTCTGGGTCTTGGGCCTCCTCATTCTGCTGCGCACGGTCACCCGAAAGCAGCTCAAGCTCGATCCCCACCTCTCGCAGCTGCTGGGCCACCACCGTCACCAGTTCTGCCGAGCGAGGCTGCGGATGTGCCTCGTTGACGGTCAGCTGTAGGCGCTCGCCGTCGCGTTCGCGAATCCCGTCGGGGCCTTCCTCCCAGCCAGCTTCCTCAAGTAATTCGATCGCCCGATCAGGGTCATACTCATAATGTTCTGACTGGTCCGAGTAGCCCAAGGCGTCGGAGGCCAGCGGGGAGGTCGCCAACGGGTAGGAATCTGTAAAGAGGTTTTCCAAGACCGCTTCACGGTCCACCGCGTGAATGATGGCCTGGCGAGTCTCCAGGTCCTCCAAAATGGGGTGACCGATGCGGAAGTTGAAGCCGTTGTTCACCGATTTGGTGCCATAGGCCTCGATCGACGCGCCGGAGTTCTCCAACTGCTCTTCGTCCTGAGCTTCGATCTGACGGGCCACGTCTGCTTGACCGGACACCAGAGACCCGATGCGTACGCTGTCCTCCGGGGTGACAATCACCTGGACTGCGTCAATCTGTGCGGGCCCCTGGTGGTCGTGTTCTTCCGGTGCCCAGTCGTAGTCTTCGCGGGCCTCCAGGGTGTACTCGGTGCCCAGTTCTTCTTCTGCGACAACGAAGGGGCCGGAACCAATGATGGTCGTCGCGTTCCCCGGACCGAAGTCCTCCTGTGTGTGGTCAAGCGTCTCGTCAGAGAGCAGCCCGGAGTTGATGGTCGAGGCCGCCTGAGCGAAGCCAGGGGCCGGTTCGGTGAAATGGAACCGAACAGTGGTCTCGTCAATGACCTCGCCGTAGTCATAGTTGTTGATCGCCTCGGAGACTGACAGGGTGCGGTCAGAGTCACCTTGACCGTAGAGGTCAAAGTTCTTGACCACGTTTTCGGCCGTGAGTTCCGTTCCGTCTGAGTACGTGACGTCGTCCCGGATAGTGAAGGTGAATTCGGTGGCGTCGTCGTTCACCTCGGGAAGGTCGGTGGCGATCCAGGGGTGCAGCTCCAGCGTCTCGGGGTCCTGCCAGAGCAGCCGGTCAGCGATGTTATTGATGACCGCCCCATTGGGGTAGAAGCCCGCCGCTGGCGGGTAGAGGGTGTCATACGGCTGGTGTTCGAGGTACGTCAGGGTACCGCCGGATTCCGGTTCGCCCTCGGTATCGGCATTACCGCCGCACGCGACAAGGGCGAGTGAAGCTGCGAGCACGGGGACGCCCAGGCGAAGGTGTGAAGGACTCATACGATGAACATACTGATTCATCCGCTCAACCCAGAAGCTTTGTGACGCGATGTGAAGGACCGGCATAGAAACTGCCATCTGGGTGTGAGCATTTGCGTCCTGGGTTATTATGTTCAGAGGGATCACGAGTACCGGTTCATCAAAGCTCTGGCTGGCCGGTCGGCAACCCTTCCGCTGTGACGGGGTGCCCCAGATGACGATCCGACCGGCGTTCACGATGTTCGCTGGTAAGCACGGCGCGATCGCGGCTCGCCCGCATCGCCCCAACGGCAGGGGAATGTATGCCATCACTGCGAAAGCCGGACTGTAGCGCTACAGCGCAGATTCACGCCGGACTGAACTCAGATTCAGACCTACGGCCAGTGCAACCACCGGTCTATCTCTCCGCGGCCTATGACTTCACCAGCCTCCGCGATGCCCGTGAAGCCTTCGCCCAGCGTGAGGCAGCCTTCACCTATTCCCGTACTGGCAGTCCCACCGTGGCGCTGTTGGAGCGGCGCGTGGCGGAGCTCGAAGCCGGTGTCGGCGCCGTCGCTGTCGCATCAGGGCAAGCCGCCATCGCTCTGACTCTCTTAGCCCTGGCAGGGCGTTCCGGTCAGAGCCCCGACGGTCGCGCTCACGTGGATATCCCCGCCGGGCATGTAGTGGCCTCCGCCAAGATCTACGGCGGCACCGCGGACTTGCTCAACGATTCCTTGGCGGAGGCCGGCATCAGTGTCTCCTGGGTCGACCCACATCAGCCCCAGGCTTGGGCCGATGCTGTCACAGAGCGAACACGTGCCTGCCTTGTGGAGTCCATCGGCAATCCGCACGCTGACCTTCCCGATATTCCCGCCCTGGCTCGGATCGCCCGCACCGCGCAGATCCCGCTGATCGTGGACAACACACTCGCCAGCCCTTACCTAGTGCAGCCTGCCAAGCTGGGTGCGGACTTCGTCATTCACTCGGCCACCAAGTACCTGTCCGGAAATGGCACCGCGCTTGCCGGCGTCGTCGTCGACGCGGGGAGCTTCTCCCCCACCGATCAACCGCACAAATGGCCGCAGTTCACCGCCGCGACGGCCCGTTTTGGTGATACGCCGTTGGTGGAGCGCTATGGCGAGCACGGCGCGGTGCTTCATCTGATCCGCGCCAAGTACTTGCATGACTTCGGCCCCTGCTTAGCGCCGTGGAGCGCCCAGCAGGTCCTGGAGGGGATCGAAACCCTTGATGTGCGCCTGGACCGGCACTGTCGCAACGCCGAGACGCTGTCCGAACGGCTCTCGAACCATTCAGCTGTGCACCGTGTCCGCCACCCCAGCCTCCGCGGAGACCCTAATGCCGCACTCGCCAAGCGCGACTTTCCTCGGGGCACTGGCGCGGTGCTGTCCATTGAGCTGGCAGGCGGGCCCACAGTTGTGGAGCGGTTCATCGATTCGCTCACGCTTTTCAAACTGGCCGCGAACATCGGTGACGCCCGCTCGATGGTCGCCCACCCGGCGTCGATGACCCATTGCCGGCTCAGCCCCGAGCTGAGAGCCGCCGGTGAAATCACTGAGCAGACAGTCCGCTTCTCTGTGGGGCGGGAGAACGTCGAGGACCTGTGGAGTGATCTCCAGCAGGCCTTCGCCGCCAGTGGATGGGGATCTGACGACGACGCCGCTTCGCGGTTGAAGAAGGAGGCCCTGGTATGAGCCTGCGCACGAAAACAGCGAGAACGACGGCGCGACCAGATCTCAGGATCCGTCCGGGTTTCGCGACGGATGCAGTACACGCCGGCCAGGAACCCGACCCGCTGACCGGGGCCGTGGTACCTCCGATCTACCAGACCTCCACCTTCACTCAGCATGGGGTCGAGACCCTGAAGAACGGGTATGAGTACTCGCGCGGCGGCAATCCCACGCGCAACGCGTTTGAGACACAGCTCGCGGCGCTGGAGAACAGTACGGCAGCGTTCGCATTCGCCTCCGGGATGGCTGCCGAAGACGCTCTACTCAGGGCAGTACTGCGTCCTGGGCATACAGTCATCGCCGCCGCTGAGAGCTACGGAGGCACACACCGTCTCCTCACCCATGTCTATTCCCGATGGGGAGTCCGGACAGTGTTCGTGGACCCGCAGGACCCCGGAGAGCTGGAACGCGCCCTTACTGCAGATCACAGCGCCAAGGTGCTCTGGGTGGAGACACCTACCAACCCGCTCCTGACGGTACTGGACATCGCGGAATGGACCCGGATCGCCCACGCCTACGGTGTCTTGTGCGTAGTGGATAACACCTTCGCCTCTCCCGCGTTGCAGACTCCCCTGAGTTTGGGCGCCGATGCGGTGGTGCATTCGACCACTAAATACATAGGTGGCCACTCAGATGTGCTCGGCGGAGCCGTCGTCGTCGGTAATGCTGTGTGGGAAGATCAGCCGCTTCAGGACCTGGTGGGCTTCCAGCAGTTCGCCGTCGGGGCGGTCGCGGGTCCTCAGGACTCATTTCTTGCGGCCCGAGGGCTCAAAACGTTGGGAGTGCGCATCCGTCAGCACTGTGAGAATGCCGCGTGCATCGCAGACTGGCTCACCACCCACCCACGGGTCGAACAGGTTTTCTACCCCGGCCTGCCGGAACACAGCACTCACCACATCGCAGCGCAGCAAATGTCCGGATTCGGAGGACTGGTGACCCTGCGCGTGACCGGTGGCGAGGCCGCTGCACGCGTCGTCGCTGAATCCACGCGACTCTTCGGTCTCTCAGTCAGCTTGGGGGGCGTGGAATCCTTGATCTCCCACCCGGCCACCATGACGCATGGCTCCACCGCGGGCACACCCCAGGCACCACCCCGAGATCTCGTGCGGCTGTCGGTGGGGATCGAGGATGTCGAGCATTTGATCGACGATCTCGACCGAGCGCTGCTCACCCCCTAAGGTTCGCGACCCTCTTCAAGCCCGCTTTGCTCAGGTCGGCGCGGTACTGTGTGGCGGTGTCGCCTGATTCTCGCCTCCGTGCCCGCACCCTCACCGCGCCCCGGCTGGACCGCCATGACCAGGATCGCCAAGACAGTGATTGGCTGAGCCGCGTATGGGCACTGCCGAGCACCCGCGTGCTGCGCATCGACCGAGGCAAAGCGCCTCTTGACGCCGACGCCGGTTCGCCGAACGAGGCTCAATCCGGCACGGAACCACACCTCTTGCTGAGCGCACCTCAGGGGGCGCTGCCGGTCAACGCCATCTACATTGGTGAAATCAGCGACCAGGACTCCGGCACCTTCCCCGACGGCACCGCACCTGGCCACGTCGTAGCAGTACCGACCGAGAACTCACACGCAGATAATGGTCACGATTCTTCACCTCAGGCGACCCCCTGGGAAAGCCTGCGCAGCGTAGGCAGCCTGCTGCCGGCCGTCCAAGCTGAACTGCTCACTCATGCCACCGCCCTCACCGCCTGGCACGCTTCCTCCGCATTCTGCGCAGCCTGCGGCGGTGCCACGGAAACACTCAGCTCAGGCTGGGCGCGGGGCTGCCTGCAATGCACCACAGTGCACTTTCCCCGCACTGATCCGGCAGTCATCACGGCAGTGATTGGCGCCGATGACTGCCTTCTCCTGGGCTCGGCCGTGCGGTGGGAGACTCACCGCTACTCCACATTCGCTGGGTTCGTAGAGGCTGGCGAATCCCTGGAGAGCGCCATAGTGCGTGAGGTGAAAGAGGAAGCCGGCGTCGTCGTAGACCACGTCGAGTACATCAGCTCTCAGGCGTGGCCTTTCCCCCGCTCGCTCATGCTGGGATTCCTGGCTCACACCAGCGATTCCTGCGCGACCGCTGACCAGGACGAGATCCGCGAGGTCCGCTGGTTCACCCGCGAACAACTCCGCGACGCCGTCACAAACGGCACTGTCACGCTGCCGTCCAGATCATCAATCTCCCACGCCCTGATTACTCACTGGTACGGAGGCGTACTGCCTGAAACGGACTAAAACAGCACGACGCTGCCCCCAAAAGTGCACTAACTGACCCCAATTAGTGCACTATACTGCTCACATGGATGAGTATCAGAGCACTTTATCGACAGCCATCGGACTACGGGTGCGCGAACATCGCACCACACGTGGATGGACCCTTGACCACTTAGCGCAGGCGTCAGGTCTAAGTCGCAGAATGCTGATCAATGTCGAGCAGGGGACGGCCAACCCAAGCGTGGGAACCCTGCTGAAACTCAGCGAAGCATTGGGTGTGGGACTGCCCGAACTCGTGGAGCCTCCTGCGGTTCGCGGTGCCAGGGTGACCCGAAAAGGTGAAGGGGCACTGCTCTGGTCCGGGGAGGCAGGCGGACGTGGCGTACTGATGACATCGGTGGGCCCTCCCAACGTCGTGGAACTGTGGGATTGGAGCCTCGGCCCGAATGATACCCATTCGAGCACTGGCCACACTCCGGGCACCAAGGAATTGCTCCAGGTGCTGGAGGGGTCAATGGAGGTCGATGTCCAAGGCGAAATCCACACACTCACCACTGGTGATGCACTGAATTTCCCTGGTGACATCCCGCATTCCTATGCCAACCCTCATCACATACCAGCCCGATTCACTCTGACCGTCTTCGAACCCGGCCTGACAGCCACACCACGCAAGGAGACCATTCGTGCCTGAACTGACTGACCTCAAGAGCTTTCTCACTGCCGCGCATGTTGACGAAGAGGTCTTTACGCTTCGCCCCGACTACACAGCACTACTGCTCGTCGCCGACGGGATTGCTCCCGGAGCCTCCGATGCCGCCAGCGAGAAACTCGTGCACCGAGCAGAAGAGTTCGGTGCCGCTCTGCAGCAGGAGCAGCGCGTTGAGGAATGGGAGCATATCGCGTCCTGGCGGGAGGCTCACCGTGCTTTCGGTGCGAAACCGAAACGAACCCGCAACAGTCTTGAAGCTCTGACCCTCCGCACTGAGTCAGGACTCCCACGCGTGAACCGACTGACCGACATCTACAACGCCATCTCGGTTCTGCACCAGATCCCGCTGGGTGGTGAGGACCTGAACGGTTACACCGGAGCGCCACGGCTGGTGCGCGCCAAAGGCGATGAACCGTTCGACGTGAAGTCCGGAGGCGAGGTCATTACCGAATACCCGAAGCCCGGCGAAGTGATCTGGTGCGATGACCTGGGTGGCACGTGCCGACGGTGGAACTGGCGGCAGGGCTCACGCACGCAGCTCACCGATGAGACAACCCAGGCACTGTTCATCATGGACGCGCTCAGCCCGGTCGGTAACAAGGATCTCCTTGCAGCGGCAGAAGACTTAGTGAGGCACCTCAGGGCATTCAGCCCCGGCCTGCGATCAGCACATCGGGTGATCACCGCAGAGAACGCCACCGGGATCAGCGTGTGACCTCGAAACTCTTCATCCGGATTCCAGGCCCACCATGGTTACTGGCGGTCGTGGCCATCTTCGCCATCCAATTGAGTTCCGCCCTCTCAGTAGGGCTGATCGAAAGTGTCGGCCCAGCGGGGGCCGCTTGGCTGAGACTGAGCCTGGGCGCCGTGCTTCTGATACTGATAGCTCCCCCACCGCTGCGGTCCATTCGACGCCGCGATGTCCCGGTGCTCTTAGCACTGGGAGCTGCCATGGGACTGACGACGGTTGCTTTCTTGGCCTCAATCGAACGGATTCCCTTGGGCACTGCGGTGGCTATCGAATTCCTCGGCCCCCTGAGCGTCGCCGCGATGCGAAGCGGAAGTCTGCGTGCTTTGACCTGGCCGCTTCTTGCCCTGTGCGGAGTCGTACTCCTTACCGAACCGTGGCAAGGCGATATCAACCTTCCCGGCGTGGGCTTCGCGCTTCTTGCTGGTGCCGGGTGGGGTGCCTACATCGTCCTTCTACAGAAGGTAGGCGACCGGTTCACCGGCTCCGGAGTGCTCTCCATTATTCTGCCGATTGCGGCAGTCGTCGCTGCAATCATGGGGGTTCCCCAGGCTGCGCCCAATATCGATTTTCAGATACTCCTTCTCGCTCTGGGGCTGGCTCTGTTGGCTCCGGTGGCTCAGTTCATTCTCGAACTCGCAGCACTGCGAAAAATGACCGCCACCGCCTTCGGCTCGCTTATGGCCCTTGAGCCCGCAGTAGCCCTGCTTTTGGGACTGATTGTGCTGACACAGTTCCCGAGCACCATCCAAACTCTAGGAATAGTCCTAGTGGTCGTTGCCGGAGCGGCCGCCCAACGCCACGGACGCCGTGACCATGCTCTCCTGGAGACCGGGTCTTCGCCCATTGCGCCTGCGACGAATAAATCTGTCCGACATCCACGTCCCGAAAGTGAGTTGTAATGTTCACAGGCCTCAGCGCATTCCCCCTGACCCCCATCAAGGATGACGCCGTCGATGAGGCAGGTTTCGTTCGCCTCATAGAACGTCTCACCTCAGCGGGCGTCGACTCAATCACCGCCCTAGGTTCAACCGGGTCCTATGCCTACCTATCACCAGCAGAGCGTGCCCGCGTTGCAGAACTGGCGGTGACTCATGCGAAGAACGTGCCCGTGATCGTAGGAGTGGGGTCGCTGCGCACCTCCGACGTCATCACCAATGTGGAGAACGCCCAGCAGGCAGGTGCCTCCGGACTCTTGGTGGCACCGATGAGCTATCAACCCCTAACTGAGGATGAGGTCTATGGCTTGTTCCGCGCCGTGACTGAGATTGCTTCAGTGCCGGTCGTCGTCTACGACAACCCGACAACAACCCACTTCACCTTCAGCACTGAGCTCTACGGGCGCATCGCCACGTTGCCAGCGATCGCCTCCATCAAGATCCCACCGGTTGATACTGATCTCCAGCGTGCACGCGCGCGTGTTGAAGAGATTCGTTCCGTCATTCCCGGTGATGTGACGATCGGAATTTCAGGTGATTCTGCTGCGGCAATTGGGCTGCTTGCAGGTTGCGATGCCTGGTACTCCGTCATTGCTGGCACTTTGCCCGAGCTGGCTCAGCGCATTAGCAGACCAGCTCTGAACGGAGATCTCACCGAGGCTCTTGCGGCGTCTCAACGACTGACTCCGCTATGGGACCTCTTTGCTGAACACGGCAGCCTTCGGGTTGTCGCAGCAATCGCCGAACATTTCAGACTCACTGATCGACCCAACCTTCCTGCACCTATGCACGGGCTCTCTGCTGTGAAGCTTGCCCGGGTCCGCAACGTATTGGAGGACCTTGAAGTCACTCCCCTATAAGCCGTATTTGTGATAGAACCTTGCATTAAGAGCCACTGTTGTGAGCATTGCTGTGAGGCTCCTAGGCGTGACCACCCGGCACAAGAGAATCCAGCGAGGAGCATCGCGATGACAGCCGCTGCATCGACTCCACCGTTGAAGACGACGCTTCTGCGCCCTGCATCCGGAATGGCGGTGTTGGTAGCCCTAGTCCTGACGGGCTGTCCCCCTGCAGATCCCGAGGAAGGTGATGGTGGAACCACAACCTCCCCGGATTCCACCTCAACGTGGAGATCGCCGATTGCGTGGAGGCGGAAGATTCCGGTGAGGCCACTGTGACCTGGCTCGAGGATGTTGTCATCGCAGAAGAACAGCATGAGGGACTTGATGACGTGACGGTCGAGGTCGGTGGTGAAACCCTGACAATTCCCGGTGCGCCGTCAATCGTCGTACCGGAGCGAGTGGGTCAGGCCGGTTGCATCATCGAGTACGACGCCCCAGGGGGATGCCTGCCAGCTGTGGAAATCTCGCCTGCGTATACGCCGGGCTTCACGCTTCCAAGCCGCTCTATCCCGGAAGTCGATTTGCCAGATGGGACGGTACTTCCGGAAGTGACCCCGAAAGAGATTCAGGTCAGTGCGGTGGAGGAGCCTGGGATAAGGCAAGAGGAAGCGTGTCAGTCTGATGAATCAGAATTGGATGGCGGCGACTACGTACCCCTAGCCCACCGGCCCATCGCAGTGCGCTCAATCACTGTACAAGGCATTGAAACCCAGTCAATTCAGACTCGTCCCATTCACGAAGCAGGAGATGGGTTTGTGCCTCAAATGGTGCTGCCCCAAGTCGTAGCGCCACAGCTGGTGGTCCCACAGGTTGTTGTCCCCCAAGGGATCCTGGAGGCCTACCAGCTGGAGGGCGCAGAGGACACAGAACGCACAGACGGTGACGATGAAGTCTCCTACATCACTGAAGGCGATGTGCTCTTTGACAGTGACGAGTTCGACCTGCGCCCAGATGCTGAATCAGAGCTTCAGGCCATCGCCGAAGACATGGCCCTGCGCGATGATGACTACCTCATTGACGTCGAAGGGCACACCGACAACCTTCCGACCAGTACCTTTGCCGACAACTACGAGCTCTCAGAATTACGCGCTGAGTCTGTGGCGGACTGGCTGGTCGAAAACGCCGGTGTTGACGCTGATGCTGTGTCAACCTCCGGTCTCGGTGAGGACTACCCGCGTGGCAGCAATGACACCGATGAGGGCCGTCAGCAAAACCGGCGAGTCGTCATCACGGTGAAGCCAGCCGAAGGGACCTCAGACATTGACTACGAACTCGAAGACGGCTGAGCCGGTCACCACGAACCAACAGCCCTGACTTTGGACACTTAACCCTTGCCTCTCCGTCCAGGCAAGACGGAGTGCAGAAGTGGGATGAGGGACACGGCCATCACCGCGTAGCCGATAGCACTGTGGTCGGTGACCAGCAGAGTTCCAGTAATCGCCAGTCCTGTGAAGAGCACTGCGGAGATGACTCGCCGGCCGACCCGTTCTAGGGAGGCGATTCTGCGGTCGAGATCAGGGGTGCGCACCGCGATGCGTCCGGCTTCAATGCGGTCGGCTACTTCGGTAAGCCGGCCCGGCAGCCGATAGGCGGTCGCTACGGTGCTCGCGACCTTTTGCGCCGCGTCTTGAACTGCTGGGCCGGTTTGGTCACGGATGAGCTGCTCGGCGTAGGGCTCGATGGCGTCCCAGATGTTGAACCGAGAATCCAGAGTGCTGCAGACCCCCGAGATGAGGGACACTGTGCGCAGCATCAGCAGGAAGTTCTCCGGCAGCTGGAACGGCAGCGAGCGCACCAGCTCGCCGAACTCATTGGCGAACTCCCTGAATTCACGGGGATCTACTTCTTTCAGCTCTGCGAAGCCCATCCCGCCGAACCGTGCGAAGAGCTGAGTCATGGCCCGTTCAAGTTCGGCAGTGTCTGCCGATGGGAGCAGAACGCCTACGTCCTGAATGCCCTCAACCAGAGCCTTGCCGTCTCGCGAGGCCGCGGCGATGAACACCCTGCGCAGCCCTTTGCGCAGAGTGTCCGGGATTTCCCCCATCATGCCGAAATCGATGAAGGTCAAGTGCCAGTGCGGGCCCTGAGCTGCCTCTGCAGGGACTTCACGATTGGGCGCCGCCGGGGTGACGAAGATATTTCCAGGGTGTGGGTCGGCATGGAAAAAGCCGTGGACGAACAGCTGATCGAACATCACGTTCGCGAACTCTGTGGCAACTTCTGAGGGGTCGATGCCCGCTGCTTTGAGCTTCTCCACATCATTGATCTTGATCGCGGTGACATCCTCAAGGGTGAGTACCTTCCGGGTGGTGCGTTCCCACATCACCTCAGGAGTGGAGACCCGCGGATCCTTAGCGAAGTTCGCAGCGAAACGTTCTGCATTGGACGCCTCGTGGAGATAGTCGATTTCCTCCATGCTGGTGGTGGCGAACTCCTCCACCAGCGCGGGTGCGTCGACACGACTACTGACTAAACGGATTCTGGACAGCCACCTTCCGACCCTCCGGAGCGCGGCCAGGTCCACATCGACGATTTCGTCAATCCCAGGGCGCTGTATCTTCACCACCGCGGCATTAAAGCCAGCTAGCTCGGCGTCGTCGTCCGTGGGTGTTGCTCGATGCGCCTGACCCAGTGAGGCGGCCGCTACGGGGGACGGGTCCATCGAGGCGTAGATGCCCTCAAGAGGTGCGCCGAGTTCTGCCTCTGCGACCTGCTTGAGGTCCGGAAAGGCCACGGGGGTGACCTCATCCTGCAGTCCTTCCAACTCCTTGGTGATCTCCGGAGGCAGCACATCAAGGCGCGACGAAAGGTACTGGCCGACCTTGATCATCAGCCCACCGAGGTCGACGGCGAGGGCATGAAAACGCTGAGCCAGACGCTGCATACGCCGAGACCGGCCCGGTGCGGAAAGCCGACCCAGACCAAGTCGGGGCAGGAACAGCTCGAACCACCACACCTGTGCCAGGTGGAGTGCAGCGAATCGCAGAATTCGACGGTACCGGGTACGGAGCGGTTTAGCCGAAGCTCTCACTCGACGCCCTGGAGGCCGCAACCCCACTGGTCACTCGTTGCGGGCACGCCGTTCAGTCCTGAGCGAGGATGGAATACAGTTTGCGGCGCACCTGGTCGATCTCATGCTCCGCCTGCTTGATCTGGTCAGGTGTCCCGGAGCGGCCGACCTGCGCTGCTGCTTGAGCCAGTTCCATCCCCGCCTTGGACAAAGTCCGGACCGAATGACCATGGTGATCGGCGCCCTGCCACTGAGCAGGCAACTGATCCGTTGCGGCTGCAGCTTCACGGCCTTCTTCCGTCAGTGAATATGTCTTGCGTCCACCTTCTGCCTCAGCATGGATAAGGCCTTCATCGGCCAGAAGCTGGAGCGTGGGGTATACCGAGCCAGGGCTGGGCTTCCATGCCCCTCCGCTGCGCTGTTCAATCTCGTGAATGATCTGGTATCCGTGCATCGACCGTTCGGCCAGAAGGGAAAGAACCGCCGCACGTACGTCACCACGGCTGGCTCGCGGTGCCGATTTGTTCTTAAAAGCGCCGCGCAGTTGGTCCAGGGCGTCCCAGATATCAGCTGAGGGGCCCCCTGCGGGTGGCCGGCAGTCTCCGAAGATGCTCCTGCCGCGTGAGTCTCCTCGAGTTGAATCAGTCATCACAACCTCCTAAACGCCGCACCCACTATGGGTTCGGACTGACTTAACGATATATCGGTGAGCACCTTTTGGCGAGGATGTGACGTTTCGAGACTCACCGGTAATGTGTCCGCTGTGACGATTCGCCAGCTATTAGGGTCCGACCGGTGGATCCTGCGTGAAGCCACGCTGGCAAATATGAACTGGAGCCGGACGCGTTTCACTCTCGACGACGTCGATGCCAGCCCCGAAATCTCTCACTACTTTACGAACTTCCCTTCCGGAGCGGACTTTGGGCTCGCTGACGATGAGGGCGGCGTCGTGAAAGCTGTCGCGTGGTTGGTGCACTTCTCCGCCGATGATCCGGGGTATGGATTCGTGGATCCAGAGACGCCGGAGTTGAGTATGACGACGTTCGCCGCATGGCGAGGTCTGGGCATCGGCAGTTCCCTGCTGTCGGAGCTGATAAGCCAGGCGCGCAGCCGCGGCGTCCCTGCTATCAGCCTCAGCGTTGAGGACGGCAATGATGCGCGCCGACAGTACGAGCGGGCAGGCTTCAGCCGCGTCGGGCGCAACGCAAGTTCCGACACGATGCTGCTCGACCTGAGGTAGAGAACGTGGACAGCGCGTTCTCTTGAACTGCTAACTCCGCAATGCTGCTCAGGCCGAGGGAAAGCTTGAGGACTCGCAGTCGGACAACCTGCCAATTTGGCGGTCGGATTCCTTGTCCTCGGCTTGGCCGGTTATGATGCCAGCATGGGAAATGGAGCATCAATAAAGTTCGCCGCGATGCGTCCTTGGATGGACGCTGCGGCGTCGAGCATCTGATCTAAAGACCCCAAAGGCACTGCGCATGCCCTCGGCTGCGCCTCAAGCCGTGCCCACATCTCACGCGTCTGCTTAGATCTTCCTGCGCTTCGCCGCACCAGCCGTAAAGCTGGGCGGCACAGGACAGACCCCACACATCTGCGTCTGCGCAGTGTTTCTGTGCCTGCCTGGAACCATCACGATTCCAGGGAGAACTTCCTTGCATACCTTCACCGACGGCCGTCACGAACACGGCCAGAACTTCCTCACTGATAACCGCACTATCGCTCAGATCATCGATATCGTCAGCCGCACACAGGGCCCGATCCTGGAGATCGGACCAGGGCGAGGCGCACTCACCCTGCCCTTGCAAAAGCTCGAACGTCCGCTCACCGCCGTGGAAATCCACTGTAGGCTCGCGCGAGCGTTGGAAACCAAGCTTCAAGGGCAGAACCAAGTGGTCACCGCTGATTTCCTCAGCTATCCGCTGCCCCGTAAGCCACACGTCGTCGTAGGGAATCTGCCGTTTCACTGAACCACCGCCCTGCTGCGGAAATTACTCCACGACCAGCACTGGAACGAGGCCGTTCTTCTCACGCAATGGGAAGTCGCCCGACGACGTGCAGGAGTGGGTGGGTCGAGCATGATGACCGCCCAATGGGCGCCGTTCTATGAGTTCGCGCTGGAAGGCCGAGTGCCTGCGCGTGCCTTTACACCGGCCCCGAGCGTTGACGGTGGGATCTTCACTATGAGCCGGCGCTCGATTCCCCTGGTGCCGTGGGCTGATCGAAAACGGTATGCGCGATTCATCCATTCAGCGTTCACCGGACCGGGGCGGCGTATAGCGCAGATCCTGAGGCGCATCCGCGGATTGACTAAATCCGAGGTGGGCCATTTATGCGGCCGAGCAGGGGTTCACGCTCAATCTCTGCCAAAGGACCTCACTGCCGAGCAGTGGGCAAAACTGTGGGCGTGCCTTCCCGGCTCCATGGGAAAGTCTGCGCGCGGCGGGCCTCACCGTCGCCAGGCCACGAGACCTTCATAGCATCGCTTCTCAGCGCAGCAGTGAATCATTGACGCTGGCGAACTCATCTGCATACCCTCGGAAGTTCGAGGCCCATTCATATAGGGCCACCGCCAATGAGCATTGGAGGCTCTTCATGGCACCCTGCGACACCTGCGGGAACACGTACGAAACTCCTATGACTATCACCCAAAATGGCCGCAGCGGCGTCTTCGACAGCTTCGAGTGTGCCATGCACGCTATGGCGCCGACCTGCGGGACGTGCGGCTGTCGGATCTTGGGGCACGGCACCAAGGCACATGGAGAGATTTACTGCTGCGACCACTGCGTCCCCGTTTAGCAGCACGGCCGACAGGCAGGAGGTAGGGGATGTCACTCAATGTAGCCCAGAAACTCATTCACTCGCACTTGATCAGTGGAACACCAGAACCCGGTCACGAAATCGGGCTGAGCATCGACCAGACCCTCACTCAGGACGCTACTGGGACAATGGTGATGCTGGAACTTGAGTCGTTAGGCCTGGGACGCATCAAAACCGAACTCTCCGTCCAGTACGTTGATCACAACCTTCTGCAGACGGACGAGAAGAACACTGAAGACCACCTGTTCCTGCAGTCAGCCGCCGAACGCTACGGGCTCTGGTTTTCGAAAGCGGGCAATGGCGTCTCCCATCCGGTCCACCAAGCCCATTTCGGCAGACCCGGTGCCACGATGATCGGGTCCGACTCGCATACATGCGCCGCCGGTGCGCTGGGAATGCTGGCCATCGGAGCCGGTGGTCTAGAGATCGCCATGGCGATGGCTGGGGACCCTCTTTACGTTGAGATGCCACAGATTTGGGGTGTCGAACTCACGGGTGAGCTGCCGGACTGGGTATCCGCTAAGGATGTCATCCTTGAGCTGCTGCGCCGCCATGATGTCAAAGGCGGAGTCGGCAAGATCATTGAGTATCACGGAGAAGGACTCGCACACCTGACAGCCATGGACCGTCACGTCATCGCGAACATGGGAGCTGAACTCGGTGCGACAACGACAGTTTTCCCAGCGGACGACGCCGCCCACGACTACCTGAAAGCTGTGGGCCGCGAAGACGACTTCACTGAGTTGCTCGCTGACGAGGGCGCGACCTACGACGTCGAGGAGCGCATCGATATGTCGAGTCTGGAACCACTCATTGCCAAACCCTCCTCTCCTGGCAACGTGGTGACGGTGCGTGAGGTCGCAGACGAGGAGGTACACCAAGTGGTTGTGGGTTCCTCGGCCAACCCGGGTCTGCGCGATTTCGCTGTGGTTGCTGAAATTATGCGCGGTAGTCAGACCGCCAGCGGAGTGTCCCTGGACATCAACCCCACGTCACGAGAGATCCTGCAAGACCTCACCCGCGGCGGCTGGATACTTGAGTTGATCCGTTCTGGGGCTCGCATCCATCAGTCCGGTTGCCTGGGCTGCATCGGCATGGGCCAGGCCCCGGCAGTGGGTCGCAACAGCTTGCGCACGATGCCGCGCAACTTCCCAGGTCGCTCCGGAACGGACGAGGACTCTGTGTGGCTGTGTTCTCCGGAGACTGCGGCCGCAGCTGCGCTGACTGGGCGCATCACCGATCCGCGCGATCTGGACATGAGCTATCCCTCACCTGAGTTGCCGGAGAAGTACAGCATCAACACTGAGATGTTGAGCCCGCCGGTGGAGGAGTCTAAGGCGCGTGAGGTGGAACTGGTCAAGGGCACCAACATCAAGTCCCTTCCTACTTTCGATCCGCTGCCTGAGGACATTGAGCTTCCGGTGCTGCTCAGTGTGGGGGATAACGTCTCCACAGATGAGATCATGCCTGCAGGTTCACGGGTCCTGCCCTACAGAAGCAACATCCCGAAGATCGCCGAATTCGTCTATATCCAGATCGACGACACCTACCCCACCAGGGCGGCGAAGAACGACGGCGGACACGCCATCGTCGGCGGTGACAACTACGGCCAAGGATCCTCACGGGAGCACGCGGTGATTGCTCCTCGCCACCTTGGGCTGCGCGTGGTAGTCGCAAAGTCCTTCGCCCGAATTCACTGGCAGAACCTGGCCAACTTTGGGGTGCTGCCCCTGGAGTTCGCCGATCCGGCTGATGCCGAGCAGATCAGTCAAGGTGATGTGCTCTCCTTCTCGGGCCTGCACCAAGCTCTGCGGTCTGGGAACTCAGTGACGGTTCGGGTCGGTGATGAACCGATCGAGCTGCGTCATCGGCTTTCGCAACGGCAAATGGAGATGGTTTTAGCTGGAGGCAGGATTCCCTACCGCGCCGCCCAGTCGGAGGAGGCCGACAATGCTGGCACGCAGGACAGCGACGTACCCCCTGAAAAAGTCAAGCCCACCCAACCCGAAGGCTGAGAGCTTTCTGGTCGGTATACGTTAAGAGAAGCGCTCAATCCAGTACGAGGCGTCTAATCTGCCACTTCAGTCGTGGAGAGGATGGACTCATTCCTGGATCTGAGCGGGCTGGCCCTTCTGCGCATGCCGCTGAACCTTAGCGCGATTGCCACAGCGACGCATTGAGCACCAGCGCCGCTTCATTCCGCGCGAAGCATCGACGAACACCAGGCCACACCGTTCGTGCTCGCACTCCTTAACCTTCCCGGTGCCGTACTCCCCCACCATCCAAATGAATTCATGAGCCAGCACGGTCAACAGGTTGGACACTGACCCGACGGCAGGTCGAGTAACGACCCCACCCTGCTCACGCGGAGCTTTCTGCAGGAGCGCACCTGGCAACGAGCACGCATGCTGATTGATCAAGTCGATGTCGACTGAACGAGCGGGCCCCTTCGGAGACATCACCAATGCGTACAGCGCTTCTCGGAACTGCCGAACTTCTTCAAGTTCACGGTCGCCAGCGCAGAAGGCATGAGGACCGAACCCTTGGGCATCAGCCCACCGCGTGATGCTCGCCGGGGTCGTCAACGTCTCCCGGGGCGTTGCGGACCAACGATCGCGCTTGGTATTGACCAGGTCGAGACTGGCGAAACCGCCAATAAACAACCAATTTTCCATTTCCCTACCCTATAACTAACCACCTTATGTGGTTAGATGGCTTCTATGAGGCGCATCACACAACTCAGTGACATCAAGATGAGCTATACCGATACTGGCGGCACACAGCCTTTAGTGGTGCTTCTTCATGGGTGGCCCCAAACCTCTCAGTGCTGGGCTCGGGTCATTCCTGACCTGGCTCAGCACTACCGCGTGGTCGCGCCTGATCTGCGCGGATACGGCCTGACGGACAAGCCTCGCGGTGGCTTTGACAAGAAATCGATGGCTCAGGATATTCGGGAGCTGGTCAACCACCTTGGCTACAGCTCAGTGCGCATTGTCGGTCATGATCGGGGCGCCAGGGTCGCTCACCGATTCGCACTTGATCACGGAGAAGTGCTCACGCATCTCACAGTTCTAGACATTGCCCCGACGCTTCACATGTTCCGCCACGGCAGCATGGACACCGCCCATGGATACTGGCACTGGCTTTTCCACATGAAAGACGATCTCCCGGAGCTGCTGGTCGGCCCCCATATTGATGCGTACCTTCGCTTCTTCTTTGAGCGATGGACCCTGCAGCGCGGTGCCCTAGAGCCGGTCATTGGCGACTATGTGGAGGCATTCTCTCAGCCCGGGGCGCTGCGTTCTGGGTTCGACGATTACCGGGCCACAGACATTGATCTGGTCCATGACGCGGGAGATTTCGACGCCGGAAGAACTGTTGACCTCCCGGTCCAGGTGCTCTGGGGCGCCCAGGGACTTGTAGGAGGCAAAGACGTCGTCGAGTTTTGGAAGCCTTTCGCTCCGAATGCTTTCGGAGAACCAATAAGTGATTGCGGCCATTTCATCCCGGAGGAACAGCCTGAAATCCTGCTCGATAAGCTCAAGCACCACCTTGCAGCGTAGACCAAGTCCGCCCTCGCTCTCAGCAGCAACAGGTCTATGCAGTTTTCCGCACAGCTCTGAGGAGGTTGTCTTGGCACAGACAAGACGACGACGCCCCACCACCCAGATCACTATGATTCCTGCCGCTGACCAGCACGCTCACGAGCCACATGAGAGCTGGGACGATCTCTTGCCCGAACACCGCGACCCCTCGGTGGCCTCACTGGCTGTCGTGACAGAGAGCCCATGGGTGAGATGGGCCTGCATCATCGCTGTCGGCGCCCCTGGTTGCGCGGGTGATTCTTGGCTGTCCGTTCGTTTCCACGCTTGTAGTTTCCAGTGATCCGAGCCACAACCTACGCTGCGGTAAGCCTGACACTGGTCCGTGCTGCGGCGTTGTTCTTCATGGGCCGGCGCCCAGGATCGTTTCACCGGAATAGAACTGAAGCCCTCCGCCTAAGACCCGTACAGTGGAACAAACAGGGCTGGCATGAGCCGGGAATATATCGGTGCTGAGAGGGAATGGATGAAGGGGACAGTCGTTGCGCTCGGTGGTGGCGGGTTTTCCATGTCTGATAGCGGACTGACGTCGATCGATAAGTACATTCTGGAACTCACGGGAGAATCCCGCCCAAAGGTCTGCTTCATCCCGACAGCTAGCGGAAACGCGTCGAGCTACGCACACAAGTTTGAGGCCGCATTTGGCGGATACGCCGAGACCTCAGTGCTCTCGTTATTCTGCCAACAACCGTGGGGCTACACAGACCCCCGGTTCCTCCTAGACCAGGACATCGTGTACGTAGGAGGTGGATCCACAGCCAACCTTCTTGCTATCTGGCGCCTGCACGGTTTGCCTGAGATTCTGGAAGAGGCTGCCGGCGTGGGCACTGTGCTTGCAGGCATCAGTGCTGGCATGAACTGTTGGTTTGAAAGCTCCTCCACAGATTCTTTCGGCCCTCTAGCGCCATTGAACGATGGGCTGGGGTTTATCCCCGGTAGTGCATGCCCGCACTACTTCGGAGAACCGGGGCGTCGCGAAAAGTACCTGCAATGGGTGGGCGAAGGCATCTTGGGAGATGGGTTCGCGGTCGACGAATACTGCGCGTTGGTGATGAAAGACGGGATCTTCGATGAAGCAATCGCTGAACGACCCGGTCACCCTGCCTATCGAGTCATTCGTCAGGGGCATGCAGGAATCGAAGCCGACTTACCTGTCCGGCTCCTTGGCCGGCCCATTGCAGGCTCTCCCAGTGTTAGTTCGCCAGATGGACGAGCCACCTAGCTGTAGTTCCCCGTGAGGTTGTGAACGCGGGCTGAGGGAACAGCGCCTCCGATGGCGGTGTG
>NZ_VAVZ01000030.1 GCF_005771525.1 Nesterenkonia salmonea | reverse complement strand
GCAGGATTATTAGCCATACCCAAGGTTAACACCAAAGCAATAACCTATTTTGGAGACACACCACTAGAAGAGAGCTGTTGCGAGCTTTTTCCGAGCTGCTACAACTCGCGGATCTGTGTCCCCTACGATGCTGAAGAGCTCAACCAGGTGCTTCCGCGCTGTTTCACGCCCCTCACCTGGGTGCGTCTGAATGTACCGAATGAGGCGTTGAAAGGCGTCTTCGACATGACCTCCCAGTACGTCTACGTCAGCGACGTCGGTCTGGGCTCGAACGTCATCCATGTTGTCCGCTGCGCGCTGACGCACTGCGGCGACATCGACATCTTTGGTTCGCTTCATGAGCTGGACCTGGGCGAGGCCCAGCTTGGCATCGGAATCGTCGGGTTTTTCCTTGAGTGCTTCGGCGAAAGCCTCAGCAGCTCCGTCGTAATCGCCGTTCTCGAGGGCCTCATGAGCTTTGCGGTGTAGTGGCGGCAGCTCAGGCTCTGCCTCTGGTTCCTGACCTCCGCGTTGAGACTGCGGAGGGACGGTTCCTGTGACGCCGTTCTGCGTCGCCAACTGCAGGATCTGACCGATAACCTCGGGAAGCTGCTCGACTGGTGCCGAGGCGTCGAACTCCCCTACGGGCTGACCGGAGAGAAAGGCTGTCACCACAGGAAGGTTCCCGGCCTGTTCAGCGATTTCCGGAGCGGAGGCCGCGTTGATGGTCGCCATTACCATCCGCCCTTGATGAGAGTCCACCGCCTTTTCCAAGGTTGCGGCGAATTGCTGCGAAGTCACATCATCGCCATGGATCAGCACCAGGACGGGCACTTGGGCTGACAGCTGGACGATCTGCTGAAGCTGCTGCGGCGCCACCGACACGACCCAGGAACCCTGAGTACCGGCAGGCTGCTGCCCTGCCGGGGCCTGCTGGGCCGATTTTTCGGCCAAAGTGGAGAGGTCTACTGCGCCGTGAGCATTGACGGAACGGTCGTTGGCTGAGTGATTGTCATTCATTGCTCGCCATCTTACCGTTCAAGGTTCACGGCGTTCTAGTAGTCGTCAAACCACTCTGGTGTGTTGATCGATGCGTCGGAGATGAGGTTGTCCACGCCCACGAGCACAGCCTCTTCTTCCGAGTCTTCCGGCGGGATATGGAGGACCACGAATTCGCGCGAAGTGATGCGGGTGGGGAAAGTGGTCCAGTCTGTCCCGACGATCTCCACCACCAGATCATGCTCTAGGAAAATAGTGTCGCCATCACCAATAGGGGACATTTCCATGGTCATGTCGAACGAGCCCGCTACCACGACGGTTCCGTCTGGCAGTTCTAAGGCTGAAGCGTTCTCCAAGTCCACTTCTGGGTTGTCGAACTCGATTTCGGTGTCGTCTGCAGCCTCGGTGAGCTCGTCATGGTACTCATGCAGAGCATCGATGTAGACGCTCTCGGCCATCTGGTCCCCAAAGTCATGATCCTCATCAACGAACCATCGTGAGACTCCCTGAAGTGCGGATGCGGGAGTACCTGAGTCCTCGGCGTCGCCAGGTGAAATGGTGGAGACTCCACCCTGCTCGGCGGAGAAGGCGGGGAATTCTGTCCCGGGAGCCATCATTGCTGTGTGGACGAGCTTGTAGTTCTCCCGGGCTGAGGCCTGCTCGATGATCAGAACTTGGGGAACCTCGGTGTCGGGATGTTCGACTATGACCACCGCTTGACGGGGAAACTCAGCGTCACCGGTGACTGCAGCAGAGAGCACCTCTGTACCGATCGGTGCAGGCATGGAGGTCTCGGCCAGATCATAGTTGCGGTAGGCCAATTCGCGATAGCCGAGGGCATCCCCGGCTACACGGTCCTCAAGGAGCTCAGTGTCACGTTCCTCATCACCGGCCTCCACCGCCTGTGCGATATCCTCCATGATGTTCTCGAGCTGCGAACCCAGCAATACTGAATAGCCTTCTGAGGGCACTTCACCTTCGACGCCTGGTTCTTCCTGGGTGCCCTCCTCATCCTGGAGGTCCTCAGCGTCCACATCGGCCGGATCGTCCAGTTCAACGTCGCTGTCTTCATCCTCCTCCAGCGCCTCGTCCTGCTCAGGAGTGTCTTCATCAGTCTGCTCCGAGTCGGCATCGGTGCCGTCTTCGTCTTCATCAGCGTGAGCCGGCCCCGCCAGACCCATGCCGGAGGCCAGGGCCACCAGTACAGCGAGCACTACTGCAAATGGGGATTTTCCTCCGCCGAGGCGGTCGCGCAATCCCTGCGCCCAACCGGAGAGCTTTTCGCTGTTCTCCTGGGTTGCTGGAGTAGAGGTATCCGGCGCGTCCATGGGGTCGATGTCCTCGTCGTCGTGATCGTCGTCCTGGTCGTGATCGTCGTGGTCCTGCGCTGATGATTCTGTGACCGCGTGGGCCGGGACCTCAGACGTGTCGTCGTCCTGCGGGGTCTCGGCGTCGTCGTCCTCTGCATGAATGGGTGTGTCTTCCACCGTTTCCTGCTGTCCGGTCTCGACCAGGGGTGTTGTCCATGCCGGGACAAACTCCTGTGTCGCATCGTCGTCTGCCGGCGTGGCCGATTCGCTTGGTTCAGCCACTTCGGCGCCTTTGACGTCTGTTGCGGGGGCAGATGAGGCTGCTGCCGCGGCGGCGGCTTCCTTTTTGCGGCGCGGCGCGCCTACAGCCCAGTAGAAGAGCCCAAGTGCTAGGAGGATAACCAAGGATCCGCTGATGAGCAGCGCGACGCCTCCCGTGTGGGAGTAGGTCACGGTTTCGGTTGCCGTGATAGCGGCGGGGGCTGCTTGATCGTCCTCACGGTAGATGAGGAGCGCCCAATCGCCTTCCTCATCAGGGGTGTCCCAGCGGTATGGCATTTCACCCTCAGCGGTCTCAACGCTGACCCACAGATCGGAGTCGGTGGGGTCCGGAACATCGGTCTCACCGTCGATGTACTCGGCAGTGATCCTCGACGACTGTCCTGGATCCTCAGAGTCTTCAATACCGGTAATGCGGTTGTGGGCGGCATCATCGAGCCATGCTTCGATGTCATAGGTCCGGCCGACGGCGATGAGGTATTCCCCCTCCGCTTCAATGGTGAACTCCTCACGGCCCGCCTCCGCGTCGATCACGTCGTTGGTGATGACGGTGAAGGGAGCGTCCTCTGACCCTTCCGTCTCGATGACGTGAGTCTCCTCCGTCTCCGCGGTCAACTGGTGGATGCCCAAGCCGAGCAGCGCCAAACCGGCGACGAAAGCAATAATGGCGTAAACGAATCGCACTGAGGTGTCGTCCTTAGAAGTAGCGGAACGGGGCATCTGGAACCCCGACCATGAATGTCCAACTCTCTAGAATACAGAACATAACGATATGGTTACAATTCAGGTAATTTTCAGGCGGCGGTCTGATCTCACCTTCCCATAGTCTCAGAATATGGTGCTCCCAACCTTCGACCAGAGCGTGCGCTGTGAAATCCTGGGCTTACCCGGCACTGAGAGTCTGCGTGACCTGCTAGAACTCGAAAGCAGAGAGTTCGAAGCTGTTCTTGGTCAGCCTATGGAGTTTGCTCCGCCGAGTCAGCGCAGGCGGAACGTGTGGCAGGTCAACGTCCAACCTGGGATATCGGCCTCTTCGCTGCATGCCGAGACTGAGAACCTTCGGTTGATCAGCAGGGTCCGCCGCCCGGCTGATTTCGCCGAGACGCTCCAGCTGCTTCATAGCCTTGCGCATTCCCCCACATCTTCCGCCCAATGTTCAGAATGCAGGACATATGCAGAAGTGGCCGCGAGGATCTCATCCGAGATTGCGAACACCTACCCGTACTTTACTCTCCGTGGTCTCTCATGGGACCGCATCTGTTCTCGCTACTCCGACCTGGGTTCGCTTCGCGGTGGCGCGTTCTGGCACATGGCTCAACGCTGGGTGGCGGAACTTGGCGACGCCCATACTGCCGTGCGTGCCCCAGGGAGCGTGAGCCACCCGCCCTATCGTGCTGAGATGACGCTGGCGGGAGCCGCGCTTCTCAGCGTCCCTGACGATTCCCGAGCCTTCCAAGCGGGAGTCCGTGTTGGCTGGCTCATGGATGTCGAGAGCCCGCACCTGTGGTTAGCGACCACGGGCGCGTCACCACAACAGCACGCCGAAGTTGCCGCGCGCCGGTTTATGACGATGGGCTCAGCGCCACGCACGTTCAGCGCACGCGACGGTCGGGGCCGCACTGTGGAGTGGCAGGAGCCCCCTCCGCCTGCCATGCCGTCCGTATCCAGGCACGGACCGACTCTGCGCGTAGCACGTTTCGAGAAATCAACACCTGCTTTGCTGTGCGCAGGACTGCGGAGTCTCAGCGATGAGGCGACTGTGGTTCTCGACCTGAGAGGAAACACCGGTGGAAACCTGGTCGCAGCGGACGCGTGCCGCCGAATGCTGATCAGAGAACCGGGCGAGTATGGAAGTGTCCGGTACTCGAACGCCCGCGGGTCACTATCTGCGCACTACCCGATCTGGTTGAATCCGAAGGCCACCACCTCTCCTGCACACCTTCGGATACTCGTAGACTCGATGACCTACTCGGCAGCCGAAGATTTTCTTCAACCCCTGGCGGATCTGGACAACGTTTCGGTGGAGGGCGGCCCAACGGGTGGCGGTTCAGGCCGGCCCAGAACCATTCCCCTGATGGGTGGCTACACCCTCAGGGTCAGCACTGCCATCACTTACACCACGCAGGGTGCACCCATTGAGCTCAAAGGTCTCAACGCCGCCACTCTCCCAAGAAGAACTCACGAGCACTCGACTGGGTCAGCCGACACTCTGCAAGAATAGGACGGTGGGAAAAGGAAAAGGACGACGTCGCGGCGGCTCCAAATGGCAGCAGCAGCACCGTCCTTTGACCGCCAACTCGATGGCACCGGGCGGCCTCACCTCGGCACGCGTGAAGCGTCGGGACGGTGAGTACTACGTCCGGCATATCTCCGGCCTAGCTGCCACCAAAGAATACGTCTGTCCCGCCTGCACCACGCCAATCAGCATCGGGACCGCCCATATTGTCGCATGGCGTGCCGACTGGATTTTCGGCGATGACAGTGCGGCTTCCGAGCGCCGCCACTGGCACACTCACTGCTGGCGGATCTCCGCCTGAGTATCTGGAGGAGGTGCGGGTTTCGATTCAGAAAAGTCGGGGAGCTCCGGACTCCTCACCTTTCATCTCGTCATAGTCCAGAACCACGCAGCGAATTCCCCGGTCCTCGGCGAGTGTCCGAGCCTGGGGTTTAATCTGCTGGGCAGCGAAGACACCTGCGACCGGCGACAGGAGTGGATCGCGGTTGAGGAGCTCCAGATAGCGCGTGAGCTGCTCGACGCCGTCGATATCACCTCGGCGTTTCAGCTCGACAGCAACGACCCCGCCGGGGCCTCTGGCGAGTATGTCGACGGGGCCGATGGGTGTGGCATGTTCCCGGCGAATGAGCGTATGTCCATCACCGAGGCGTTCAATCTGCTCCGCGAGCAGGCGCTGCAGATCAGCCTCTACTCCGTCTTTGACTAATCCGGGGTCCGTGCCCAGCTCATGAGCAATCTCATGGTGGATTTCAGTGATCAGGATGCTGAGCTGGTCATCAGACTTCTCTGCCGAGACCGTCCAGACTTCTTGAATACCAGCTTTTGCCTGATGCTCATCGGGATCTGAGACTTTGAGCACCGCAGGGGGTGACATCCAGTTGAGCGGCTTATAGGAACCACCGTCGGAGTGAATGAGCACGGCACCATCGGCTTTGACCATGATGAGCCGTTTGGCCAACGCGAGATGGGCGTTCAGACGTCCAGAGTAGTTGACTGAGCAACTGGCAATCACTAATCGCACGGTTATTGATCCTACCGGAGAACCCGTGGCCACGAACTCAAACACTGATGGCCCCAACATGTGTCGGGGCCATCAGATGAGACAGATATAGAGCGTTGCTAGGGACTACTCAGACACATCCGCTTCATCGGCGACAACAGTGATCTTGTCAGAGTCCACGGAGAAGAACCCTCCCTTGACGTGCGCCTTTACTGTGCCCCCTTCGACTGGTTCGATGACAAGTTCTCCCTCGGCCAGGAGAGCAAGCACCGGCGTGTGTCCGGGAAGGATCCCGATGTCGCCTTCAATTGTGCGGCCGGTGAGGGACTTCGCTTCACCTGACCACACCGCGTGGTCGGTCGCAACGACTTGTACGTCAAGTGTAGCCATCAGGATCAGCCCTGCTTCTGCATCTCGGCGTACTTACGCTCGACATCATCCAGACCGCCGATGTTGTAGAAGGCCTGTTCTGGGACATGGTCAAGGTCACCATTGGCGATGGCGTTGAAGCCTTCGATGGTGTCCTTGATGGGCACAGTAGAACCTTCAACACCGGTGAACTGGACGGCAGTGTAGGTGTTCTGCGAAAGGAACTGCTCGATGCGGCGTGCCCGGGACACAACAATCTTGTCCTCTTCCGAGAGCTCGTCCACACCGAGGATCGCGATGATGTCCTGCAGTTCCTTGTTTTTCTGCAGGATCTGCTTCACCCGAGTGGCGCAGTCGTAGTGCTCCTGGCCTATGTACTGCGGGTCCAGGATGCGGGAGGTGGAGGTCAACGGGTCCACCGCCGGGTACAGACCACGAGACGCAATAGCACGGGAAAGCTCTGTGGTGGCGTCAAGGTGTGCGAACACATTGGCCGGGGCCGGGTCGGTGTAGTCGTCAGCGGGGACATAGACAGCCTGCATCGAGGTGATGGAGTGACCACGGGTGGAGGTGATGCGCTCTTGGAGTACACCCATCTCATCGGCCAGGTTTGGCTGGTAGCCCACAGCCGATGGCATACGACCCAAAAGTGTGGAAACCTCAGAGCCTGCCTGCGAGAAGCGGAAGATGTTGTCGATGAACAGCAGGACGTCCTGGTTCTTCACATCACGGAAGTACTCCGCCATGGTCAATGCACTCAGCGCCACACGCAGACGCGTTCCTGGTGGCTCATCCATCTGGCCGAACACGAGGGCGGTGTCTTTGAGGACACCTGCTTCTTCCATTTCCACCCAGAGGTCATTTCCCTCACGAGTGCGCTCACCGACTCCGGCGAACACCGAGGTGCCACCGAAGTTGCGGGCCACACGGGTGATCATTTCCTGGATGAGGACGGTTTTGCCCACACCTGCACCACCGAAGAGACCGATCTTCCCACCATTGATATAAGGGGTGAGGAGGTCGATCACCTTGATGCCGGTCTCCAGCATCTCAGTGGATCCCTCGAGGGCCGCGAAGTTTGGAGCTTCACGGTGAATGGGCCAACGCTCGGTGATTTCGAGCTCTGATGTGGGCATATCCAGTGTCTCGCCCAGCACGTTGAAGAGGTGACCCTTCACCGTTTCCCCTACGGGCACGGAGATCGGCGCTCCCGTGTCATGCACAGAGACTCCGCGGACCAGGCCGTCAGTGGCCTGGAGGGAGATTGCGCGAATGAGGTTGTCACCCAGGTGGGCAGCGACCTCAAAGGTCACTGTCTTGGTCTCTCCGCCGAGGGTCAGCTCAGCGGTGAGCGCGTTGTACATACCTGGAATAGCGTCGGCGGGGAACTCAATGTCCACCACCGGGCCGATGACACGGGCGACCCGACCGGTCGCGCCGGGCTGCACGGCCTCTGTGGGCTGTTCTGCAGTAGTGGCAGTCATCTCTCTCACTTTCTTACGACGACGCCAGCGCGTCGGCACCGGCGATGAGCTCGGTGAGCTCCTGGGTGATTTCTGCCTGGCGTGCATTGTTCCGCAGCAGCGTGTACTTGCGGATCAGCTCGTCGGCATTGTCGGCTGCGGACTTCATGGCCTTCTGACGTGCTGCCAGCTCGGAAGCCGAGGCTTCCAGCATGGCGGAGAAGATACGGGACTCGATGTACTTGGGCAGCAGCGCGTCCAGCACTTCTTCAGCGGAGGGCTCGAAGTCGTAGAGCGGCATCGGCTCTGCGCCGGCGCCTTCTTCAGACTCGACGACGGACAGGGGCAGTAGTCGCTTGACCACAGGCTCCTGGGTCACCATCGATTTGAACTCGGTGAAGACCAAGTAGATCTCGTCTACACCGCCGGACTCATAGGGTTCGACGAACTGGTCAACCAGGGTTTGGCCGATCTCACGTGCCCGAACCACTGAAGGCGCATCGGTCTGGCCGGTCCACACCTGCTCGTAGTCACGGTTCCGGAAGTCGTAGAACGCTTGTGCCTTGCGACCGTAGAGGTAGGGACGCGCCTCAATATTGTCCTGCTTCAGGCGGGCCAGCAGTGACTCCGACCGTTTCAATACGTTGGTTGAGTACGCTCCTGCGAGTCCGCGGTCGCTAGCCATGATGACCACGGCGGCACGCTGCGGATTGGCTACCTTCTCCGTAAGCACGTGTTCGACATCATCCTGCGAAGCCACAGCCGACACCGCACGGGTGATGGCCTCCGCGTAGGGCGAGGCCGCTTGCGCACGGCTGCGTGCCTTGCCGACTCGCGAGGTCGCGATCAGCTCCATCGCCTTGAAAATCTTCTTCATCGACGAGGTCGATGCGATCTTCTGGCGATAGACCCGGATCTGGGCTCCCATGCTTGTCCTTCCCTTAGTTCAACGTCGAAGAGTCAGTCCACGCTCACTTGGAGGTGGAGATCTCTTCCTGCTTGATGTCCTCGTCGGAGAGCGCCTCAGCGGTTTCGTTACCAACCAGTGACTCTGCACCTTCGGAGTGGAAGTTGCGCTTGAATGTCTCGATTTCCCCGTTGAGGGTGTTCAGCGTGTCATCCTCGAGCTTCCCACTCGAAGCGAGGTTGGTCAGCACATCAGTCTTCCGACGCAGGTGCTCAATCCACTCTGCTTCGAAACGCTTGATATCAGCCAGCTCAATGTCGTCCAGGTGACCTTGGGCACCGGCCCAGATAGACACCACCTGCTCCTCGACGGGAAACGGGGTGTACTGCGGCTGCTTGAGCAGCTCAGTCTGACGTTCACCGCGAGTCAGCTGCTTGCGCGTGGCGGGATCGAGGTCAGAGGCGAACATTGCGAACGCCTGCATGTCGCGGTACTGAGCAAGGTCCAGCTTGAGCGTTCCCGAGACCTTCTTCATGGCCTTGACCTGCGCGGCACCACCGACTCGTGAGACCGAGATACCGACGTCGACAGCAGGCCGCTGGTTCGCGTTGAACAGGTCAGACTGCAAGAAGATCTGGCCGTCGGTGATCGAGATGACGTTGGTCGGGATATATGCCGAAACGTCATTGGCTTTGGTCTCGATGATGGGCAGACCCGTCATTGAACCTGCGCCCAATTCATCGGAGAGCTTCGCACAACGCTCCAGAAGACGCGAGTGTAAGTAGAAAACGTCACCGGGGAAGGCTTCACGCCCCGGCGGGCGGCGCAGCAGCAACGACACAGCGCGGTACGCTTCAGCCTGCTTCGAGAGATCATCAAAGATGATCAGGACGTGCTTGCCGCCGTACATCCAGTGCTGACCGATAGCAGAACCCGCGAACGGGGCCAGGTATTTGAAGCCCGCAGGGTCAGAAGCTGGAGAAGCAACGATGGTGGTGTACTCCAGAGCGCCACGGTCGGCCAGTGTCTGGCGAACGGCTGCGATGGTGGATGCCTTCTGGCCCACAGCCACGTAGACGCAGCGCACCTGCTTGTTCACATCACCGGATTCCCAGTTCGCCTTCTGGTTAAGAATGGCGTCGATACCGATAGCGGTCTTACCGGTCTGGCGGTCCCCAATGATCAGCTGGCGCTGACCGCGACCGATCGGGATCATCGCGTCGATAGCTTTGATACCGGTCTGCAGCGGCTCGTGGACCGATTTACGCTGCACCACTGAAGGTGCCTGGAGTTCCAATGCACGGCGAGATTCGGCCTCGATGGCACCGAGGTCATCAATAGGTGCACCCAGAGGGTCCACCACACGGCCGAGGAACTCATCGCCCACCGGGACGGAGAGCACCTCCCCTGTCCGTGTGACTTCCTGTCCTTCTTCGATTCCGGCGAAGGCACCAAGCACCACGACGCCGATTTCTCGAGTGTCGAGGTTCTGGGCGAGGCCCAGTGTGCCGTCTTCGAAGCGAAGAAGTTCGTTCGACATCGTCGAGGGCAAACCCTCAACTCGTGCAATACCGTCAGCCGCGGAGATCACGCGCCCGACCTCAGTGCGCTCGGCACTCCCCGGGTCATAGGACGCGGCGAACTCGTTCAAGGCGTTGCGGACGTCATCGGCATTGATGGTCAAATCGGCCATCTGCAGTCCCTGCTCTCCTCTATCAGTGGCCGTGTCCAGCACGGCCGTATGGGTCAAAAGTTGTCAGTCGGGCTAGCGGTGCTAGCTGGCGATTGTGCGGTTCAGCTCATTAAGTCGAGCGGCGACAGTGCTGTCTACCACTTCGTCCCCAACCTGGACTCGGATGCCGCCGATCACAGAAGGATCAACCACAACATCCAGCTTCAGCTCCCTGCCGAAGTATTTGTCCAAGCTCGAGGACAGTTTGTGCAGATACGAACTGCCCAGATCTTTCGCCACAGTCACCTGGGCGATCCAACGGTCCTGCCGGGCTGCTATCACCGCGGCGAACCGCTCGATCAACGCGGAAGTGCGCAATCCCCGAGGCGAGGTGACGGCTCGGTCGATCAGCAGGCGCGCCTCGGGTGAGGCCTGTGAAGTCAACTGTCCGGCGAGCTTCTGCTTGGCTGCTGCCGGTGCCTGGTCCTCACTGAGTGCGTGCTGGAGATCGTGGGATTGGGCGATGGTTCGGCGAAAGCTCAACAATGCGCTTTCAAGATCCTCCAGCCCCTGGAGCCCTTGGCTCTCAGCCTTCGCCGCCACAGCGGTGACGGCAAGGGTCTCCAACGCGTCACCCAGATCACGTTCTTTGCTCCACCGCTGAGCTACTGCAGCCTCGAGAACTTTTACGGTCGCAGGCTGAGCTCCCGCATTGAACAAAGACCTGATGACCTCCACGCGAGCAGTGGGCTCACGCGAAGGATCAGTCAAGGATCGGCGTAGAGCCGCAGAGCCGTCCAGCACATCGAGCGCGGTGAACAGCTCATCGGCAACGGCGAGGTCAGCCGCTGTGATGGTCTCCTCCAATTCGCTCTCCAACGTCTTTAAAGACGCCCTAGACCGACTGGATCCGCTGAACTGCACTGCCATTACTGCGTTGCCCCCTGCGTCTGCTGCTCAGCATCGAGATCTGCAAGGAATCGATCCACAACGCGGCTGGAGCGAGCATCGTCCTCGAGGGCCTCGCCGACAATCTTCGACGCCAGCTGCGTCGCCAGAGTTCCGACCTCAGACTTCAAGGAGGCTGCGGCAGCTGCACGGTCAGCTTCGATCTGAGCCTGAGCCTGTTCGCGGATGCGGGCACTCTCAGCGGCGGCCTTCTCCTGGGCCTCTGAGATCAGCTGCGCACCTTCCGCCCGAGCTTCTTCACGAATCTTGGACGCCTCAGCGCGTGAATCAGCCAGCTGCTTCTCATACTCAGCCTTCAGAGCCTCAGCCTCAGCCTTGGCCTCCTCCGCCTGGTTAATGCCGCCTTCAATCGCTTCCACACGGTTTTGGTATGACTGCTCAAACCTTGGGGCGATTACCTTGACGACAATGATGAAAAGCACGATGAAGCCGATGCCGGCTACTGCAGCTTCCCAAGGGTTCGGGATCAACGGATTAGCATCTTCATACTCCGCTGCCCGGATCAGTGTTGTGCTGATCATGTGTTCACCCATCTTCACTAGTCTGACGGTCTTCTTAAGCTGCCGTCATATGCGACGGCTGCGTGTCTGCTGAACCTATGTCAGAGCACAAAGGCGAAGACGATGGCCAGAATGAACACGGCCTCAGCAAGGGCGAAGCCGAGCAGCGCGATGGGCTGCAGCACACGCTGAGCCTCCGGCTGACGTGCCACACCATTGAGGTAGGCAGCGAAGACCATGCCGATCGCGATGGCCGCGCCGAAGCCAGCGAGGCCGAGGCCGATCATGTTCAGGGTGCCTTCCATGTATTTCTCTCTTTCTGTCTCGCTTCCGGTGTCTTTCACCGGAAAGTTGTGCGGGAACTCGTTAGTTGCGGGTCTTACAGGATCAGTGGGCGTCGGCTTCTATGGAACCTTGGATGTAGATGGCGGTCAGCAGAGCGAAGACGAACGCCTGCAGGACCATCATGATCAGTTCCAAGAAGTACAGCGGGATCGAGCCAATCAGGACGGCGACGCCCAAACCTGCGTTGGCAATGCCTTCCTGCTGGGCGATGAGGAACTCGGCTCCGGAACCGGCAAGCATCACGATAATGTGGCCAGCCAACATCACGGCCATCAGACGCAGACTGTGCGTCAGGGGCCGGATGATGAAGTTGGAGAGGAACTCCAGAGGAGTAAGAATGAGCAGCAGGGGCTTGGGCACTCCCGATGGGACGGTCATGAGCTTCATGAACTTCGCACCGTGGAGTTTGAACCCCAAGGCAATCCAGGTGACCCAGATGATGCCTGCCAGGGCATAGGCGGGGCCGGCGTGGGAGAATGTGGGCATCTGCAACCCGGGGATTGCTCCGAACAGGTTGTTGAAGAGCACAAAGAAAAAGACCGTGAAGAGAAGTGGAATCCACGGCTTGAAGTGCTTATCCCCCAGGATGTCCCGGCCCATGGTGTTGCGCACGAAACCGTAGGCGGATTCAGCCAGGTACTGTCCGCGGGATGGGACTAGGGCTTGCTTGCGAATGGCGAAGCTAAACAGCCAGGTGATCAGCACAACGGCCAGAATCACCATCAGCATGTTTTTACCGAAGCCGGTGCCCCAGGGCGCCATCCACGGGAGAATGTCCGGAAGGTGGGTCTCACTGATAGTGGGCGGCTGGAAGCCACCCTCTTCGGCGGCACTCAGGGCAAGCGATGACAACGCTGGTCCTCTCATCGGTCGTCGAAAGATCGAGACATACTGATCTCGTGTTCGGGCGAGGGAAGTCGGCGCATAGACAACCAGCCGCGGCCCGGGCTAAGCCTACCAAAGCTCACCGCCGTGCACGGCACGTTATCCAGCTGTGACAACACTACTACAAGCGGTAGAAAAACTACGCATCAGGTTCAACGGCCAGCCGCATCTTCGCAAAACTGAGGACTTCGGCTACTTGCCACACCAGCAAGACTGCGATTCCAGCCGCGAGAGCCCACGCTGGACTCAGCCAGTCTCCTGGCTGGACGAAGGGCATCACGAGGGCCAGAGCAGCGATTTTCACACCGAAGCCCATCATGAACAGCGGGATGGACAGATGCGGTCGGTGCCGCTCAGCCCAGTCGATCAGGGCAAGCGACAGAAAGGACAGTACGACGACGATGCCTCCCCCGGCTGCCGCAGAGACTGCCGCGGGACTTCCTTGGAACAGCAAGGCGGTGACCGTGACGGCGACAAGCGTCGCCACACCCGCTGCTGTGGTTCTCACGAGCACTTGCCGCCAGCCGGTGCCGGTCATGGAAGGTCCTCTTTCGACTGCCGCGCCGCTGCGCGCCGGTTGCTCTTCCTGACCCTTTTCCGCATTCCGGGTCCGAGAGTCAGCAGGGTCGCGATACCCAATGTCAGAGCCATGGCAGTCGTGACCAACTGCCAGGGAAGGAAGTTGAAGGAGATGGAGCCAAATGCGATGAGACCGGCCCAGAGGTAGAGCAGCAGTACAGCCTGCGCGTGGGAATAGCCTGAGTCCAGCAATTTGTGGTGCAGGTGCCCACGATCAGGTGAGAAAGGACTCTGCCCGCGCAGGGTCCGCCGCACCACCGCCAGCACGAGGTCCAGTACCGGCAGCACCATGACGGCCAGTGGAAGGAGCACCGGCATATAGGCCGGGATATTGCGGAAACGGAACTGTTCCTGGTGAAGCTCTAGGGAACTGGTGGCGATGACGGCACCAGTGGCCATGACGAATCCCAGCAGCATGGCGCCTGTGTCACCCATGATGAGTTTTGAGGGGTGAAAGTTGTGCGGCAGGAAGCCCAGGCATGCCCCCACCAGAACTGCCATGAGCAGGGTCGCCAAGTGCGAAGGTTCGAACTCGCGGATCGACAGCGTCAGCAAGTAGCTGTACATGAAGAACGCCGCACCGCCGATGGCAGCAACTCCAGCAGCGAGCCCGTCGAGGCCGTCAATGAAGTTGAATGCATTGATGGTCAGCACCACGAGGAAGACCGTAAGAAAACCTTGCAGAAGGGGTCCGCCCACACCGAGCCACCCCACAGGCATGACTTCAAGCTGGATGCCGTGAACCACCAGAAGCACCCCGGAGCCGATTTGTGCGGCAAGCTTGATCACCCAGTGGATATCCCAGGCATCATCAGCCATTCCGGTGACCATGATCAGTGTCATGGCGAGAATGACACCAGTCACCTGGGACAGATCAGCGAAGATTCCCGAAAACAATGGGATCAGCGCGGAAATGCCGATCCCGGCGAGCATTCCGACGTATATGGCGACGCCACCCCAACGTGGCTTCACCTCGGTATGGATATCCCGTGAACGAATGCTGGTATAGATACCCAGCCGCAGCGACAGCCTCCGCACCGGCGGAGTCAACATGTAGGTGACACCCGCCGAAACCGTGAGAACTATCAGAAAGTAAATCACTCCGGCGCGACCACCTCGGCCACCACGGCCTGGAGCTCGTGGAGGGGAATCGCTCCCTGGCGCACCACCGTGGGTGAGCCCGTGGTGCAGTCAACGATGGTAGAAGCCTGCTGGTGGGCACGTTCACCATCGTTGAGGTAGACGGCAACAGACTCCGAGAGCATTGCCTGGGCTGCTGCGGCGGTCGTCGCTGCCGGTGCGCCTGTTCGGTTGGCGCTGGAGACAGCCATAGGTCCAACAGCCCCCAACAGGTCGAGTGCGACCTCATCGGCCGGCATTCGCAGCGCAACTGTGCCACGAGTCTCTCCTAGGTCCCAAGCAAGGGAAGGCTGAGCCTGAAGAATAAGGGTCAGTGCACCCGGCCAGAATGTCGCAGCCAGTTCTCGCGCTGATTCAGGAATGTCAGTGGCCAGTGCTTCCATGACCTCCGCGCGGCCAATGAGCACCGGCGGTGGCATCGTTCGGTTCCGTCCTTTGGCCGCCAGCAGGACGGCGACAGCCTGGGGGTTGAAGGCGTCTACGCCGATTCCGTAGACGGTGTCCGTCGGAAGCACCACGGGCTCGCCGCGGCTGAGGGCGCTGCGCGCAGCGGCAATGCCGGCTTCGCGTGCTGGTATCTCCGTCACATCGTAGGTCTGACTCACGCGCTGTATTCTTTCACGCTGTTCGCTTCAATGCGTGCTGGACCGCACCGCGCCGGGGCCCCTGAATCGTCGCAGAGGTGGCTCGTTTCCTGCCGGTCAAGTCCCAGTGCGTTTCAACGCCCTCCAACATTGGGTCTCCACTGCAGAGCGCAGCCAGGGCATCGGCTTGCACCTCTGCGTGTTCAAGAACAAGCCATCCCCCGGAAGCGAGCACCTCCTTAGCGGTGTGCAGCACTGCTGTGGGAAGGTCCAATCCGTCGGGACCACCACCATAGAGCGCAATGTCGGGGTCATGCTCGCGGACCTCCTGCTCGACGGGAACCATATTCGGAGGGATGTACGGCGGGTTGGAGACGACCAGGTCAAACGATTCTGCGGCGCGGTTGGGATCACTACGCCAGTCAGCAGCAAAATCTCGCAGATCGCAGTGGTGCAGGATCACAGAGCTCGCGTCTTGTGGGAGGTTGTCGAAATTGAGCTGTGCCCACGCGGCGGCCTCGGTGGAGACCTCAACAGCATGAACTTCAGCGGCAGGATATTCCAGGGCAATCGAGGCTGCTATTGCTCCGGATCCTGTGCCGAGATCTACAACACGCGGATGGCTGATGCCTTTGCTGCTGAGTTCACGCAGCTTGTGCAGAACCAGGTCTACCACAGTCTCCGTTTCAGGACGGGGAATGAACACCCCGGGTCCGACTTTCAGCTCCAGCCACCGGAATGGCGCCATACCGGTCAGGTGCTGGAGGGGGATCCTGTGTTGACGCTCCCCGATCAGCGCCCAGAACCGATCCTGGGCTTCGATACCGCCTGCTGATTCCCCGGTGTCGGAGATCATCTTGGCTTGGAGCTCTGCCCTGCTCAGACTCCAGACGTGGGCGGCGAGCAGTTCAGCATCTGCCTGCGGGCTGGGAATCCCAGCCTCAGCTAGACGCCCGACGGCGTCACGAATCAGGTCACCTAGTCCCACAGCACTGCTTCCCCCGGGCATCATGCCTATTGGTCGGCGAGTGCGTCGAGCCGTTCCTGTTCATCCAGCTGGATGCAGGATGCGATGACAGCTTCGAGGTCACCGTTGATGACGGCATCAAGGTTGTAGGCCTTATATCCGGTGCGGTGATCCGCAATGCGATTCTCCGGAAAGTTGTATGTCCGGATCCGTTCCGATCGGTCCATCGTCCGCACCTGCGACTTGCGGGCCTGTGAACTCTCAGCGTCGAGCTGTTCCTGCTGATGAGCGAGGAGTCTGGAACGCAGAACTCGCATGGCTGCTTCCTTGTTCTGCAGCTGAGACTTCTCATTCTGCATAGCCACCACGATTCCAGTAGGCAGGTGGGTGATTCGGACCGCAGAGTCGGTGGTGTTGACGCTCTGTCCTCCGGGGCCTGAGGAGCGGTAGACGTCGATCTTGAGGTCGTTCTGGGAGATTTCTATCTCCTCCGGCTCATCGACTTCTGGGAGCACGAGGACGCCGGCTGCTGAGGTGTGTATCCGACCCTGGGATTCGGTCTCGGGAACGCGTTGGACCCGGTGGACTCCACCTTCGAACTTCAGGTGCGCGTAGACGCCTTCGGCGGGATCATTGGTGTTGGACTTGATGGCGACCTGGACGTCCTTGTAGCCGCCCAAGTCTGATGGGGTGGAGGAGATGAGTTCTGTTTTCCACCCTTTAGACTCGGCGTAGCGGGTGTACATGCGCAGCAGATCTCCGGCGAAGAGAGCCGCTTCATCGCCGCCGGCTCCGCCCTTGACTTCGACGATCGCATTGCGGACATCATTCTCATCACGTGGGATGAGCATGCGGAGCAAGCGCTCGGAAGCCTTTTCCAGCTGCTCCTGTAGCCGGGGGACCTCAGCGGCGAATTCGGCGTCGTCCTCACCGAGTTCACGTGCCGCTTCAAGGTCATCCTGCAGCTGCTCCCAGCGACGGTGAGCTTCGACGACGCCGTTGAGCTGCGCGTATCGGCGGCCCAGTTTGCGCGCCAGTGACTGGTCTGCGTGCGTTTCCGGCTCGGCCAGCTGCGCTTGAAGCTCTTGGTGCTCCTCCAGCAGGCTGCCGACGGAGTCAAACATGCGGGGGTTGATCTCGGTGCTCATAGGCCTTCCTAGAACGACGACGTAACGGGACGTGATCTGAAAAGACCCCGCCAGTGCCTGGTGAGGACTGCTGACGGGGTCTTCCCCGGATACGCGAACCTAGTCGCCGTTGCCGCCCAGAGTGGTTTTCTGGGTCAGCAGCAGGAACTCCGCGTTGGAACTGGTGTCCTTGATCTTCTTCAGCAGAAGATCCAAGCCCTGCTCCTGCTCCAGTCCGGAGAGAACGCGGCGCAGTTTCCACATGATCTGAACCTCCTGCGGGGAGAGCAGGTTCTCTTCCCGTCGTGTGGAGGACTCTGAGACGCTGATGGCTGGGAAAATCCGCTTATCTGCCAGGCGGCGGGAGAGGCGGAGCTCCATGTTGCCGGTGCCCTTGAACTCTTCGAAGATGACCTCATCCATTTTGGATCCGGTTTCCACCAGGGCGGTAGCCAGGATCGTCAGTGAGCCGCCGTGCTCAATATTGCGGGCTGCACCGAAGAACCGCTTGGGTGGGTAGAGCGCGTTGGCATCAACACCACCGGAGAGAATACGACCGGAGGCTGGTGCTGCGGTGTTGTATGCGCGGCCCAGTCGAGTCATGGAGTCCAACAGGACCACGACGTCCTTGCCGACCTCCACCAGGCGCTTGGCGCGCTCGATGGCGAGTTCGGCAACCGTGGTGTGGTCATCGGCCGGACGGTCGAATGTGGAGGCGATAACCTCTCCGTCGACAGTCCGCTGCATATCGGTGACTTCCTCGGGGCGCTCATCGACCAGCACCATCATCAGGTGCACCTCAGGGTTGTTGGTCTTGATGGCCTTCGCCAGGGACTGCAGGATGATGGTCTTGCCGGCCTTGGGCGGGGAGACGATCAGACCGCGCTGACCCTTACCGATGGGCGCCACCAGGTCGATGACACGGGTGCCGACGTCCTTCGGGTCGCCTTCCAGCCGCAGGCGTTCCTGCGGGTAGAGCGGGGTGAGCTTGTTGAAGTCGACGCGGTCGGTGTTGGCCTCTGCTGGACGGCCGTTGATTTTGTCCACCTTGACCAGAGCTGCGAACTTTTGCCGCTTATTCTGCTTCTGGTTGTCTTGCGGTGCTTTGATGAAGCCAGTGACCACATCCCCTTTTCGCAGGTTGTTCTTCTTGACCTGTTGAAGGGAGACATAGACGTCGTTCTGACCAGGCAGGTAGCCGGAGGTGCGGACAAAGGCGTAGTTGTCGAGAACATCGAGGATTCCTGCGATCGGGATGAGCTGGTCATCCTCGGTGAAGTCGGAATCGTCGTGCTCGGGTCCGCGGTTGCGGTCCCGGCCACGCCGGTTGCGGTCATTGCGGTTACGACGCCGGTTCCGACGGTCATTACGATCATCGTCGTTGTCATTGTCGTTGTCGTGATCGCGACCGAAGTTCTCCTGGTCCTGACGGTGATCCTGTGAGTCCGACTGGCTCGACCGGTCAGACTGGTTGGAACGATCAGGCTGGTTCGACCGATTGGACTGCTTGCGCTCACCGCGCTGCGGACGCTGGTTCTCGCCACGCTCACGGCCTTCATTGGCGTCAGACGAGTCGGATCCGGATTGCGCCTTGTCGCGCCCTCCGCGGCCATCGTCACTCTTGTTGCGTGTGCGGCGATGCCGGTTGTTGCCTTTGGGCTGATTCTGAGCGTCGCCGTCCTGCTGAGCTTCCTCATTGGAGCGGCCATTCTTGGCCTCGTCCTTGGGAGCCTCATTACGGTCCGCGTCTGCCGCAGGAGCGGGAGCCGCGTGGTTTTCTGCGGCGCTCTTGTCTTTCTCCGCGGGCTTTTCAGCCTTCTTGCCGCGGTCGGCTACTGCGCCGCCGCGCTGGTGAGCGGAGATCGCCTCGACCAAATCGGATTTACGCATCCGGGAGGACCCGGCAATACCCAGTTGAGAAGCCAGCGCCTTAAGCTGAGCTAGTTTGAGTCCGGCGAGCCCGCTGTTTGAATTGCTGTCGGCATCGTTCTTCACGTCCTGAGGTGCTCCCTCAGTGGTGGTTTCTGTCACGAAGGTTCCTTCTCCCTCGTCAGGCAGACCGCGTTCAGATGCGGCCAACGGTTTCCATGGCAATCTTTCGCGTCAACGCGTTGAAGAATTTCCCCTTCAGTACACTGATGTACACACTCAGGTTGAACACATCAAGAGGTGCGTGCTGTGTCAATAACCCGGCTGGGAGAGCGCGAACTGCGCGAAAGTCACTCGGTGATAACTTCGATCACCGCAGTGCCTCAACTATAGCACCTGTGTGGGCTATAGGCAGATTCGATGGGGTGAACGTGTCCTGTCCGGAGTGCTCAGCGGAGAACCGGTGGATCGCTGCGGCAGCTGCTTCCGCCCGCTGCTCACTCGTCATCACCAAGACCGTTGGGCCTGCACCGGAGATGACTGTGGCGAAGCCTTGGCCGCGCAGCGCGTCTACCAGCGCCATGGACAGCGGGAACGCCTGGCGGCGGTACTCCTGGTGCAGGAAGTCCTCTGTCGCATCGAGCAGAAGACGTGGGTCGGAGGTGATCGCATGCACCAGAAGAGCTGCCCGGGAGCTGTTCTTCGCGGCCTGATCATGGGGAACACTGCCCGGTAAGACGTCGCGGGCAGCTTGGGTCGATTGCACGAAAGATGGAATGGCCACCACACAGGTCAGTTCCGGATGCACTCCAAGTGGCGCTGTTCGATACATGGGCTCCGGGCTGTCTGAGGCCAGCCAGGACACGGCCACTCCTCCACGGAGGGCAGGTGCGTAGTTGTCAGGGTGGCCCTCAATGCGTGACCCGATCTGCAACTGCTCATCATCGGTCAGTCCACCGGGAATCAGCTGATCAGCAGTCTTGACTGCTGTGGCGATAGCCGCGGCGGAGGAACCGAGCCCGCGAGAATGCGGAATGGTGTTCTGCGCCTGAACATCCAAATCAGGGAGATGGTAGCCCTTGGAGGCGAGAATACGTTCCACTGCGGTGATCACAAGATGCGATGCATCAGCGGGCAGCTCCCCAGCACCTTCACCGGTGACGACGACGCCGACCTCCGGCGCTTCCAGGTTGCGGCGCGGCCGGGCGGTCACCTGGATCTCATCACGCCAGTCCAGAGCCAGCCCAAGAGTGTCATAGCCTGGCCCCAGGTTGGCGCTGGTGGCCGGGACGCTTAGCCTGAACTGCTTTTCAGCCGTGAGCGGCTCACGCAGCTGGTGTGCTGGCGCGCCGGCTGCTGCATCAGGTCCGAGACCCTGCCCTAACCGTCCTAATTGAAGTCCCATGTGTTGTTCAGAGCCCCAGGGTCCGGGCCACGGTCTCAACATCCTGTGGAACCTGGGTGGGGGCGGCGTCGTTGCCGTCGCCTGTCTGCAACTCGGGATTGTTGATCGCCCAGTCGGGATCCTTCAGGCCGTGACCGGTCACGGTGATGACCCATCGCTTGCCAGTGGGCACCTCCCCTGCTGCGTGCTTCTTCAGCAGACCGGCAACTCCGGCGGCTGATGCCGGTTCCACAAAAACTCCCTCTTTAGCGGAGAGCCACCGGTGTGCGGAGAGGATTTGATCGTCGGTGACCGATTCGATCACCCCGGATGACTCATCCCGGGCAGCTTCGGCGTACTCCCACGAGGCCGGGTTCCCAATGCGGATCGCCGTCGCAACAGTTTCTGGGTCAGTGATGGGGTGCCCTGCGACGATTGGGGCAGCTCCGGCAGCTTGGAATCCCCACATCGTCGGAAGGGACGTGGCCACTTGGTCCTCGTAGTACTCGTTATAGCCTTTCCAGTAGGCCGTGATGTTGCCGGCGTTGCCGACTGGCAGCAGGTGGTAGTCGGGAGCCGAGCCAAGTGCGTCGACTACCTCGAAGGCCGCAGTTTTCTGCCCTTCAATGCGCGCAGGGTTGACGGAGTTGACCAGGAAGACCGGGTAGTTCTCAGCGAGTTTGCGAGCCACGTCGAGGCACCCGTCGAAGTTCCCGTCAATCTGAATCAGCTCCGCCCCGTGAGCAACGGCTTGGGAGAGCTTGCCCATGGCGATTTTTCCCGCTGGCACCAGCACTGCGCAGGTCAGCCCAGCTTGGGTGGCGTAGGCGGCGGCGGAGGCGGACGTGTTTCCGGTCGAGGCGCACACTACGGCTTTGGCACCATCGGCCACCGCTGCGGTGATGGCCATGGTCATTCCGCGGTCTTTAAACGAACCTGTGGGGTTCATTCCCTCCACTTTGAGGTGTACCTCGCCCTTCACGAGGGCTGACAGCGCCGGAGCGTACACCAGGGGTGTGCCGCCCTCACCGAGGCTGATAATGCGGTCTTCCTCAGTGACCGGCAGTCGGTCAAAGTACTCGCGGATCACTCCTCGCCACTGGTGCGCCATATGGGGTTCCCCTTTACTTCTTGACTTCGACACGCAGCACGGAGATCACGGTCTTGACCACATCAAGTCCGCGCAGTTCCTGCACGGTCTCGTGCAGGTCTTTTTCGCTGGCGATATGGGTCACGACCTGCACTTTCGCGCCATTCTCACTATCTTCGACTTCGCCTTCGATGGTCACGCTGCCGGGCTGACGCATTGATTCGATGGAGACGTGATGGTCTGCCAGCACACGGGCAATCTCTGCGATCACGCCTTCCTTGTCGGCGACTTCCATGTCGATGTAGTACTGGGTGGTCGCTTTTTCGATCGGCAGCGGTGGAAGGTGGACCTCGCTGGAGATGGTGGGAGACTCAGGCACAGGTGCCCGCAGCCGCCGCGCCACGGCGACTACATCTCCCATGATGGCGCTGGATGTGGGCCGCCCTCCGGCACCCTGTCCGTAGAACATCAGCTCGCCGGCGTTTTCGGCCACCACGAAGACCGCGTTGAAGGCACCGCGCACGCTGGCCAATGGGTGGGTTCGCGGCAATAGCGTGGGGTGAACGCGCAGCACGACGCCGGGTTCCTGTCCTTGCGTGTGCTTCTCCGCAATGGCCAGCAGCTTGATCACGTAGCCGGAGGCGGCTGCTGCCTCGATGTCGTCCTGGGTGACCTCGGTGATGCCTTCGCAGTAGACGTCGTCGAAGCTGAACGGAGCGTGGAACGCGAGAGTGCCGAGAATGGCGGCTTTCGCTGCGGCGTCGAGTCCAGCGACATCAGCTGTAGGGTCGGATTCTGCGTATCCGAGCTTCTGAGCCTCGTCGAGGGCGTCGTCGAACGCGGCACCGGTGGTGTCCATCTGGTCGAGGATGTAATTGGTGGTGCCGTTGACGATCCCCATCACCTTGGTGATCCTGTCACCGGAGAGCGATTCTTCGATTGGACGCAGAATCGGAATTGCCCCACCGACAGAGGCTTCGTATCGGAGCAGCGCACCAGTATCCGCCGCGATGGCATTGAGTTCGGTTCCTCGGCTAGCCAGCAGGGCCTTATTGCCGGTCACCACAGCTGAACCGCGGCGCAGTGCCTGCTCGATGAGTGCTCCAGCAGGCTCGTTTCCGCCAATGAGCTCGATGACAAGGTCAGATTGGTCCACCAGGGCCTCAGCGTCAGTGGTGAGCAGCTCACCAGGAATGCGCCAGTCGCGTGGGGCCTCAGGGTCGCGGACAGCGACGCCGACAAGTTTCACAGGTGTGCCGACCCGGGCGGAGATCAACTCCCGTTCCTCCACCAGTGTCTTGGCTACTTGGGCACCAACGTTGCCGGCCCCGAGCAGGCCGATACGGATCGTTTCGCCAGATTTGGACTGCGGCGGCAGTGCCATCATCACCTCTTCAGTGTGGAAGTTCAGTTCCGGCGACATTCGCGTCCGCCGGCTTAGGGTGTATAACCGGTGTCGCGAGCGAGCATCATGTCCTCAGTTTCCCGACGAATCAGTACCTGAGTTTCTCCGTCTTGTACGGCGACCACGGCGGGCCGGGTCAGGTAGTTGTAGTTGCTCGACAGCGAGTGGCAGTACGCCCCTGTGGCCGGTACAGCAAGGATGTCTCCCCGGATCACAGCCGGTGGCAAGTATACGTTTCTGACCACGATGTCTCCGGATTCGCAGTGCTTTCCCACAATGCGAGACAGCACATGTTCTCCAGTGATCCTCCGTGAGGCCACAACGGCGGAGTAATCGGCGTCGTAGAGCACCGGCCGAGGGTTGTCCCCCATACCGCCGTCCACTGCGATGTAGCGGCGGCTGATCCCGTCCTCAACCACCACATCTTTGGTGGTTCCCGCGCTGTAGAGAGTGATTCCGGCTGGCCCGGCGATGCTGCGCCCTGGTTCGATGCTGAGTCGCGGTATCGCGATGCCGTGCTCCGAGCACGCATCCCGGACTGCGGCCGCAAGAGCCTGGGCGATCTCTTCCGGTGCGCGGGGATGGTCGGCCTCAGTGTAGGCAATTCCGTGTCCCCCACCGAGATCCAGTTCTGGCAGAACGACGCCGTGGCTCGCCTGGACTCTGGCGAGGAACCCGATCAGCTTGGATGCGGCAAGTTCGAAACCCGTGGGTTCGAAGATCTGCGATCCGATGTGGCAGTGCAGACCTATCAGATCGACACCAGGGGCTTCGAGGGCCTGCTCTACTGCTGTCCAGGCGGGCGATCCTAGGAACGGGTTGGGCGATTCAGTATGGGTGCCTGGAACTGGAGTGAGCGACAGCCCAAATTTCTGGTCTTCGTGGGCGGTGGCGATGTATTCATGGGTGGAGGCGTGAACCCCAGGTGTCAGGCGCAGCATCACGGAGGCGGTGCGGCTCATACCGGAAGCGATGGCAGAGATTCGTCCGATCTCTTCAACAGAGTCAGCGATGATCCGCCCCAGTCCGAGCTCCACGGCACGGGCGATTTCAACATCAGATTTGTTGTTCCCGTGCAGTCCGATGCGTGCGGGGTCCACCCCCGCTGCTAGCGCTATGGCCAGCTCACCTCCGCTGGCGGTGTCGATGTTCAGACCTTCTTCAGTGGCCCACTGCGCCACGCGTGTGGAGAGAAACGCTTTACCTGCGTAGAAGACATCAACTGCCGTGTCTGGGGTGAACGCCTGGTTAAACGCTTCGCGGAACCGGCGGGCTCGCGTTCGGAAGTCTGTTTCGGAGAACACGTAGAGCGGGGTGCCGTAGGTGGCTGCCAGGTCACTGACAGGCACCCCTTCGATGACCAGCTCACCGGCGGGACTGCGCGATGTGGTGATTGGGAAAAGCGCCGATTCCAAATCATCTGTATTTTCGCGGGGACTTAGCCAGTCTGGTGCCAGTGGGTGGGGGGTGAGTGTCATAGTGCGTCCCTTACATCTGGTCCGGGGCACTGACGCCCAGCAGGGTGAGTCCGTTGCGCAACACCTGCGCGGTGGCGCTGTTAAGCCAGAGTCTTGTTCGGTTTAGGTCCGTGACTGGTTCCACGGTGCCGTCTTCACGGGTGGAGGGCGCGATCCTGCATTTGGCGTACCAGGCGTGATACGCCCCGGCCAGGTCCTCCAGATAGCGGGCTACCCGGTGGGGTTCCCGCAGCTCAGCCGCTCGAGCCACGGTGTTGGGGAACTTAGCCAGATGCGCTAACAGCTCTTCTTCTCGCTCATGGGTGAGTTGGGCGGCGTCGAAGCTGGAGTGGTCAACTCCCTGCGCTTCTGCGTTGCGGGCAGCGTTGCAGGCCCTGGCGTGGGCGTACTGCACGTAGAAGACGGGGTTGTCGTTGGTCTTCGACTGCAGCACCTCGGGGTCTACGTCGATCGGTGAATCGGCGGGATAGCGGGCCAGGGTGTAGCGCAATGCGTCGGTGCCGAGCCATTCGATGAGGTCATCGAGGGCGATGACATTGCCTTTGCGTTTCGACAGGCGGGCGCCCTTAACGCTCATCAGTTGGCCAATGAGGATTTCAATGTTCTGTTCTGGGTCGTCACCGGCGCAGGCGGCCATGGCCTTGAGTCGGCCCACATAGCCATGGTGGTCGGCACCAAGAATGTAGATCTTCTCGCTGAAGCCCCGTTCGCGCTTACTGAGGTAGTAAGCTGCGTCGGCGGCGAAGTACGTCGGTTCACCATCGTCTTTGATGAGCACCCGGTCTTTGTCGTCACCGAAGTCTGTTGTGCGCAGCCACACCGCGCCGTCGCGGTCATCGATGTTGCCCTGTTCGCGCAGGGTGGCGATCGCGGAGTCGATAAGTTTCTCATCGTGGAGAAATTTCTCGGAGAACCACTCGTCGAAGTGGACGCCGAAGGCCTGCAGGGTGCCCCGAATCTGGGCGAGCTGAGCCGGGTAGGCAATCTCACGAACAACCTTCAGTGCCTCAGGGCGCGGCAGGTCCCGGACATCTGGGCGTTGGGCGGCGACAATCTTTGCGAGGTCGTTGATGTATTCACCTGGGTACCCGCCTTCTGGCGTGTCTTCTCCGTGGAGTGCGGCCAGCACGGTTGCGGCGAAAACATTCATTTGGTTGCCGGCGTCGTTGATGTAGTACTCAGCGGTGACGTCGGCCCCTGAGGCGCGCAGCAGCCTCAGCAGCGCGTCACCTAACGCTGCCCAGCGGGTGTGGCCCATATGGAGCGGACCGGTGGGGTTGGCGGAGACGTATTCCAGGTTGATGACATGCCCGGTCAGTGCCTGATTGTGCCCGAAGGTTTCTCCGCCCTCAACGATGCTCTGCGCGAGTTGTCCGGCGGCCGCGGCGTCAAGGGTGACGTTGATAAACCCTGGTCCCGCTACCTCCACGCGGGTGATCCCTGGGTGCTCGGTGAGCCGTGTAGCAAGGGCCTCCGCCAGCTGCCGGGGGTTCATTTTTGCCGGTTTTGCTAGCTGCAGGGCGATATTGGTGGCCCAATCTCCGTGATCGCGGCTCTTCGGCCGCTCCACTCGCACATTCTCTGGAAGGGTTTCGAGGTTGATGTCGCCGGACGCGACGGCTTCAGCGAGGGTGGTTTTCACAACGGAGGAGAGTTCTTCTGGAGTCACTCGGACAGTCTACCCACCAGATTTACTCAAGCTTTGGCAGGGATTAGCACTCCGCACCACTTGTCACCAACCGGTGTGGCGTGCCGGCAGCTGGGAGTCATCATGCTTGGATTTCTCTCATGACTGCATATGTGTCGCACACAACTTTTGACGCCGAGAACGCTTACGCACTGTCGGAATGGTGGAAGCGTGTCCTCGGTTACTCCGATATGCCAGGTGATCCCAATGAGCCGGGAGACGAACAATGCATGATCGTCGATCCCACATCTGGGCATCGACTTCTTTTCGTCGAAGGCAAGTACGGGCCGAAAGAAGTGAAGAACCGGGTTCATCTGGACCTGGGATCGCGGGAGGGAGCGCGGGACGAGGAGATCGAACGCATCCGTCGTCTCGATGCCACCGTGATCGCCGATAGACGCGGCGAGCGGGGCCCCGGCACGGGATGGGTAACTTTCGCAGATCCTGAGGGCAATGAGTTCTGTCTGGTCCGCTCCCCTGCTGAGATGTAGGTGCGCAAATCAGCATTGCTACAAGGCCAGCCCCACGGTTCCTGCGATCACCATATAGATGCCCAGGCCGAGTAGAGTCAGACCGCTGACGAGTTCGATCCACCCAGTGACCCGCGGGTTGGACAGCCAACGGTTAGCCGCATCGACCATCATGACGATGCCAATGAGATAGGCGTAGACCGTCACCACCACCGTTCCGCCGAGGACTGCGATGGCGAAGACCGGGCCCATGGCGGTGGGCGTGAACTGTGGAAAGAGCGCAAGGAAGAACAAACCCACCTTGGGGTTGGTCATACAGGTGGCGATACCGGCAAAGAAGGGAGTCAGGGGCGTCGTCGTCGTGCGTTTTTTGGCAGGGGTTGCCCGCTGCAGTCCAGCCGCGGTGATCACGGCCGCGTTGCGGAACCTTCCGCGCGCGGTGAGACAGGTTCGGGCGCCTAGTACAAGCAGATAGCAGCCACCCAGCAGGCTGACGACGTAGTAGGCAATGTCTGAGGCTTCGAAGAGCGCGGCTAACCCAAGTGCGGCCAGGGCAGCCCACACGAACATGGCGACAGATGAACCCGCCGCGGCCAAAGCACCTGCACGGCGGGAGACCAGAGCGTAGCGCAGCGAGAGGAGCGTATCTGGTCCTGGGGTCACCGCGAGAATGACGGCGACGCCGAGGAAGGCGAAATAGGTGCTGAGGGTCACGGGTCCATCCTGCGCCTGTACCGGGTGATGGCACAAACATTGCCGAGAAAGCGCCCGGTAGAGCTATGGGATCCAACGGTAGCGATGCTCCGGCCGTCCTGCCTGACCGTAGCGCAGTGTGAGCTCAGCCCTGCCTTCGGCACACAGGTGCTCCAAGTAGCGGCGGGCGGTGACTCGGGCTATCCCCGTGGTTTCGGATACCTCAACTGCGGAGACGTCTTCCGCTGAGGAGCGCAGTGCTTCGGCGACTCGTTCGACCGTCGCAGGTGTGAGGCCCTTGGGCATCGAGCGCGACGCCACAGGTCGCATCATTCCGAAGAGCGTGTCAACGTCCTTCTGCGTGACAGTCGACATCGCGGACATGCGTTTGCGGGCGGAGGCATAGCGTTCGAGCTGATTGCGCAGTTGCCGCAGCGGAAACGGCTTGATCAGGTAGTGCAGCGCGCCCATCGCTATCGCTCTGCGCACCTGCTCCACATCGCGCAGGGCTGTGATGAGCAGAACGTCGACGATTCCGACCTCCCGCATCCACGCCGAACTTCTCAGTTCTTCCAGGACGGCCAGTCCTGTGCGGTCCGGCAGGAAGAGATCCAGCAGGATTAGGTCAGGCTGTTGCTGCCGCACGGCCTCGAGCGCTTCGGCTGCAGTATGCGCTGTTCGGATCACGGTGAACCCGGGCAGGGAGTCGACCAATTCGCGGTGGTTGCGAGCTACTCTCACGTCGTCATCGACGATCAGTGCGGTGATCGGCTTAGCGTTCCGTGCCCCGGATCCAGGGTTCGATGCGGGGAGGTTCATGCGCTGTTGACCTCCTGCCGCACCGGCAGGTAGGCGCAGAACGTGGTCTCGTCCTCGGTGTCGACGCTGACGGAACCTCCGCGTCGTAAGCAGGCCTGGTGCACCAGCGCTAGGCCCAGTCCTCGCCGACCGTCCTGGTCCTTGGTGGAGCGCCCAATACTGAAGACGTCTTCGGCGATGTCCAGGTCCAGCCCTGGGCCTGAGTCGATCACCCGGACTTCAACCAGACCATCCATCTGGTCTCCGTGCTGGCGGACCATCAGCTCCACCCGACCGTTGGGGCCTGCTGCCTCCATCGCGTTGTCCATAAGGTTCCCTATCACCAGGAGCAGGTCATCGCGCAGATCGTGGGACTGGTTCTCTGGCAGGTGCGAAAGCTCAGAGAGGGTTAATTGGACTCCTCGCTCAGCGGCTTGGACTGACTTGGCCAGGACTAAGGCAGCCACTGTCATGTCCTGAATGCGGGCGGCGATCTCAGCGTCGGCACCGGAGGTAGCCAGCGACAGCTCTGAAAGGTACGCCTGGGCCTGGTCGATGGTGCCGAGTTCCAGCATTCCGGCCACCGTATGAATGCGATTGGCGAACTCATGCCGCTGAGCGCGCAGGCCGTCGGTGACAGTGCGGGCGCCGTCGAGCTGGTCACTGAGTCGGGTGAGTTCTGTCCGGTCGCGGAGGGTGACGACGACGCCGCTGTCAGCTTCACGCACACGCACGGGTCTTCTATTACAGACCAGGATGAGACCATCTACGCTCAAGAGCAGGTCTTCTCCGGCCTCCGGACCACTGAGTACTGTTTGAGCCTCAGCTCCGAGCCCCAGTTCTGCGGGGGTCCGGCCTAGGTGGTTCTCTGGAAGACGAAGCAGCTGCTGTGCAGGGGTATTGGCCAGCACAATGCGCCCTTCACTGTCCAGACCAATCACTCCCTCGCCGATGGCGTAGAGCAGCGCTTCGCGACCGTCGAGCAGGGCGGTGATCTCCCGGGGTTCCAATCCGTGCGTATCGGCACGGAGTCGGCGGGCGAGCAGCCGGGCGCCAACAGCCCCGATTCCAACGGCCAGGAGTGCGACACCGAAGATGAGCGGCAGCTCACCAATGGAGGCCAGACGGACCTCGGAAGCCAGAATCCCCACGGAGACGAAACCGATGACTTCTTCTGAGTCGTTATATATGGGCACTCGGGCGCGCATGGTCAGCCCGGCGTATCCGTGCTCCACACCAGTCCAGATGTTTCCTGCCAATACGGGCGCCGGATCCAGATCAGGCCGATGGCCGATCGCTGCCGGGTCTGGGTGGGACTGCCGAATACCATCACGGTCAGCGATCATGATGTATTCATAGCCGGTGGCCTCACGCAGGGTTTCTGCCCAGGGAGCGAGGATTTTCGAAGGATCCTCTGTCTCGAGAGCGTCCCTGACGGTCTCCATAACGGCCACAGATTCCGCCATGGTGAGGACTCGGTCCTCGTATTGCTGACGGACTTCGATGTACTGGTTCACACCCCAGAGCAAGCTGACCAGGGTGACCGCCCCAATGAGCAGAACCATGTTCCACCGGAAGAGCCGGTGGCCCAACGAGACCTCGCGGTGAGCGGATCCTGGACGGCGTGCCAGTACAGACATTCGCCCTCCCTTCTCCGCCTCACGAGCGGGATGTGCCCCTGGTGGCAACACCTTTTTTCGGGACCAATATGACCATTATTGAGTGAATGTGCACAAAACTGTGGGGCCGGTCACATTCGTTCAATACTGTCACCTGGCTCACACTTCCTGACGCCGAACGTACCCGTAGAACCGCATCTAGGAGAACACCATGCTCAGCCTAATTGGCCTCGCAGTGATCGTCATCATGACGACGCTGCTGATCATGGGGCGCATCGCCCCGATGGTCGGATTGACGGTGATCCCTTTCGCGGGGGCATTGCTGGCCGGCTTCACCTTCACTGAGATCGGCGATTTCTTCGGTGAGGGCATCGGCGCGGTACTCGACGTCGCAGTCATGCTGATCTTCGCGATCCTCTTCTTCGCGATCATGAACCAGGCAGGGCTCTTCGACCCCTTAGTGCGGCTCGTGGTGCGGTTGACCCGCGGAAATGTCATCGCCATCTGCGTAGGTACCGTCTTGCTGGCCGCTGTCTGTCACCTGGACGGCGCTGGCGCCTCCACATTCCTGATCGTCATCCCCGCACTGCTTCCCCTCTACCGCCACTTGGGCATGAGCCCCTATCTGCTGCTGTTGCTCGCTGGCATGAGCATGGGCGTGCTGAACATGCTTCCCTGGGGCGGACCAGTTGCTCGTGCCTCAGCCGTTGTTGGGATGGATCCCATTGCACTTTGGCGGGGCCTGATCCCGGTGCAGATCCTCTGCCTGCTGATGCTCGTGGTGGCTGCAGTGCTGCTTGGGATGCGCGAAAAGCGCCGGATCGCTGCCCGCGGCGGCGCGCCAGTGGACGTCGACGTGGAAGAGACAACTACTGAAACCTTGGAAGGTGAGAAGGAGCCGGCCGAACAGCGCGAACTGGTCTCCGCATCAGCCCAGGGATCAACAGGGTCGGCTGCCTCGGACCGTGCCTCATCAACCTCCGGCTCAGGATCCCAGACCGCAGGCGCTGACGCGTTCAGCGGCGATGCCGACGAACTGTGGGGCATCCAGGACGGCGATAAGCGGACCCCGCGCTGGCAGATGGCTGTCAACACCATCTTGGTTTTGGGCATGCTCGCCCTCCTGGTTTCCGACATCCTGCCCGCTCCCCTGGCGTTCATGCTCGGTCTCAGCGCAGCCTTGGTGGTCAACCATCCCAAGGTCAGCGACCAAATGGAGACCATTAAGGCCCATGGTGGCAGCGCGATCGCTACCGGCGCGATCGTGCTGGCTGCCGGCTGCTTCCTAGGCATCTTGGAGGAGTCCGGAATGTTGGATTCTCTGGCGACAGACGCCGTCTCCATCCTGCCTGCCGCCCTGGTTCCCTATGTGCACCTGATCGTCGGTTTCTTCGGGCTCCCCCTTGAACTGCTGTTAAGCACTGACGCCCATTACTTTGCGCTGCTTCCCGTAGTGGAGGGTGTCGCCGGACAAGCCGGAGTCGAGACGATCTCCGTGGTCTACGCAGTGCTGGTGGGCAACATCATCGGGACATTCATCAGCCCGTTCTCTGCCGCACTGTGGCTAGCTCTGGGACTCGCTGGTTGTGACATCGGCAAGCACATCCGCTACTCATTCCTGCCCATGTGGATCTTCTCCGTGCTCGCTCTGGTGCTCGCACTCGCCCTTGGGTTCATTCCGTGGAGCTGAGTCACCGGGCAACGGCAGCGATTGATTCCCGGAGAATGTCGATTCCCTCAGCCAGTTCGGTGTCACTGGTGGTCAGCGGCGGTGCAATCCGGAAGACCCCGCCCATCCCTGGAATTTGGACAATATTGATGTGAAGGCCGCGCTGCAGGCTCTCGTGAGTAACGGAGGAGACAAGATCGTCGACTGTTCCGTTCTCGGGTGCTCTCAGTTCCAGTCCCTGCAGCAGGCCACGCCCGCGCACATCAATGACGACCTCCATAGTGTCCTGCAGATCGCGAAGGCCTTGGCTGAGCTGATTGCCCAATTTCGACGCCTGCTCTATCAGTCCTTCACGTTCTACAACATCCAGCACAGTGCTGCCCACACTGGCAGCCAGCGGATCATTGAGGTGGGTGGTGTAGAAGAGGAAACCTCCTTCGGCCACACGTTCCTCCACTTCGGCGGAAGTCACGACTGCGGCAACCGGCAATCCAGCTCCGAGCGTCTTTGAGAGAGTAATGATGTCCGGAACCACGCCGTCACGTTCGAAGGCATACATGGTGCCGGTGCGTCCGACTCCGGTCTGCGCTTCATCGAGTATCAGCAGACCGCCGCGGGCGTCGCAGTGCTCTTTGAGCCGGGCGAGGTAACCCTCAGGGAGCTCTATGATGCCTCCTGAAGACAGGATGGGCTCCACCATCACGGCCGCGAGCGCTCCAGTGGACTGCTTATCAATCAGTGAGAACCCAAAGTCAAGCTCGGTGCGCCAGTCGTGACTGCCGTCGTCGTTCCGAAACGGCGAGATGCCCGGGTGGGGCGTGGGCAACGCGAAACTTCCCGGCATCCAAGGCCCATATCCGCGGCGACCAGCGGACATGGTTGCCGAGGCTGCTCCGTAGGTCATGCCGTGCCATGATCTGTCAAAGCTGATGACCTCATAACCACCGGTGTACATCTTGGCCATCTTCAGAGCCGCCTCATTGGATTCAGCTCCGGTAGTCAGCAACAGGGTCTTGGTGAGGGGATCCGGCAGAGTAGAGGCGAGCTTCTCGGCAAAGTCCACCACCGGGCGGCTCAGCATGCCGGAGAAGAGATGGTCCAGGGTCCTGATCGATGAGTTGACGGTATCGACTATGGCTGGGTGCCCATGTCCGAGAACCGCACTCATCTGACCCGACGTAAAGTCCAGAATAGCCCGGCCGGTGTGGTCGTAAATGTAGGAGCCTGAAGAACGTTCGATGATGGCCGAACTGAACGGTGCCCCATATCCCACCACGTGCTTGGAAGCCCGATTCCAGAAATCCTCGGTGTTCGACTGTGACATTACTGCTCCTGACTGAGAACTGGGCGGTGTATACGTTGTCCATTCTCGAGGTCCTTACACTATGAAACAAGTAAACAATCTCAACTTACTGTTCGTCATATACGAACACTTGAGTATGATCACTGCATGTTGAATCCCCAACGCCTGCGGGTCTTTCAGGCAGTTGTCGCAGCCGGGTCGTTGCAGGCCGCGGCGCGAAACCTGCACTACTCCCCCGCCACTGTGAGTCAACACATCACGGCACTCAGCAGAGAGACCGGGCTGCAGTTGTTTGAAAAAGACGGGCGCGGCAGACGCCCCACCGCAGCAGGAGTGCATCTTGCTGAACAGGCGACTGCTGCGCTCTCAGGCCTCAGCCGATTAGACCAAGTGGTCGATGATCTGCGAAGCCAACGAAGCAAGCACCTAGCAATCGCTTGTTTCTCCTCGGTGGCCCAGGAGTGGATTCCCGAGGTCGTGCGCCGGGCCCGGGAGTCGGAACCAGAGTTAACAGTCGAGATCAGTCTCAACGAGCCCCACGGAGGCCAAGGCCGCAGACCAGCCGGTATAGATGTCCGCAACGAGTCCATGGAGGAGCCTGCGGCTCCCCTGGAGGACTGTATTCGTCACGAATTGTGTGTAGAAGACTTCGCGGTAGTCATTCCCAGCGATCACCCGCTGATTTCTGAGCGGAGCGTGAGCATGCGCCAGCTGCAGAAGGAAAACTGGGTTGACCACGACATCTACGAGAGCCCCACTGGACGAATCATCCGCTCCGCTGCTCTGGCTGCGGGCTTCACCCCGCAATTCAGTGCTCGGCTCGACGATCACCACGCCGCCCTAAGAATTGTCTCGGCGGGCCTGGGCATCGCAGTGCTTCCGCGCCTTGCACTACGAGACCTTCCGCCGGGCGTGGTTGCCAGACCTCTGCGCAGACCTCGAGTGCAGCGTCGTATCGTGGCGCATGTACGGCATTCGGCGAGCCTCGATCCCATCGTTGCCGGATCGCTTATCTGCCTGAGGCAGCAGGCCCAGCTCCTAATCGCCGACCAGCCGTCCAACCGTGACGACGGCAGCACCGGGGACTAAGCTCAAGCTACCCCCCTCCTCCGCTGAGAAAGGCCTCGGCTATGGCGCACTTCATTATGATCCCAGGATTGTGGCTTGATGCCAGCAGTTGGCGCCAGGTCACCCCTCCCCTAGTCGCAGCTGGCCACAGCGCCCATTCGCTCACGCTGCCTACGGGTCGCGACACTTCAGTGCAGGACTGGGTCAGCGCGGTCGTACTCGCCATCGACTCAGCACCTGAACCTCCAGTGTTGGTGGGTCACTCTGCTGGCTGCGGACTGACCTACGCGGCTGCTGATGCACGCACTGATGCGGTCCGCCATATGGTGCTCATAGGAGGCTTCCCGTTGCCTGACGGCATGCCGTTACTGGATCAGCAGTTTCCGAACTCCGAGGGTTTCGTGACACTGCCTAGTTTTTCGACCTTCAACGCCGAGGACCTCTCAGGGCTCGACGACGACGCGCTGAAACGTTTCCGTGCAGATGCAGTGCCAGTGCCGGCTGAAGTGCTCGTCGGCACCCTACAACTGAGCCACCCGGAACGGCGCCGCATTCCGACCACTGCAGTCTGCACCGAATACTCGGCGGCGGATCTCAAGAGTTGGATCGAGGCGGGGTTCCCACCGACCACAGAGTTTCCCCACTTAGCCGATCTCAGCTTCGTCGACCTTCCCACGGGACACTGGCCACAATTCAGCCGCCCCGACGAGCTTGGTCAGCTCCTCATACACATCCCCGATCGCTCCGGGTGAGCTTGTCAGCATGAGAGGTCCCGCGTCCGAAGCGGGCAAGCAGGTGCCATACCCGCTTCACCTGCTGTGGATCGTGGTCACCGCTTCGAGCAGCTTGAGCCACGTCAGTGGGAGTGATGTGCTCCCCTAATTCCTGCGCAAGGGTCACAGTCTCAGGGCCGCGGAAGGCTATGTCCAGATTCCTCGTACACAGTATGAAAACCGGATGAAACTCGACGGCACATCCGAGCCTTCCCGCGGCCTCAGCCACAGCCCCTGTTCTATGGCAGGGGTCGAGTACAACAGCCTCAACGTCCTCAGCGACGCTCAGACCCGAGTGGACATGCGCTTCAACATAATCGTCCAGGTAGTCATGTTCGCTTGAGTCGGCCACTGAGCAGAGCCGCTCAAGTTCACTGGCGCCTACTACGCCAGCGGGCTCGAAGACACTGTCGGGGAAGCAAAAAGTCGTCCTTTCCAGCACGTGGGGACGCAAACGAAGGTACGCAGAGCCAAACCGAGGCGAGCCGCCGTATGCGTCGTCGTGCCGGTTCCATGCACCGTACAGAGGCCGGGAGGCGGGGTCGCTGGAATCGTATCTGGTGCCGAATAGGCGGCTCTCCCACCGCCAACGTTGACCTCCGGGATAAGCGGTCAGCCCTCCGTTGCTGGTCCCAGTCTCGAATTGAGATCGATACCGTCCATCGCGCGCCATCGATTCGATGACCAAGCCGTCCTCGTGCGCCCAGTCTGGGTGAAACTGCAGAGTCAGACTCATGGCTGAAGTATAGGCAAGGCCATACCGGCGAGTATTAGAGCGTTGTTGAGAGGTCAGGTACTTATAGCATTCTGAATCCTCAATAACCTCCTGGTCATCGACAGCGAGGGTTTGCCGCGCCAAGAGAGTCCACGCGGGAAGGTTTCACTGGCACTGGGGGTTGGCGGTGGTGTGAGACTCTCTCTGCTGGATCGATCCCGCACCCGCACTGACTATCCAGAAAGTGCGGCGCTGCAGCACTCTGTCGAACGCGCCATCGGGGCTGAAGCCCTTGGGTTCCATCGTTTTTGGGGAGCAGAACATCACGCTGTACCTGGTGTTGCCTCTGGGGCTCCTGCCGTACTGCTGGCTGCTGTGGGAGCGCGAACCTCACAAATCCGGCTCGGGTCAGGTGGGGTGATGCTGCCACATCACCAACCGATCGTGGTCGCAGAGCAGTTCCTCATGCTGGAGGCTCTTTACCCTGGCCGCATAGACCTGGGAGTGGGCCGCAGCCTGGGCTTCACCGAACCGGTGCGGCGAGCGCTTCGGCAGCAGGACGACGACGCGGAGCAATTCGCCGCGGATATTGAAGAACTGCGCAGCTTCTTAGGCGGGGAGGCACCGGTGACGGCTCGACCGGTCGCGGAATCGCCGCCTGAGGTCTTCCTGCTCGCGACAGGCCAGGGCATCGCCACCGCCGCTCGACTCGGACTTCCCGTCGTGATCGGAGGTCCAGTCCTTCACTCCCCCGATCTTCCGGGCATGCTGGCCGAGTATCGCCGGGGTTTCCACTCTTCGCCAGCTGCACCGGAACCGTCGGTGATCATCTCACTGGATGCTTTCGTGGCGGACACCGAAAGTGATGCTCGGGAGTTGGCCCTACCGGAGGCTTGGTCCATGGCCCGCTCCCGGGAGACAGGAAGGTTTGATGCGCTGGAGCCCGCATCGGCAATCCGGTCGCGCACGTGGAGTCCGCGCGCCCACCAGCGTGTAGAGGAAAACCTTCAGCGGGTTATTGCCGGGCCACGGGAGGCCGTTCGGGCAGGGGTGGAAAAGCTCCTTGAAACTACCGGTGCTGAGGAGCTCATTCTCTCCACCTCTACTTACGATCGGCAGGTGCAGGATGAGCTCGACGCTGACCTGGCTCATCTGATTCTTGGCCGTTGAGTGTCGTCACCAGGGACTTCACCGCTTCGCGCCCGGCCCGGTTGGCGCCGATTGTGGACTGCGATGGCCCGAATCCGATCAAGTGGATACGTGGATCACTGACAACCCGAGTCCCGTGTATCTGAATTCCGCCGTGCTCGTTGCGAAGCCTCAGAGGGTCCAGGTGTTTCAGGTCGGGCCGGAATCCGGTGGCCCAGAGAATGGTGTCGACAGAGGTGAATGACCCGTCCGCTTCCCGCACTCCGAATGGTTCGAGGGCGGTGAACATCGGTCTCCGCTTCAACACACCGCGTTCTTCGGCTGCTCGGGCGTACGATGTCCACCCGAGACCTGTGTAGGAAACCACGCTGCGTGGAGGCTTCCCGGCCTCTGCGTCTGCTGTCACCATTGCAATGACGCGGCGCCCCTCAGTCTCAGCGCGGAACTCCTCCCCGAAGAAGTAGGGCTCACGCCGTGTGTACCAGTAGGCGGTCGCCACACGGGAGACCTCCTCTAGTTGTTGGAGAGCTGAGATGCCACCACCGACCACGGCAACACGCTGACCGGCAAACTCCTCTAATGAGGTGTAGTTCCGGGTGTGCAATTGGCGTCCTTGAAAGGTTTCTTGACCGGGATACTCGGGCTGGAGCGGGTTGTTCCACGTACCTGTGGCGTTGATGATCGCCTGGGCCTCCCACTGCCCTCGATCTGTACTTATGAGAAAACCATGCTCACCCGGGGCGCCGCCTCTCTGCACCAGGTTTACGCGCACCGGCCGGAGAATCGGTAGATTCCTGGTTGCCTCAAAATCAGCAAAGTAACGCGGAACTGCCTGACGGCTTGGTTCCTGGGGATCAAGTGGCGGTTTCGGAAATCCGGGAAGATCAAAGATGCCGTTGACGGTCTCCATCCGCAGGGACTGCCAACGGTGCTGCCAGGCACCCCCTGGAGCGGCGTTGGCATCGAAGATGACGAAGCTGCGCAAAGCCTCAGGCGTCTCAAGTGCACTGGCAAAGCCCGCGCGCTGCAAATGGTGTCCAGCTGAGAGACCGGCCTGTCCTGCCCCGATCACGACAACTGTCGGCGATCTAGGCCAGGTCTTAGCGGCGGGAGTCATCCCTTAGATTCTAAGCTCTGGCTTCCGCCCGTCGGGCTGTGCCCGTCCAGCGCAGAGAGTCTCGTTTTTCAAGAAGGGCCGAGCAGGAGTAATGTCCCCGAAGTCCAGCCGAGCGCTCCGATGACTACTGCTTTCTGGATGAGCCCTGTCACCGGAGAGTCCTGCTCCCAAGCGCTACCGAACGCCGCAACTCCCATCACCAGGAGAGCAGCCACTACTCCGGCAACAATGTGCGCGCCGAGACTGTCCATCGTGAATCCAGCCGCGAAAACGGTCAGTGGAAAACAGCAAAAGACCACAAGTCCCGCGTGGTCATGGAGCCTATGTGACAGCGAAAACTCAACCGGATCACCGTTCGAGGTTCCCATGGGGTAGCCACGCATCGGGTCCATCGCGAAGGCCCCGGACGCTACGAGCCCATTCCCCAGGATCATCAGCATTCCCGCGAAGAACCCACTCGCCTGGGCCTGCAGCACTCCTAGACCACCGGCAATAAGTCCTGTGCCGGAAACTATGAAATTCGCCGTTTGTATCCACCCGCGTCTTCCCAAAGCGAGCGCACTAATGGTGTGTCGGGCCGATGAATACCCGGGGCGCGTCCAACCATCGAGGAGAAACACCACAATGAAAACGCAGCAACTGAGCGCACCACTCATAAGCAGCACAGAACCGATCCCTTCAGTGCCGACAATTGAAGTCCGCTCAGCACATCACAGGCCCATACACCCGGAGAGTGCCGTGAGTCATGATCTGACTTCTGCCAGTGCCGACCTAGGGGTGATGGATGAACGACTCCTTGTAATCTTCAGTGGGCTCTATGGGCTGAATCACGTCAATCAAGACCCGGTCCGGCCCTTCCAAAATAAAGTGCCGCTGACCGAAGTCTTCACTGCGAAGTGGCTGGACTGTCCGCAGGTTCGGTATGGCCTTCAACTGCTCATGGATCGCGTCGACATCGTCGACTTCAAGGTTTAGTAGCACACCCTGCGGCAGCACCCGATGACGGGCGGGAACCGTCTCGTGGTCATGAGCTAGCAGAGCCAACTCGAATGCTCCCTGGCGCAAACTGACATACCAGGACGAATCATAGACAGTCTCGAAGCCGAGGTACTTGCGATAGAACTCCGCGGCAGCGGGCACATCGGAAGACATCAGGACGGGATAGAACGAGGTGGTCACCATGGAGGGAATCCTTTACGTACGATGGTATGTAACTCTCATAGGATACATACACTATGTACGTAAAGGAAGATGATATGCCCCGTGCAAGTGCTGCCGCCGCTGCTCAGACAGCTCAAGACATTTTGGCCGCAGCTATAGATCTCTTCTCCGAACATGGCTTCTCAGCGGTTTCGGTAGACGACGTTGCTCGGCAGGCACATGTCACCCGCGGAGCGGTCTACCACCACTACAACAACAAGCTCGGGCTCTTCAGTGCCGCGGCAGAGAAACTGCAGAACAGAGTCGCCGATGCCGTTGTCGCAGCGGCAGAGAACTCTGGCGAGGACCCCCTGAGACAGCTGCGCACCGGATGTCACGCGTTTCTCGACGCCATCACCACCGAGTCTGCAGCCCGAATTCTGCTCGCCGAAGCGCCTACCGTGCTGGGATGGTGCCAGTGGCGCAGAATGGATTCAGAAAATTCTGTTGTACACCTCCGCGACGCCTTAGAGGCCACGGGAGTAGCCCCGCACCTGCTCGAAGCCACCACAGCCCAGCTCTCGGGAGCAATGAATGAGGCCGCTCTCTGGATCGTCGAAGGTGGTTCTGCCGACCGCGATGCGGCGCATGAGGTCCTCGACCGGCTCATCAACGCAGCACTGGACCCTTCCACTGGGGGACCCTAGGCGCTAGATTCACCTCATGACCTTCGCAAACGTAGGAACGCTCGGGACACAACCTGGCCAGCTCGACGCTGTGGTCGCCATCCTCACACGACCAAACCCGGCCCTGGCCGAGGCTGGTTGCCTGCTCTATGAGGTGGGGACTTCGCAAGATCAACCCGACACGGTTTTCGTGACGGAGCTGTGGACCTCCGCCGCTGCCCACCAGCAGTCACTTCAGCTGGCATCAGTTCGGGAAGCAATCGCCGAGGCGATGCCCCTACTCACTGGGGAGATGAGCGGATTCCAGTACGACGTCGTCGACTCACCTCTGCGTGACTGACCAAGAGAAAACACCCGCAACTATCCACAAGGAACATTTTCCTGCGGAATGTCGAAATTCCAGCACCAGCTCCGTCCTAGTTATGGACGCAGCACATCGGCTGCGCGGAAACGAAGGAGAACATCATCATGGCCAAGTACCTCATGCTGAAGCACTACCGCGGCGCTCCAGAAGCAGTCAATAACGTCCCGATGGACCAGTGGGCGCCCGAGGAACTCTCCGCCCACATCCAGTACATGAACGACTTCGCCGCAAGACTCGAGCAGTCCGGAGAATACATCGATAGCCAGGCACTTGCCCCTGAAGGCGAGTGGGTGCGTTTCGACGGCAAAGGACTCCCGCCTGTAACTGATGGGCCTTTTCCCGAAACCAAGGACCTCATTGCAGGCTGGATGATCATCGACGTCGATAACCATGCCCGGGCGTTGGAACTGGCGGGTGAGCTCTCGGCCGCACCGGGAGCTGGTGGCGAGCCGCTCCACGAGTGGCTGGAACTGCGCCCGTTCCTCAGCGATTCTCCTCAGAGGACCGAATGACCCCTGAGGTCACCTGTGGTGGATGAGACCATGCTGCGAGACCTAGTTCCTCAGGTCCTCAGTGCCCTCATCCACCGTGGGGCCGATTTCGCAGCCGCCGAAGACGCAGTGCAAGAAGCTCTGCTTGAGGCCATCCGACGTTGGCCCCATGAACCGCCCAATGACGCCAAAGGATGGCTGACGGCAGTGGCATGGAACAAATTCCTCGATGCCGCGCGCTCTGACACTGCCCGACGGCGCAGAGAAGACACTGTTCACGCCGAACCTTGCGCGCCACCTGCACCGGCTTCTGACGACACCCTGCAGCTCTATCTTCTCTGCGCCCACCCCGCGCTGTCCTCATCCTCGGCAGTGGCGCTGACCCTGCGCGCTGTCGGCGGCCTCACCACTGGTCAGATTGCCCAGGCCTATCTGGTGCCCGAGCGCACCATGGCTCAGCGCATAAGTCGGGCTAAGCGCAAACTGGTGGGAGCCCGATTTACTGATCCCGGCGGCGTCGCCACGGTCCTCAAGGTGCTGTACTTGATCTTCAACGAGGGGTATTCCGGCGATGTGGATCTCGTCGCCGAAGCTATCCGACTGACCCGCCAAGTGGCGCGCCACGCCAACCATCCTGAAGTGCTCGGGCTATTGGCTCTCATGCTGCTGACTGCTGCCCGTCGGCCCGCACGCGCCACTCCTGACGGCAGCCTGATTCCCCTGGTCGATCAAGACCGCACAGCCTGGGACTCCGAGTTAATAGACGAGGGCACCACTGTGCTGCAGCACGCTCTGGCTCGTGAACAACTGGGCGAGTACCAGGCACAGGCGGCAATTGCAGCCCTGCACGCTGATGCACCGACTACCCAAGAGACCGACTGGACCCAGATCGTCGAGTGGTATGACGAACTGGTCAGTATCACCCACAGCCCAGTGGCCCGTCTGAATCGAGCCCTCGCACTCGGACATGCCAAGAGCCCTGAGGCCGGACTGGCCGAACTGAGAGCCCTTCCTGACTCCCTGCCTCGACACGCAGCCGCGGCCGCTTACCTACAAGAACGCCGAGGTGACCTAGCCGAAGCCGCACGACTTTACGCCCAGGCGGCAATAAGGGCCTCGAATCTCGCTGAGCGCAATTACCTTATGCATCAAGCAAGCCGCCTGAACACTTGCCTGGACTAATCCCGTCTAGCTCGCCATCCCTTGACGTGTCACGACAGACACATCTAACATGCAACCTAATGGTTGTATATCTAGATTCAGACACGAACCTCAGCGACGATGAGGTGGACCGAATTTTCCGCGCCTTAGCGGATGCCACTCGCCGTGACATTGTGCGCCGCACTCTAGTTGACGAAGAGTCCATCTCCGATCTGGCTGCCCGCTATGAGATCACATTCGCGGCAGTGCAGAAGCACATCACAGTCCTGCAGGGGGCCGGACTTGTGACCAAGCATCGCAGCGGCCGGGAGCGTCTGGTTCGCGGCAACCCCGAGGCGATTCGCAAGGCCCGCACTCTCTTAGACGCCTATGAACGCATCTGGCAAGGGCGCATTGAGCAGCTCGACGCCCTACTTGCCGAGAACTAATCCGCCACCCTGCAGCAGAAAGGCCAATACCGTGCCCATCACATCGGTCGACAAAGACCTCACAAATCTGACTATGTCAGTGGTCGCCGACTTTCCGGTCCCGCTGCCGCGACTCTGGGACGCCTACGCCGACCCGCGGCAGATCGAAAGATTCTGGGGTCCGCCTGAGTGGCCCGCAACCTTTACCCGCCACGATCTCTACCCCGGTGGCAGATCTGAGTACTACATGACAGGTCCCGGTGGCGAGCGCTCGCACGGGTACTGGGAGTTTACTACGGTGCAGCAGGGGCACTCCTTTGAAGTCATTGACGGCTTCGCCGCGGAAAATGGCCAGCCCAATGAGGAAATGCCCTCAATGCAGATGGTCTTCACTTTTGAGGAGACTCCCACTGGCTCCCGCCTCACCAACACCACGTACTTCAACACTCTGGAGGAGTTGGAGCAGCTGATCACAATGGGCATGGAAGAGGGCGCCACAGCCGCCATGGGCCAGATCGATGAGGTTCTAGAAGACCTCGCATCCTTCGCCGCAGATCGCGCCCTCACAGCCCAGATACTTTCCCCCACCCAGGTCCGGATCAGCCGGATTATCCGCGGCGCACCACAGCAGGTCTGGAACGCGCATCACGATCCCGGGCTACTTACCCGCTGGCTGCTGGGACCGGATGGGTGGACGTTCACAGACTGTCAGGTCGCCACCGCTGCCGGGGAGACCTTTCGCTACGCCTGGACCGACGCCAATGGAGAGAACGGCTTCGCTATCACTGGCGAAGTCCGAGAATCAAACCCTCCGCATCGCGAAGTGTTCACCGAAACGATGGAAGATATGGACGGTCCACCAACCCTGAACGAGCAAAACCTGACAGCCGTTGAAGGCGGAACCCTGCTGACCCTGCTCATCACCTACGCCACTGAAGAACAACGCGACGCCGTCTTGGCAACTGGCATGACTGACGGCATGGAGACCAGCTACGCCCGTCTAGAGACTGAGCTTCTGGCCACGGCCTGATCTGCCAGCAATGGGTGTTTGGGGCGAGGTCGACCTCCAGCGATCGGTGGACGACGTCGCAGCACTCAAGAAGACCGAAGGTGGCCCTATCAGCGTGCACGGCAGCGCTGCCCTCGGCCACACCCTCGCCGACGCTGGTCTGGTGGACCGCTATCATCTGCTGGTCTTTCCGCTGCTGCTCGGTGCTGGTAAGCGGCTATTCAGCACCTCTGATAGGGACGCCACTGAGCTGGAGCTGATTGACCATGAGGTGTACAGCAACGGCGTACAAAAGATGATCTACGACGTCGTCCCCGCAGGCAGGGCCGGATGGGCAACTCCACACGCCCCTGATCTGTCCTACACAATCAAGGAGAAACCGTGACGCGAGCGTTCACCATTGCACTGCCCACGAACGACCGACAGCGCACCTTCACCTTTTATCAGGAAACGTTGGGCCTGCAGCCCATCGGCGAGCCTACCGAGGACGGGGTTCCAGAGCCCCTGCAGTTCCGGATCGATGAAAAATCCACGGTGATGTTCATTCCCACTGGCGGGTTCGGGTGGGTCCTCGGAGACAGACAAGCCGCACCCAACACCGTCAGTGAGTGTATCCTGAGTCTGACAGTGGAGAGCCCCACCGAAGTCGACGACATTATCAATCGTATGCGTGCCGGCGGCGGAGAGGTGTTCGCAGAGCCCACCCAGCAGGATTGGGGGTTCACCGGCGTCGCGACGGACCCTGACGGCCATGCCTGGCAGATCATCGCCGTGCCGGATCACCCTACGAAGTCTGGTGTTCAAGCTCCCTGACGCGGATCTTCCGCGCACTGATCAGCGACGCGGTGACTGTGACCACCAGGATGCCAGCTATGACCACCAACGAAATACCGGTGGGGATTTCGATGACGTGCACGCTCTCCCCCGAATTGATGAACGGCAGATTGTTGTCATGCAGCGCGTGGAGAATCAGTTTGACACCGATGAACCCCAGGATGGCGATGAGTCCGTATGAGAGATAAGCCAGTCGGTCGAGGAGTCCGTCCAGCAGGAAGTACAGCTGCCTCAGGCCCAGAAGCGAGAAGGCTGTCGCCGTGAAGACAATATACGGTTCGCTGGTCAGCCCATAGATCGCAGGGATTGAGTCCAATGCAAAGAGAACGTCGGTGCCACCAATGACCACCATGACCAGCAGCATCGGCGTGAGCATTCGTCGCCCGTTGATCACCGTAGTGAGTTTGTCGCCGTCGTAGTCATCGGAGGTCTTCAACCAACGGCGAGCAGTGCGCATCACGATGTTGTCATCGTTGTCTGAGCGTTTCTCGTGTTTAACCTCATTGCGCAGCATGTTGGCGGCGGTCAACAGCAGGATGATCCCGAACACGTAGAAGATGTCGCTGAAGACGGTAATGAGCCCGGCGCCGAGAAAGATCAACACAGTGCGTGCTATCAGGGCGAACACAATGCCGAACAACAGGACTTTCTGCTGGTACTTCCGAGGAACATTGAAGCTGGAAATAATCACCAGGAAGACGAAGAGGTTGTCTACTGACAGCGCCTTCTCTGTGAGATAACCGGCGTAGTACTCCACCGCTTGTCCGGAATCTCCCAGAATGACGAAGAGAAGACCGAAGAGCAGGGCGATACCCACATAGAAGCCTGACCATGCGGCTGATTCCCGCAGGGTCGGTTCGTGTGCTTTCCGCACGTGTCCGAAGAAATCAACGGCAAGCAGAGCCATGATGGAGACGAGAGTGAGGGCCCAGAGCAGGGGTGTTATTTCCATGAGGCAACCTTTCGAGAGCGCGACATGCGCAGTCTGCGTCGCAAGTCTCTCCGCCCGAGATTCTAGATCTCAGACTGCTGTGTCCGGCAAAGCTCAGGGGCTTTGCGTGTTGACGTTCACAGCTCTAGGGATACTCCCTCACTGATCTGATGATACACCTGAATCAGGGCCCGCAACCTTGTTCAGGAGGCCTACAAGGTGCGCAGCTGCCTCTCATAGCTCCGGATCACCGAGAGGCGGCGCTGCAGGAGTCCCAGCATTCTCAACACTCGCTCTGTGGTGCCTACAGATGACATGCGCATATTCTTTCGTTAATGCGGACGCTAACTGTCCGCAATCACTGCCAAGCTAGTGGTGTGTCTCAGTTTTGTTTGATGGCTTCGAGGGCGACGCGGCCGCGGGCGACTTTTTCGA
>NZ_VAVZ01000003.1 GCF_005771525.1 Nesterenkonia salmonea | reverse complement strand
GACCCTACATCGGCGTCAGATCAAGGATCCGGGGCCAACGTGTACACACATTCTTGCCTATAACCCCTAAACCTTGGGGTTATAGGGGGTTATAGGTCAAAAACGTGTTGCTGGTTCGGGCGTGTTGACCCTGTTCTAGTGGGTTCTGACGGTAGTGAAGGAGATCTGGGCGTGGAAGCCATCGTCTAGATAGGTGAAGACTAGTGCTTCGCGCATCTTTCCAACAGCATGTAAGCCTTCCTGAGCCGGTCGTGGGTGAACCCGGACTTCTGTCCCGGAAACACCCACCCCGGCACCGGTCCGGAGTGTGTTGTCCTGTGGTGGTGATCCGTGTCAGCGCCAGTGACAGTTGGCGCAGTTCCTTACCGGGCAGTGTTCTGGGTCGGGTGGTGGCGTAGGTGCGCACATTGCGCTGGAGGTGCTCCAGGCAGCGCCAGGAGCCGATGTAGATCCCATCGAGTGAGACCTGGTCATAGATATGCGGCTGGAGGGTTTGGTCACCCCGGTCCTGCCGTGCCACTGCAGTGATGAAGATCAACTCAGCACTATGGCTGTAATGGATGAACGCAGGGCACAGATTTTCCGTTCAGGGTTAGGTCCATGAAAGGATTAGATCAATCGACGTCGTCCTTCACGTACGGTATGAGTATTCGTTTCATTAGCCTTCTTCTCTGGTAGCTACTCATCTCACATCCTGGCCTAGTTGGCCCGTGCTCCTGTAAGAAACTTCTTCCCATGTCTTCTCCACGTCACGGAGGCCCCAATGCCGCCCCAAGATCCCCCTGATGCCGAGAGGGGCCTTTCTCCGATGAGCCCCGGTTCTCCTCAGGCTGACGATCATGAAGCTCTTTATCATGCGGATGGCGCCATTATAGATCCGCTCATCGACCCGGTCGAAGACGAGTCAATGCTTCGGCCTGTGGTCCGCCCTGCCGAGGCGTTGGAAGACACTGGAGGTTTCGCGCGGCACTTAGCGCAGCACGTCATCGACTCCTGGAACCACTCAGCTGCAGAGGAGACACAGGTTGACTGGCCCCAGCCTGAGACGGGCGCGGAGACACCTCACGCGCCTGCTGCTTATCGTTTTGAGGACTTGAGTTCAGCACCGGTGTTCCCGACTTCCACATTTTTTCCACCAGATGTGCGCCTCGGGGGAGAGGCGTCGATTGACTCCCAACGACCTGGCGATGACGCCAGGTCGTCTGCGCCGTTGCAAGGCTCCTATTCCTTCCATTCGACTCCCAACGAAGCACCACGGAAGTCGTCTCGGCGGTCGATATTTCTGGCCCGATACTTGGTCGAGAAACTAGTGCGCCCAATATCTCCAGTAACAGAACAAATGTCCACTCTGGATTGGCTCTCCGGAACGCCATTTGAGGATCCGCATCAGGCCCAGGAACCGGGTGAGGCAGATGAATGGGTCACTATCAACCTTGTTCTCGACATCGGTGAAGCGCTCTTCCGCTATGGTGCAGGGGCCCTTGAAGTGGAGACTTCGATTCTCGCTGTTACATCGGCGTTTGGCATGAAAGATACTGACGCGGACATTACCAACCAGTCGATCATCCTCAATTGGTCACCTCAGGGCAAGATTCCATACTCGAGAGTAAGGGTGGTGCGCTCGTGGTCGGCAAACTTTCGTGCACTCTCCGAGGTCCACACCCTGGTGACAGACATCGCCTTCGGAAGAATTACCCGCGCTGAGGCTGCAGAGACTTTACTGGACATCACCAGGGACCCGAAACCATACCCTCGCTGGGTTGTGGCGGCTTCCGGAGCCCTCTTCGCTGGTCTCTTCGCGAGTTACACAGGGGCCCCGCTGTTGGATGCCTCTTTAGGGTTTCTCGCCACGCTTCTCGTTCTCGGGGTTACTCGTCAGCTGACGATTTGGCGTGTGCCTGAGATCTTCACTCTCGCGGCAGGTGGATTCCTGGCGACGGCTGTGGCCTTTTGTGCACTCATATTCGGGGTCGAAATCACTACTTCCATGGTGGTCGCAGGTGGGCTGATGATCCTGCTTCCTAGCGTGCGGATCGTCTCTGCCATCCAGGATGCCATCAATGGGTTTCCTATTACCGCCGCAGGCCGTTTGGTCTCGTCCTTGGTTGCGTTTGCCGGACTGACGGCTGGAATAATGGTAGGTGTAGTCCTCACCGGGCAGGCGGGAGCTCCGGAAATTGATGTGACCGCGGATATTTCGCGAATATATCACCCGGCGCTTCTCGCGGCTCTTGTTTTTCTGACGGCGGTCACGGCGGCGATCGTGCAACAGGCTCCGTACAGACTTCTCCTGCCGACGGGTCTGGTTGCCGTGCTTGGCTTTTGCGGTGTCTACGTCGGCGAACTTATGGGATTCGGTGAGTGGTTCACTCCAATCGTCGGTGCCGCTGTTGTTGGGGCGTTAGCGAGAGTAGTAGCGCTGCGGCTTCGGGCACCGCAGCTTGTTGTGGCCGTACCTGCCATGATGTTTATGCTTCCTGGGCTGATCGTCTTCAGGGGGATGTACCAAATTGCAATCAGTGAATCGTCCACGTATCGGACCGCGGGTCTGTACGAAATCTTTGATGCATTGATCATCATCATGGCTATTGCAGCCGGGATTGTTCTGGGAGATGTTCTCATGCGTCCGCTGACCAAACGTCTGCAATCCAATGAACGCACCAAGGGGCGCCAGCGATAGAGAAAGGCAAAAGAGCTGCGGCGACTCCTCTGGGTGGGGTTTAGTGCTTGGAGTATTGATCAGGCCGGGGGCGCTGCGGGTTCCCCCGTCCAATTAGACTGTCCAGCACGTGCGGAGGCGTAGACGAGAGGATTCTCTCAGACCCCCGCGTCGTGAAGAACTCGGAGAGTGTTGCCGCTGGTGAGTTTGCTGAGCTCGGCCTTTGACCATCCACGATCGGCTAGAGCCTTCAGCAGTGCAGGATAGTCCGATACACGCTTCAAACCGCGAGGGCCCTGCGGGACGCCGTCGAAGTCCCCGCCGATCCCAATGTGGTTGATTCCAGCGACCTCACGAGCATGGTCAATATGAGCTACGACGTCATTGATGCCCACAGCGTCTGCGTCCTCGCGGATGAACCTCGGCACGAATGTAATCATCTGCACGCCTCCGTTATCGGCCAGTTGGGTGAGGATACTATCCGGCACATTGCGTGGATGATCGTAAACTCCCCGACAGGAAGAATGCGAAAAAATCACCGGTGCATCAGTCACGTCCAGCACGTCCTGCATCGTGCGTTCATGGACATGCGAGAGGTCAACGAGCATCCCGATCCGGTTCATCTCTGCGACGACCCCACGCCCGAATTCCGTGAGCCCGTAGTCCACCGGCTCACCCGTAGCTGAGGCAGCCCACGAGGTGTTGTGATTGTGCGTAAGAGTCATGTAGCTCACCCCGAGGCGGCGCATCATGCGAAGAGTCCCAAGGGACTCGTCGATGGAATGCCCACCTTCCATGCCCAGCAGCGAAGCAATCTTCCCGGATCTCATGGCTTCTTCAGTTTCTGCGGAAGTGGTGGCCAAGCTCAACTGATCGCTGAATGAGTCGATCAGTTGATAGACACAGTCGATCTGCTCCAAAGTGGCACTTACCGCGGCGTGGGGCGCCATGTTCGACGGCACATAGACAGACCAGAACTGCGCACCAACTCCTCCTGCTCGCAGCGAGGGAAGATCCGTATGCAGGGCAGGATTCACCTCGCAGAGCTGTGCGGACTCAAGGTTGTACGAGTACTTGGTGCGCAAGGCCCACGGGAGGTCATTGTGCCCGTCAAAGACCGGCGATTCAGCAAAAACTTCCTCAACAGAAGATGGCAAGGTAACTCCTTAGACTCTGACAGGATCAGTGTCGTAACGGAAGTACTGAGGGCTTCAGATGTAGTCGACCCACCCCAAGGCTATCCGTAGTGGGCCAGCCCTTCAGCATCGACTCAGCCGCCAGTGAATTCGTAGTACTCCCGAGCGACTTCGAAGCCCTCCCCGGTGCGTTGCGACCAGCACTCAAAGAAGAACTCATTCCCCTCACAGGCAAAGTCCGCGTTGCCCGTCACCTCGCCATACTGCAGCTGCTGTCCTTGGGAGGCCACTGAGCTGCTGCAGTCGATCGTGGCAGACCCCTCACCCGAAACCCGGAATGTCACGCCGTTATCGCACTCTTCAGGCGCGTCGAACTCGAAGTCTGCCACGGTGCAGAGGACATCACCCTCACTGAGCTGGCAGTTGATGTTGCCGGTGGGGGAGGAAAACTCGGTAATGCTCAGCGCGTCATCCGGTGCGGGGCGCTCAAGATCGAGTCCCTCATCTTCTTGAGTTTCCTCTTCCTCCCCATTGTCCTCAGGAGCCGGTGACTCCTCCGGATCTTCCTCCGGTGACGGTGCCTCCTGCTGCCCCTGAGTGTCTTCCTCCTCTATCGACTCAGCAGGTGGCTCTCCAGCCCCGGTAGCGTCGTCGTCCCCGAAAGGACTTCCCATCAAAAGGAAGTAGGTGGCGGCCAGGGCGCCAATGGTGAGCAGTGCCAAGAGGAAAACCAAGACACCCGCCCCGCCCCTCTTCCTGCGGGGAGTAGCGTCCTCCTCAGGGTCGTACACAGCTCCGGGCACGTACGGGGTGTGGGGGTCGTCATAGGCATATGCGGGCTGCTGGGCTAGGGCGTACCCGGCATCCGAACCAAACACTTGCTGGTCGAACTCGGGTCGGTTCTCCATAGGGAGGACCGCAGTATGCTGCTCGAAGTCCGACCCGCGACGTGCCAGCGCGGCATCCACCTGGGGATCCCCCAGGCCGCCGAGCCACTCAAGAAGCGCCGGGTAAGTGTTGGGATTTTCCGCCACGACAGGGCGTAGGTCTGGCCTAGCGCGCACCAGTTCGTAGAGCTGCGCGTGGGAGGTGTTCGGGTCAGCCGCTTGAGCCGCAGGATCCTGAGTCATGAGAACATCATGCCAAACCTGGCGATCATTGCGGGTTGCGCTTCAGCCCCACGCTATGAGCGGGTCTTTTAGACCCCTGGCTGGTGTGGATTGCCCGGCATCGCATTCGCCCAAGGGACTCTGGGGCCCGAGGGAGGCGAATTTAGCAACGACTCCACCGCGGAGTCGCCATCTTCGGCCGAATCTGACGTCGCATGAGCGCGGACGAATGCGCTGCTTTCTGGAACCCACAGCAATATCAGGGCCACGATTGATGGCAGCACAGCTACGACCATCATTGGCGCGAACAGCAGAAGCCCTGTCGAGAGCGCCAACACACCCGTCGAGCCCATGCGCCCACGCCGACTGCCGCCGGTCCCATGCAGGGCTGAAAGCAAGAACACTACGCCCATGAGGGCCGCTGCGCTTAGGGTAGCGATCCCGTAGGTCAGAGGACCGACCTCGGAGGCGTCTCTTTCGACAGTGATGAGATGGAGAACAGCGGCTCCGATGACCGCAGCCGCGGCGAGCAGCTGCAACGTATAGCTCGCCTGCATCGCCTTTGGTTTCGGCGTATATGGGGACTTTGAGGTGGTGTTCTCACGCTGCCGTTGCTCAACCATGGTCAACATCTCCCTGGGTGCGACGTTTGATCACATTGTCGATATCTGTTATGTGCCTGTAGTCGTCATTGTGTCAGCTGCTCAGCAAATGGCAAGAGGTAAAGAAAAGATTAACAGTAAATCTCCAGATTTCGATTGGTGCATCATGTGGATGAGTGCTAAGGAAAGAAATTGCTATGGGAAATTGAGGGTAGTGAAAAAGGTCAAAAAGTAGTCGCAGGGTCAGGTTCCTTATGGGCCCCATGCACTCGCTTATGGTGCAATTGAGATGGTCCCTTTAACGTCTATTCGTTGATCGCCGCAGAGATGTGTTGGTCGATATTCATGAATTCGTCACCCGGGACTTCTTCTCCGTCAACGATGACCGTAGGGGTGCCTTCGATTCCGCCTTCGTCCAGGGCGGTCTGCGTGGTGTCCTCCACGAACGCATCGAACGTGCCGTTGCTGATGCACTCGCCGATGTCAGCGCCCTGACGCCCAGCCCGTTCAGTGAGCTCATCTTCACTCAACTCGTCTACGGTGACGCGTTCGGCGGTGACCTCTCCTAGGTAGGCGAAGTAATTCTCGGGGGATTCTTCCGCCATGCAGGCGAAGGCGTTTGCGGCGTCGTTGGAGTAGTCGCTGACGAATGCCACGCTCCGGTACTCCAAGGTGATCGCGCCTTCTGTCAGCCACCGCTCCAAGTCGCTATGGAAGGCGGCCTCCATCTGGGCGCATGCCGGGCAGGCGGGATCACTGTAGATGAGCACATGTGGGACGTCTGACTGGCCGTCAGGGGAGATGTCCGTCGGTGAGGTCAGGGTGAACCCGCCCCCGTCGCCGGCGAGAGCGGGTTCCGTTGCGGAAGTCTCTGGATCCTGATCGGAGTTTTCTTCATCCCCGAAGAGGCCACAGGAGGCCAGGGAGAACACGGCCAGCATGCTTGCGGCGAGACTCACGGGGCGCTTGTGTGTTGATGCCATTGAATGATCCCTATTCGGAACTCAAATCGGTGAAAAGTTGATGGAGTCGGAAGTCAGGTGTCAGCTCGGGGTGGAAGCTAGCGGCGAGAATTTTCCCCTGCCGAACAGCGACCGGATTGCCGTGGGATTCCGCGAGGACCTCCACGTCTGCGGAGGTGATGTCTTCGATGATCGGAGCGCGGATGAACACCGCCGGGAGGGGCGAATCCAGACCGTCAACGTCAAGGTGATCCTCGAAAGAATTCAACTGGCTGCCGTAGGCATTGCGGCGCACCACGACACCGAGGCCGCGGATTCGTTCAAAGCCCTTCAACGCCTCCGCGTCAGAGACTGTGTCCGCTGCGAGGATAAGACCAGCGCATGTGCCGAGGACCGCCATGCCGTCATCGAGGCGCTGGCGGATGGCAGGCATCAGGTGCACCGGGGCGGCAAGTCGGGCCATCGCGGTGGACTCACCACCTGGGACGACCAGACCGTCCAGGCCTTCGAGCTCGGAGGGCCGACGGACCTTGCGGACTTCAGCGCCGGTGGCGCGCAAAGCGCGTTCGTGTTCAGCCACAGCGCCCTGCAAAGCAAGCACGCCAATCTGCGGAGTCAAAGAGCCTCCTGCTACTTAGATATCAGGTCGTTGTTGGGTTGTCAGCTTCCTGAGGGATGCGGACAACCCAACACAGTCCTGAAAAGTGGGCGGAACGGACGGTGGAGCGCAAGCTCTACCAGCCGCGCTCAGCCAACCGGTGAGGGGCTGGAAGGTCGGACACGTTGAGGCCCACCATGGCTTCGCCCAGACCCTTGGACACCTCTGTGATGACAGCCGGATCGTCATAGTACGTAGTGGCCTTCACGATAGCCGCCGCGCGAGCTGCAGGGTTGCCAGCTTTGAAGATGCCGGAGCCGACGAATACGCCGTCGGCACCCATCTGCATCATCATGGCCGCGTCCGCTGGAGTGGCTACACCGCCAGCGACGAACATCACCACTGGCAGGCGGCCGTCCTGGGCAACCTTCTTGACGAGGTCGTAGGGGGCCTGGAGTTCCTTGGCGGCCACATAGAGTTCATCATCGGCCATGGAGCGCAGCTGTGCGATTTCCGAATTGATGGTGCGGATGTGCTTCATGGCTTCGGATACGTCGCCAGTGCCGGCTTCGCCCTTAGAACGAATCATCGATGCGCCCTCCGTGATCCGGCGCAGCGCCTCACCCAGATTGGTAGCTCCACAGACGAACGGGACCTTGAACTTGGACTTGTCGATGTGGTGGACGTAGTCCGCGGGGGAGAGGACCTCTGACTCGTCAATGTAGTCAACCTTGAGGTGCTCCAGGATCTGAGCCTCCACGAAGTGACCGATGCGAGCCTTAGCCATGACCGGGATGGACACCGCATCAATGATCCCGTTGATCAGATCCGGGTCGGACATCCGAGATACTCCGCCAGTGGCGCGGATGTCGGCAGGCACACGTTCCAGGGCCATCACGGCGACGGCGCCGGCTTCCTCGGCGATGGTTGCCTGCTCAGCGGTGACCACATCCATGATCACTCCGCCTTTGAGCATCTGAGCCAGTCCGGTGTTGACCGTGGTGGCGCCGGTGGCGGTAGTTGCGTTGTTGTCGGACGTGCTGGTCATTCGTCTCCTTGGACAGAGCAATGGGGAGCTGATAGTTCAGCTCCCCATTGTCTCAGATTATTCGAGGTCAGGCTTTGTGCTTGTCTGTTTCAAGCGCGGCGAAGTCTTCTTCCGTCACACCAGTGCCAGATTCGCTGCCGGCGCTGAGCTCAGCCGGGCTCGAGGACCCTGACTTCAGAGCAGCCAGGCGCGCCTCAATTTCAGCCTGTTCACCCAGGTCCTCAAGGGACTCAAACTGAGCATCCAGGCTGGAAGCTGCGAGCTCGTTCTGGCCACGAACGCGGGACTCTTCCCGGCGGATCTTCTCCTCGAAGCGGCCAACTTCGGAGGTGGGGTCCATGACGTCAATGGACTTGACCGCGTCATGCACCTGCGACTGGGCGTGAGCGGCCTTGGACCGTGCCACCAGCTCATCGCGCTTGGAGACCAGCTGCTGCCGCTTGGTCTTCATCTGCTCCAGGCCAGTCCGCAGGCGTTCCACAATCTCCCGCTGGGACTGGATAGTAGGCTCAGCGTTCTTCGCGGAGCTCTCAGCATCCAACTGGCGCTGGATCGCGACTTTGGCGAGGTTGTCGAACTTGGCGGCATTCTCATCGTTGTTGTCATTGCGGAAATCATCGGCCTTGCGGGAAGCCGCCAGAGCCTTCTGACCCCAGGAACGCGCAGTATCGATGTCTTCCTTGTAGTCGTCCTCCATCATACGGAGATTGCCGATGGTCTGCGCCACGGCCTCCTCAGCTTCACGAATGTTGTCGGTGAAGTCACGCACCATCTGATCCAGCATCTTTTCCGGATCCTCGGCACGGTCCAGCATCGAGTTGACGTTGGCACGGACCAGCTGGGACATCCGGCCTAAAATGGACTGCTTGGTCACAGTGATCACCTTTCCTTGAGGGGCGTCGACCCATGTCGATCGATCACCTTCACGATACTAACGTCACGTACTGGGATGACATCAGCCCTTGGGTGGATATTTCTCAGTTGGCGAGCAGGCATCAGAAGAACCCCCGACGACGACGCCGCCCATAACCGAACCCGCCGCCGTACCCCATAGGCCGGTGCCCACCGGGATAGCCGAACCCGCCGAAGCCCCCGCCGGTGCCGTACCCGCCACCCATGGACTGCATCTGTGCCGTGGCGGCTTCACGCTCAGCGATCTGGGCGGCCTGGACCGCCAAAGTTTTGGCCTGCTGGGCAAGCTCAACCGCACGTGATGGCTGAGAGTCGCCAATGGTCTGTGCTTCCGTGACGCAGCGTTCAGCCTCTGCCATTCGTGTCCTCGCGGTGGAGGACACTCCATAGCGCCGGGAGCGCAGAAAATCGAGGGAGGACTGGACTTGGTGCCGGGCTGTCAGCAGCTCGTGCTGCAGCATCTCCCGCGCGCGGCGGTCCTGGGCCTGCCGATCACGCACCGAGTTCAGTGGCGCATCCAACTCACGGTGCGCCAGCTCCAGGCGTTGTAACAGTTCCAACGGGTCGATCCGCTCACCTGAGTCTAGAGCGCGTTTTGCCTGGCTCACCGCAGTCTCAGCAGCGGCGATAGGTCCTGCCAGTTCCGGTGCCTGGCCCGCCTGATAGGTGGCCTTAGCCTGAGCCAAGTCCTGCTCCGTCTGGGCAACGCCCACATCGATGTTCTTCGCAGCGCTCTTGAGCCGCTCCTCGGCCTCTTCCATGGATTCCATGAGCCGTTGGGCGTCGGCTGCGGCCTGCTCACCGGAGTGCAGCGCCACGACAGCCTCGGCGGTGTTGGCCTGGTCAATGGCGGCCGAGGCCTGTGCCCGGGACTCCTCGACCGCTTGGAGGCTGGCAGCTGACTGTTGAAGATTGTCACGGTACTGGCGGAGGGCGTCGTCGTTATACCGTTCTGCCAGCCCTGCCAGTGCTGACTCCGCGCGTTCCCGGCGCCCCTGAAGCTTGTGCTGCTGGTCCACCAGTTCCTTCAGCGCGGGACCGGGGTCGCGTTCCAAGTCGCGCAGCTGATCGAACTGGTCCTTGTGGGACTGCAGGGTCTCGTTGACTTGTTCGCAATTCTTGATGATCTTTTTGTACAGGTCGCGAGAGGTGGAGTCTTGGGCACCGTCAGAGGAGTCGACTTGTTGCTGTAAGCGGAATGACTCACTCAGGTGCCGCCTGGCCTGGTCCAGATCCTGCTGAAAAGGGGCGACCTGCTCGTCCCCGTAGGAGGCGGAGGCAAAGAGCAGCTCTTGGTCGCTGGACTGGACCGCATTATCGGCGGCCACAAGCAGCTCACCGGCCTGAAGCCTGAGCTCCTCAGTGGACTTCTGGTCCAGGGGATCACGTTCAAGCTGCTGCTGTGGACCGGAGGAGGGATCCTGGATGAACCGGCGCGTCCGCTTCTTACCCCCAGAGAGGTAGACTGCCCCCACACCGATGAGCGCCAAAATGGCCGCGCCGATGATCAGAGGTCCAACGATCACAGCGCCGGTCGCCACAGGAAGCGTGAACAGGGTTTCTGGCACCATGGTCAGGAGTCTATAGGAGAAGGCGTTGGCGAACATCGGCTAAGGGATTGTCCAGGTAGCCGTGGCAAAGTCATCTGGTTGCTTGTCCGTCACCGTCCTAAGCAGGAGCAGCACACACCCATGTCACAGAACACCAGCGGTGAGTCTCACGACCCGCAGCGTCCATCGTCGCCTGGGCCAAGCGCCCACATCCCCGCACCGGGGGCGCCGATCACCAGGCCCGGGGAGACGGGACCCCAGTCGTTCTCGGCTTCGGCTACCTCAGATCAGACTCAGCCTGCAGAAGGTGCTCAGTCGCCGTACTCGAACGACTTCGGCTCCGGTCCCAACCCGTGGACCCAGCCTCAGGAATCCCAGGACCGACCTCTCAAAGAGCCTAGGCGGGGCATCGGTGTGGGTGGTTTCGCTGCGGGCGTCATCCTCGCCGGGCTGTTGGGTGGTGGCGCGGTCCTCGGTGGCCAGTACGTGCTCGACGACGCAGGCCAAGACTCTGTGGGCACTGGCACCTCCGGGGGAATCGAGATCAACGCCCCTGAGAATGCCACCGCCATTTCCGCAGCAGCTGACGCGGCCGCACCGTCTGTGGTGACTCTCGCTGTTGCCGGTGGAGACGGCGCGGGATCCGGCTCCGGCATCATCCTCGATGATCAGGGTCATGTCCTGACCAACACCCACGTGGTCACCCTCGGAGGCGCCGAGAGCGCCCCTGAGATCCAGGTGCGGCTCTCTGATGGCCGGGTCACCAGCGCCGAAGTGGTGGGCACGGATCCGCTCTCCGATCTCGCGGTGATTCAGCTGGCTGACACTGAGGACCTGGTGCCGGCTGAACTGGGCAGCTCCTCAGACCTCAATGTGGGGGATCAGACCATCGCCATCGGCGCTCCGCTGAACCTCGACGGAACAGTCACCACCGGGATCGTCTCCACCCTGGACCGCACCATCCAGGTAGCCTCAGCGGCGGTCGACACTGAAGACGGTGAGGCCCCCGACGGTTTCTTTGACGAGGACGCCGATGAGCTCCCTGAAGAGCCAGGCCAGCCTGGAGAGCCCGGGGACCCAGAGGAGGAAGACGGATACGGATTCTTCTTCCCAGGCACCAACCCCACAGCACAGCCGATCGCACTGAATGTGATCCAGACCGATGCGGCGATCAACCAGGGCAACTCCGGAGGGGCGCTGGTGGACAGCCAGGGCCGCGTCATCGGAGTCAATGTGGCGATCGCCACCTCCGGCGGTGGCATGTTCGGTTCAGAGGGTGCTGGTTCCATCGGCGTAGGATTCGCCATCCCGATCGACTACGCATCGCGGGTAGCGGAGGACCTCATCGAGCAAGGCGAAGCCTCCCATGGTCTACTCGGGGTGAATGTATACCAGGCGTCATCTGACCCTGAAGTCAACGAACGCAATATTGAAGTGTTCGAAGATGAAGATGGTCAGCCGATTCCCGTAGCCGGGTTCAGTGTCGGCGGCCTGGTCACAGGTGTGGCGCCAGGATCTCCTGCGGAGGACGCCGGAATCCAGGAGGGTGACATCATCCAAGAGGTCGAAGGCCGCCGGATCGAGGACGCCAACAACCTCACCGCGATCATCCGTGAGTACCGCGAAAATGACACGATCACCCTTTCCGTCATGCGCGACGGGGAAACAACCGAGGTAGAGGTCACCCTGACCTCCATGTGATCCCGTTGATGACGACGCCGCCGGCTCCCTCCTCCCGCCTCTGCTCACCTGCTGAGCTCATGGCAGAGCTAGACCTGCACAAGGTGCTCGCCGTGTCAGCGCACCCGGATGACATTGACTTCGGAAGCGCGGCGACGATCGCTGCGCTCACCGATGCTGATGTTGAGGTGAGCTTGTGCATGCTCACCACCGGGGACGCTGGCGGGTTTGATCCCGGCCGGAACGCTGAAGAGACGAGCCGGCTCAGGCAAGCCGAGCAGGAGGCGGCTGCGGACGTCGTCGGGATCTCTGAGGTGTTGGTGCTGGACGAACGTGACGGCTTCGTCCAGCCCACGCACAAGCTGGTGGGGGATCTAGTGCGCGTGATGCGTCAGACCCGGCCCCAGGCAGTGTTGAGCTTCCACCCGGAGCGCGCATGGGACCGACTGCAGAAAGCTCATCCGGACCATCTGGCCACCGGCGAAGCTGTGGTGCGGGCAGCGTATCCGTATGTGGAGAACCCCTTTGCGTACCCGGAGCTAGAGGCAGCTGGGCTACCTGCCTTTAAGATCCAGCACTTGCTGCTGATGGGTTCACCAGCAGAGCGGGTGAACCTGCGGGTGGATGTGACCGGATACCAGGACCGGAAGCTCGCTGCCCTGGGCCGGCATTTCAGTCAGCACCGTGACGCTGAGCGGATGCGCGAGTTCGTCACCGACCAGCTGCAGACCACTCATGGTGCTGGCGGGTACGCCGAAGAGTTCCATCACGTGATCGTCAACGACCCCGCGACCATTTCCGGTTTCTAGTCCAGCGGAAGCTGGGCCACGATTTCGCCCTGGGGGCGTTCCTCACCGCGAACTTCCTCCACCGTGACAAGTAGCGCCTGGTGCTGGGCTAAGTTGTTGATGTCGATGACTTCACCTTCTAGCTGGTCGGCGGTGAAGTTGCCTATGGAGGCGGGTTCACCGGCACCGCGGGGCAGCAGCCACAGCTGGTAGGTCTGGTCACCTTCGGTGCTGGGCACGTCCTCGAACTGAACGTAGCCAACATCCTCGGTGGGGGCCAGGACTGCGTCAATAGTGCCGCCCTGCTCCATCTGGTAGTCCTCCACCAGTGACGCGTCCGGGTCTGCATCGGCGATGGCCTGAACATCACGGGGCACGGTGAACTGCCAAATGACCAGGGCCCCGATCAGCACAATCGCCACGAACCCGGCAATGAACATCCATTTCTTGACCACTGGCTTACGGCGTTCGTCCTCACCAGTGTGATTGGAGATGTCTTCCACCAGCGATACTCCGACCTCTTGACCGCCGAGACCCTCAAGGAGTTCCTCCAGCAGGGTGGACGGAGGCGCTACTGGATCGGAGGCGAAGATCTCAGCCAGCGTCCGCCGTGCTGCCAGGACCCGAGTCTCCCACTGCTGGACTTCCTCAGGTGAGGCCGTCAGCGCCTTCTCATCCAGAAGGGCGCGTTCTGCATCATCCACCGCGTCCAGTGCGTAGAGCTCGGCGAGCTCCACTAGCAGGCCTTTATCCAGGTCGGCTGCGATCTGGTTTGAGAAGTTGCGGTTCACACCCCCGGAGCGTTCCAGATCTTCCTTGGTGACAGCGGCGCGCAGGATCGGGTCCGTGCCGGTGTCCCGGGCTTCGCGTTGGCTGTGCAGACGCGTCATCGCATCGCGCAGCCTGGATTTGATGGAGGGCACCGCTGCGCCGACCGTTTCGGCCACCTCCTGGTGGGGGATTCCGGCCAAGAAGGTCAGCGCCAGTGCCTGGGCCTGAGAGTCGGACAGCGCCAGCAGATCCTCCAGCACCTCTTCGGGGAGACCGGCGACGCCGCCCCCCTCACTTTGCGGCACGGGGGTTAGTGGGATCGGGCTGGTGGTGCGGTCACGGAAGCGCTCCACAAAGATCCGGTGCGTCAGCGGGATGAGCCATTCCAGTACCAACTCATACTCATTGGGTCGGTAGCTGGGGTTCTCCGGGCTGACGTCTGCGAACTCCTCAGTCAGCAGCTGGGAGGCGTGAGTCTGCAGTCGGAGGTCACGGGCCCGAGCATCAGCCTGGTCCCACAGGTGCCGGTAGACGGCGATCGTCGAGGAGTGTGCATGGTCGTACTCGGCGTGCATGATGAGCGCCAACCCATAGACCACATCGGCGGTGGCATCAAAGAAGGCAGAGAATGCCGCCTGATCGCCCTGCGCAGTGCTTGTCAGCAGATCAGTCAGTGTGGGCTCTTCGGTCTGCTGGTGGTGATCAAGTTCCACCGGTGTTTCGGCGACCGGTGCGGCCTCTTGGGGGGAGGTCGCCTCATCGCGGCGGGGAGTCTCGCTCATAGCCCTGAGTCTAGTCAGCGGACCTGAATGCTGAGGCGACCAACACCCACCCAGAGCCGTGCAACTCCGGGCGCTAAGCTCACACAGCGTCGCGGAAGCTGTATTGCCGCCAGGCCTCATAGACGGCAATGGACACCGAGTTGGCGAGGTTGAGGCTGCGCCGCCCGGGAAGCATGGGTATGCGTACTGTCCCTGTCAGGCGCGGATCCGCTTTGACGCATTCGTCCAGACCCGTGGACTCCCGGCCGAAGAGCAGGATGTCACCGGGCTGGTAGCTGACCTCAGTGTGGGCGATGGTGCCTTCTCCGGTGAAAGCGAAGATCCGTGCGGCGGCCGTCTCACCGGCGGCAAAGGGAGTGTCCCGCTTAGAGGAGACACCAAGGTGTGCATAGGCGGACTCGAGGTTCTCATGTTCGGTCATCACAGCGAGGTCGTGATAGTCCAAACCGGCCCGCTTGAGTTTTGCGTCGGAGAAGTCGAACAATGTGGGTCCGGCGATGTGCAGCTCAAATCCGGTGACGGCAGCGAGCCGGATGATGTTGCCGGTGTTGCCGGGAATCTCCGGCTGGTCCAGCACAATGCGCAGCCCTGCCCCGCTCATGTGTCGTCCGGAACAGCGAGTCTGCTGCGCAGTGCTGCCATGAGGTGACGGTTGACCACATTCGCCTGGTCGGATTCGGAGAGCACATTGACCAGATGGCCTATGGCGCGCCCAGCAGCCAGGGGCATGTGCCCGCGTCGTCCCGCCCCTTGGGGCTCGACTACTGGGTGAAAAAGGTCCCCGTCGGCGGCGATCAGCACATGCTGCCAGTCGGTGGTGATGGCACCGTCGTCAACGCCTACTGACCGCAGCTGACGGTTCAGATTGTTGCGCAGCAGCTTTGTCGCCGTGGCAAGGTCGGGCAGGGCCACGCTCCTGCCGGCGGCGCGCAAGGCCCGTCCATCCCAGGAGGCTGTGGAGCCCGGCACTTCAAGCCCGCTGACCAGTACCAGAGTCGACCCGCAAATCAGCACATGGTCCACATAATCGGAGCTCTTCGGCACCCGCGGCTCACCCTTGCGGTCAAGCTTGGGTGCTTCGAGGGCGACGTCGTTGAAGAGCCTGGCTGCAGGAAGCGCGCTGAGCACGTGCTTCTCCAACAGGCTGGAGGTACGGAGCTGACGGCGCCGGGCCCGGCCACCGAACAAGCCCCGGGACTCGAATCCGCCGTGGATCTTTTGGCTGGTCAGGGTGAGGTTCAGCGGCTCAGGCTGCGATAGCGGCGGTATGTAGAGGGGCGGCTGATCCGCGCTGGGGGAGCGGGACGTCGACCTGCGACGAGTCCGGGTCTCTGAAGGGCGGGAGCCGGTCCCGCGGGAGGCCTCGCTGCGCGAATAGGTGAACCCGGTGCCCTCTCCGGTGGGGGCAGGCGTGGACGCTGAGGGTGCGGAGCCGGTGCGGCGGCGTCGTCGGTCATATTCTGCGCGGTCCTCCGGTGATCCGAGAACGTCCCAGGCGGCTTGGATTTGGTGGAATTTCTCCGCTGTGCCACCCCGGTCAGGGTGGTGTTCCCGGGCAGCGCGCCGGTACGCGGCACGTATGACTTGGGGCTCGTCGTCAGGCGCCACGCCCAGCACTGTGTAGAAGTCCGGCTCATTCATCAGAGATACAAGATTACCGCGCGTAGAATCGGCAGTGATGTCCCGCTACTTCGATCACGCCGCCACTACCCCCGTGAAACCCACTGCGGTGCAGGTGCTCACCGAGCAGATGCCGCTGCTCGCCAACCCCTCTTCGCTGCACGGATCCGGGCGACGAGCGCGCCTGGCTGTGGATTCTGCGCGGTCACAACTTGCGGCCGCTGCTGGCGCCGATCCTTCCGAGGTGATCTTTACCTCAGGTGGCACGGAGGCTGACAATTTGGCGCTGAAAGGGCTCTACTGGCAGCGCCAGGCCGGGGATCCACGGCGGCGCCGCATCCTGTTGCCCGGCACCGAGCACCACGCAGTACTGGACACCGCGGAGTGGATTGAGGCCCAGCATGGTGCCGAACTTGTCATGATCCCGGTGGACAGCGAAGGCCTGGTCGACATGACCGCGCTGGCCACGTTGCTTCACGATGATCCGGAATCGATCGCTCTGGTGACGGTGATGTGGGCCAATAACGAGGTCGGCACTGTTCAGCCGATAGCGGCGATTGGCCGGCTCTGCGCTGAGGCGGAAGTTCCCTTTCACACTGACGCGGTGCAGGCGTTTGGCTCGCTGCCGGTCAGTTTCGCAGAATCTGGAGCCTCCACCATGGCGTTGAGCGGACACAAAATCGGTGCCCCTGTGGGGATCGGCGCGTTGCTGGTGCGCAGGGATGTGAAGCTGGTTCCGGTGCTCCATGGCGGTGGGCAGGAGCGTGATATTCGTTCCGGCACGCTGGACGCACCAGGAATCTGTGCGTTCGGTGCCGTGGCGGAGGAGACGGTGGCACAGATCCGCACCGAGGCGGGCCGACTCACAGGATTGCGGAATCAGCTCTTGGAAGCTGTGGTGGGTTTGGACGGAGTGCGGCTCTGCGGCCCGGATCCTAGGAAGGCGCCCGAGCTGAGGATGCCTAACAATCTGCACATTGCTGTAGATGGCGCTGAGGGCGATTCGCTGCTGTTCATGCTTGATATGGCCGGGTTCGACACCGCCACCGGTTCAGCGTGCACTGCCGGAGTCCCGCGGCCTTCTCATGTGCTCTTATCTATGGGGCTCAGCGAATCTCAGGCCCGCGGCGCGCAGAGGTTCTCCCTGGGGTGGACTACAACGGAGAACGACGTCGCCGCGCTCGCGGAGGCCCTGCCGGGGATTATTGCCCGCTCGCGCACCGCTGGCCTTGCCGCAGACACGCCCCGCTCCGCCGGCAAACGATAAGTTAGTGCCATGGCGCACCAAGAACATCCCGCTGTTGAACGAGTTTTGGCTGATCTTGCCGAACACGGTCTAGAGCCTGAAGTGACCTGGTTCGACGACGCCGTCACCACTGCTCAGAGCGCCGCTGACGCTTTGGGCGTTGAGGTGGGGCAGATCGCCAACTCTTTAGTTTTCACCCTTCACGATGAACCCGTGCTGGTGCTGACCTCTGGTGCGCACCGAGTTGACACCGAGTGGTTGGGGGAGCAGCTGGGAGGGACCATCGGCCGGGCCTCCAAGGATGTTGTCCGGCAGGCCACGGGCCAGGTGATCGGCGGTGTCGCTCCAGTCGGGCATACGCACCAGGTTCCGACTTATGTGGACCCAGCGCTCGGTCAATACCAGGAGGTGTGGGCCGCCGCCGGACACCCCAAAACGGTCTTCCCCACCACCTACGATCAACTCCTGCAGGTCACCGGCGGAACTGCCCAAGCTGTCAGACCCAAGACATAAACCATGCGCTAAAGTGGCGTGTATGAAGCGTTGACTCACAGCAATGTCCTGCCTCCGCGGTCTGCAGCCCGGTGGGACTCCTGACGACTTCTAAGGAAGACTGTGACCACGCGCAATTCCCACCATGTTTCGGCGCATCTGCGCGCTGATGGTGTTTCTGTCTCTTTCGGTGAGCACCGTGTATTGACGGATGTTTCTTTTACTGTCGCTTCCGGTGAGTGCGCTGCCATTATCGGTGAAAACGGGACCGGAAAATCGACCCTGCTCCGTGTGCTGGCAGGGGACCTGCCGCCTGACGCGGGGTTTGTCAGGGCTTCAATACCCGCTATGGGTACGCCGAGGCTCGGTCTCCTCCACCAAGAACCTCCTTTCTCTCAGCAGAGCACTGTCGCCCAAGCGTTGGAGGAGGCTGTTGCCCCGGTACGCGCCGCCGAGCGTGAGGTCCAGAAAGCCGCGGAGGCGGTGACTGATCATCCGCAGGGAGGACAGGCTCAGAGGCGCTACTCCTTAGCTTTAGCGGCCGCGGAGAGACTCGGCGTTTGGGAGATCGATGCGCGCATTGAGGCCACTCTCAATGGGCTGGGGCTCAGTGAGGTTCCCCGGACTCGCCCCACGGGAGCAATCTCTGGAGGCCAGCAGGCCCGCCTCTCCCTGGCATGGGTGCTGTTGAATTCTCCAGACTTTCTTCTGCTGGACGAACCCACGAACCATTTGGACGACGACGCCGTTGCCTACCTGCTTTCGGTGCTGAATCAGTGGCAAGGTCCGGTGGTTTTCGCCAGCCATGACAGGGCATTCTTGGATGAGGCGGCCACCACCTTGCTTGATCTGGATCCGTCGCCGCTGCCACAGTCGGTCGCTGGGCCACTGGTAGCGGATGGCACTGGCAGCGGAATCGGTATCACTAGGTTCACTGGCGCCTACACCGAATACTTGCACGCCCGCATGGATGCTCATCAGCGCTGGCAGAAGCGATACCGCGACGAACAGAACGAACTCAAACGGCTGCGGGCCGCTGAACGAAACAGTCACACCGTGGGGCATGCCGACTGGACACCCCGCACCGAAGCTCGCGCTGCAGCAAAATTCTACGCCGACCGCAACGCCAAAGTGGTCTCGCGACGGGTCAACGATGCACGGCGCAGATTGGAGGCTCTGGAGGTGGAACAGATCCGCAAACCACCAAGGCCTCTCAGCTTCGGAGGGTTGGTGACCGAAGACCGCTCCACATCGGGCTTGTCCACTGGTCCTCTTGTGACGGTAGCGAATGCCGCAGTTCGGGGACGGTTGGCTGAGACCTCTCTGAGCGTTGGCGCCGGAGAGAAGTGGCTGATCACCGGCCCTAACGGCGCGGGGAAGTCGACTTTGCTGTCACTGCTTGCTGGTGAGCTGCAACCTACCTCAGGGACGGCTTCTCATTACCAGAGTCCGTGTGTCAGCATGTTGAGGCAAACACACGAGTTGCCTGATTCGCCTGGTCGAGGACCTGGGCGCACAGCGAACCAGATTTACGCCGATGCCGTCGGTGCGCAACACGCCGAGGTAGTTCCACTGGGAACATACGGTCTCCTGCCTGGTCGGGACGAAAACCGTCCGGTCGCTGATCTCAGCGTGGGCCAGCAGCGAAGGTTGTCGTTGGCCATCGTTCTGGCGGATCCGCCGGATCTCCTGCTGCTCGATGAACCCACCAACCACTTCTCCGTTCTCCTCGCTACGCAGGTCGAGGCCGCCATACCGGACTACCCTGGCGCCGTCGTCGTCGCCTCTCATGACCGCTGGCTGCGCCGAATGTGGAAGTGGCGCCATTTGGAGTTGGACACACCTTGACCACCGCCCTGCGGTACGCAAGCCAGGGGCGCCAGTGGCAGTCATTTCTCGCGGTAGCGTGACGCACCATGGATATATCCAACCTCTACGCCTCGTACATCGCGCGCGCCGACGAACTGCTCAACTCATGGGGACTCCGCGGCGAAGTCGTTCAGAACGACACCCTCTGTCTTCAGGTGCCCAGCAACAGCCGGTATGACGAAGTGAAGACTGATCTGCACAAACTCGGAAATCTGATCAGTGAAAGTGAGATTAATGGCCGGTTAATCGCTGTGTTTGAGCTGCAACGTCCGCTGAGATCTCATGGGTGGAGTGTGAGCTTCGTGGAGCTGCCGCAGCCCAAGACCGGAGCTGAAACTGAAGGGGTGAGGCACCTTCAGTTTGTGGTCCGCACAAGTATTGAGAGCTTTCGGGTCAGGTTTCCTCACCTGACGTTCGATCACCGGGGCAATGATCTCAACCGGCTTCTGGAGATCGAGGAGAGCGGAGTGGTGGTCCGATCCCACGACAAAAACATGGGGTCCGTCATTGCTCATGAAGTAGGGCGCTAGTGGTGGTGACGGTGGCGAATTCTCCGTGGAGATTCGTGGCGGTGACCTGCGCCAGCGTGTCAGCGCTGATCACTGTGCCATCCGGAGCTGCGCGGTCGAAGGTATGCGTGGCGTCCAGGGCGAACAGCACGGTGTAGCCGAGATTGCCGCCGACCCGGGCTGTGGTCTCGCAGCAGTGATTGGTAGTGATACCGCAAATGACCACGTCAGCGATCCCTTGACGCCGAAGCCAGGCGTGCAGATCGGGGGACCCGTGGAAGCTGGAATTAACGCTCTTGGTCACCAACAGATCGGGCTCGCCAGTCACCAGCTCCTGGAAGAGGTTTCCTTGGCCATCCGGGTGAAGCGGTGAGCCCGGATCCTTCGAATCATGCCTCACAAAGACAACGGGCCGACTCGCTACTCTCCAATGCTGCAGCAGTGCGGCGATGTTGGACTCACACTCGGGGTTGTTCCGTGTGCCCCAGTAGTCGCTGTCGCCGAAACCTTGCTGGACGTCGATGACGATCAAGGCCGCGCGTCGGGCGCTGTCGGTGATGCTCATGATGCCATTATGCGACGTAGAGGGCGCTGTGATCGCTTCATAGCCCGCGCGGCAGTACACCCATCAACGTCGACGTGAATGCCAACCGCAGAGCATCACCGAGCTCAAGGTGCAGTACGCCCAGGGCAGGGTCTTCCGCGTAAGCTGCCAGCAGGCTGGGTGGGGGCGGGACATAGGTCGACAAGGCGCCTGCCTGGACAAGGCTCATCAGGCAGAACAGCTGCGCGTCGTCACCGAGCTCAGGCAAATGCTGGCGCAAGAGCCCGGACATGGTGGCAAGCCTTGTGAGGGAAGAACGCTTGTGCTGCTTAACTACTTCAATCGATACGTTGTGTTCCAAGACGCCGCCTTGCGCGCCGAAGAGGTCACAGAGCACTACACGGTCCGACAACGAACGACTGAGGACCTCTGCTATCTGTTCCGCTCGCACGTCCAATGCAGCGTGCCCCTCGACGTGGGAAGACAGGTCCTGCTCCAGCTCCTTGAGCCAGCTTCCCAAGAAGTCGTCCAGCAGTTCGAGTAAGACCGCTTCGCGCGACTCGAAGTATCGCAGGACGTTGGACTTGGCTAAACCTACCCGCCGACTGAGCTCATTGAGGCTCACTTCCGCCACGGGCATCTCTTCGAGCATGGCTGATGCCGTATCCAAGATCGCCTGGCGCCGGATCCGCCGTTGCTCCTCGCTTCGTGCTCGTTGGAAAGTCACGCCCCCAGTCTAATTTAGAGACCGCCGGTCGCTTGACAAAAGACCACCAGTCTCTTAAGTTTAGTGATAACAGACCGGCAGTACTTTAGGAGACAAAATGAGTGAAAACTGGACCGAGCAGAACATCCCCGATCAGCACGGTCGAGTGGCGGTCGTCACCGGTGCCAATACCGGTCTGGGCTTCGAAACCGCCCGGATGCTCGCCATGCGCGGAGCCACGGTGGTACTAGCCGTCCGCGACCTCGACAAGGGCAAGCAAGCAGCAGACCGTATCAAAGGTGACGTGAGCGTCCAGGCCCTTGACCTGACCTCACTGGATTCAATTCGCGCAGCGGCGGCTGACCTACGCATCAGCCACCCACGCATCGACCTACTGATCAACAATGCAGGGATCATGTACACCCCGAGAAAGACCACCGCCGATGGATTCGAGCTGCAATTCGGAACCAATCACCTTGGCCACTTCGCACTCACGGGCCTGTTGCTGGAGCAACTTCTGCCCGTGCCCGGGTCGCGGGTCGTCACGGTCAGCAGCACCGGCCACCGGATCCGAGCGGCTATCCACTTTGATGATCTGCAGTGGGAGCATTCATACAGCCGGGTGGCGGCCTACGGCCAAGCTAAGCTCGCCAACTTGATGTTCACATACGAGCTACAACGCCGACTCACCCCGCATGGCACTACCGTTGCCATGGCTGCCCACCCTGGGGTGTCAAACACCGAACTTGTTCGCCATGCACCGGCCGCGCTGCGCATACCAGTCAACTGGCTGGCCCCACTGCTCACACAAAAGGCCGAAATGGGCGCACTGCCCACCCTCCGTGCCGCCACCGACCCGACGGCGCTCGGTGGCCAGTACTACGGTCCCGGCAATCGTGGTGAGGTGAGGGGCTACCCGAAGGTAGTCGCCTCCAGTCCTGACTCTCACGACCAGGTTGCCCAGCAGCGACTGTGGGCGGTCTCTGAAGACTTGACCGGAGTGGCTTTTCCTATAGCGGCGACGTCGCCGCACTGATATGCGTCTCGCAGAGGTCAGATACCTTGGAGAGATGAGCGATCTGATGGAGTATTCGGCAGGCATGAAGAAACAGTTCACGGCCACCGGGTATGTGGTGAACGAAGACCGTACCCGGATGCTCATGATCTTCCACAAGACGCTGCGGTGCTGGCTTCCGCCAGGCGGGCACGTGGATCCTGACGAGTACCCAGGAGATGCCGCCGTCCGTGAGGTATTCGAAGAGACGGGGGTCCACGCCCGGCACGCCGGAGCGCACACCATGGCTCTGACCCTGGATGACCCAACGGAAGTCCAGCTACCAACGCCCTTCGCCATGTCGGCCCAGCTCATTCCGGAGTCCCATAAGGATGTTGAGCACATCCATATGGACGCGATGTACCTCTTAGTTGCTGAGGATGATGCAGAGCTCATAGTGCTGGAATCAGAGGTTCAGGACGTCCGGTGGTTCACCAAGAATGAGGTCCTTCAACAGGCTGAGACCAAGGACAGTGTGCGGACCTTCGCCCAAAAACAGCTTATTGAGGCCTAGAGAGGTGGACGTGATCTGGGAGGCAGAGAAGAAGCTACGGGGCACTGACTATCTGCGGCGAGGGAATCGGCGTCAACAGGAAGCCGCCGAGACGCTCGATTCACTAAGCATCGACACCCTCACCGGAGTGAAGGAATGGGCTCTGGCAGGCACCATCCCGTTGGACATCGACCTGCCGGAATCCGACCTCGACATCCTGATCTCTACGACCGATCCCGAATCCGTCCGAGACGACCTTGCCTCACGTTTCGCCCACATGCCGGCGTTCGCGGTGTGGCCACACGGAAAAGAACCCGGCGCCTGGTGTGTGGCGTTTCAGTCTGAGTCCTATCCCATCGAACTCTTCATCCACACCACAGCCATCCGCGAGCAAAGGGCATACCGTCACATGGTCGTGGAGTACGTTCTGCTCGAACGCTTGGGCTCCAGTTTCCAATCACACATCAGAAGTCTCAAAGCATCAGGACTCAAGACGGAGCCAGCATTCGCTGAAGCTCTCGGGCTCGACGGCGACCCCTACCTCGCCTTGCTGGAGGTGGACCTCTAGCGTTTGCGGGGCGTGGTGGCCAGCACACACACCAGCGCGGCAAGGAAGAAAAATGGCACCAGGATGACGTCCGCGATTGCGACACTTGGCCACAGCTCCCCGAACGCCTGCCAGCGGGCCACCGTCTGCCCGGTGAAGTCGCTCAGCTCAAGAATCACGGCCCCTGCATAGGCACCCACCGCACCCACAAGCAGGAAGCCCCCGACGCCACGGACCACCCCCACAGGACTGGGCATCATGAACGCAGCGACCACACACAGCCCGCTGGCAACCAAGAACAGTGGCGCCAAGACCAGAGATTCCGCGAACCCAGGGACATCCCTGATGACACCATTGATGGTGCTCTGAACTGCGGTAGCCCATCCCGACCCGAAACTGGCCTGAGCCCACACCGACAACACGAGAACGGACCCAAGGCTTGCCCAGATCGCCAAACAAAGGGTCAGGACCACGCCCAAGCACCCTCCAGATCTGCGTCGAGGCTCCCGCTCCCGCTGGTAATGATCCTGGTGCTGCGGCGGGAGCGCACCCGGAATCGGCTCGTAAGGAGCGGCAGCAGCTGGCATCGGATACGGTTCCGCTGAAGGGTACGCCGGATAAGGTCGAGTAGCGTCTTCCTCAAGCAGAGGGGCATCCTCCCAGGACGGCTGCGGAGGCCGGTGGTGCGCAGAACTTGAGAACGCCTCCTCCTCCGGCATCGGCGGCATACGCCGGGTGGCATCAGGTTCTTCTGGCGTTCGCGCGCTCGTCATCCGTTGCCGCCTCCTCAGGCTTCCATCTGGTCAGTCAGCGCATCGGCAGTGTCCCGCAGCCGACTCCACGTACGCATAAACTCGCCTTCGCTCAACTCGCCAATCGCTCGCTGATCGGAGACCCCGTAACCCGCCACAGTGAAAGCTGATAACGACGACGCCGACATTCCCAGCCGCTGCCAGGGACCAGTCAGACGCGCCGCAAGTTGGGAGACCTCCGGTAGTTGCGGTGAAGATCCGGACCCCCGCGGACGCAGCAGCCCAGACCATAGGGAGGCTCCCGCCTCCACGAGTTCGGCCGCCCGCTCCCAGTCAGCGGAGCCAGCTTGATGCACAGGCATCACAAAACCATCTGCCTTGGTTTCTCGGCGACTGAAAAAATCCTCCACATGCTCAGCCTCGACGATCTGCCCGCAGTCGAAGATGACCTCCTCCACGCCGGAGCCCCGCAACGCATCTACCACCGCGCGGAACATGCCCCGGGTCTCGTCGCGCCCCAAAGCCCGTATGGTCCGGTACCCACTCACGGTGGGGACCGACCCAGTGCGGACCGCACGGTAGTCCGGTTCCTGGAGCACCACGCTCAACGACTCCGGGCCTACAGATCGCCGCACATGCTGAATATGCTCGGCCACACCAGCGGCCAAGGAGTGGGTCAGGTCCCGCCGCGCACCATGGTCCATGAGCGCTTTCTCCCCGTTGGGGAGGTGCAACTTGGCTGACAGTGACACAGGCCCCAGCACCTCAAGGTGCAACGGACTGAGAACTCCACCACTCTCCTCCTTGGCGCCGCGAACATCGGCAAGCGTGTCTACATCGGAGGTCAGCAGCGCAGTGCAGCGCTGATGGTCGGCTCCTGGACGCTGAACCAGCCGCCAACCATAAGAGGTCAGCTCCGCGTGGAGCTCCGTCAGGTGAGCTACCGCCCGGCCAAGCTGGGTGCCGTGGTGCCCGCGGGCGGGAAGCTCAGGAAGTGCCCCCATATGCGGGGGAGCCAGCTCAGGCTCAACCAGCTCAGCGGCTCGCCGGAAATCAGGGCCGGGCATTGTTGCCGGCGCAACGGATCGGACCATCACAGCAGGACTCTTCACAATCTGCTCACGTCTGGTTCGCCCAGTCGAAAGGCGCCTCGGGGTCGTTGTCCTGAGGTGGGGGAGAGTGCTCGGAAATGGCTTGGTGGTGGCGAATGACTTCCTCAATAATGAAGTTCAAGAACTTCTCTGCGAAGTCCGGGTCCAAATGAGCTTCTGCAGCCAACCGCTTCAAACGGTCAATCTGAGACTTCTCGCGGCCTGGGTCTGCTGGTGGCAGCTTGTGTTTGGCCTTCAACACCCCAACCCGCTGTGTGGCTTTGAACCGCTCAGCTAGTAAATGCACCAGCGCGGCGTCGATGTTGTCAATCGACGAGCGCATTGTCAGCAGTTCGGCCATGATCTCTGGGTCGACGTACTTGGCGGCATCGCCCGCCCGCGGGTCAGTGCTCATGAGGCAAGCTTACTGATTGAAGCGCCTAGCCTCAGACCGGCTGATAATTCTTGGACCGTGCCGTGTCGATGGTGGCCTGACCGAGCACACGGCTTCCCTGATACATCACTGCGGTCTGACCGGGAGCCACACCCTTGAGTGGTTCCATCAGCTCTACCACCAGCCGCGGGGCGTCGTCGTCCTGCTCCACGCGGGCGCGGGCCGGCACTGGATCCGCATGTGCGCGGATCTGAAGCTCAATCCCGAACCACGTGCCGGTCGCGGCTTCAGCCACTGGTAAGCCTGCCCAGGAGAGCCTAATGCCCGTGATCAGATCAATGTCGAGCAGTTCCTGTGATCCGGCCACCACAGTGTTCTCCTTGGGGCGGATCTCCAGGACGAACCTGGGCTTGCCGTCTGGAGCGGGCCGGCCCAGCTTCAGCCCCCGCCGCTGGCCCACCGTGTAGGCCTGGGCGCCGTCGTGCTCGCCGATTTGGTTGCCTTCAGAGTCCAGAATCGGTCCGGAGGTCATATCGATCTGTTCAGCCAGCCAACCACGAGTATCACCGTCAGGGATGAAGCAGATGTCGTGGGAGTCAGGCTTCTGGGCCACCGAGAGGCCACGCTCAGCGGCCTCCGCTCGCACCAGATCCTTGGAAGGCGTCTCACCCAGCGGGAACATGCAGTGGGCAAGCTGCTGGTCGTTCAGTACGCCCAGCACATATGACTGGTCCTTAGTCCACGTGGCCGCGCGGTGAAGCTCCCGGGAGCCCTCATGCCCCTCAATGATCTTGGCGTAGTGACCAGTGGCCACGGCGTCGAACCCCAACGCGATTGCCTTGTCCAGCAGCGCCTCAAATTTGATCTTCTCATTGCACCGCATGCACGGGTTGGGGGTCCGGCCAGCTGCATATTCGGCAATGAAGTCATCCACCACATCAGCTTTGAATCGTTCCGAGAAATCCCACACATAGAAGGGAATGCCCAGCTTCTCGCAGGCACGCCACGCATCTGAGGAATCTTCAATCGTGCAGCAACCCCGGGATCCGGTGCGCAGTGTCCCGGGCATGCGGGACAGGGCAAGGTGCACTCCGACCACTTCATGGCCAGCATCGACAGCGCGCGCTGCGGCAACGGCGGAGTCGACCCCGCCTGACATGGCTGCAAGGACTTTCATGTTTACCTACGGTACGGATAGAGGGCTGATGCGACAACAGCCCCTTACAACCGCACCGAGGGCGCTCTCATTCCCTTGGCGCGCTGCAGGACCGGTCCAAGGCGGTGCTCAGAGCTTGCCGGTGGCTTTCAACCGAATGTAGCAGTCCGCCAGTGCCGCAGGCAGCGCCTCCGGTTCAGCCTGGACCACCTCGATCCCCATGGCGTGCAGCTCTGCGGAGACCGCCTCGGCTTCAATCATGGCGCGTTCAGCCGCTGCAGCGCCGTAGACCTCGCTGGGAGTCTCCCTGGCGGCTGCGCGTTCGGTCAGCTCAGGATTGCTGACGGAGGCGACCACCACCCGGTGCTTGGCGGTCAGCGCAGGTAGCACCGGAAGTAGCCCCTCGTGTAGGGAGGGGGAGTCAACAGCGGTGAAGATCACCACCAAGGACTTGTGGGCCGTGATGGCAGCAATCTCAGCGGGAAGCTGTGAGAAGTCGGCCTCCACCAGAGCGGGTTCAACTCTGGAGGCTGCCGTGCTGAGCACATTGAGGAACATTCCCCGCTCTGACGACGACGCCCGGGCAGTCACTTCCCGCGCGAAGGCTAGGAAATCCACCCGGTCACCTGCGTGTGAGGCTAGGGCGCCCAGCAGCAGGGACGATTCCAGTCCCGCGTCCAGCCGTGGCTCATCCCCGATTCGGGCGGCTGAGGTTCGTGAGGAGTCCAGGCAGAGGATCACCCGTCGGTCCCGCTCAGGTCTCCAAGTCCGGACCACCAGGTGTTGGCCAGCAGCGTCCTGCCGCCGCGCAGTGGCTCGCCAGTCGATGGAGCGCACATCATCGCCGCGCACATAGTCGCGGAGCGAATCGAACTCCGTTCCCGCCCCGCGCAGTTGCACAGCGGTAGCACCGTCCAGCTCGCGCAGGCGCCGAAGTCGGGAGGGGAGGTGTTTACGTGAGGCGAACTCGGGCAGCACTTGCACCGTGTGCGGCAACCGGTGGACCACCTGGCGCCCCGCCAGCCCCAATGGACCCAATGAACGGATCGTCAGATGTTCGCTGGTCAACTCACCGCGCCTTTCGGGCGCAAGCTCTATGTGCAGCTCCGTTGAGCCGCGTCCATTGACCTGAACCTTCTGCAACGCGTTGGTGGCGCCCGCAGTGGGCTGCCACCCATCCTTAGCCCAACCGCGCAACGTGCGTGTGCCCAGGTTTTCCAGACGGGTCGTGGCGGTGGTCCGCTCACCAACCCGGGTGGGGCTGGTCTGTTCGCGGACTAGGCGCAGCTTGCGCGGGGACGCGCAGGCCAAAATGTCTACCACCGCGATTCCGATCAGCACCACAAGCCATAGCCACCACCATGCGGGGATCAGAATCACCAGCACAGACATGCCCAGGGCTACCCACAGGAATCGGAAGGTGATCACAGTCTTTACCTGGGGACGGCAGTGGTGGTCAGAATGCCCTGCAGTACATCGTCGGCTCCAGCACCGTCCATAGACGCCTCAGGTGTGAGCGCCACCCGGTGGCGGAGGGCCGGCAGAGCCAGGGCCTTGACATCATCAGGGGTCACATAGTCGCGACCGGAGAGCCAGGCCCAGGCCTTGGCGGAGTTCATCAAGGCGGTCGCACCACGGGGTGAGACTCGCAGCTGGAAGCTTGGGGCCGCACGAGTAGCGCGCGCGATGTCCACGATGTATCCCACAACATCCGGGGCGATCTGCACAGTGCTCACCGATTTGCGTGCAGCCAGCACATCCTCGACCTGCGCCACCGGACGCACACCCGCAGCGGCGAGGTTCGACGGGTCGAAACCTGCCGCGTGCCGATTGATCACCTCAACCTCCTGCTCCCGCTCAGGAAGGCCCAGATTCACCTTCAGCAGGAACCTGTCCAACTGCGCCTCCGGCAGGGGATAGGTGCCTTCATACTCCACCGGGTTCTGGGTGGCTGCCACCAGGAAGGGGTCAGGCAGGGGACGGCCGGCACCGTCAACCGACACCTGCCGCTCCTCCATCGCCTCCAGGAGTGAGGCCTGCGTCTTGGGAGGTGTGCGGTTGATCTCATCGGCCAGCAGCAGGTTGGTGAAGACCGGCCCCTCCCGGAAGCTGAAATCTCCGGTCTTCGAGTCATAGACAAGGGAACCGGTCACATCTCCGGGCATCAAGTCCGGCGTGAACTGCACCCGGGCGGTGTGCAGGCCCAATGAGGCGGAGATCGCCCGCACAAGCAGGGTCTTAGCCACTCCAGGGACGCCTTCGAGCAGCACATGGCCGCGGACAAGAAGAGCGATGATCACGCTTGTCACCGCCGCATCCTGGCCCACCACAGCTTTGGCGACCTCCTCACGGACTCGGGTCAGCCGGGCCCGCAGCTCATCTGCAGAGGCTTCGGGGCGTTCTGCTTGGTAGGTGAGCTGATCCGGCGAGTGGTCGGTCATTCGGTTCTCCTTTGTGTTCGTACAGCACGTCTGACGTCCTTTTCCAGGTCCGCTAACGCCTGGGCATGGGACACCGCATCCCTATGAGACATTGCTGGGCCCGATGACCCAGGCCCTGCGGATCGAGCCCTCTCAAGCAGCTGGCGAACGGCGGCTGGGTCCCGACCGGTGGCTCGGGCTGCTGCATCGGCGACTGTGGCCGCATCAGATCTGCGGCCCAATCTGAGCAGTCGGGTGAGTCGCAGCAGATGCGCATTGCGCAGCACGTGGCCGGTTTCATCCACCGCGTTCGCCCGCTGATACAGCCTTCCCCGGCCGACCGCTGCCTCTTCGGCTGGGACACTGACCGGCATTGGTTCGCTCACGACTGGCCCGTAGCGCCGTCCGGCCGCGACCATCCCGATCACGGCGCACAGTACGAGCCACCAGAGCAGAGGCCAGGCCCAGTCGGGCAGATAGTCAAGGGGTGATCCCCACTGTTGGTCGTCGACCGTATCGGCACCAGAAGGGGTGTACCAGATGAGGCTCGCGGCGGAGTCGTTCTCAGGGCCTGCCCCCAAGAGCCCCAACGCCAGGGCGGCATTGCCCTCCTCTGTGATGTGCTGGTTGGTGAACGCCTCTGGGGCAGTGAACACCACACCGTGGGAGGTCTCTGACAACACATAGCTGCCGTCATCGACGGCGAAGCACCCAGCATCAGCCCGCAGTGAGGACCCTGGAGCTTGGATGCTTGAGGCAGCCTCGGCGGCGGGGTGCGCACAAGTGCCGCCGGCATCGAGAACTTCAGCAGTACCGGCCGTACCCACCGGGATGCGTGGTCCAGAATGGACCTCAGCGCTCAGCCCGGTCAGCAGCCAGGACTGGTCCGTGATCCACAGCACGTCCCGTCCAGACTCCCATTCGGACTCCAGCTCCTCCGTGAACCGCTCCTCTGTTTGGAAACTGCGGAGCAGAACGACCACGCCGGCATCGGGCTCCTGCTCCATGAGCTCCCTGGCTGCCTGGGCGGAGTAGACCCGGTGTATGTCCACGCCATGATCGTCGAGAACGTTGGCTACAGCGGCATAGCCATCAAGGTTTGTGTTCTCCGTGCCGTAGGTTTCTGTATCCGATGTCTCCAGCAGTTGGATCAGCAGAGCCACCACAGCGCCGATTACCAGCACTACAATCCAGAATTGCCAGCGCGAGGCCGCCGAACGCAGCGCAGCCCCGCCGGAGGAAACAGTGGGTGAGGTTGTCTGGGAAGTCATTGGGGCACCGCCAATCGCGGTCCATCGACCCCGCCGAGGGACTGGGCGGGCGCCGTTTGCAGCTGCACATCCAGCTGGGCGACGAACTCGAAGTCGGCTGCGACCAGTGATGCCGAGCCGTAGGCAGACCGGTTGAACAGGTCGGCGGCACGGTGAAGATCATCGGCGAACGCGCGGTAGGAGACACCCAGGCTGTCCGCGATCTCAGTCGCGGTCCCACCGCGCTGCTCGGAGACCACTCCGCGTTCCTCTGCTGCTCGGGCAACGGCACGGAAGGCATCCAGTGCAGCGGCGTTGAAATCTCCGGCTCGGGCAGAAGCCTCAGCTCGGCTGCGGAACTCTTCGGCGGAGACTTGGGGGTCGATCTCAACGACACCATCAGCCACCGTGCCGCTCTGAAGGCGCGGACGGACCACCATGATGATGACTACGACTGCTGCGGCGACGGCGATCAGGACCAGCACAGGGCCGAAGGGGACGTCCACTCCGCCGATCGAAAACGCTCGGTCCTCAAGCCAGAAGAGGAAGGAGTCGATGGCCTCGCGCAAAGGGCCGGTGAACTGGCGCTGATAGGAGCCGTCGGCGAGCTCCTCTTCCAACACGCGGCGGGCGTCGTCGCGCTCATACAGCTCTGTGGTCACCGGGGTGCGCCTCCAGGTGCCTTCGGGGCACCGGCGGAGAGGTGCTCAGGGGATGCGGGGAGGAGTGTGTCCAAGTACTCGGATTCCGAATCGGTCTGCGGTGTCGGTGGCGCCACATGCTTCAACATGACATCCAGTGCTTCCCGACGGAATCGTGCGTTGAGATACATCACGCCTATGACGGTACCGACCAGGGCGACCAGAAGAGTGTTGAGGGCCATATCGTACAGCTGACCGAAACCGAGCACCAGCAGCACGAGGAGGTCGTTCTGGCCCTGCTCAGACTGCCAAGCCAGCTCCCCACCCAGACCAGCCACAATGCCCGCAGGCAGCGAGGTGACTCCCAGAACCACCAACAGCATCAGGTACAGCAGCGCCACGGCACCGATATGCCTCCACCACATGCCTCGGTTGAGGGCAAAGGACCGGCCGATCGCGCTGAATGCGTTGCGTCGTTCCACCACGACCACCAGCGGGCCGAACATCAGCCCCGCGGTCAACCAGCACAGCAGCAGGAAAAACCCCGGCAGCACCAGGAGAAGCCCGAAGCCGAAGGTGGCGACCGTCAGTAGGACCCCTGCCACGACGACGATGACCGAGAGCACCCCGGTCACCACCAGCAGAACTAATAGGTGGAGCAGCAGCCATCCCAGTCTGCCCACGCGCAGCAGCACAGTCTGTCGCAGCGTGGTCGGCAGCCCATAGGCTGATCGCACCACCGGGATGGCGAGAAGTCCAAGGGACATGGCCATCACGAGGCTTCCTATGAAGGAACTGGCAACGATCATCATGACCATTCCCCCTTCGCCCAGCGCAGCGAACAACAGCTCCTGGTCGTCGAATGCGACCGGGTCAGTCATCATCCTCAGGTAGTTGTCCGCCGGCATCGCCACCAGCAGCACCAGGGACACGAGGAAGTTCAGCACGGCGGCAAGGAACGGCAATCCCAGAGCCGCCCGGGGGTTGCGGCGGATTACGGAGAATGCTCCGCGGAAGATTTCATCCTGCGCTAGGGGGCGCAGCGGAAATACCGCGCCTGGGCGCACCGGGGTGCGAGCCAGCTGCGATGCCACCTGAGTGCCCATTCCACCCCGCTTGTTCCAGAAGCCACCATGAGGTCCATGTTCAACCCTATCGCCTCATATATCCTGGAGAATCAGCGGGTGCGCGGAGTGTGAATGACTCGCGTCCCCCGGCGTCAGTAGCAGTGAGGAAGGACGGAGCTCCATGAGAGCTAACATCTTGGTGGTCGACGACGACGAGGCGCTGTCGGAGATGATCGGAATCGTGCTGCGCAACGATGGGTTTGAACCGACCTTCTGCGCCACCGGCGACCTCGCCCTGGAGGCTTTCCGGGCGTCAGACCCCGACCTGGTGCTGCTGGACCTCATGCTCCCAGGTAAGGACGGGATTGAGGTGTGCCGGGAGATCCGCGAAGAAGCTGACACTCCGATTGTGATGTTGACCGCTAAATCCGACACCGCTGATGTGGTCAGAGGTCTCGAAGCCGGTGCGGACGACTACGTGCCGAAACCCTTCAAACCCGCCGAACTCGTGGCCAGGGTGCGTGCACGTCTGCGCACTCCAGAACCCTTGGGGCGTCCGGATGGGGAGACGCTGACCATCGGAGACCTCACCATTGATGTGGCTGGTCATGAAGTACGCCGAGGAAACACCCGCATCTCACTGACCCCCCTCGAATTCGACCTGCTCTCCACGTTGGCAAAGAAGCCCTGGCAAGTCTGGAACAGGGAGATGCTGCTCGAGGAGGTGTGGGGGTATCGCCACCAGGCGGACACCCGGCTGGTCAACGTTCATGTCCAGCGCCTGCGATCCAAAGTGGAGAAGGACCCGGAGAACCCAGAGATCATCCAGACTGTGCGTGGCATTGGTTATAAGGCCGGCGGCTGAGGAGCGGCGCGGCTATCACTGAGCAGAGTAACCCGTCTGGAGAGATCGCGACGGTAGACCCGACCCCAACAGCGCCTTCGGCCGCAGTGCCCAAGGTGACTTTCGGGCGTCGTGTGACCAGACTGTCCAAATTTTGGGCGCGGTCGCTCATGGCGCGAGCCATGGTCCTGACCGGCATCATCACACTCGTAGGCTCAGCGCTCATTGCCTACTTCCTGGTGCAGCAGGTCACGACCGGTCTCTACCAGGAGCGGCTGGAGCAGGTCGAAGCTGAGGCAACGGCAGGGTTGGCCGAAGCCCGCAGCTCCTTCGGGGCCATCGAAACCTCAGAGCCGGCGAACCTGGAGGAGCGGGTACCGGAAATTTTTGAAAGCCTGGGTGGTTCTTCAGGGCTGATCCGCGAAAGTGTGCTGATCCCGCTTGAAGATGCAGAGAATCTTCCGGTGACACCGCGGTCCACCCCAGATATCTCACAAGATGTCATCAGTGAAGAGCTGCGAGAGGCCGTGTTGGTCAGCGGCCCGGACAGTCAGCATTGGCAGCCGGTCGGCATTGAGGGTGATGATGGGACTGAGATGCCCGGCGTCGCCTTCGGAATCAGCATTTCTCTGCCAACGGGCCCGCCCTATGGCCTGTTCTTCGTCTACGACTTCTCCTCCGTGCAGGAGAACGTGAACTTCGTCTTCCGTGTTTTCCTCATCGCGGTCGCGGCCATTCTTGTCATGAACGTGCTCATCGCAGCCTGGGTGGCTCGGTCGGTGGTCAAACCGGTCTCGCAGGCCGCCCAGGTCTCCGAGCGGATCGCAGACGGTCAGTTGGACCAGCGTTTGGCTGTGGTCGGCGAAGACGAAATCGCCCGCCTGGGAGTGTCCTTCAACCGGATGGCATCCACACTGCAGGAGCAGATCACCCAGCTCGCCCACCTTTCGAAGATGCAGCAACGCTTCGTCTCTGATGTCTCCCACGAGTTGCGCACTCCGCTCACGACGGTCAGCATGGCGGCAAGCATGCTCTACGAGTCCCGGGACGAATTCGATCCGGTCAGCCAGCGCTCCACCGAGTTGCTTCACCACCAGGTGGAGCGTTTCCAGGCATTGTTGGCGGACCTGCTGGAGATGTCACGCTTCGACGCCGGGGCCGCAGAGCTGGCGCTCTCCGAAGTCGACCTGTGGGCACTGGCAGAAGACGTTCTCACCGAGGCGGTGCCCCTGGCAGACCGGGCCGGGTCTGAGCTGAACATGGTCGTTCCTGATGACGTGGAAAGCTACATCGCGGAGGTGGACCGCCGCCGCATCAACCGCATTCTGCGCAACCTGGTCAACAATGCGATTGAGCACTCTGAAGGTCAGCCGGTTGACCTGATCATCTCTGCGAACGAGACTGCCGTAGCTATTGCGGTCCGGGATTATGGTGTAGGTATGTCCCCAGACCAGGTGGCCCACGTCTTCGACCGTTTCTGGAGAGCCGATCCAGCACGGGCGCGCACCACGGGCGGATCCGGGCTGGGCCTCTCGATCGCCACTGAGGACATCCGGCTTCACCAGGGAAGCCTCGACGCATGGGGACAGACTGGACAGGGTTCTTGCTTCCGCCTGGTTCTGCCGCGTATCCAGGGCACCCCCTACGGGGCCACCCCGCTTGCTCTGCCTCCCACCTATGGTGTGGACCAACGGAACCGGATAAGCGCCGATGCTGATCTGATCGCAGTCGAACACGCTTATGACCGGGTCAATGAGCAAGCGCTGTACAAGGATGGCGGAACCTGATGCGCACGTCACTGATGCGATGGATTGGACTGTTGGTCGCCTCCCTATTCATGGCCACAGCCTGCACCCCAACCCTGCCCACTGATGGTGAGGTGGGTACCGCGGAGGCCCCTGCAGATTCCCGAGGAGACTCTGGGGTGGTCGTAGAGCCTCCAGAGGCCGGAGCCAGCCCCGAGGACATCATTCAGGGGTTCCTTCAGGCCGGCGCCCGGCCCGACGACGACCATGAGATCGCTCGCTCGTACCTGACTGACGAGTTCGCCGAAACCTGGGACCCGTGGACGCAGACCCTGGTCTACACCGAGGAGAACATGAGCGTCGACGCCGCCGGAGACGCGGTGTACAACGTCCAGCTGACAATGGATGCCCGTGTGAACACCGACGGCATCATGGCCCGACCCGATGAGCCCACAAGCCAAACCTTTGAAGTGGAGGAAATTGAGGGGGAGTGGCGCATCAGCAGCGCCCCGGACGGGAAGATTCTCGACTCCGGTGCATTCAACAGTGCCTATGACGAGTTCACCCTGTACTTCTACGACCCTCAGGAACGTTTCGCAGTACCGGATGTGCGGTGGCTGATCAACCTTTCCGGACAGTCGACTGAACTGGCGGATCTCCTCCTGCGGGGCCCTGCCCCCTGGCTCGCCCCAGGCGTGGTCTCCGCCTTCAGCGAGGGAGACAGCCTGGGCACTCCGGCCGTACCAGTCTCCGACGGCACCGCAACAGTCGACCTGGATCCCTCTGTGACCGCTGGAGCTTCGGATCGCGAGATCGCTCTGATGCACAACCAGCTGTCTATGGCTTTGCACCAGCTGACCTCCGTGCGGGAGGTCAGGCTGACAGTGGGTGGGGCCGAAGTAGAAATCCCCGAACTTCCTGATGGGCAGGCCCTTCAGATTGAAACCCGACCGCGTGCTCTAGAGCGTCAGATCGGCATCCAGGGAGACGAGTTGGTGTGGCAGCGCAACACCGACACCTCCCGGGTGGCAGGAATGCCAGACCTCAGCGATATCGAGCCGCGATTCCCGGCCGTCTCCACAGAGGCCGAGGGGGAAGTCATCGCCGTGATGTCCGGAGACCTGGATGCGCTCTACCATGTACGGGCAGATTCTGATGAGCCGGAACTGCTGGTGGAATCGGACAATATGCCACGTCCGTCCATGGACAACTTTGGGTGGACGTGGACTGTCACCACAAACGACGACGGTGACCCCACCGTGCGCGCGTTCAATTACGAGGACGAAGAGGCCAGCTCAGTGGCGGTGACGGCCGACTTCATCCAGGGCCGCGAGGTCACCTCTCTGCGGATATCCCAAGACGGCACCCGGGCCGCCCTGATCTTGGACGATGCCGGGGTACGCAGCCTGTACATCGCCTCAGTCCAACGAGACGGCGCGACCGGTGTGCCATGGGGGCTTGAACAGCATCAGCGCCTCCACCATGACCAGGACGAGGTTGAGCTGGAGGAGGTGCGCTGGTCAGCCAACGATGAAGTGCTGGTCTGGAAACCCTACGATCCGGAAGACGACGAGATCGAGACTCGTCGCATGCAGCGCATCAACGTCTCTGGAGCGGCTGAAACACCGTCTGAAGGCCTGACCGCAGTGCTCAACGTCTCCGTCGGCGAGGACCGCCCGGTGTACTTCGAGCAGGAAGGCTCAGGTGTGCACCAGATTGTGGGCGACCGCGGTTTGAGCCAGGATGAGATCGACGACGATGTTCGCGACCTCAGCTACTCCGGCTAACCTCGTTTTCCACAATTAGGTCGGGTCCGTAGCGAGGCGCCACTTCTCGCGTCATGCTGACAAGATGACAGGGACTTCACCGAGCCTCGGCTCTGGGCTGGACCGCCTCTGGTTCTCACCGGCGGGCCGTGCGGCCCGCCGAGCCTCACGGCAAACTCTCGACTTACTCCTACCCTCATGGTGTGTGGGATGCAGCGCGGCAGGTTTTGATCTCTGTACGGAGTGCGCGCTGGACTTCCGGCTGCTGACTCGTTCCCCCTTCCGCGCCGAGGGAGCGGCCGAAGCATTGCCGGTGACCGATGTGAATGCAGAGGGGGTTCACATCCTGCCGGTGATCAGTGCCGGCTTCTACAAGACACTGGTGGCCGACGTCGTCGTTGCTTTCAAAGACCACGAGCGAGTCGGACTGAAACGAGTCACTGCGCCAGCGTTGTCACGAGCCATAGGCGCAGCTGCCGAGGAAATGCTTCAAACCCCGGACCCGCTGTTGGTGTGGCCGCCGTCCTCGCCACGTGCTCAGCTGAGAAGGGGACGGAGCCCCATGCCAGAGCTGGTGAGGGCAGGTCCGCTGCCACCAGGCTTGGTTCCCGCCGCTCAGGCGCTGCGGCGGGATCCAGGCGAGCTGGTGTCCTTCTCGGGCCGCCGTGGGCAGAAGGGCCGTTCCAAAGGGGGACGGCGAGCTGCGGTCGCGCAATTTACCGTGGCTGCTGGCGCCCCGGGGTGGCTCGCCGGCCGGGAGGTGCTCCTGGTAGATGACGTACTCACCACAGGAGCCACCATTCACGGGATGTATGCCGCACTGACAGAGGCTGGGGCGAATGTGCGTGGAGCTGCAGTCTTGGCCGTCACTCCTAGGGCAGGGAAAGTCCTCGATACATCCCCATCAGGATCGAATGTGAGGTGAGCACTTCCGAAACTGGCACACAAGGCATACGGTGAAGTATGGGTGTTTAGATGAAGAGACCCATCGTGGCGACGGTGGGCTCATAGGAGTCCTGTAACCGTCGTTGCGCCAACCGCAGGACGGACGTCAGGGAGGACCATCATGACTCTGCAGACCACCTACACCGGACGCAATATCACCATCCCGTCAGCGTTCAAGGAACACCTCGAGTCCAAACTCGACAAGGTGGAGCAGCTCTCGGATAAGGGACAGCGACTTGAGGTCAAAGTGTCCAGTGAAAGCGCGCATCGCCGCGCTGAAACGTCAATCACTGTGGAACTGACTCTCATAGGACGGGGAAAGATCATTCGGTCTGAGGCGCAGGCGGAAGAGAAGTTCGCTGCCTTTGAAATTGCCTGGGACAAGCTGTGCGAGCGCCTACGCCGCGTTCGAGACAAGAAGAAGTCCAAAACTCGCAGCAACGGAACCCTGGGTCATCCCGCCCAGTCGGTGGGCCAGGCATTGGCCGGGCTGACTCCGGTGGATCCGGACCGGCCTCTGTACGAACAGGTTCTCGACGCGGAGGCCGTTGATGATGTGCCTCCCGAGACTGAAGATTGGGACGAGCCGATCCGCATTCGGCGGAAGGTGTTCCCTGCCAAGCCCATGAGTGTTGACGCCGCAGTGGATGCAATGGAGCTCCTGGGCCACGACTTTTACCTCTACCTGGACGCAGAGACGGAACAGCCCTCAGCTGTGTACCGTCGGCGCGGATGGACTTATGGTGTGATCTCCCTTGACCCGACAGGTCAGTCCGCGGAGACGAACACTGAAGAGCGTGCTTACCGCGCGTCCCAAGGAACTACGCTTTCCCACGTCACCGCAGCCTGAGCTTTCACAGCGAAGCCTGTGACAGGACTGACGCGGAGCCTCCTTCTGACAGGGAAGGGGGCTCCGTCAGTTCTGAGATGTCTGCCCGCAGGTTAGCCGAGAGCGGTTCTCGGGCATAGACTGTTTTGTTGACGCTGTAGAAACTCTGACGGAGATCGACGCATTTATGCCCACCCTGCTCGAAAAAGTCCTCAAGACTGGGGAGAAGAAGGTTCTCAAGAAGCTGCGCGGCTATGCCGACGCAGTGAACTTGCTTGAGGATGAGTTCAAGGAGCTCTCCGACGCGGAGCTGCGCCAGGAGACTGAACGCTTCAAAGAGCGGTTGGCGGACGGGGAGTCCCTGGACTCTATGCTGCCGGAGACTTTCGCCGCAGTTCGTGAAGCTGCTGGCCGTACCCTGGGGCAACGGCACTACGACGTGCAGATTATGGGTGGTGCGGCCCTCCACCTGGGAAATATTGCCGAGATGGGGACCGGTGAGGGCAAGACTCTTGTCGCTACGGCTCCTGCGTACCTCAACGCTCTGACTGGTCAGGGCGTGCATGTGGTGACCGTCAATGACTATCTGGCCAAGTACCAGGCTGAGCTGATGGGACGCGTCTACCGCTTCCTGGGTCTGACCACCGGTGTGATCGTCAACAACCTGAAGTCAGCCCAGCGTAGGGAAGCCTACGCCGCAGACATCACCTACGGCACCAATAACGAATTCGGCTTCGACTTCCTGCGCGACAATATGGCGCAGTCACTGGATGACTTGGTTCAGCGTGGGCATCACTACGCGATCATCGATGAAATCGACTCGATCCTCATCGACGAGGCACGTACACCGCTGATCATTTCCGGCGCGGCCAGTGGCGACATCTCCCGCTGGTACACCGATTTCGCCAAACTGGTCCAGACACTGACCAATGAAGAAGACTACGAAGTCGACGAGAAGAAGCGGACCGTCGGGGTCTTGGAGTCGGGTATCGACAAGGTTGAAGACTATCTGGGCATTGAGAACCTCTACGAGACTCAGAACACCACCCTGATCCAGTACCTCAACAACGCTATCCGCGCCAAGGAACTGTACAAACGGGACACGGACTACGTGGTGGTGGACAACGAGGTGCACATCGTCGATGAGCACACCGGACGTATCCTGAAAGGCCGGCGCTATAACGAAGGCCTCCACCAGGCCATTGAGGCCAAGGAAGATGTCCGCATCAAGCCCGAGAACCAAACCCGGGCGACCGTCACTCTGCAGAACTACTTCCGTCAGTACAAAAAAATCTCAGGCATGACCGGCACCGCCGAAACTGAGGCGGCAGAGTTCATGTCCACATACAAGCTCGGGGTGGTTCCCATTCCGCCGAATAAGCCTCGGCAGCGGAGCGATCACAATGACGTGGTCTACCGCAATGAGCTGGTGAAGTTCGACGCCGTCGTCCAAGACATTGCTGAGCGTCACCGCAAGGGCCAACCCATGTTGGTGGGCACCGAGTCTGTCGAGAAGTCGGAGTACCTATCCAAGCTTCTGGCCAAGCAGGGTATTCGCCACGAAGTCCTCAACGCGAAGAATCACGAGCGAGAGGCGGCCATCGTCGCCCAGGCCGGGCACAAGGGCGCGGTGACAGTCGCCACGAATATGGCCGGTCGCGGAACTGACATCATGCTTGGTGGCAACGCCGAGTTCAAAGCCGTCCGCGAGATGGAGAAACTCGGTCTCGACCCTGAAGAGGATGTCGAGGAGTACGAAGCCAAATGGGATGAGGTCTTCTCTCAGAACAAGGCTGAGACCGAAGCCGAGGCTGAAGAGGTGCGAGCCCTCGGCGGCCTCTACGTCCTCGGTACTGAGCGTCACCAGTCGCGGCGGATCGACAACCAGCTGCGCGGCCGTTCTGGACGACAGGGCGATCCCGGTGAGTCACGCTTCTACATCTCACTGACAGACAATCTCATGCGGCTGTTCAATCAGCAGGCGGCACAGCGGCTCATGCAGTCCTCAGTGTTGGACGACGATGTGCCCGTGGAGCACAAGATGGTCTCTGGTGCTATCGCCTCCGCCCAGCAGCAGAGAGAGTCGCAGAACACCGAGCAGCGCAAGAACGTGCTGAAGTATGACGACGTCATGAACCGCCAGCGCGAGGCTATCTACTCCGACCGACGTCGGATTCTTGAGGGCGACGACGTCCATGAGAAGGTCCAGCACTTCCTCGAAGACGCTGTGGCGCTGATCATCGAGGAGAAGACCGTGGCATCCTCCTCTGAGGATTGGGATCTTGAAGGCCTCTGGGAAGATCTGCGGGATCTGTACCCGATCTCTCTGGAGATCGCTGACCTCATTGAGGAAGCTGGTGGCATCGACCAGCTCTCGACAAAGATGCTGAAGCGGGAGATCACATCAGATGCGAAAATCGCTTACGAAAAAAAGGAAGCTGAGGTTGGCGCAGACGCACTGCGGCAGCTTGAGCGCCGTGTCCTGCTCTCGGTGATCGACCAGAAATGGCAGGACCACCTCTATGAAATGGACTACTTGAAGTCTGGGATCGGCCTGCGTTCTATGGCGCAGCGCGACCCGCTGGTGGAATATCAGCGTGAAGGGTATCTGCTCTTCCACGCTATGGCTGAGGAAATCCGAGAAGAATCAGTCCGGAAATTGTTCCAAGCCGAGGTCAAAGCCATCACGCCACAATCTGCGGCGCCCAATTTGCCGGGCGTGAAGGATGGGCGCGCCGCGGCAGCCGGTAAGTCAATCCAGGTACCGGGCCTCAATGAGCCCAAGAGCCCTTCGGCCGGCTAGCTGTCGCACAGAGCTAACCCAGTTCCATAGCGACTACTCGCCAGCGCCCCCGGTGAGCTTGCAGCCGCATGGCGCATGCTCGCGTGCGTAGGTCGTCACTGAACACCAGAGAGACCTCCCATGCGTCTGGAGCAGGCTGAGATGTGCGTTCAGACCGAAACACCAAGGGACGTGGCCGCACCGTGGCATCGACCCGGTGTCTGGCCATAATATCCGCCCGTTTCTGCACCTTGCTGTAGACCTCCATGTCCAACCACCTCCGAAGTTGGCTGACCGGCCTAAGCCCCAGCAGTGTCTCTGCTGTGGCCTGGCAGACCACCCGTGCCACCGCCACTACCTGGCGGCGCTCCTGCTGAAGGCTCGCCAGCTCGTCCGGTCGCCGTCCATCTGACTGTCCTGAGAGTGAGTCAGGGGTCCCCTGGACTATGCCCATCGATGCCAGTAGTCGGGGGACCTCAGATTCGCGCTGGATTCTGAAGCGCTGGTGTGGGGAAAGATCCTCATCCTCGAAAGTCTCCGTGGAAGGGCATCGGTGATGGCCTCCGGCGCGCAACGGCTGCGAGCCGGGTGGCGCCAGGTTCTGCACCATCGTGGATGAGCTTCTAGCGCTGGTGGCATTCATGGGTTGCTCCTTGTCATATAACGGGTGGTGCGCAGGCTGACAGAACGCGCCGGTCAACGGTCAAGTGGGGGAGGAATGCGCAGGATCGTGCCGGGACGAAGCCCACCGGGCTCACGTCCTATGCGGTCAAAGTTGTACTGATGCCAGCGAGGCCATTCCCGGGCGATCTCCCAATCCGTGGCGTCACTTCCCAGATGCTCAGCTGCGAGCGTCCACAGGGTGTCCTCCGGTCGGACTGTTGTGGTGCGGTCTTCCACAGGGCGGGATGGTGATCCCATATGGCGCGGAGACGGCAATGATGGGCGTTCAGGAACAAAAGGTTTCATATAAGCAATCAGTGTGTCATTTGATGCGGTTTGGTGTTTTATGATGATACACACTATATGAGGTGACACACCATAGGCTGAGCATAAAATGGCCTGATTGGTCCCGTCGGCGCTCAACTAGGGGAGGCTCGCATGCGGTGGGATGCGCTTTTCGCGGATTTGCAGGCACAGGCGTCTGCACAACGTCAAGAAGTTTTTGAATCCAGTGTTGCTGAGGCCGTGGCTCTGGAATGGTCGCGAGTGGAACTGGTGGACCGCATCCGTGGCCACACCTCTCAGCCCATAGCTATCCGCTTGCGGGGCGGAGAGACCGTCACGCTCGATGTCAGGACGGTGGGCAGCGACTGGATCGCCGGGGGCGCAGCAGGCTACCAGTGGCTCATTCCAGTGGGTGCAGTGGATATGGTGAAGGGCCTGACGCGGCGGACGCAGGTCGAGCCCAGCCAAGCCAGGCGAAGGCTGAGTATTACGTCCCCACTGAGGGCACTTGCGGAAGCGCGTCATCACATCGTGGTCCGCTGCGAAACAGGGGTACTTGCCGAGGGGGCACTACTCGGCGTAGGTCGCGATTTTCTTGATGTTCGTACAGAGAGCGACTACCCGACCATCAGGACCGTACCGCTGGCTGCGATCACCGCAGTGTGCAGCGGGCGCAGTTGAGTGACATCAGGTTGACTTTTGTTCGGCACGAGACTGGCGCTGCTCAGCGTAGAGCCGATCGATGTACTCATCGAGCTTGGCTTCTTCCACTCGCCACTGCCCGCGCCCCCCAATCTGGATTCCTTCCAGGTCTCCGCGCTGGATCAGCGCCCGAGTCTGCGACATCGAGATATTCAGAGCCTCGGCGACATCTGGCAGGGTGAGAAACGTCCGCATTTTAGCCCCTTACTTGACGTTTGCTGTCATTTGTTTCTATTGTGGCATTCTCGATGGCAGAATCAAGCATCCTGTGATGTGTTGCCTGCTTCGCCACAGGTGCGTTGATTGACAAGCACCTGAACACTTGTGCCAAACTGCATCAGGATTTCCATCAGGAGTGGATAGTGGCCACGTTGGGGTATGCATCCGGAGGCTCAGAGCTGACCGACCCGACCACAGGGGGGAACGCCCCGCAACCTTCACCTGCGCGGCGCATGCGTCGCCCGACCTGGAGAGACCCGCGGCTGCTTATGGGGATCGTGCTCATCGTTGTCTCAGTCGTCGGGGTGATTCTGCTCGTCAGCGCCCAAGACCGCTCTGTCCCTGTCTACGCTGCGGACCGTGAGCTGAGCACCGGGACACCGGTGGGGGCTGAAGACCTCCGCGTGGTCAACGTTCAGCTCGACGCCGCCGCCGAACACTACCTCTCCGCCGAAGCCGACCTTCCCACGGACGTCGAGCTGATCCGTCCAGTCATGGAAGGCGAACTCCTTCCAGCAGCTGCGCTCGGATCAGTGGACTCCCACCAGCGCCAGGCAGTCACGGTCGAGGTTCAGCATGATTTGGCGAGGTCAGTGCAGACCGGACGCACTGTGGACGTTTGGGCGGCATACGGGTACTCGACCCAGCAGGACCAGGGCGAGGTTACGATACTGGCCGCCGCGGCAGAAGTGACAGACATCCGAGAATCGAGTTCCGCATTCGGAACCAGCAGCGGTGTCACCGTGGAGCTCCTGGTGGATCCCGATGAGGTACCGAGCCTGCTTGCCGCCATCGGCGGTGGTGACGCGCTGACCGTTCTACCCGCTGACTCACAGGGCGACTAATGGCACGTTGCACCGTCATCACCAGCGGCAGAATCGCCGCAGACCACGTGACCGCGCTGGAGCGTCTTCACGGTGACGTCACCATCGACCGGCGTTGCGCCGACCTGGCAGAAGTCGTTGCTGCTGCCCGGACAGGCAGAGCCGACGCGGTGCTCATCATCGGCACAACAGATGAACTCACCGACTCGGCCATTAGTGAGCTCCACCGGGACGTCTCAACAATCGTGGCGATATCTGACCTGCAGAGCGAGCGCCGGCGGCTGGCGCAACTGGGCCTTGCCACCTTTGACGACGACGTCACGGCCCCGGAGTTGGCTGATGCTCTGCAGTCAGGACAGTCCCGACCGCCGGAAGGGCCTCGCCACGGCACCGGATCGGATGATGCTGAGTTCACGGCCCTGATGGAAGCCCAGGGGCTCGTCGCTCCAGAGGATCACGAACAGGACATGATGGATTCTCCGACCGGTTTCTCCGGCGGAGTCACCGCAGTGTGGGGACCCTCCGGAGCTCCAGGGCGGAGCACAGTGGCCGTGAACCTAACAGCTGAACTGGCGCTCAGCGGCCGCGCCGTGTTGCTGATCGACGCCGATACCTACGCCGCAGCAGCAGCCACGCAGCTGGGGCTTCTGGAGGAATCGGCCGGTATCGCTCAAGTGTGCCGCGCAGCCGAATTCGGGAATCTGGACTCCGAGGTGCTCCTGCGTGCCACGGTAGGAGTCGACGTGGCCCATGCACGCTTCGATGTGCTCACCGGGCTGCCCCGGTCACACCGCTGGACTGAGATCCGTCCGCGGGCGTTGGAAAAGGTCCTCTCGATGTGCCGCGCTCGCTACGATCACGTGGTGGTCGACTGCGCCTCAGAGTTCAGCGCTGACCAAGATTGGGGATATGAACAGCCGACCGTTCAGCGCAACAGTGCCACCCAAACTGTGCTCAGTTCCGCCGATCAGGTCCTGGCCGTGGGTTCCCCGGATCCTGTTGGCTTCTCCCGCCTCATCAAAGCTGTCCAACAACTCAGCGAGGACCTGCCCCAGGCGCCCCCGACGCAGGTGGTGGTCAATAAGCTCCGCAAAGACGTGGTCGGTCGCTCACCGCGCAGGCAGCTGACAGATGCGTGGCTCGAGCTCGGTCAGCAGGTTCCCATCGCCGCATTCCTTCCGTGGGAACCGGCAGCCTGTGACTCTTCACTACGGGCCGGCCAGGTACTCGCTGAGTCTGCAAGCGATTCGTCCCTACGCCGTCAGATCGCCGCCCTGGCAGGCATCGAGGTGCGCAGGCGGCGTCGTCGGTCGAGTGGTTCCTCCGCTTCCGGAAGGAGGTCGCGCCGGCGGAGACATTCCGATGCCTCGGCAGGGGTTCCTGGGGGTATCAACGAGCGATAGGCTGACTAGTGCTTCATGAGAACTTCAAAGGAGAAGACAGTAGGCAATGGCAGAGCAGCCCACCACACTCTGGACCCGTGACGACGATCAGTTTGAGGCGCTCGCGGAAGCCTATTTTGCCCATATCGCCCAAGAGGACCTCGCCGCGATCGATACGCAGGCCCGGCTTCAGCGAGTCGAGACCCATGTGCGGCTGGCAGATTCCCGCAGAAGCTCCCGGCCTGCGGTGGCGGTGGTGCGAGCCGACCACCGAAGCGTGGTGCAGGTCACCACAGATGACATGCCCTACCTGGTGGACTCCGTCACCAGCGAGATCACCAGATGCGGGCACGCCATCGCCCTGGTGGTGCACCCCATCCTGCTGACCAAGCGCAGCACCCAAGACGCCCGGTTAAAAGCGGTCCAATCACTGCCCACACAGGGCCGGTCGCTGTCTTCCGGGGATACCCAAGCGCTCCCCAGCCTGGCAGCATTCATCGATGAGCAGGACCGCGTCGAGGTGGAGTCCTGGATCACTGTGGAGTTGGACCGGATCATCGATGATGAGGCCGCCGAGACTCTGGTCGCCGGGCTCAACAGTGTGCTCGATGATGTCAGAGCCAGCCACCGCGACCAGGAGCGAATGACTGCGCAGGCCCACCGTGCAGCCGCAACCATCCGCAGGCTCGACGGTGTGATGGACCGCGATGAGTCTGCGGAGTTCGTCGAATGGATGGGCCAGGGGAATTTTCTCTTCCTGGGCTACCGGGAGTATTCCCTGACCTTCAATGACGATGAGCAGGACAGCTCCGGAGGGTCATCGCCTACTGGGGAATGGCAAGATGAGGAAGGAATTCACGCTCGGTTGGAACCCGTTCCGGGGACCGGACTCGGAATTCTTGCCGATGTTGATGGAGTTCCGCGTTCGCGTAGCTCATCGGAGCTTTCGTCGGCCGGTCGTGCCCGTGCGCTGCAACCCCAAGCGCTGGTGATCACCAAAGCCAATTCGCGCTCGACTGTGCGTCGGCGAACCTATATGGACTATGTGGCTGTCAAGACCTTCAGCGAGGATGGTCAGGTCACGGGCGAGCGCCGATTCCTGGGACTCTTCAGTCAAAGGGCCTACACCCAGTCGATTTCGACCATTCCTCTGGTGCGGTCCCGTGCCAAACAGCTTCTGGCCCGCTCCGGTTTCAGTCCGGACTCCCACTCCGGGGCAGACCTACTCCAGATCTTGGAGACATATCCGCGCAATGAGCTGATGCAAATGGACATTGGCGAGGTGGAGGGGGTCGCCTGGCAGATCCTCCAACTGCAGGAGCGCAGGCGCATCAAGCTCTTCCTGCGGCAGGACCACTACGGACGTTTCATGACGGCGCTGCTGTACATGCCTCGTGACCGGTACAACACCCATACCCGGCGGCGTACCGAAGATGAGCTGATGGCACATATTGATGCGGAGTCCATCGACTTCACGGTTCGCCTGTCAGATTCGGTGTTGGCACGCGTGTTCTTCCGGATGCGGCTGAAGCCCGGGGCGGAAGAAATCAGCATCAGTGTGGAGGACCTCGAGGCCCGGTTGGCTCGCGCCGTCCGGTCCTGGGGTGAAGGAATCGCCCAGGAGGCCGCAGCCCGGTACACGCCGGCTCATGCCGACCGGATCTCCAACCGGTGGGGTGAAGCGTTTCCTCCTGAGTACCGTGCCGTTTACGAAGTCCCCGACGCACTGCACGACGCCGCCGAATTTGAGACTCTGCAGGCCCAACCTGAGGCAGGGCCCCGTCTCTACTTCTACGCACCGGACCGGGACGATCCGGCGGATATGCGCCTCAAGCTCTACCTGGCCGACGCGAAGACTCTGACTGACACTCTGCCGATTATTGACGACTTCGGCTTGGCGTTGCTGGATGAGCGGGCGTATACGATCGTCACTGCCGACGGGGCAACGTGCTACCTCTACGATTTGGGCATCTGCTATCCGGCAGGCATTGACCCGTATGCGACAAGTGAGCTGTTCAAAGAGGCTTACCATCAGGTACTCATCGGACGAGTCGAGTCCGATGAATTCTCCCGTTTGGTCCTGCATTTGCAGATGGATATTCGCCGGGTGACCGTCCTCCGTGCCTACGCCAAATACATGCGCCAATTGGGAATGCCGAACTCCTACGACTTCCTCGCAGAAGCCCTGCTGGCCAACCCCGACGTCGCCCGAGCCCTCATTGCCCTGTTCACCGCCAAGTTCGACCCCAATCTCGGTTCGGGTCGTGACGAGGCCGTCCAGGCGTGCCGCCAGCAGGTCTTGGATGCGCTGGAATCAGTCAAAACTCTGGACGCCGACCGAGTACTGTCGGCTTTCCTGAACCTCGTGGAGGCCACGGACCGCACCAACCTGTATCAGGGTCGGGACTGGGTGTCTCTCAAACTTAGACCGCAATCCATTGACGCAGCCCCGGCCCCGCGCCCAGCGCACGAAATTTGGGTGTATTCACCCACCGTGGAGGGCTCGCACTTGCGTTTCGACCGGATCGCCCGCGGAGGTCTGCGCTGGTCCGACCGGTCGGAGGACTTCCGGACAGAGGTGTTGGGTCTGGTCAAAGCCCAGATGGTCAAGAACGCCGTCATCGTGCCCTCCGGTGCCAAAGGCGGGTTCTATCCCAAGCAGTTGCCCGATCCCGCGGAGGACCGGTCTGCTTGGTTGGAGGCCGGACGCGATGCCTATATGACATTTATCAGAGCGTTGCTGGATGTGACGGACAACCAGGTCATCACTGAAGGGACCATGGAGGTGGTACCGCCGGAGAACGTGGTGAGGCACGACGGCGACGATCCCTACTTGGTGGTTGCCGCGGACAAAGGCACTGCCGCCTTCTCCGATACCGCCAATGCGATCAGCAAAGAATACGGCCACTGGTTGGGAGATGCTTTCGCGTCCGGAGGGTCGGTCGGTTATGACCACAAGGTAATGGGTATCACCGCCCGGGGCGCCTGGGAGTCAGTCAAGTCCCATTTCAAGACTCTCGGCCATGACACCCAAACCCAAGACTTCACCGTTATCGGCATCGGCGATATGGGTGGCGATGTGATGGGCAACGGAATGCTCCTCTCCGAACACATCCAATTGGTGGCAGCGTTCAACCATCTGCATATCTTCATCGACCCGGATCCTGATCCTCAGCGCTCGTTTGCCGAGCGTAGACGGCTCTTTGAGGCGCAGAAGTCAGGATGGGACGCTTATGACCCAGACCTGATTTCAGCCGGTGGGGGAGTGTTCTCACGTGAGGCGCGCAGCATCGACATCAGCCCTCAGATGCAGGAGAGGTTCGGGATCTCTGAGGATCAACTGACCCCACCGGAGCTGATTACGGCTCTGCTGAAATCTCCCGTGGATCTGCTGTACAACGGAGGCATTGGAACCTACATCAAGGCCGAACACGAATCCCACGAAGATGTCGGCGATCGGGCCAATAACGGTATCCGCATCAACGGAGCGGACGTCACCGCGAAGGTCATCGCCGAAGGCGGTAACCTCGGTCTGACGCAGGCGGGTCGGATCGAAGCGGCCCAGAACGGAGTGCTGCTCAACACCGACGCCATCGACAACTCCGCCGGCGTTGACTGCTCTGATCACGAGGTCAACATCAAGATCCTCCTGGAGTCACTGGTCTCCTCGGGGCGTTTGGAGCCGGAGGCGCGAAACGGCCTGCTCGAGGACATGACTGAGGACGTGGCCCAACTGGTTCTGCAGACGAATGAGGACCAGAACGTGCTGCTTCTGGCCGAACGTCACCGGCTCACGGAATGGTCTCCGAGCTTCGGGCGGCTGATCGGCTGGCTCGAGCTCAACGCCGGACTAGACCGCGAGCTGGAAGTGCTGCCCACTGATCAAGACATGCACCAGAGACTCGATGATGGGATTCCGCCACTGACCGCCCCCGAGATCGCGGTGCTCGCCGCCTATGCAAAGATCCACCTCAAAGGTGCGCTGTCTGAGTCCGGGCTGCCCAAAGATCCTTGGCTGCTCAGGACGTTGGAAAGCTACTTTCCCACTGAGCTCACCTTACAGTTCGCTGATGAGCTTCCCCAGCACCCCCTGGCTGATCGAATCATCGCCAATGATGTCGCCAATGATGTGATCAACATGGCCGGCTCCACCTTCGTCTTCCGCACGGTGGAGGAGACGTTCGCCTCCCCCCACCAGGTGGTGCGAGCCTTCCTCATCGCCCGTGAGCTGTTCAATCTTGAAGAGTTCGACGCCGCCCTCCGCAGCTTGCCTGTGGACTTCCCGACGTCATCCTGGGCTGAGGCGTACGTGGATATGCGCCGTCTACTGGACCGCGCCGTGCGCTGGCTGGTGACACACGGGGTTGAGAGTGATTCTCTGGAGAGCGACATCGGTTCCTATCAGGAGCAGATGGCTCCCTTGTACCGGAAGCTGCGCGGTTTGCTGTACGGCCCTGACGCTGAACGAGTGTCAGCCCGAAAGGAGGAAGTCCTCCAGCTCGGTATGGGTGAGGAGCTCGCAGCCTGGTACGCGGAACTGTTCGAGTCTTTCTCCCTGCTGGACATCGCAGCTCTGGCCCGCAGCAACACCATGGACTCCCGCGAGGTGGCTGAGGTCTACTACGCGGTCTACGCGGAGTTCGACGTCGATTCGCTGTTGAACCACATCACCAATCTTCCCCGGGAGGATAAGTGGCAGGCACTCGCCAGGGGCGCGCAGCGCGACGAACTGTACTTCGCGCTCCATGAGATTACTCAGTCCATTCTGACCACCACAGAACAGAAGGACCCGCAGCAGCGTCTGGATGAATGGAAAAAGGCCAATAGTTCGGCGCTGGAACGCGCAGAGCGTCTCTCCGCAGAAGTGCGTGAACACGAATTCTCCATGGCGTCGATCACGGTATTGCTGCGCCACTTACGCGGACTTGTCGGCGCGTAACGGTGGGCGTAGATGTTCTCAGCGAACGGCTTGACAGCAACCGGCACCTGACCCGCCAGGATGTGGAATGGCTGCACGCCCTCGTCGGTGACTGGCAGCTATTGTCCGATCTGGCGTTTTCAGACCTTGTGCTCTGGTTCCCGAGTACGGATGACGGTGTCGTGGAACCGGAAGGGCGCACCTATGTGGCCTTGGCCCAGGCGCGACCTTCAACGACACAGACCCTTGTCCACCGAGACGTGGTGGGTGACCGAATCCGCGCTGACCTCCGGCGTATGGTGGAACGTGCCTGGGTTGCCCAGGTAGAGACCAACTCCTCAGACCAGGGCCAGCCCTCGCCAGCGCGGATGCGCGTCACTGCCATACCGTTGGTACGTGCCGGTAAGACCGTCGCGGTGATTACCTTGCACTTCTCCGTTGCTGCTCTGCGGACCCCTTCCCGGATGGAACTCACCTATCGGCGCTGCGCAGCCGATCTGCTCACAATGGTCGCCGAAGGCGCATGGCCGGACGCCTCCCAAGAGTTCACCGGCTATTCGGGTGCCCCTCGGGTCGGGGATGGGCTTCTCCGTCTCGACACCGATGGGAAAATCACCTTCGCCAGTCCCAACGCCGTCTCAGCCCTCCTGCGGCTTGGAGTTCAGGACTCCCTCGAAGGCAGATCACTTGCCGGGATCGGCGCCGAGCTCCAACGTGCTACTGGGGTAGCCGTCGATGAGTCCCAACCGCTGATGCTCACCGGGCGCCGCGCGATGCGCGCTGAGCTGGAGGCTCATGGAGCAGCAGTCACTCTGCGCTCCATTCCGCTGCTGAAGGGCGGAGAACGCTTCGCGGCGCTGGTGCTTTGCCGGGACGTGACGGAACTTCGCCGCAGAGATAAGCAGCTGATGAGCAAAGATGCGACCATCAAGGAGATTCACCACAGGGTGAAGAACAATCTCCAAACAGTCTCAGCGCTGCTGCGCATGCAGTCCCGGCGGATGGACTCATTCGAAGGCCGCGACGGGCTCAGGCGTGCCATGCGCCGGGTGGAGACTATTGCCATGGTTCACGATTCGCTCTCTCAGGGATTGGAGGAGAGCGTAGATGTCGATGAGCTGATGCGTAGGCAGCTGCATTTGGCTGCTGAGATGGCACAGTCCGATCGCATGGCGGAGACTCGTCTCGAAGGCAGCTTCGGGCAGCTTCCGCCCCATATGGTGACACCGCTGGTGCTGGTCATCACAGAAATAGTCGCCAATGCCGTGGAGCATGGCCTTCCTGACTTTCCACCAGATGAGCGTTTGCGGGTGACGCTGAGCGTGAACCGTCCCACCGACGCGGCTGGACGCCAGCGGCTCGAAATCGAGCTCACCGACGATGGGATCGGAATCCCTGAGGGTGAGTGGGAACCTGGGTTGGGGCTCCAAATCGTGCGAACGCTGGTGCGTGGTGAACTCTCAGGCGCTATCGAGTGGCTACCTGGGCATCAGCAGAACCCCCTCCGGCCCGGAACCCGGGTGCTTCTTCGAGCCCCGATTCTTGGCTAGGGGCACCCACGTCATGTTTCGGAGCAGATTGGGCTGGCTCATGCCTCCAAGCGGTAGCCGACACCTCGCACCGTCTTGATGGTCTCGGCGCCGATCTTGGCTCGCAGGTAGCGAACGTACACATCGACCAGATTCGATCCCGGATCAAAGCTGTACCCCCACACCATCTCCAAGAGTTGCTCACGCGACAACACCTGACCGGGGTGCCGCAGAAACGTCTCCGCCAGGGTGAATTCTCGCGAGGACAGCTCGTGTTCGGCACCGTCGACCTTCACCTTCCGTGAGTGCAGGTCCAACGTGATGCGTCCAGCGTTCAACGTCGTGGGCTCCTCAGCAGAGCCCCCGCGCAAACGCAGCCGGCTCCGAGCCAGCAGCTCGTCTATGCTGAACGGCTTAGCCATATAGTCGTCCGCTCCTGATTCCAGGCCCTTGACAGTGTCGGCGGGAGTGTCCCGCGCAGTCAGGATGATCACCGGCGCAGAAAAGCCTTTGGCGCGCAACCGCGACAACAGCCGCAGTCCGTCCTCGTCAGGTAGTCCCAGGTCCAGAACGGCCAGATCTACGGAGGTGTTCAGCGCAAACTCAAAACCTTCCCCGGCCGTCGCGGCGCGGACTGCGGCATAACCAGCCGACCGGAGGCCCTTCTCCACGAAGGATGCAATCCGGTCCTCATCCTCAATGATCAGAATATTTGTCATAAATCAGTGTCCTTCGGCGTGTGCTCAGAATGAGTGGAGGAATGCGCCGACTGAGGCAGGATGAGACTGAAGGTCGCTCCGGACCCCACCTCTGACTCGGCGTGGATGGACCCCGAATGGGCCTCAGCAATAGCTTTGACAATGGGCAGCCCGAGCCCCGAACCGGGTTGCGAGGTATCGCTGCGGTGGAACCGGTCAAAGATGCGGTCCAGATCCTCCGCAGCGATACCTGCACCCTGATCTCGGACCGTGAAGATGACAGAGTCTTCCTGCACTCGCGAGCCAAGAGAAACCACCGAGCCCGGCGGTGAGAACTTCACCGCGTTTGCAGCCAGCTGGACCAGAGCCTGCGTGATGCGCTCGCGGTCAATGACTGCTTCACCTTCTGCCCGTTCAGTGACCAGCCAGCGTCGGTCACCTAATGCAAAGATCTTGTCGTAGACCTCATCAGTCAGCGTCCCAAGGTCCACCGGCACCGGTGAGACGAAATCGGGCCGGTCGGCCTGCGCCAGCGTCGTGAGATCGTCGATCACTCGGTTCATGCGTTGGAGCTCATCCAACGCCAACTCCCGGGTGGCCAGCACATCCTCGTGATCATCTGTATGGAGCACCTCCAGGTGCCCTCGAATGATCGTTAAGGGTGTACGCAGTTCGTGGCTTACATCATGAATCAAATGCGCCTGTGCGGTGAAGGCGCCCTCAAGGCGGTCGAGCATGTCATTGACCGACCGTGTCATCGCCGCAAGATCATCATTGCCTGTCACCGGAATGCGCTCCGTCAAGTCCTCCTGCGTGATGCGATGCGAGGTTTCTGCCAAGAGGCGTATGGGGTGCAGAAGACGGCCTGCGACAAGCCATCCAACCAGTGCGACGACCAATAGAGAGAACGCGGCGACCCCGGTGTATGTGACGAACACTCCAGAGAACTGCGCCCGCTCCGCCGACTGATCGTAGGCCATGACGAAAGCCGCACCCGCTTGGTTATTCCCCGCCCCAGGCTCCTCGTCAAGACTCGCTTGGACAGGAACGACGACGGCGCGGTACGTCGTCAGTTCAGTCGAGATGGTAGTGAACTGGGCTCGCTCAGCCGTGGCATAGCCGCCCAACGACGCTACGAGTTCAGGATCATCTTCGAGAGCGACGTCCGCTACCGGGGACGTGTACATCACCTCACCGTCGACCATCCCGAGCACGCCTTCGTGACGAGTGGGAATGATGCGTTCCATGGCAGTCCGCACCAAATCTGAGGGTGAGGCGAAGGCCTCGCCTGTGCTGGGGTCAACTCCCACCTCGTGCAGAACCACGAATTCACGAGCGTCAGCTTCAAGCTCAGCGTCGATCCGATCCTGAACCTGCATGAGCTGCAGATAGAACACGGTGTACCCCGAGACCACAAGCGCCAGTGCGGCGAGCCCGACCACAGCGGCCAGAATCCGGGTCCGCACGGAGGACGCACTGAGCAGAACACGCCGCATTCCGCGCATGGGCTCAGTGGCCGCGATCGTTTCGCTCACACGCTACAGTTTCTCACTAGTCTGCTGCTCATAGTCCCGAAACCCCATGAGAGTTTTCTCATCACTTCCTTTGCCTAGGATGGCCATAATGCGAATCCTGAACTGGCCCCTTGAGCAGTTGCTGCGCACCTCTGAGGTGGGCCCACTGCTGGAGACCGCTGTGCGTTCCTCTGGCTGGGACTTGGAATCGTGGTCCCTTGACCGCGTGTACTCACGGCCACACGGCGAGACCTCGGCACGGTTCAACGCCACAGTCTCGGGTACTCACATCACACTTGTTGCAAGTACCCGGACGCTGAGCGAGACTGATCGTCAACGCCTGGGAGCCGTTCGCTGTGAAGCCGGGGTTGGAGCCCTCTTCATCTGGGCCCACCCATCGGACCCCGAACTTCCCGGACTGCACGTCATCGAAACTCCCACATCGCTGACTGACTGTCTCGCTGCCGGGTTGGATGAGGAACTCACAGTCACCGATGTTCAGATGCTCGTGCTGCGGCCCTTGCGCAGAGCGGTTTACCGCGTCGCGGTGGTCTCTGACTCGGGCCCCCGAGTGCTCTTCCTCAAAGTGGTGAGGCCAAGCAAGGCTGCTGAGCTTCTCGCCCGACACCGAGCCTGCACGCTCACCCCACCGACCACAGACTTGGGGGGAGGAATTCTCATGATGGACCAAGCACCAGGAGTCGCCCTGACAGAACTCCTCTACCAGCCGAGCTCACCAAACCCGGAAGTGAGCATCACCCCAGATGTGATCATCTCCGCATTGCAGGCCATCACCCCACAGGCCCTGCATCTGCGCGCGCGTTCTCCCGTCATTGAGAGGTTCGGCAGCATGATCGATGCTCTCGTCATTGGAGGTGCCGACCGCCGCAGAGTGGACACCCTGACCAGCCGCATCATAAGACAGGCGCGCTCATCAACACAGTCTCGCACGCCAACTCATGGTGATTTCCATCCAGCCAACCTTTTCCTCACCGAGGACGCTCAGTGGCCCTCAGCGCTGATCGACGCTGACACGGTGGGTCCTGGAAATCGTGCAGATGACCTGGCCACCATGTGCGCGCATCTGTTGGCTCTGCCCAGTTTCGATGCTGCTGGCTACGGGGGAGTCCCGGCCCTCGTGACAGAGATGTGGGGCGCGACTGCAGGCGCCTATGGGGAAGACCTGCTGGCCCGGACGGCGGCATCGCTGCTTTCCATTGCCCCAGGCGCCCGGTCACCGCAGCAGCTGGACTACTACATTTCACAAGCGGAGCACCTACTCGACACTGGCCACATGAGCTGCATTGGGCACCCCGTTTTTGATCAAAAGTGACCAATCACACAGTGTTTAGTAAAATTCGTCGGCTGAGAGGTCTTGTTTGCCTGGCCGTAACATGCCAGCCTTTAATACTAAAGCATCCAAGACCTGCTTGACGCGGACTACGTTGTCAAGCGCAAGGAGTAGTGATCGCCATGGATTGGCGCAGCCGAGCAGCTTGTCTGGACAAGGATCCCGAGCTCTTCTTCCCCGTCGGCAACACCGGCCCCGCTCTGCTTCAGATTGAAGAAGCTAAGAGCGTGTGTCGGCGCTGCCCTGTGATGGACACCTGCCTGCAATGGGCACTGGACACCGGCCAGGACGCCGGCGTCTGGGGTGGCATGTCAGAGGATGAGCGGCGCGCGCTCAAACGCCGCGCAGCTCGAGCCCGAAGGGCCAGCTGAGAAGTCACAGCACTGAGCGTTTAAGGGTGGTGCCCCGTATCTCCTTCGGGAGAACGGGGCACCACCCTTTTTCGCGCGTCGCCTGGTGGGTTCACCTCACCCCAGGCGAACGTAGATTCCGCTAGCTGCTGGGACTGGAAGGTGGCGACCACGTCGACACAGAGACAGGCGACCATGTGCTGGGAGAACTCCAGCTCTGCGGCGGCGCGGGATTAACCGTCTGCGGTGCCGGAGCTTGACTGGTCTGTGCGGGGCTGGGCTGCTGCTGGGGCAGACTCGAGGTGGGGCTCTCCGGTGATGGTGGTGTGGTCGGAGTTGATGCCGTCGTCAACCCTGTTGTCTCAGACGGCGAAGGCGACGGAGCAGTGGACTGTGACGGTGTCGGCTCAGAAGTGGTGGTGACTTCCACAGCAGGACCGAAGTCCTGGTCAGTGTTCTGGCCTGTGGCGGCGAGGACTGCTGTGCCACCGCCTAGGGCCACAATGCTCAGCGCTCCGGTGATGACCCAGGTGGTCTGTCGGCTCATGGCGTCTGCTGCTCCTCGTTAGGACGTTCCTCAATGATCTTACGTTCCCACTCTGGGCGGTGATGGTGAGAGTAGGAGGAATATGGCATGAGATCTCTCTCATCTTTCGGTCCAAGACCCGGCAGGTGGTTCAATAGTTTTCATGTCAGAGAAGCCCTCAGCCAAGCCTCCACGCCCGGCATCAGTGTGGACCATTTACGTGGTCCTGTTCTTCCAGGGTGCTGCAATCATCCTGGGCACCCTGCTGACTGCCATCAGCTCGGATGCGCAGGTTCTGGACACAGCAGGCACCATCGCGTTGACAGTGCTCTATATTCTCACCGGCGCCGTCCTGGTCCTGTTGGGCTTCCGGATATTCGCTGGCTCCTCCTCTGCACGAACTCCAGCAATGGTCCTCCAACTGCTGATCGTGGTGCTGTCGTTCAGCTTCTTTGCAGGAGGAGATCTGATCACCGGGCTGGTCTTCCTGGTTCCGGCGGGCGTGGCTCTGGTGCTTCTCTTCATCAGGCCCACAGTGGATTGGCTTGAGACGGCATCGAACTAACAGTGCTGCCGCAAATGAGCGGCGATCTCGGCGTACTGCGGTCGTACGGAGTAAACGAGCCCTAATCGCAGGTGCGCCGCCTGCTCATAGAGGGCGACTGCATGCCGGGGGATGTGGCAGGTCTCTGCTGTTTCGTCGAGGCTAAATCGGACCGCTTCTGCCTGTTGCGCGGTCCAGAGGCCTTGGAGCTCCCGCAGTAGCGAGTGGGCGCGGAGGTTTCCCACATCTAAGGCAGGATTAGCCAAGCACGCGGTGTCCACGTCCAAGAGACCAGGCCCGAGCTGAGGTGACCACATCAGCTGCTTGTCATGAAGATCACGATGTGCGGGTACGAGGCGGTCCTCGGTGAGCCCCAATAGTTTAGTGCTCACATCATCGATGAGGTGGCGTGTCCGGTCAGCATCTTCGAGGTACTGCCACGTCATGTGGAGCCAATGGCGGAGCACACCCACCTCGGCTTCGGCACGGTGGACCAGCGCTGACTCTGTACCCCGGGGAGATCTGACAGATTCAGCCCAGGCCTCCACAGTTTCGGTCCACGCTCTTTCCCAGCTATCCGGTCCCAGGACAGACGGGTCGTGGAGACTTACTCCACCGAGGGCACTAAAGGTGACCGTGGATTCTGTGTGCTCTTCTACTCTAGGCAGGCGGAAGGGACCATCGAACGAGCCAGCGCGTTGTATGCCGGCCAGAATGCCGGAGGCTTTGCCTCGCTTAACCACTTTGATGAATGTACTGCCGTGGCTGCCATCGACGCGGACGACCGCGCGTTTGCCAGGTCGGTGAGAAACCACCGCCGTGTGCTGACTGTCTTGGCCGTTTGCCACGACGCGGTTGAGCATGCGCAGCTTCGGGTCCTCTCCCTCCGCCAACAGGTTGAAAGCTCCAGAGCGCCACCATCCGGCTCGAATGCCTTCGGGTCCGCGTAGCTCCACGGCGAGGCTGCCTAGTGGTTCGCTGTCTTTGGGCAGGGGCCAGGCGCGGCTCAGGGTCAGGGTGCCGTCCGTGCTCTCGAGATGAGCCGGTGGCAGCAGGGGAGCGGGCTGGGAGGTCAATTCCGGGAGTGCTGTTTTCATTGTGTGAGTGCTTCCTCTGCGAGGTCCAGAGTACGAATTGTCTGTGCGGGCCACTCGGGGTGGCGGTGACGGAAGAAATCTGCGGCTCTTGCCAGGTGGCAGTATGCCTCCCACGCATTTGCAGCCCCAGGATGTATGCGGAGGCAGGCCTCATATCCTGCGAGGAACGGGGCAATGAGCTCGGTGCGCTCGGCCTGGCGGCATGTAGCTAACCACGACCCAATGTCTTGCATGGGGTGACCGAATCCAGCGCGCTCCAGATCGATGACGCGGATCTTGTGACTGTCCTCAGCGGCCAGGATGACCTGATCGGGTGAGAAATCGCCATGAATGTGTGTGGCCTCAAACCCCTGACTCCGGGAGAACTCTTGGACACAGCGGTTCCCAAGATCGCGGGCCCTTTCAGCTGCCCAAGGAGCCACAACGTCTAGTGCTGCCGCCGTCCGCAGAGGATCCGCGCAGACTGCCTGGCGCGGAGTCCGGGTGTGAGGCGTGGCGTGCAGCCTGCCGAGGGCCCGACCAGCTGACTCAGCTGCCGGCTCGTAGGGGATGTGCAGGAGATCTCCTGCGCCCCAGAGTGGCGCGAGCGTGGCTGATCCCCGGCTGCCCAGTGGTACCGCATGGGTGACCGGCACATTCCACTCACGCCACCTGGAGAAGGTGCTGAGCAGTGTGCTGACCTCTCCGGCGACCACGCGAGCGATCTTCGGATGTCTGCCTGCATCAACCATCGCGACCACGCGGCGGCGGGGGTTGTACCTCAAGATTTTCCATTCCACGGTCCGCCCTTCCCGCTCATCCAGGGCACTGCGCGCATCTGCGAGGCCTTTCGCCAGTTCAGGGTCACTCCAGAGTGAGCCGCTGCAGAGAAAACCGTTGGATTCATGGCGGTGAATGCGGAACTGTTGACCAGAGTCCACCGCACGCTGCCGAGCCTTACCGAACTTGTCGGGATCGCTGGTCAGCATCGTCCACCCGTACTCACCGTGCTGGTCCGTGTGGGCCACCACAATAGAGTGTTTCGGCTTGACCCTGAGGTGCTCAATGATCACGGATCGTCCGAGCAGAACTGAGAGCTGAGTGGAGTTGAGTACCTCATTCGCTCCGGGCAGATCCAAGGCCTCGGCGACTAGACGATCGGCCTCTGCGGCTGTGAGTGCGGACCCCTTGGTGGAGGGTGTCATGACTGGACCTCCGAGGCTGACTCCATGGCGCGACGCTGACTTCCTGCCCACTGGGCGAGCTTTGATGTGGGATCCATCAGGAGCTCCTGCGGTGAGCCGTCCTCTGCAATGCGCCCGTGCTCCAACCAGAGGACGCGGTCGAACCCCTGAATCATGGATAGGTCATGCGTGATGGCCACTGTGGTTCGGCCCCGAGTCAGCTCGCGAATCGAGTCCTCCACGGTGGCACGCGAGGCGGGGTCCAAACCTGATGTCGGCTCGTCGAGCAGCACGATGGGCGCTTCACGCACCAGGGCGCGTGCGATGGCGATCCGTTGGCGCTGGCCGCCGGAGAGAGTGTCGCCCCGGTTGCCCAGCACCGTGTCATATCCCTGCGGGAGTGCGACGATGAAGTCATGGGCCCCCGCCCGGTAGGCCGCTTCCAGAACCTCCGCGTCCGTGGCATCCTGACGTCCGTAGCGGATGTTCTCAGCGATCGTGGTGGAAAACAGCACCGACTCCTGCAGCAGTGTGGCGATGTTGCTCCGCAGCTCTGTGATCGTCACGTTGCGAGTGGAGTAGCCGTCGATCATCACCGTCCCGGAGTCCGGGTCCGCCAGCCTCATGAGGTAGCCGGCCAAAGTGGATTTTCCCGCGCCTGAAGGGCCAAGCAGAGCTACCCGCTGCCCGGCGGGAATCTTCAGGGTGAGGTCATCGAACAGCGATGCGCCCCGCCCATCGAGGGCATCTATGTGCCAGAAGCAGAGTTCTCCGTTGACATCTCTCATAGGGAGCGGCTCGGCAGGGTCCTTGACCTCCACCGGCTCGTCCAACAGAGCAGCAATACGCTCCCCGGAGGCGGTGGCGCGTGCAATCCTGCCGGTGTACTTGGCCATATCGCGCAGCGGCTTCATCGCGATCTTCAGATACATCAGGAAAAGCACCATGTCACCCGGGGTCATCACTCCGACCAGAACCTGCCAGCCGCCGAACCCAAGGACTACGGCGGTGGCGATGCCCACCATGAAGTCGGTGGAGCGCTCCAGCCGGGCTGCCAGTCGGCGAGCCTTAATACCCGCTTTGAGCGCCTTATTGTTCCCGGCGGCGAAACCGGAAGCGACCGTGTCCTCCAAGCCGTAGGCCTGAACCACGCGGATCGCAGCCAGTGCTTCGGCGGCATCGCCGACCAACTGGCCTTCACCTTTGCGGGTGGCCCGAGCGGCAGAGGTGATCTTGGGTGATAGGACCTTCGATGCGAGGAGATATCCGCCAGCTGTGGCGATGACCACCAGTGCCAACACCGGGTTGAGGACTATCACCACAATAAACAGTGTCAGCAGGGTCAGCAGGTTGCCCACCATGGGAAGTCCCGCAGTGACCGCTACTTCCTGAAGGCGCCCCATATCGCCGACCAGGCGTTGTGAGGTGTCGCCGACGCTGGCCGTGGAGTGGTAACGCAAAGACAGGGACTGAATGTGCTCAAACACTTTGGACCGCAGCCTGGCGGCGACCTTCACCCCGGTCTTGGCGAAAGCGATAGTTGAGCCGTAGTTGCACATGGCGCGTCCCGCGACGATGACGGCCAGCGCCACCGACCAGAACACGACGACGCCGACCACGTTCCCGGAGCCGTCTGCGGTGGTCTCCAGCTCAGCGCCGAGCGCATCGGACACTGCATCAATGGCGTACTTGATCGGCCAGGGTTCCAAAATGCGGAACAGCACATCGCCCATCAGGGCCAGGAAACCCAAACCCACGAGAAGCTTGTGGCGTTTGACGAACGGCCAGACCATCCGCAGTGTACTCGTCAGCGCCTTACGGTTGATAGAAGGAGTTTTCTTGGCCATCAGCACGTCTCCACTGCACTGTGAGTCAACGAACCTGTTGCGCAGCCATGCCGCCCCAAGACTTCGAGCAGAACCTTGGCACGGGAGAGCCAGCTGTGATGCTCGCAAGCACATGTGCGGGCGGCAGCACCCATTCTGGCCCGGGTTTCCGGTTCGCGCTCCAGCCGTCCCAGGGCCGCGCCCAATGCCGCAGGATTCGACCCCGGGACCAGCAGGCCAGTTTCCCCCTCTTTGATGACCTCAGGAATTTCCCCGATGTTCGAGGCCACAACGGGAAGCCCCGCCGCCATGTACTCATATACCTTTAACGGAGAGAAGTAGTGGTCCTTGTGCCGAATGGCAGCAGGATAGGGAGCGACGCCGACATCCCATTTACCCAGTGCTGAAGGAACGTCTTCTGGTGCCACAGCGCCATGGAAGATCACACGGTCGCGGATGCCAAGCGAATCTGCGAGATCTTCGAGCTGTCCGCGCTGAGGCCCATCACCGAGGATTTCGCACTGCCATGGGATGTCAGCTCCTGCGAGTTCCGCAGCACAGGCTTTTAGCAACGTGTCAGTGCCGTGCCACGGCTTCAGCGTGCCCAGGAAACCTACAGTGAACCGGTGGTGTTCATCCTCGCTGACTCCACGGCCAGACTGACTGAAACGCTCAGGATCCACACCATTCGGGTTGACCACAATCTCCCCGTTGGTCGAATCGTTCAGCAGCCCGCCGACCCATTCCGCCAACGGCTCGGAGACACAGCTGATCACATCAGCCGCAGCGAAGGTCTGCAGTGTGGACCGCATGGCTGCCTGGGCGTTGTGCAGCGTGCGGTGCTCCGCCTGCTCGGCGAGCAGATGAGCGTTGACTTCGACCACCAGCGCAGGAACGGACTCCGGGGTATCAGAGCTGTACCGGGACTTCAGCTGAGCCCCGGCAGTGGAGAAGAGTGAATAGCGCTCATAGACGAGGTCGAAGTTGCCTTCAGCCGCTAATTCGGCCATGCGGGCTGCGGTCCGGGAGATGGATTCCTCGCGGTCGGCGGCACTTGATGCGCCAGAGACAGGCACCACGAAGACGGGGAGGTCTTTCAGGTCAGCTGGCACATGCTCGGTTGTGGCGTCGTCGTTGCGGCGACCCCGCTTGGTCGCGAAAACTGTGACCTCATGTCCTAGAGCGCGGAAAGCGCGGATCATCTCTTGGACATGAACACTGGCGCCTTTAGTGCCGAAGACCCCGATGCCTGGGTCGGCGAGCATGTAGGCGATTCTCATGACAGCACCTCCAACCGGCCGAGAGCGGGGACGGGTTCCGGAACCCCAGAGCTGACCAACTCGCGGAGTTGGGCCGCCTGGCGTACGGAGTCGAATTCCAGTTCCACCAGGGCCCGGGCAGCATCTGTGACGACCGTTGGCTCCACACGGCGCACTGCATCGGCAAGCGCGGTGATGAGCGCTTCGACATCACCGGAGGGTACGAGCCAGCCGGTCTCAGAATCGCGGATCACTTCACCGACCGCCGTCACATCAGCGGCCACACAGCGGATACCGCGGGCCATCGCTTCTAGCAGTACTGTCGGGAGCCCGTCTGCGTTGCCGTCGGATCCGACAACGAACGGCGCGGCGAACACATCATGGCAACCCATCAGATGCGAGACCTCGGACTGGGTGCGGGCACCGAGCAGGTGGACGCTGTCCTGGAGGCCCCGTTGTGCGATCTGCGACTCCAGCTCCCCAGCCAGCGGGCCGTCGCCAACAATATCGGCCTGAGCGTGAAGTCCACGTTCTCGAAGCCCGGCAATGGCATCTATGAGGAAGCCGAAACCCTTTTTCTCCACTAGCCTCCCCACGGCGAGGATACGAGGTACGGTCGGGGGCTGCCGGTGTGGCTGGTAGGGGAACTTCTCCAGCGATAGGCCGTTGCGCACCAAGTGGAGCCGATCGGTGGCAGCTGGGAAGCGGCGGCGCAGATCACGCAGGTTGTACTCCGAGATCGTCACGCAGTGGTGGGCGTCGGAGAGTTTCTGTTCCAGCTCCTGCTGGTCTACATCCTCGTGGAAGATGTCTTTGGCGTGAGCGGTGAAGGAGTAGGGAAGTTCCGCTATGGCCCCCGCTAGTCTTGCGACGGTTGTTGCCACTGATGCGAAGTGAGCGTGCAGGTGTGTCACACCATGCTGCTGTGCCGCCTGGGCGAGCATTACGGCTTGAAAAGCGTCGTCGAGGTCTGCCTCCAGCAGGTCGGAGATCCTGCGTTGAATTCCGGCTCCTAGGCGCGGGTTATCGCAGACCTCAGCCAAGCGCTGCCAGAGTTTGGCCGCGTTCGAGGTCCGTGGGAGATGGATCACGGGAGCTTTGACCTGCGCCAACTCTGCGTGAAAGCGCGTGTCGGCGGGTGGTCTCAGGCTGAAGATGACGATGCGCTCTCCAGCTGCTTCGCGTGCCAGGATCTCAGAGACAATGAACGTTTCTGAGAACCTGGGGTACATCTTCAGGACGTAACCGATAACGGGTGTAGTGGGCATCTGGAATCGACCTCTTAGTGTGGGAGTGCGTCAATGGTTGCGGTGGGTTCAAGAGTCGAATCTGCGGGAGATTCTGAGGGGCGTTTGAGTTTTTTCCCCGCGGCGAGCTCGAGTGCGGCGATATCGCCGAGCCTGGTCAGTCCGTCCAGATCCAGGGCGTCGCGCTGGCACCTCTGGCCGACAGAGCTGGTCAACCAGGCGGAAAGCGCCTCGGAGCTGAGGTGTTCAGGGGTGATCGTGTCGACTGCTTGCACAGCGGCCAAAGCACGGGCGCGGATCCGTTGCTCCTGGCGCCGTGAGCTGCGGGGCACGATGAGCGCAGGAGTCGCGGTGGCCATGATCTCGGCAAGCGAGTTGTACCCGCCCATTGAGATCACGGCGGATGCGTCCCGCACCAGGTGCGGCACATAAGGCGCGTAGCGGGTGATGTGGACCCGGTCCGGAGCCGTAGGGGAGTGATGTACAGCGTCGAGAATCTGCTGATGGTCCGCGGGTGGCATCTGAGGACCGGTGAGGATGAGGTGGCGGTGACCGGCAGGGATATGCGCCTGCGTTGCGGCCAACGCCACAGATTTGCCGTCGGAGCCGCCCCCGACCATGGTCAGCACATAGGGCTCGGTGGTGGGCACTGCTGCGTTCAGTGGGTCATCGGGTCTGCCGTGGGAAAGAAAGCCGGTGAACGTCGTCATAGAGGACAGCTCAGGTGGGATCTCCCCGGTGGCCAGCGGGTCGTGGACTCCACGATCGCCGTAGATCCAGAGCGCCGAGTAATAGTGCGCAACTCCAGCTGCTCCGCCGAGGCCGGTCCATTCCTGACTGGCGACCTCGGGGCGGTCCAGGACATCGCGCATACCGAGAACGCACCGGGTGCCCGCACCACGAAGTGCTTCTAGGGCGGGGAGTAGCTCGTTGTCTACGCCGAAAGGGTGCCGGTCCACGATGAATAGGTCTGGGTTCATCGCCTCAAGGGCTGCCGCTGCTGTGGAACTGCGCAGATGCCACAGGCGTTCGGAACTGACATCGAGGCTGCGGGAGGTGTACCCGGAAGCAGTCGCGGTGAACCCGGGCAGCACAAGCCAGTCCCAACCGTCGGGCAGGGCATCGGCTGTGGCGCCCGGATGCCCGGCGACCAGGAGGCCGCGGACTCGTTCGCCGGTGATGCGCGGAAGGTCTGCCGCCAGGGCGAAGGCCAAGGCGCGGTTTCTACGGGCGTGACCAAGTCCCACGGAGTCGTGGGAGTACATTGCGACTGTAATGCTCATGGTCACCCAGCCTGGTCGGCGAAAGTGAGACAGCCATGAGACGACTATGAGAAGTTCAGGCGGGTTTTCTCATTTTTCGAGTCGCAGTCCCTCGACCCATGGTCAGAAGGGGTTAGCTGACCGCCCCGGTCCACTTCTCACCGGGGCCCTTGCCGGGAGCGTCGGTGATAATCGATGCTTCGCGGAATGCCAGCTGCAGGGAGCGGACTCCGTCGCGCAGGGGAGCTGCATGGGTAGAGCCGACCTCCGGTGCTGCTGCGGTCACCAACCCAGCAAGGGCGGTAATGAGTTTGCGTGCCTCATCGAGATCCTGAAGATCGGCTGCATCTGGTCCGTCTGCCAAGCCGGTTTTCACTGCTGCGGCACTCATCAGGTGCACAGCCACGGTGTTGATCAGCTCAACGGCGGGTACCTCTGCAATGTCACGCGTATGGGTGCCTGTGAGTGAGGCGATGTCATCATCCGGCGTCATTGCGGTATCCGGGGTGTTCTGGTCACTAGTCATACTGATAAGATTCTCACAGTCGATTTGGACCGCGCCACTGCGTGCCTAAACATCGGCCTCAGAGAGTAACTCATCGAATCAGGAGCAAGACAGATCAGCGAACCACGCATCAACAGCCGTATCCGAGTTCCAGAAGTCCGTCTCGTTGGGCCCCAAGGGGAACAAGTGGGCATCGTCAGAATTGAAGACGCACTGCGTTTGGCGGGCGAAGCTGATCTTGATCTGGTCGAGGTTGCTCCGCAGGCCAAGCCGCCCGTCTGCAAGCTGATGGACTTCGGCAAGTGGAAGTACGAGGCCGCCGTCAAGGCCCGTGAATCCCGCAAGAACCAGTCAACCACCACGCTCAAGGAAGTCCGCTTCCGGCTGAAGATTGACGACCACGACTACCACACCAAGGTTGGTCACGCCCGGCGTTTCCTCGACGCCGGTGACAAGGTCAAAGCGATGATTCAGTTCCGTGGACGTGAGCAGCAGCGCCCAGAGATGGGCGTGCGGCTCCTTCAGCGGTTCAGCGAAGACGTCGCCGACTTGGGTCAGGTGGAGTCTTCCCCTCGCCAGGACGGCCGGCACATGGTGATGGTCGTGGGACCCCTGCGCACTAAGGCTCAGCAGGCGAAGGCTGCCGCCACCGGTGACGGTGAAGTCTCGGACAATGAGGACAACAAGGCCAAGACCAAAGCTAAGAATGAGCGTCGCGCCCAGAAGACTCAGGAGCGCCAGAAGCGGATGTCCACTGATCAGAAGGACGTCAAGCCGCTCTCCAATTCCATGGAGGACTACCTCCCGGACGAGCTCAAGAACCGCTGATTTGGCCCACACCTGACTGCAGGTCTCGAAGAAGAGGCCTTCCAGCCAGGTGGTCGCCAGCGGCGCTGGCCAGGAAATTTTGGTCAGCAGTGGTGTTCCCGTAGTATTGGCTGCTGGGCCTGGAGGCATTGTGCCCGCTTGCGGAGCGCGCTTCCAGTCCAAGACAAAGGGACTGCTGCTCATCTTTGATGAGTTGGGCAGTCCACCTCTGTGCCGTCGTCGTGATTGTTCCGTCGATCATTCCAAGGTACTGCAGGTCCGAACGAACAGAAGGAGTGCGGCTCAATGCCGAAGAACAAGACTCACTCCGGAGCCAAAAAGCGATTCAAGCAAACCGGCTCCGGCAAGATCAAGCGCCAGCAGGCTAACCGCCGCCACTACCTGGAGCACAAGTCTTCGCGTCTGACCCGTCGCCTGGCATCTGACCAGATCGTAACCAAGGCCGACGAAAAGCGCATCAAAAAGATGCTGGGCCTCTGAGCCACAAGCATCAAGCAAGACCACAGACTTAGCTCACAGGAGAAATAGTAATGGCACGTGTAAAAAGGGCTATCAACGCCCACAAGAAGCGCCGTAAAGTCCTTGACCGGGCTTCCGGCTACCGCGGACAGCGCTCCCGCCTGTACCGCAAGGCTAAAGAGCAGCTGCTGCACAGCTACACCTACAACTACCAGCACCGCAAGAAGCGCAAAGGCGATTTCCGTCGTCTCTGGATCCAGCGCATCAATGCTGCTTCCCGCGCTCACGGCATGACCTACAACCGCTTCATCCAGGGTTTGAAGGCTGCCGGTGTAGAGGTTGACCGCAGGATGCTGGCCGAGCTGGCCGTCTCCGACTCGAACGCCTTCGGGTCATTGGTTGAGACCGCCCGCAAGGCTCTGCCTTCCGACGTCAACGCTCCGAAGGCCAACGCCTGATCTTCTGAGCAGACACGCAATGCCCGCTTCCACTCGGTGGAGCGGGCATTGCTGCGTTAATACCCGGTTATCGCGCGCTCGTTGGGACACCAGCACTCGCGCCACTCTTCATCCCATCGCCTGTGCCAGCTGAGCCGATATTTCCGGTGTTTGTGCGAGACTCGATAGGACTCTTAAGGAGGCCTTCTGCAGCGTCCTATCCGATTGTGCACTGGGGCCTGAGAGAATGACCTAGTGACTGACGAATATCTCATGGACAACCCCCGCAGTGAGCGCGTCAAGCGTGTCGCTGCATTAGCCACACGAGGCGGACGGAAGAAGCAGCGCTTATTTCTGGCTGAGGGCCCTCAGCCGGTGCGGGAGGCGCTGAAAGTCTGGTTGGCCAGATATGAACCCGACGACGCTGTGGCACTTCCCGGGGCCCCCGAGGCCCCCAGACTTCCCCAGCTGGATGCACTGTTTTTCGACGCCGCGGCGGTCCAGAGATTCCCGGATGTCGAGGCACTTCTGGACCGTATGCGTGGAGTGCTCTTCGACCCCACCATCGATCTGCCGCGTGATGCCCGACCGTTTCTCCGCGAAGCGACACCGGAAGTACTGGCCGCCATGGGGGACGCTGAGACCTCCCAGGGTTTAGTTGCGGTCTCGCGCATCCCCGACGGAGATGCTGACTTTCGGTCGCTTGAGTCGGCTACGGTAGCTTCACCTGTCTCCCTCATAGCAGGTGTTGTTCGGGTTCAAGATCCGGGCAATGTGGGAACCATCATCCGGGCCGCTGATGCTGCAGGGGCCGAGCTCGTAGTGCTCGCTGCCGGCTCAGCGGACCCATGGTCCCCAAAAGTTGTGCGGGCTGCAGCGGGGTCGCATTTCCATCTGCCGATATTCACCGGTATAGACATCGCTGAATATGCCCGTTTTGTTCAGCCAAACGGAGTTCAGGTGCTGGCCGCCGCGGGTCAGGCGGATCTGACACTCCATGAGCTTAGTTCGCCTTCGACCGCAGGGCGGCGAGTCAGCGCCGCTGGTCGGACACTGTGGCTGTTCGGCAATGAGGCTCAAGGACTCAGCGCGCATGAGCTCGCTCTGGCTGATGCCGCAGTCTCGATTCCCATCTATGGCCGGGCGGAGTCGCTGAACGTCTCTACTGCAGCAACTCTGTGTCTCTATGCCACAGCCACAGCGCAGGACCTGGCACCGGTGTCAGGCGTGGAGGCTCCTGGTGAGCTCCGGCAGTGATGCCGCCCTAGGCAGGCGCAACGTAGAAAATACTGGGTTTAGCTGCATCCAGTGCGGCGGCAAGATCGCGCGGCATACCGGGGGCAGCTATCGCAATCATTGCCCGCACTGCTTGTGGTCCCGTCATGTGGATGAGCTGCCAGGGGATCGGGCCGCCCAATGTGGCGCGCCGATGAAACCGGTCGGTGTCGACTACTCCGGCAAGAAGGGCTACATCCTCATTCATCGCTGCACAGCCTGCGGGGCAACAGACCGGAACAAAACCGCGCCCGATGATGATATGGACGCCATCATCGCCCTGCAGCGCCCACACTGACCAACCTCAGCCAGCCCACTCGCGAGGCTCCTCAATCACCCACCGGTGTAAAGTCCCTGCTTCCCAGGAACTCAGGCCGCCGCGTCGGCGCTGCAAAGGGCTCCTGGAGGGTGTTCTCCACTGAGTTGTAGACGATAAACACGTTGGAGCGCGGATACGGCGTGACGTTCCCATTGGAGGCGTGCATGCAGTTGGAATCAAACATGATCGCACCACCGGCGGGACCCTCCAGCACGTCAATGCCGAACCTGTCTGCGAATTCAGCCAAAGTCTGTGGGTCCGGCACACCTGCGCCCTGCATGATGAGCGACTGTTCGTGGTTGTTCTCAGGGGTTTCCCCAGCCGCGCAGACATAGTGCTTATGGGAACCGGGCATGATCATCAACGGTCCATTGAAGGAGTAGTTGTCCGTCAGGGAGATCGAGATGCTCACAGCGCGCGGCTTCGGCATTCCGTCCTCGGCATGCCAGGTCTCAAAATCGGAATGCCATGTGAACTCTTTGCCCACAAAGCCAGGCTTGTAGTTGATCCGGCTCTGATGGATGTAGACCTCCGAGCCGAGAATCTGCCGTGCCCTGTCCACAATGCGCGGATCCTGGGCGATCTTCCGAAAGATCTCGTTGGTTTTGTGAACATCGAAGATTGAACGCACTTCGTTCGAGCTGGCTTCCACCACCGTGTGCCGCTCAGCTTTGACCTCAGGGTCTTTTGCGAGGCGCTGGAGTTCATTGCGGAACAGTTCCAGTTCATCATCTGTGATGAGCTGGTTGATCGTCAGGTACCCGAGCTGATCAAAATCCTCCAACGTATGGGCGTTCAAGGGGCCCTGATCGGCTGCGCCCTGGACGACCTCGTCCTGCCGTGGGATAACGCGATTCTCACCCTTGCGGGTCGGATACAGGTCTGTCACTTCGGGGGCAACGGTGGTCATGCGCCACACCTCCTTGTGTCTGGGTTGCACGGTCGATCAACGACGCCCGCCGCAGTCGTACCCCAAAGAAGGTGCGCCTACGCTGGCGCCGCCACCAGGACCGTATCAGGTTCGGATAGGACTGCAACCCCCATTCAGAATCGTGTGCAGGGTTGCCCACCGGGGGTGAGGCGCTCATTGGAAGCGCGTTCGGCGGTCTCCAGCTGGAAAGTCGAGTGTGTAATCGACACAGTGAAGTGGTCAGAGAGGCAGGTGCTCAGTTCGGCCAGCTTGTCCGGGGCGCAACCGCTGGTGAAGCACGACTCATCCACCACCACATGCGCTGATACGACGGGCAGTCCCGTAGCCACAGTAGAGGCATGCAGATCGTGGACGTCCTGGACATGGTCAACCGCCATGATGTGCCGACGTACCTCAACGAGATCCAGGCCGCGTGGGGTAAATTCCAACAGTACTCGGCCAGTTTCCCGCAGGAGCAGTATCGCTCGTGGCACGATCATCGCCGCTATGAGAAGGGCCACCACAGCATCCGCCTGATGCCAGCTGGTGAGCCAGATAACCACTGCGGCCACCATGACTCCCAACGATCCAAGCGCATCGGCGGAGACCTCAAGGAAGGCGGCTCGCAGGTTCAGGTTTTCCGTGCGCCGGGGTGCTAGTACCAGGAGCGAGATGATGTTTCCGAAAAGTCCTGCCGCGCCGAAGAGTAGCAGCTCCACGTGCAGTACCTCTTGGGGCTCGTAGAGTCGGGAGATCCCTTCGACAGCAGCGTATGTGCCGATTCCCGCCAGCAGACCTGCCTGTGCGGCTGCGGCAATGATCTCCACACGGCGGTATCCCCAGGTGCGTGTGCCGCTGACGCCGCGATACATCAGACTTGCAGCTATGACCGCCATCACTAGTCCAATGCTGTCCGCAAGCGAGTGAACAGCGTCCGTCAGCAAGGCCAGGGAACCGGTGAGCCACGCCCCAATCCCTTGAACGGCAACGATGCTCAGAGTAATGACGCAGGCGATTACTAGACGACGTCGCTGCCCGGTGCCATGTGTGCCGGCGGTAGCGCGACTGCCCGAATGACTGTGGCCGAATCCCATGTATTCACAATAAGTCCAAGTTATTGAGAATGGCGAAGGTGTTACTGATCCGCAGAAGACGTAGCAAGGCGGCTCCGTTAGAGTGGACGCATGGTTGCTTCAGGAAACTATATTGTGACGAATGCCCATGTGGTCCCGGTGACGGATGCCCCCTTTGACGGTGCAGTGGTGGTCACCGACGGGAAGATCACTGAAATTGGTCCCGAGGTTGAAACCCCTGCGGAGCATGAGGTGATAGACGCCGCCGGTGGGTGGATAGTTCCGGGGCTCATCGATGCCCATGTCCACTTAGGAGTTCACGAGCAGGGCGAGGGCTGGGCCGGGGCGGACTTCAATGAGGCCACCGACCCGGTCACTGCAGCAGTTCGGGCCATCGACGCCATCAACCCTGTGGAGATCGGGTTCGACGACGCGCTCGCCCACGGCATCACCACGGTCAACGTCAATCCGGGCTCAGCCAACGTCATCGGTGGCTTGACGGTGGCGATCAAGACCCATGGTGCGGTCATCGACGATATGGTCCTGCGTTCTCCTTCTGGGTTGAAGGCTGCCCTCGGTGAGAACCCCAAGAGAGTCTATGGCGACCAGAAGAAGACGCCCAGCACCCGTTTGGGGACGGCCTTCGCTGCCCGCAAAGCTTTCACTGAGGCCCAGCATTGGGCAGCCAAAGACCCTGAGGACCGCCCCGCAGATCTGGTCTCCGAAGCTCTGGCCATGGTGCTAGCGCGTGAGATCCCGTGGCGGCAGCACTGCCACCGTGCTGATGACATTGTGACCGCCCTGCGTATCGCTGACGAGTTCGGCTACGACCTGGTGCTCGACCACGGAACCGAGGCTCATCTGATTGCTGACCGGATCGCCGCTCGTGGGATTCCCGTCCTCTACGGCCCGATGATGGTGTCGCGGTCCAAGGTGGAAGTCCGGGAGCGCAGCCCGCGCGCGCCTGGCGTCCTTTCCCGGGCCGGAGTCAAGGTCTCGATCATCACCGATCACCCCGTGGTCCCCATCGACTTCCTCATCAACCAGGCGGCCCTGGCGGTGAAAGAGGGCATGGACCCGGATGAGGCCCTCAAAGCCGTCACTATCAACCCGGCCGAAGTCCTCGGTGTCGCGGACCGAATCGGCTCGATCGAACCAGGCAAGGATGCGGACCTCACTCTGTGGGAGGGAGACCCGCTGGATACCCGCAACCGCGCGCTGCGCACCTGGATCGAGGGCAAAGAGGTCTACGCCTATGACACCTCCAGCAGGACCGGTTCTGTACGCTCCCGCTGGTAACTGCCCTTCACAGCAGCGCCTAGCTTTGCTTGACTGGGGTCATGGAACCTCACTTCAGCGTAGGCACCTCGGTTCATGTCACAGGCACCGTCCAGGGCGTAAACTACCGGAACTCAGCCAAACGTCAGGCTGATGATCTGGAGCTCATTGGGTGGGTCCGCAATGCCTCCGACGGTGCCGTGGAACTGCTGATCGGTGGTGACGGTCCCGCTGTCGACTCCTTCATCAGCTGGTGCGCTAAGGGGCCCAAGCGGGCTGAAGTCAGCTCAGTGGACACCCGTGAGGCCACCGAAGAACAACTGCAGACTCTGCCGTCCATCGGCTTCGAGGTCAGGCGGTGACACCAGCCCAGTTCAGGTGATCAGGGCTCGTTCAAGCGTCGTCGTTCTCTGTGCTCTTCGGCGCGCTCAGGCCGAGTTCCTGGGGAAGCTCTTCCTGCACTCCGAGCACATGTTCGGCGAGGAAGGCGAAGATCACCTGGTACCAGACCTTGGTGTGCTGCGGAGACAGGATCCAGTGATTCTCATCCGGGAAGTAGAGGAAACGGTGCAGCGTCTCGCCGTTCTCATCGGCGGGCAGACCGGAGTCGGCCAGCAGTTCGAACCACAGCCGCAGCCCTTCCCCGATGGGCACCCGGTAGTCCTTATCCCCGTGGATGACCAGCATGGGGGTCACAATCTCGCTGATGAAGTCATGCGGTGAATGCCGGTCCATCATGGTCTGGTCAATCTGCCGCCGCCAGAAAGGTGACATATCGGTCGTGGGGCCGAACTGGTCCAGCGCCCACAGGCTGGCATGGGTGACAATGGCCTTGAACCGGTCGGTGTGCCCGGCGACCCAATTCGCCATGTACCCGCCGAACGAGCCGCCCATCGCTGCGGTCCGGGACGCGTCGATGTCCTCGCGGGCCTCCACCGCGTCAGTGATGCTCAGCAGGTCGGTGTAGGGCTCTTCGCCCCAAGAGTTCCATCCCCGCTGGACAAACTCCTGGCCATAGCCGGTGGACAGCGCCGGGTCCGGCAGCAGCACCGCGTAGCCCTTCTCCACTGCAAGCCACGGGTTCCACCGCCAGGTCCACGCATTCCATGAGCTCACCGGCCCGCCGTGGATCCACAGCAGCAGCGGCGCCGGATCCGCCGGTGAGGCCTGCTCCGGTAGGCACAACCACCCGCGCACGACGACGCCGTCACCGGTCTCGGTCTGAACATCCTCCAAGGTGCCGGGCAGTTCCGGACGCTCTGTGGGATTCTGCAACCGGGTGACAGAGCCGCTTCTGAGGTCAATACGCACCACCTCATCAGGGAACGCGTAGCTGCTGCGCACCGCGAAGGCCGTGGTGCCGTCCGGGGTTGGGAACGCTTGCGAGTAGACGGCATCTTCGACCGGCACCTCAGTGGTCTCGCCAGAGGTGACGTCCACGATAAACATGGCCCCGCGGCCGTTGTAGTCTGCGACGGCGAGTAGCCGCTGGTCATCGATCCACGGGCGGGAAGAGGCCGGATTCAGCCACAGGTCAAGACCCTCCGCCAGGGGAGTGGCCGCTCCGCTGCCGAGGTCCACCACATAAAGCTGGGGCGCAATCGCGCTGCTGGGGGTGGGCTTCGGTGAGCCGACCACCGCAGCCTTCGTGCCGTCGGGACTGATAGGGCCAGGGGAGAAGGTCATCTCCGGCTCATCGACGAGCATGCGTCGTTCTCCGGTGGAGGTGTCCACCAGCGCAATGGCCGAGTGGCGATCGGTCTTCGCCTCAGGCACCGTGACGCCGATGAGAGCCTGCGAGCCGTCTGGGCTGAGGTGCATGGTGCCCTCGAAGAGACTGCCGAGGCCTTCGGTGATCTGGCGTAGCTTTGGGCGTACCGGCTCAGAAGTTACGGGGGCGTCCTCGTGATCCGGGGTCTGCGCGTCGAGGATGAACCCATGGGGCCGTGCGGGGCCGAGGTCGTGGTCCCAGTACCGTATGGGGTAGCCGGAGTGCAGGATGGCTTTCACTGAGCTGTCCTGACGGGTCTTGTGCAGGCTCTGCTGGGAATCCTCATCGGCGGCACCAGGAAGCAGGGGTGCCGTGACCGCTACCACATCAGCATCAGCTGCGGTCACAACCGATGACACGCCGCCGGACCGCCGGTTGATGACACGTGCCTCGCCGCCGGCAGCGGGCAGGCACCACAGTGCGCTGCGTTCATCCTCCCCGTCCTCATCGGGCCGTGCCGAGGTGAAGTAGAGGTCGCCGTTGGCGGCGAAAGTAGGACCAGTTTCCCCCTTGGCGCTGCGGGTCAGGCGGCGGGCAGGGCGTTCACCGGCGGGATCAACTTCCCAGAGTGAGGTGACGTAGCCGTTGCTCTTTTTGTTCAGCGTCTGCACTGTGGTGATCAGCCGGGTGCCGTCCGGGCTCAGTGACAGTCCTGCGGTCCGTGGGTGGGCGACGTAGCGGTCCAGGTCAGAGAAGAGGGATTCAGCCATGTGTGCCAGTCTGCCACGCAGAACACGAACTTGTTGCGTATTGCAACTATGTTTCTGTGTTGGCGGGAAGGGTTTTTCAAGGGGCTGCTCCCTCGCCCCGGGCAAACTTCAGGTCGTTGTTGAGAAATCAGCTTCTTATAGCGGCCTGAGAACCCAACAACGCCCTGGAATTCACGGGGGATCGCTGGGAGAGGTGGTCAGCGTCGGCGTGACATTGTGGGGATGAACCAGGCGTAGAACCCACCCCAACACGTCCAGAACACAGCGGAGACGCGTTTGTCAGAGACATTGGGGAACATACGGCGGGTCAGGGCGGCGAGCCCGGAGGCCGCCAGTGTCACCGCAACAAACCGAATCAGCCGGCCGGGCACACTCCAGGCCAGGAAGTTCAGCAGCGACTTCCGCTGCAGCCCGGAGGCGCGGGCGTAGAGCTTATAGGGAACACCACGGGTCGGGCCCCGCATAAGCGAGGCATGGCCGGATTCGGCCACTTCCTGCTCCACCTGGTGCACCATGGAGTCGGTGATCGCTGGAACTTTCACCAGAGCTGAGTGCGAGGCCTGCGCCGGGATCTTACGCCCCCACCAGGACGTCACCGCACCACCTGCCAGTGCCCCACCGAGTGCGGAGACGGTAGTGCCCAAAGCTCGTTTGGGTCGGCGCAGCCCCACCCAGGAGGTCCACACATCGGGAACAACAAAGAAGAACGTAGCTTCCGCGAATCCCCAGGCGGCGGCAACACCGTGGTCCCGAAATGCGCCGTTGGAGCCTTGTGCGCGCCGAATTCCCATACCCAAGACTCTAGCGCGCAGCCTTCGGAGCATCGAGAGGAAAGGCGGGCCAGATACTGACGGTTCTGACCAAGACGTACTAGCGTATGGGGTACCCCGAGGGAATGGACACAGCACATGAGCCAGGGAACGGACCGGCGGGCGATCCCGCAGCGCAGCAGTCGGTGGGCGGCCAAGGCTGCTGACCTTCTCGCGGCCGCGAAACTCACCCCGAACCAAATCTCTGTCGGCTCAGTGCTCTTTGCCGCTATCGGCGCAGCCGCGCTTATCTGGTCAGCTCACACCGAAGATGAGCCCGGACGGGCAGTCCTGCTCGCAGTCGCGGCGCTCTGCATCCCTCTGCGTCTGCTGCTGAACATGCTTGACGGCATGCTGGCGGTCGAGAAGGGGATGAGCTCACCGGTGGGCGATATCTACAACGAACTGCCCGACCGAATCTCTGATGTGCTCTTTCTAGGTGCCGCCGGCCTGGCGACCGCAGGACTGGTGACAGCCGGCCGGGTCGACCTCGGAGTCGTACTGGGGTTCCTTGCTGCCACCCTCGCGGTCCTCACGGCGTATATCCGAAGTCTCGGCGCGGCCCTGGGCACCGGGAACTTCTTCGACGGGCCCCTGGCCAAACCCCACCGCATGTGGGTGCTCATGGTTGGCATCCTGGGCGCCATCGCTGAACCCTGGCTGCCGTGGACCCCCGGATGGGTCCTGCTCTGCACACTGACGCTCATCGCGCTGGGCTCGCTGTTTACTTGTATGCGGCGACTGCGCCGGGTCAGTGCCGTGCTGCGCGCGCGAGCTCGGGACGTGCCCTCATGAACGTGGCCGGTCTGTCCCGCCGCAGCCTCGCCAAGCTCATTAGCGCATTCGCCGGTGCTCGTGTGGTCACCGCACACGGAGATCCCACACCACAGCTGCCCGAGCAGGCCATCTACTATGCGAATCACAGCAGCCATCTGGACTTCCTCACCATCTGGGCCGCCCTGCCCGCTGACCTGCAAAAGCGGGCCCGGCCCGTGGCGGCCAAGGACTACTGGGGAACGGGGCTGCGCAAAGCCTTCGCCGAGCAGATCTTCAACGCCTATTTGGTGGACCGGCACGGCTCGAGCCGCACTCGTCAGCGAGCATCAGATTCTGGAGTGAGCCCGAAAGGCCAGATCGCAGGTATGGCGGAGGTGCTCGCTGCGGGGGATTCGCTGATCATCTTCCCGGAGGGCACTCGCGGCGACGGGGAATCGATCGCTCAGTTCCACGGCGGACTCTACAAATTGGCGAACCGCCATCCTGAAGTGCCGGTGGTGCCCGTGACCCTGGCCAACCTTGGACGCATCCTGCCCAAGGGTGAGGTGGTTCCGGTGCCGCATCTTTCGACCGTTGTTTTCTGCGATCCACTCCACGTGGCCCCGGACGAGGAACAGCCCAGTTTTCTGGCCCGCGCACGCCGGGTCCTGGTGGACTGCCTCGCCGAACACCAGGACACCATCGACCATGGGGATGACGACGACGCAGCCCCCGCCCTCGGCAGCCCACCGGGTGGGGACCGCCCATGAGTGACTGGGGCCTAGGCCTGCTGGATTCCTCGGCACTGAAACTGCTCGGCGGCGTCGTCGTCGTCCTTGTTCTGGCCAGTGCGATTGCCTGGTTGTTGGGCCGCCGGATAGGCCCGACCAGCACCATCGGCAACCTGAAACAGCGCATCAACGCCTGGTGGCTGATGGTCGCACTCATTGGGGCGGTACTGGCTGCCGGTGAGACGGTCACCATTCTGCTGTTTCTGCTGCTGTCGCTCCTGGCGCTGCGGGAGTTCATCACCATTTCCCCCACCGGACGGGGTGACCACAAGGTCCTGGTGTGGCTGGTGTTCATCATCCCTGCGGTGCACTACTGGTTCCTGTGGGAGCACTGGTACGGGATGTTCAGTGTGTTCATCCCGGTGTACGCCTTCCTTTTCCTGCCGGCACGGAACGCGCTCGCCGGCCAGACCAAGGGTTTCCTGCAGCGAGCCGCGACCATCCAGTGGGCGTTGATGGTGTGTGTCTACGCGATCAGCCATGCCCCGGCGCTGCTCCAGCTGCCGGTGGCTATGGAGCTTGGCCGCGAAGCCGCTGAGGGTTCCTCACCAGGGGATGGCGGGGCCACCGGGGCGCATCTGCTGCTATTCCTGCTGATCGTGGTCCAGGGCTCCGATGTGTTGCAGTACGTGTGGGGTAAGACCTTGGGCAAGCACCCGATTGCGCCCAGTGTGAGTCCCAATAAGACCTGGGAGGGGTTCATTGGGGGTGTGCTCTCGGCGACTGCGCTGGGTGCAGCTCTGTGGTGGATCACGCCGTTCACCCCGCTGATGGCGGCTCTGCTGGCGTTAATCTCCTGTGTGATGGGCTTTGCCGGCGGGCTGGTGATGTCCGCGATCAAGCGCGACCGCGGCATCAAAGACTTCGGTTCCACCATCCCCGGCCATGGCGGCATCATGGACCGGCTGGACTCGCTGTGCTTCGCGGCGCCGGTCTTCTTTCACGCCGTGCGGTTCTTCTACGCCTAGCGGGGTGCACCCGTCCCCGCACCAGCCCCGGCTGCGCGCCGGGTAAGCTCCGCTCACGACCCCGACCCGCTCGTGTCCCCACGCATTATCAGGCGCCCGTTGGGAATTCAGCATCCTATAGGCGCCTGACATCCCAACATCCCCCTGAATTCGCGTGCCAAGATACTCTCCGAGGCGGATGCGTCCGCAGGCTGTCACTCTCTAGGGTGAAATTATGTTCACTCTCCGTCTCGCAGCAGCCTCCGCAGTAGTCTCCGGCATCGTGTGGCTCACGGCCGCACCCGCCCTCGCTTCCGGTGACCCCGAGGACGACGTCGTCCGCGACCTCACTATTGAGATCGAAGTCGATGAAGATGGCGTGCTCCATGTGGAGGAGACCTACGACTGGGACTTTGGTGAGCGTGACGGATTGGGCTTCTACCGTTCCCTGAGCACCGAACAGCCCACCGACGACGGCCGCCGGCAGTTCGACTACCAGGAGTTCTCACTCAGCAGCCCCAGTGGAGCACCAGCTGAGGTTGTTGAGACGAATGAGAGCCGAAGGGAGCTGGAGCTCACGCTGGGAGCACCGGATGGTTCGGATCAGACGAGCACCGGGGTGCAGACCTACCAGCTCAGCTATACCGTGCACGGAGCGGTCGACCCCAACGGCCTGGAGTGGGTCACTGCCGGTCCTCACGCCGATGTCCCCATGGACCGCGTCACCACGGAGGTGAATTTCCCGGTTGATGTGCAGGAGGGAGCCTGTTGGCAGGGGGAGGACCCAGATCTGGACGACGGTGTCTCCTGCGAGATCACCACAGAGGGTGACACCGTCACCGCGACTGCCGAAAATCTGCCGCCAGGGGGTTGGCAGGCGGTGGACCTGCAGGTCGCGGCGGACACGTTCGCAGGTGTCGAGCCGATCTACGCCGAGCCCACAGCGGCCGAGCAGTTCGCAGAAAGGGTCGCCCCCGCCACGGACCGGCTCTGGGACTCAGTGCTCACTTACTGGTGGGCCGTCGCTGCTGCAATCCTGGCGTTGGCCGCTGCAGTGGTCACGGTCCGGCGGCGCCGCGGTGCCGATGAGCACTTCCCCAACCTGCCGCAGGGCTCTGTGCCCACCGGGGGAACGCTCGAGCCGACCGCACCGCTGCGTCACGAGCCGCCCGCCGTGCCCCGTAACGCCGTCCCGGATGGTCTCCGTCCCTTTGAGGCAGCACTGCTCTGGCACAAGACGCCCCACGTCCCGCAGGCAGACTTCACGGGCCTGACGGTCACTGATCTGGCTGCGCGCGGCTACCTCACCATGGAAGAAACCACCCAGAAGACTGATGGAGAGGACGACGACGCCGGAACAGACTGGCTGCTCACACCCACCAACAAAGACACCTCGGCACTCATCACATGGGAGCGAGAGGTGCTTGAGGCGCTCTTCCCCGAGCAGGAACCGGTGCGAGTATCGGAGCTGGACGAAGGCTTCACTGAGGCCGCGCATGCCGCGCAGAAAAAGGCGGTGGACCAGTTCAATGCACGGGGCCTCCTCGCCCGGAACGTTGGCGGTGTGGGAAGCCTCTGGGCCTGGATTGGCGGCGCGGTGCTGTTCCTGGTCTTAGCGACCCCCCTGTTGAGCTTCGGATTCGGAATGCCCACATCCTTGAACTTCCTTCTCCTCGTTGTCGCAGTCGCAGCTGCTGCAGTGGGGCTGGGCTGGGCGGGCACCATCCGGGCGTCCAATCGCCGTACTGCGGAAGGACGGGTCCACTATGAGCAACTCCGCGGACTCCAGCTGTCACAGTCGGTCACAGTGGGCGCTTCTGAAGAAACTGACTTATCGCCTGAAGAAATCACCGAACAACTGCCTTACGCCATGGCATTCGGCGATCACGAGAAATGGACGCAACTGATGGATGCCCGCGCTGAGACTGAGCCGCTACCCGGGCTGCCCACCGGCAGTTGGGTGGTTTTGGTCGCCACTATGCCCGGTACCGTAGGGGCCTCTCATCAGGGTTCCGGTTCGGCATCGGGGAGCATGTCGCCCGGGGGATTCTCAGCCGGTTCCTTCGGCGGAGGTGGGGGTGTAGCAGGGCGTTAATCGCGCTGTCCAACCGGTGGCTCGTTGCTCGCCCACCCATGAACTCGCTAGGGTAAGGGGCGGTGTGCCGGGAAGTCTGGTCGGCGGAAGCAGTCGCAACACTGCGTTCATTGGAGCAAATGTAGGATGCTCTGAGCGCATGTGACGCTTCATCGCACCCGATTGACCGAAAACGAGCACACAGGAGGCTGACATGTCGCCAAGGCCTCTGCCCGCAGTGTGCCGCGTAGCTCTTCCGTCTGCCCCGGCGCTGGCGGGGGGTACTCGGTGACACTGCTGGTCCTGCTGTTCCTCACACTCCTGCTGGTCCCTGCAGCAGCCGCGGTGCATAAGTTTCTGGGCCGCGACACCGGCTGGTTCGCTGCCGTTGCGCTGCTGGTGATGGGCAGTTTCAGCCTCATGTGGCTTCCCGATCTCATCGCGGGGGAGACTGTCGACGAGTACTTGCCGTGGATTCCCACAGTGGATGTGGGCATAAGCCTCCGGCTTGACGGGCTCGGCATGGTGTTTCTGCTGCTGGTGCTCTTCATCGGCGCGCTGGTGATGGCCTACAGCGCTCGCTACTTCTCGGTGAAGAAGAAGACCGGCGACTACTACATCTGGATGCTGCTGTTCGTCTTCGCCATGTCGGGCATGGTGCTCGCCGATGACATGATCCTGTTGTTCGTGTTCTGGGAGTTCACCACTCTCTGCTCGTTCTTCCTCATTAATCGGTCTGGAGACAAGGCGCCAGCCCCGGCGCAGCGCACTCTACTGATCACTATGGCCGGCGGCCTCGGCCTGTTGACTGCGGTGCTGTGGATTATTGTGCGCACCGGCACCACGAGCCTGTCGGAGGCCCTGCAGCATCAGGTGTGGGGGGACGACGCCGTCTTCACCGGTGTGGTGGCGGTCCTTATCGCCTTCGCTGCCTTCACCAAGTCTGCGCAGTTCCCGTTCCATCTGTGGTTGCCCGATGCCATGGTCGCCCCCGCCCCGGTGAGTGCCTACCTGCACGCTGCGGCGATGGTGAAGGCCGGGATCTACCTCCTGCTGCGGTTCTCCCCGGTCTTTGAGGGAGTCCTGGTCTGGCAGACGCTGCTGATCGTGTGCGGTCTGATCACCGCGCTCATTGGTGCGCTGTTTGCGCTGCAGCGCCATGACATCAAAGAGATCATGGCCTATTCCACGGTCTCCCAGTTGGGTTTCCTGGTGGCCATTATTGGCATCGGAACCCCCACCGCGATCGCTGCGGCCACTATCCACGTCATCGCCCACGCCCTGTTCAAGTCCAGCTTGTTCATGATGGTCGGCATCATCGAACATGAGGCGCACTCCCGGGATATCCGTGAGCTCAACGGGCTGCGCAAGGCCATGCCGGTGAGTTTCATCATCACCGTGTTGGGCTGCCTGTCCATGGCGGGCATCCCGCCGCTGTTCGGGTTTGTGTCCAAGGAGAACCTGCTTAAGGGCTTCCTTTCTGCGGGCGAGGACCCTGCACTGTTCGGCCCGGGGCTGACCTGGACCATCACGCTGTTGGCTGTGCTCGCAGCGGTGGGCACGTTCGCCTACTGCGGCCGGATCGTCCTCGGCGTCTTCACCAGCTACTCCGGCACGGGCAAGCACGACGACGCCAAAGAGCCTATAGCGGCCGAAACCGCCCATGAAGCCCCACTAGCCTTCTACGCTCCTGCACTGCTGCCAGCTGTTGCAGGGGCAATCTTAGGTTTCGTGCCCTTCCTCTTCGACGGGTTGTTGACCGCCTCCACGCAGGCGTCGACCACTTCCAGCTACGAGCCATACTTCTACCTCTACGGCGGTCTCAGCACTGACCTGATGCTCTCAGTGATTATCATGGGTGTGGGTCTCGTTGCTGTGCTCAGCCGAACCCGGCTCGACAGCTTTATTCCCCGGCAGATCTTTCCCTGGACGGGCGTCGGAGTGGTGGAGAAGATGCGTACCGGCAGCATCGCCTTCGGCCGCCGGGTCGGTGATATCACGCGGACCGATATCCACGGCGTGCACCTTGCAGCCCCCGGCATCTTCCTGGTCGGCATCTTCATCGCGGGTGTGCTCAACGTCGGTGACGTCGGCGAGTTCACCCCCGGGCATACCCGCATGACCGACTGGGTGCTCATCGGACTCTTGGCGTTCTTCCTCCTGGGAACGGTTATCACCCAGTCGCGGACTGCGGCAGTCGTCCTGGCAGGTGGCGCAGGATTTGTGGTCGGCGCCTGGTACTTCGCCCTCGGCGCTGTGGATGTGGGCATGACCCAGCTGCTGGTGGAGATCCTGACCGTGGTGGTGCTGGTGTTGGTGCTGCGGAAACTCCCACGCAAGTTCCACCAGGTTTCACGGTCCCGCACGGCGGTATCTGCCGTCGTCGCTATTGTTTTCGGCGTGGCGGCCTTCGTGGCGGCCTACGCCCTGACTGGCCGGCGCGGTCAGTCACCTGCCGCCCAGTGGTACCTGGAAGAGACCTATGAGACGGTCGGGGCGCTGAACACTGTCAACTCCATCCTGGTCGACTTCCGTGCCCTCGACACCTTCGGTGAGCTGACAGTGTTGGGAGTGGCCGGTTTCGCGATCTTGGCGGTGCTGAACTCTGCATTCTCCACCTCGGATTCGCATCCTGCTGAGTCCAAACTGTGGATCGGCACTCCGTTGGACCACGCGGCAGACAACACTCAGGCGATGCGTAGCGTGTTCAACTGGATGGCGCCCTTCATTGTGCTGCTGTCTCTGGTTCTGCTGCTGCGCGGCCACTACGACTCCGGCGGTGGTTTCATTTCCGCACTGGTGCTCGGCGGGTTCTTCGCCCTGCGGTACCTGGTGGCGCCCTCGGACTCTGCGGTCAAACTGCGCTTCGACTACGCGCTGATCATTGTTGGAGGAATCGCCGTCGGTGCCGTGATCGGGCTCTTCGGTTTCCTGGACGGGGCAGAGGGCTCCTACCTGAGGCCCATCGTCATCTTCGAAGGTCTGCCGCTTCCGTGGGGAACTGAAGCAGGCTTCACGCTCACCACGGCACTGATCTTCGACGTCGGTATCTACCTGGCGGTCATCGGTGCGGTGCTGGTGGCGTTGGATCGTCTCGGGCAAGCCCAGCGCTACCCGGCCGAACTGCTCAAAGCCCATATGAAGTCCCAGGGCCAGAAGACCAGCCAAATCGAACGCATCGAGATGCACGCCGGTGACGACCCCGGAGATGTGCCTCTGGAAGCAGAGGGTGAGGGCTGGCATCCGGAGCCCCGAGCCTGCCACAAGGGCACCAGCAGGGGAGATGAGGCCCGATGAGTATTGCTATAGCAGTAGGCCTGCTCACCGCGGCAGCTGTGTACCTGTTCATGCAGCGGGGCATGGTTCGCATTGTGCTCGGATTCGTCATGGCAAGCCACGCCGCCAACCTGCTGCTCTTTGCAGCCGGTAACACCGCCTACCGCGGGGTGCCCTACATCGGCACCTCCGACTACGGAGAAGGCGGAGACCCGCTGCCTCAGGCTTTCGTGCTGACGGCCATCGTGATCGCTTTCTCCATCACTATGTTCATGATTACCCTGGCGATCACCACCACCCATGATGACGATACGGAGAACGATGAGGAATCACCGGCCAAAGTGCTGACTTCGGCAGACACTGACGACGCCGTCAGCTCCTCGGTGGACACTAGCTCCAGCGGCGCCGTGGCCGCCGGTACCGGAGGTGCGGACGCTTCCCCCATGAGTCCTGTGCACGATTTCGAAGCCCAGGACGACGACTCTGCGGAGGCTCCCAATGCCGATGAAGGAACGGGCCACCACCAGGGAAAGGAGGACCCACAGTGACTGAGATCCTCCCACCACTGCTGCCTCTGCTGGTCGGCATCCCGCTGCTGATGGGCGCTTTGGGCGCGGCACTGCGCAAGAGCAAACGTGCCCGGCACATCATCAGCCTAGGCACGCTGTCTGCCATGTTCGTCTTCTCCCTCCTGCTGGTGATCGCCACGCATGACGGAACAGTGCTGGCTCACAAAGTAGGGTTCTGGGACTTCACACCTCAGGTGGCCATCCCGTTTGTGGTCGACGCCCTGAACTCCCTGGTGCTGATGATCATCACCATTTTGGGCATCACCAGCGTCATGTTCGCCATGGCGACTCACGAGGCGCGGTCCCGGTTCTACCACCCGTTCGTCCTGATCCTCATGGCCGGTGTGGCAGGGGCTCTGATGACTGGTGACATCTTCAACCTCTTCGTGTTCATCGAGGTCATGCTCCTCCCGAGCTACGGTCTGCTGGCGATGATGGGAGCCAAACTTGGCGCCCACGGAGCACGCATCTACGTCTCAGTAAACCTCCTTGCCTCAACACTGCTGCTGTTCGGTATCGGGATCGTCTACGGCACAGCTGGCACCGTCAACCTCGCTGAGCTGCATGGGGCAGCTGCGGAGGATCCGGCAGTGGCAGTCGGCGGTGCCGTCGTCCTCACGGCCATCGGCATCAAGGCCGCCGTGGTGCCTGTGCATGGCTGGTTGACCCGCACCTATCCGATGACCTCACCTGCGGTCACAGCTCTGTTTTCTGGGATCCACACGAAAGTCTCGATCTACGCGATCTACCGCATCTACTCGGTGTTGTTTGACGGTGATGAGCGCTTCCTGTGGATCGCGTTGGTGGTGACCAGCCTGACAATGCTGATCGGTGTGCTGGGGGCAATAGGAGAGAAGACCACGCGGTCCATTCTGGTCTTCCACATGATCAGTCAGATCGGCTACATTCTCATCGGCGTTGGCCTGTTCACCGGCCTAGGCCTGACGGCAGGCATCTTCTACCTGCTGCACCACATGATTGTGAAAGCCAGCCTGTTCATGTCCACTGGTGCCATTGAAGAGACCTACGGCACTGGGGAGATCGACAAGCTCGGTGGCATGCTCAAACGTGAGCCGCTGATCGCCATCACCTTCATGATCGCTGCGCTCTCACTGGCGGGTCTGCCGCCGTTCTCCGGGTTCGTGGCAAAGTTCACCATCATCCAGGCGACCCTCGAACAGGCTCATTACTGGGTGGCAGCAGTAGCGGTGATCGTCAGTGTCTTCACCCTGTTGTCGATGCTCAAGATCTGGGTAGGCGTGTTTATGGGCAAGCCTCCGGCTGACCTGGAGGACAACGCGCTGGAGTATCAGGAGAAGATGCACGGCAAGCGTTACCTCCGTGTGCAGGCACAGGCGGAGAACCCCACTCTGACCATTGGCCCACCAACAGCTGCGATGTCTGCGGTTCTCTCCGGTCAGCGGGCTGTCAAAGTTCCCGTGAAGCTCATCATCCCGGGTGCCATCCTTGCTGCGATCACCGTCTTCTTCGGTTTCGGAGCCGAGCTGCTGATGCTGCTGTCGGAGACTGCCGCCGAGAACCTGTTGAACCCTGAAGGTTACGTTGAGGCGGTGATGGACGCATGAGTACCACTACCTCCTTGGCCTCTTGGCCCTGGCGCATGGTGAGCTTCCTGCTCTGGTACATCAAGGCATTCGTGCTGGCCAATGTCTACGTCACCTTGGATGTCCTCCGGCCCAAGAGGCGGATGAAGATGTCCCCGGCCATCATCGCGGTCCCGGCGGCCAGTGAGTCTGACACCGAATGGACTCTTATCTCCTGCTTCATCACCCTGACCCCAGGGACACTGACCCTGTCGATTTCACGTGAACACAAGATCCTCTATGTGCACGGCATGTTCGTTGAATCCAGGGAGTCCCTCGTGGAGGAAATCCAGGAGATGGAAGACAGGATGCTTCGCGCCCTCCGGCGCTCCCCAGGTGACTTGTCACGTCCCATCCGGGTCCCCGACGTCGTCCCTGTCGATGAGCCGCCAGAAGGTGAGGTGCGCTGATGTCTGAGATCACATTGGAAATAGCGCTGATCCTGCTGGGACTCGGGATGCTCCTGGCTGGCGTACGCGCCTACCTCGGCCCAAAGATCACAGACCGGGCGGTGGCTGCGGACCTCATTTTCTTCGCGATTATCGGGTTCATCGCGCTCATCGGACTCCGAGCCAATATCGAGGCCCTGTTCGACATCATTCTTATCGCCACCCTTCTCGGGTTCATGGCTGCGATCTCAATGGCCCGACTTGGATCAGGAGGACGGCGCTGATGGAACTCCACGACATCATGCACGGGGCCGGCCTGGTGTTCATCTTCCTGGGCATCTTGACCATCATCGTGGCCGGCATCGGCCTCTTCAGGCTGCCAGACCTCTACCTCCGTGCATCGGCAGTCGGAACCTCTGCGGGCCTGGGGGTGGCGTCCATCGTGATAGGCGCGCTGCTGATGGACTTCAGCGGGCTGAATCTGGTGAAGGCAGCTGTGGCGGTAATAGCCCAACTGCTGACCTCCGCGGTGGGCTCCATGGCCATCGCCCGTTCCGGGTACCTCAACAACTCTCTGCCTGCGGAGATCACCCACACCGATGACTTGTTGAAGACTCGCCGGGACCGGGCCACGGACCCTGAGGGTGAATCCTCAACGTAACGTCACGGCCCTGCATACGGGCTGTCCAGGAAACATCCGGATACTGTGGAACCATGAACGCTTCCCAGGATCACCCCGCCGTGCCCACCGGTCTTGAGCCTCACCAGGTGCGGCTCCGGGGAGAAGAAAACACAGACATCTTCGATGAGACGGCTACGTACCAGGACGCCTCGGAGCCCGGCACCGTCTCCGCCGCCGCAGACCAGCCGTATATGGTGAAGGCCCGCCAGCGGGAGGAGCACGCTGACGGGGAACGTGCAGCCCAGGATGACCACAAAGTGGAATCGCCCATGAAGCTCACCAAGGCGACCTGGAAGTACAGCCTCAAACGGACGTTCAGCGAGTTCGGGCGCGACAGCTGTACCGACTTAGCTGCCGGGCTGACCTATTACGCGGTCTTGTCGATCTTTCCTGGGCTTATCGCCCTGGTCTCCATTCTCGGTCTGGCCGGTGAGGAGGACCGTGTGACGGGATTCTTCGTGGACATGGTGGATGACCTGACCAACGGAGATCCTGACGTCATGGAGACCGTCGGTACGGTCATGGACAACATCACTGGTGTTGGGGGAGCTGGGCTGGGTCTGGTTGTCGGAATTCTCCTGGCGATCTGGACGGCGTCGAACTACGTCAATGGCTTCTCCCGGGCAATGAACCGGATCTGGGAAGTGGAAGAAGGCCGCTCCATCCTCAAGCTGCGCCCCCTGGTGTACGTGGTCACAGTGGTGCTTATTCTGCTTGTGGCGGCAGCCGGCATGATGCTGGTGGTCTCCGGCCCTATCGCCCAAGCGGTGGGCAGCACTATCGGCCTGGGGGACACCGCGGTGACCGTGTGGAACTGGGCGACCCCTGTGGTGCTCATCCTTGTGGCGGCGGCTGGGATTGCCATGCTGTATTCGACGACGCCGAACATCCGTCAGTCGGGACTGAAGTGGACCTCCGCAGGCGCTCTGATCACGATCCTGGTCATGATCCTCACCACCGCTGGCATCGCGGTCTATGTGATGAACTTTGCCAACTATGAGGCCACCTATGGGGCGCTGGCGAGCGTCATTATCTTCCTGTTCTGGGTGTACATCATGAACATGGTGCTGTTGCTGGGTGCGGAGTTGGATGCTGAGCTGGAACGTGGTCGGCAGCTCCAGGCGGGCATTGTTGCCGAGCGCACCATCATGCTCCGGCCCAGGGAGACCAAAGGGTCCAAGAAGAAGCATGCCAAGCATGAGCAGTTGGTGGCCTCAGGGCGTGCGCTGCGGCTGTCTGAGGGCACCACCAACGACCCCGATGAGCTCTGGCGCAGACACCCCAATGATGTCTAGCCGCCCGCGCTCAAATTCTCGCTGAGAGGGACCTTTCACCGTGCGCTCCCCATGGGCGGTGAAAGGTCCCTCCAGAATTTCGAGACTGTGGTTAGATCCCAGGTCCGCAACCATTACGGGCGCACCACGAATCCACGAGGCCGCTTCCGCAGGTTCACCAATATTCAGCACTGGCTGCGGCGCCTAGCGACCCGCTAGCGGGGGACATAAGGGCGAACGCCCCAACGCCAAGAAGGCCGATAGCAGCCAAGGCCATCGTGGCGAGACTCTTCAATCGGATGGATTGCATTGTTTCTCCTGGCGTCAGTCGGAGACTGATCAAATCTTGTTATTTGCTTGCCTCAGTGACTCTAATGTGAACCTTGGCACTCTCAACCCTTCAAGAGTCACTCAAAGCTGTCAGGAAATTCGTAGGGAATACGGAGTTGTTCATGGCAAAGACTGATGTGCCTTCCAGGCGCATTCAGCAAAGGGTGGGGGCCACTGACGAAACCGGGACGTTTCGCAGACGTCGAACAGATTCGCGATCAGAGGCAAGCATGCCGAGCGTCTCATCCATGAGATAACTGTCACATGACGTAATGTTGCGTAACATTTCGATCAGCGGAAACATCAGCTATTTCCCATCTAGCATCCAGTCAGCGTTACGGCCATGTTTCGCGTGGTTGAGGGAAGCTTGTGAACTTTGGGTAACCTTGCAGCCACCTGAATTTAAGCTGAATACTGACTCGCCCGGAATGGCGGGCAATTTGGAAGTAGCCGGACTGATTTTGCTTCTCGCCTGGAAGGTTTCGTGAATATTGAATCAGCGGGCTTGACTTCTTTCTGAATCTCGCTAGCCGTCACTTGAGTCTCTCGCGCCGCCTCGTAACGATTCGGTCACGGGGGCCGATATGTCTCAATAGATGAGTCGTTGGGTCGTAATCTGGGTGGCACCTGAGTACCGGGGTGTGGCTCACATCACTGGTCACTCCGCACTTATATTTCATGAGGAGCAATACGTGAAACTACGCAAACTCTCTGCTGCCGCGGCCATTATGGCCTCCGGCGCACTCGTTCTGTCGGGCTGCACGCCTGGCGACGACGGTGAGAACGGCAACGGCGATGCGAACGGCGGCGCTGACAACGGTGACGCCAACGACGTCGTTTACGGTGAAGAAGGCGACTTTACACAGGAGGGGCAGGCTTACATCGGCGGGGAGCCCACCGATGGAACCCGGGTAGATCTCCCCGAAGACTTTGAAACCCGCGAGGACACGATCGTCACCTCGCCGGGCGGCGTACCATTTGTGAACTACAACAACGATCACACGTTGGCCAACTCGGTAAACAACTCTGTTGTAGCAGCACAGATTCACTCAGGTTTCTGGTATTACGGCACAGACTTGAGCATCAACCAAAATGAAGACTTCGGTAGCTTCGAGATCACCGAGGAGGGAGACACTGTCTACGTCGAAGACGAGGACGGCGAACCCGAGATCGACGAAGAGACCGGTGAGGCGGTTGTTGACGAGGAGGCGTCCACCTCCTACGTCATCGAGTACAACATCAACGACGAAGCCGTCTGGTCGGACGAGACTCCGATCACAGTGCTCGACTACAAGCTGCAGTGGGCTTCACAGGCCTACGATGAGGACGCAGGCTTTGAGCCTTCTGGCGCCACAGTCGCGCTGTATCTGCCGGAGGGCCTCGAGGCTGAGGCATACGACTCCAAGACCTTTACCGCAGAGATGCCAGCGTTCAACGCGGACTGGCAGTTGATGTTGTCAGGGCCAGGTCAGCCCGCACACCTCATAGCTGAAGAAGCCGGAATGACTCCAGAAGAACTCAATGACGCCATCGATGAGGGTGACGTCGATGCTCTTGAGGAGGTCGCCCCGATCTGGAACACCGGACTGGGTCATCACGGCGAATGGGATGAAAACCAGACGCTGTCCTCGGGGCCCTACCAGTTGGCCGAATGGAACTGGGAAGGCGAAGAGACCGGCGGATCAGTGGTCCTGGAGCCCAATGAAAACTACTGGGGTACGCCTCCCGGCACAGAGACGCTTATCTTCCAGTTCTCGGACGAGTCAACACACGTGCAGGCTCTGGAAAACCTCGACTACCACGTCGTGTCGCCGCAGCCGGATGAAGATGTTGCTGACGCACTCCGCGGGCTTGCTGACAGCGGTGACTTCATCGTCCACGAGGGCGATACCGCCACCTGGGAGCACATTGATTTCCAGTACGAGCAAGGCCCGTTCGCTGACACCCCGGAGCTTGCTGAAGCCTTCGCCCTCTGCCTGCCCCGTCAGGAAATTGTCGAGCAAATCATCCAGCCCATCAACCCTGAGGCTGAGGTACTCAACGCTCGCGAAATCTTCAACTACCAGGATGGATACGACGAGTTCGTCGAGGAATCCTACGACGGTCGCTACGACGAAGCTGACATCGACGCCGCCGCCGAAATCATTGAGGAACACGATGCTGAAGGCACGGACATCCAGATCCACCACTTTGACGTCCCCCGTCGTTCCGCAATGGTAGAAATCATCGACACCTACTGCGGTGAAGAGGGCGCCGGCTTCAACATTGTCGAGCAGGCCGACGCTAACTGGTCACCCGGTGACGAGGGCTGGGAAGGTGTAGGCCTCTTTGCTTGGGCCGGATCCGGACAGATCATTTCCGGCCAGAACATCTACAGCACCGAAGGTAATCAGAACACCACGGGTTACTCCAACGAAGAGGTGGACCGCCTATGGACCACCGTCGCTGACGACGTGAGCGACGAGGAGCGCACAGAGGCACTGATCGAAATCGAGCAGCACCTCTGGGACGACCTTCACGGCATTCCGATCTTCGCCCACCCGGGTATGGATGCTTCAGATGCCTCAATTGCCAATGTCCGTTCTACTGCCGCTCAGACCCAGATTCACTGGAACGCTGAACAGTGGCAACGCTACGAGTGATCCGACTGATCTCTCCCGATCCTTCGGTTTGCTGAGTGATATCGGGACCCTCACCTAGGGTTCCCGCCCTGCGGGGCCCGGCAGAACATCTCTGCTGGGCCCCGCGGTGGCGTCACCGGCAGCTCGACCTTACGGAAGGCCACTCGCCCAGTGCTGAAATACTCCCTCAAACGCTTTGGCAGCACCATCATCGTCCTCTTCGGTGCCACGCTGCTATGCTTCCCCCTCTTGAGCTGGGTCGGTGACCCGCTCGAAGATCTCCGGTATGACACGGATCCCAATGCTGAGTTCCTCATGCAGCAGCGCATCGACTTTCTCGGCCTCGATGACCCCTGGTACGTCCGCTATTGGGATTGGCTCTCTGGAGTCCTTGGGTGCCTAGATCCCACGAACACCGTGCTTGGCGAGTGTGACTTCGGTACCTCAATCGGCGGCAGCAACGTGACTGACATGATCGTCAATGCTGCGGCGATGTCACTCCGGCTTGTCTTGGTGGCCACACTGATATCAATCGTTCTGGGCATTGGTATCGGCATCATCTCCGCCATCCGCCAGTATTCGACATTCGACTACTTCACCAGCTTCATCATTTTCCTCTTCTGGTCTCTGCCGCCCTTCGTGGCGGCCATCATCGGTAAAGAATATTTGGCAATCCAGTACAACAACTGGATGGGAGACCCACGCTTCAGCGCAGGGAACATTCTGTTGATGGCCATCATTCTGGCGATTGCGGTTCCGATTGTCATGGGCGGCAGTACCGCACGTCGCGTGATCACCGGTTCTATCATGTTCGTCTACACCTGCACGGTGATGCCACTGCTGGACCATATGCACTTCATGGAGCACCCGCGCATCGGCCCTATTGGTCTGCTGGTCCTAGGACTGATGCTGGCTGTCGGTCTCACCGCGCTCATCTCAGGGTTGAAGAACCGGCGAGTGCTCTATGTGGCCTTGGGTGTCGTCGCCGCAGCGATGATCTCCTACTACGCAACATGGGAGTTGCTGCGACAGATTCCTGGAGGATATTTACTCCTCATCGGTCTCTTCGTACTCACTATCGCGCTGTGCGTCATCGGTGCGAGGCTCTTCGGCGGATACGCCAAGGGTCAAGCCACAGTGGTAGCGGTCGTGACTGGTGTGCTGATGTCAGCGCTCATTCTGCTGGATCACTACATGTACAGCTGGCCGGGTCTCTTGTCAGCAAAACCTCGTCCTGTCCGCACGATCGGAGCCGAGACACCCAACCTTCAAGGTGACTGGTGGATCCACTCTCTGGACCACATCACGCAACTGTGGATTCCCTCCTTAGCGATGGCGTTGATGTCGATTGCTACCTACACTCGCTACACCAGAGCGTCCATGCTGGAGGTCAATAAACAGGACTACATTCGAACTGCGCGAGCAAAGGGCGTTGAAGAACGAACCGTCGTGCTCAAACATGCCTTCCGAAACTCGCTCATTCCACTGGCAACAATCGTGGCATTCGACTTCGCCAGCCTCATTGGTGGTTCCATCATCGTCGAAAGAGTTTTCGGGTGGAATGCGATGGGGCAGATGCTCATCACCGGCATCCAGAATGCGGACCCAGCCCCGGTGATGGCGGTCGTCGTCTTCACGGGCTTCATCTCAGTCTTGTTCAACTTCTTCGCTGATCTCATCTACGGAGTCCTTGACCCCAGGATTCGGGTGAGTTGATCTATGAGTAAGGACAGTATGAACTCCCAGAACTCAGAGCGGGGCAGCGTCAGTGACGTCGCTGAAGTCGAAGACCTCAAGCTGACCGACTCCGCCCAAGGTAAGTCCTATTCGCAGTCCCGGCTCGTGATGCGGCGATTCTTCAGACACGGCCCGGCGATGACCTCCTTGGTCATTCTCTTTGCGACGAGTGTCCTGGCGTTCTCCGCTGCAGGCATCGGGCCGATTGCCGGTTGGTGGGATGAGCCCTACCGGCTCCAGCCAGGAGCCACGACATACAACGGAGGTGAACCTACGTGGTTTAGCGACGAAGGCATCCTGGGGCCCCATCCATTCGGTCAAGATGGACTCCCAAGGGATTACTTCGCGCGCGTCATGCGAGGTACATCAAACTCGTTGATTATTGCCTTCACCATTGCAATCGTGTCCTCTGTCATAGGGATCGCCTTGGGAGCCATCGCAGGTTTCTTCCGCGGCTGGATCGAGTCAGTGATCATGCGACTGACCGACTTCGTGATCGTCGTTCCGGTAATCATGCTCGCAGCGATTCTGGGCCCCCTCGCCGGAAGCAACATTTGGATTCTGGCCCTCATCCTGGGTTGTGTGACCTGGACGAGTATGGCTCGTTTGGTAAGAGCCGAGGTCCTGGCGCTTCGGGAGCGTGAATTCGTCGCCGCCGCAGTGGCCATGGGCGCCTCTGCCTCGCGAATCATCTTCAAGCACATGATCCCCAACAGCATCGGCGTTATTATCGTCAATCTGTCATTCGCTGTGGCAGCCGGAGTGCTACTTGAGTCCTCGCTTTCCTATCTGGGACTAGGGGTTCGTTCCCCAGAGGTCTCGCTGGGGATGTTGATCGAGAGCAATGAGCAGGCGATGAACACCCGACCACACCTGTTCTGGTTCCCTGCCTTCTTCATCGTGCTGATCGCGCTGACGGTGAACTTTATTGGTGACGGGCTGCGAGATGCTTTCGACCCACGCCGGCAGCGCACTGGGGACCGTCGGCCCGACCTCTTGAGCGTGCTGGGTCTGCGGGGCCTCTCCATCGCTATTGAGCGCCGCAAGCGCGCGAACCGTGAACGGGACTACGCGACACGCCGAGAACCCGATGATTCCGCCGCCACGGACGACCAGGGAAGGACCCCATGACCAACCGCGAAAACACTGCCCCCGAGCCCACGGCATCGTCCGAAAGTTCTCAGAACTCAATCGAGCGACAGTCGGCTTATGACCACCGCCGCGAGCAGGCCAGGCCCGGCAAAAACCCCGTCCTTCACGCGGTTATCTCCCTTGTGATTCCCGGACTCGGTCAAATACTCCTCGGGCAGCCCAGGCTGGGCACACGTCTGCTCGTCGCGTGGCTCGTCGTAGCCATGGGCCCGACACTAGTGATGACGCCGATGCGACTCGGTGGCACACATGTCAGGTCCGATGCGCTGACGGTGGCTGACTTGGCCGCACTAGCGGGACTGGCGGCCGGATTGGTCATCGGAATCGTGGCAGCTTTCCGCGCCCATCGAGACGCATCCACGGCACAAGAAATGATTACGGCGAGGGAGACAGCCGAAAAGAATGCTCCTACGCGCGCGGCGCTGAGCTTTCAGGACGTAAAAGTGACGTTTAGTACCGAATTTGGAGAGGTGCAGGCTGTCAAGGGGGTGAGCTTCGATGTCATGCCTGGAGAGGTCGTTGCCGTCGTAGGCGAGTCCGGCTCAGGAAAGTCAGTTACCAGCTCCACGTCCATGGGGCTACTTCCGCCCAACGGGCGACTTACGGGGAAGGTATACGTCAACGGCAGAGACGTGACCCGGCTAAGCGGCTCGGAACTGCGAGCTTTGCGTGGCAACGAGATTTCCATGGTTTTCCAGGAACCGATGACGGCGCTCAACCCCGTCTTGAAAGTTTCTGATCAGCTCAAAGAGGCCATGGAAGTCCACGGGGTCGCTTTCGGTAAAGACGCCTTGGCGCGGGGTGTCGAACTTCTCAGACAGGTTGGCATTCCTGAACCGGAGCAGAGAATCAACGAATACCCACACCAATTTTCAGGGGGGCAGCGCCAACGCATCGTCATCGCAATGGCCATTGCCTGTCATCCCTCCATGATCGTCGCGGATGAGCCGACCACTGCATTGGACGTCACTGTTCAGGCAGACATCCTGGATCTTCTACGGCGATTGAAGACCGAGGTCCACACTGGGATCATGCTCATTACCCACAATATGGGTGTGGTTGCTGATATGGCCGACCGGGTGGTGGTGATGTTCCAAGGAGAGATCGTCGAGAGCGGTCCGGTCGAGCAAATTCTGCTTCACCCGGAGCATGAATACACTCGGCGCCTCTTGGAAGCTATGCCTCGGCTTCGCAGTGAAGTGTCAGAGCCGGATGTGCCGCCACAGTCCACTGCGGAAGAGGATACCGAGCCCGCCGGCCAAAACGAAGTGGCGCTAGAGGCTAAAAATCTGGCTCTTGCGTACAATCACCGGGGAAAATCGACGCGTGTTGTCGAGGGAGTGAACTTCCAGGTGCGTCGCGGCGAGATCCTGGGCCTGGTGGGAGAGTCCGGCTCAGGTAAATCTACTGTCGCGAAGGCTGTGCTAGGGCTCTTGGAGGTTGAGGAGGGGGAGCTGCTCATACGGGGGAAGAACTTGCCGACGCTCAAGTCAGCCGAGCGCAAGAAACTTCGCCAAGACATCGGGGTCGTCTTCCAGGACCCTGCAGCCTCGCTCGATCCACGTTTTCCTATCGGTGACATCATCACGGAACCTATGGTCGTTCACAAGGTGGGTACAGTTAGAGAGCGCACCGCGAGGGCTGAGGACCTGCTCGAATCAGTCAAGCTTCCACGGTCGGTGATTAACCGCTACCCTCACGAGCTCTCAGGTGGCCAACGTCAGCGCATCTCCATTGCGCGTGCGCTGAGTCTGAGCCCGTCAATCCTTATTGCTGATGAGCCGACCTCTGCTCTCGACGTCTCGGTTCAGGCCAGGGTGTTGGAGATGTTCGCTGAACTTCAGGAGCAGTACGACTTCGCGTGCCTCTTCGTGACTCATGACCTTGCCGTGGTCGATCAGTTGGCTGACCAGCTGATCGTGATGCAAAATGGCCGTGTGGTCGAGCAAGGCTCAAAAGACAAGATTCTGCGCGCACCCGCCGAGTATTACACTCAACGGCTCCTGGCCGCGGCGCCGGTCCCTCACCCGACTCAGCAGGCCGAAAGGCGTGAGGCAAGGCGTGAGCTGCTGATCTCACACGGCGTCGACGTCATGTGACGTGAGAATCGAAGAGCGCCGCACGAGTCTTGAGGTTCACTATCCTCGCGTACACTGGTGTAGTTGAGCACTCGACTGTCGAGTTGCTGATCCCTATTTTCGGAAGGCCCTTCTTTCTCCATGAGCACTGTGTCACGCAATGATCTGCGCAACGTCGCGATCGTCGCCCACGTCGACCACGGCAAGACTACGCTGGTTGACGCCATGCTCCGCCAGACCAAAGCAGTCGGCGGCCACGGCGATCTCGAAGACCGAGTCATGGACTCCGGTGACCTGGAAAAAGAGAAGGGCATCACCATTCTCGCCAAGAACACCACGGTGTTCTACTCCGGTCCATCCGCTCAGTCAGTGGCTGATTCCGAAGACGTCACCATGAACATCATCGACACCCCAGGTCACGCCGACTTCGGCGGTGAGGTCGAGCGCGGCCTCTCCATGGTTGACGGCGTGGTGCTACTGGTCGATGCCTCTGAAGGCCCGCTGCCGCAGACCCGGTTCGTCCTCCGCAAAGCACTGCAGGCATCCCTGCCCGTCATCTTGGTAGTCAACAAAACTGACCGCCCCGACGCGCGGATCGACGGCGTGGTCTCAGACACCATGGACCTGCTGCTGGGTCTGGCTTCCGATGTTGCCGAAGAAAACCCCGAACTCGACGTCGACGCCGTTCTGGACCTGCCAATCGTCTACGCATCCGGCAAAGCTGGCCGAGCATCCAAAACGCAGCCAGAAGACGGAGGCCTGCCCGAAAACGAGGACCTCGAGCCGCTGTTCGAGACCATCCTTCAGCACGTCCCCGCACCCACATACGACGACGCCGAAGTTCTCCAGGCCCACGTCACCAACCTCGACGCCTCACCCTTCCTGGGTCGCCTCGCACTACTGCGTGTCTTCAACGGCACCCTGCGCAAGAACCAGCAAGTGGCGTGGGCGCGCAAGGACGGCAGCATCAAGACCGTCAAGATTACAGAACTGCTGGCCACCAAGGGACTCAAGCGTGTTCCTGCCGAATCCGCCGGCCCCGGTGACATCGTCGCCGTCGCAGGTATTGGCGACATCATGATCGGTGAAACCCTCACTGACCTGGAGAACCCCAAACCACTTCCCAATATCGTGGTCGATGACCCAGCAATCTCCATGACCATTGGTATCAACACCTCACCGATGGCCGGTCGAGTCAAGGGCGCCAAGGTCACGGCCCGTCAGGTCAAAGACCGGCTGGAGCAGGAGCTCATCGGTAACGTCTCCATCAAAGTGCTCCCCACTGACCGTCCCGATATGTGGGAGGTCCAGGGCCGTGGCGAACTCGCACTGGCCATCCTGGTCGAGCAGATGCGCCGTGAAGGTTTCGAACTCACCGTTGGTAAACCTCAGGTTGTGACCAAAGAGGTCGACGGTGTGCTCCACGAACCCATGGAAGCCATGATCATTGATGCGCCAGAGGAATACATGGGCGCCATCACCCAGCTGCTCGCAGCGCGCAAGGGAACCATGACCACCATGGCGAACTCCGGCTCCGGCTGGATCCGTATGGAGTTCAGCGTTCCAGCCCGCGGGCTCATCGCCTTCCGTACGCGGTTCCTCACCGAAACACGGGGCGCCGGCATCGCGTCGTCGTACTCCGCCGGTTACGAGCCCTGGAAGGGCGAGATCGAATACCGTACCTCGGGCTCCCTGGTTGCAGACCGCGCTGGTACGGCCACGCCGTTCGCGATGATCAACCTCCAGGAACGCGGCACGTTCTTCGTCGAGGCCACCTCAGAGGTCTACTGCGGTCAGGTGGTGGGGGAGAACTCCCGCAACGAGGACATGGAAGTCAACATCACCAAGGAGAAGAAGCTCACCAACATGCGTGCAGCTTCCGCTGACTCCTTCGAAGGTTTGACACCACCGACCAAGTTCACTTTGGAGGAATCCCTGGAGTTCGCCAATGATGACGAATGCGTCGAGGTCACCCCGGAGTCCATCCGCATCCGCAAAGTCATCCTGGACCCCAGCGAACGCATGAAGGTCACTCGCCGCAAGAAGCAGGCCGCGGGAGTCTGAGCCCCCTCATGCCCCGTCCGGTCCTGCTCGGCATCTGCTTCGCCTCAGGAGTGATCCTCGGGGTGCTCGGCACCGTGCTCCAAGGCAATATCTGGGTAATCGGGGGTGTGGGTTCCGGCGCCGTCGTGCCCTGGGGCGCTGCCGCTGCATTGCTGATCCTCTTACTGGCGCTGCTCTGGGCGGGCACCACGGGCCGGTCCCTGGTGGAACCTTTTGTCATGGGCGGTACGGCCTTCACCGTGGCCACCATCGCCTACCTCTGGCCAGGACCGGATCAGCTCGTTGTGCCCTATTCGCCACTGGCCATGGAGACTCTGCCCGGACCTGTGATCGCTTCACTCGTCTGGTGGCTCGGCGCGGGAGCGGTGACCTTGATCTCAATGATCCTCAGCTCATGGATCCTGTCCAAAGACCGGTAGACTTGAACTCACTATGACCTATGTGATCGCTCTGCCCTGCGTAGACCTGAAGGACAAGGCCTGCATCGACGAATGTCCCGTCGACTGCATCTATGAGGGCGAACGTGCCCTCTACATCCACCCGGATGAATGTGTTGACTGTGGGGCCTGCGAACCGGTCTGCCCAGTAGAAGCCATCTACTACGAGGATGACCTGCCAGATAAGTGGAGTGAGTACTACCGCGCCAACGTGGAGTTCTTCGACGACCTCGGCTCACCAGGCGGAGCCGCGCGCCTCGGGCTCATCGAGAAGGATCACGAGGTCGTTCAGGCGCTGCCGCCGCAAGAGCACGACGTCGACTGACGGCTTTCCCCATGCTGAAACTTCCGGACTACCCCTGGGATGCCATGGGGCCTTACCGAGAGCGCGCTCAGCAGCACCCGGACGGCACAGTCAACCTCTCGATCGGCACCCCGGTCGATCCCACGCCTGAGGTCATCCAGGCAGCCCTGGCTCAAGCCGCAGATGCACCCGGTTACCCCACTACGCATGGCACTCCTGCGCTCCGTGAAGCGATCTCCGGCTGGTACGCCCGCCGCCGAAACGTCACAGACCTCGACCCTCCAGCCGTGATGCCCACCATCGGGTCCAAGGAGCTGGTCGCATGGTTGCCCACACTGCTCGGACTCGGTCCCGACGACATCGTGGTCTATCCGCGCATCGCCTATCCCACCTATGACATGGGTGCGGTCATCGCCGGCGCCCAGGGGCTGGCCACCAATAACATTCACTCATTGGATGAGGACACTCTGAGCCGGGTCAAACTCATTTGGCTGAACTCACCTGGTAACCCCACAGGGGAAGTGCACGACGCTGCCCGGCTCGCCTCCGTGGTGAAGCTCGCCAGAGACATTGGAGCCGTCGTCGCATCCGATGAATGCTACGCCGAGCTGCCCTGGGAGGCTGCAGAAGTTCCCTCTATCCTGGACCCCCGTGTCTGTGGTGAGAGTCATCAGGGGCTGCTGTCGGTCTACTCGGTATCCAAACAGTCCAATCTGGCCGGCTACCGGGCAGCGTTCGTCGCAGGATGTCCTGAGCTCATCAGCAACCTGGTCAACACCCGCAAACATGCCGGGATGATCATGCCAGCACCAGTGCAGGCAGCGTTAGCTGCCGCGGTGAGCGATGACACCCACGTGAGCGCACAGCGAGAAATCTACCGGCGTCGTCGTGCTGTGTTGAAACCGGCATTGGAGTCGGCAGGCCTGGTGGTGGAGCATTCAGAGGCCGGACTGTATCTCTGGTGCAGGGATAAGAACGCCGCCCCTGCAAGTACCTGGGACCTGGTCCAGCGCATGGCTGAGCAGGGGATTCTCGTCGGACCGGGTGTCTTCTACGGTGCAGCGGGGGAGGGCTATATCCGGGTGGCACTGACTGCCACTGATGAACGGATCAGCGCCGCTGCCGAAAGACTGAGCTCCAGCTCAGAGCACGTCAACTCCATCTGAGACTGCTTCGACGCATTCGCGTGTGCGCGCGGCGACACGGTAAGTTACATACTGTTGTCACCTTCGTGTGTCCTCAAGATCTAAAGGAGAGCCAGTGAGCGAGCAGACCCCAGCGCACTTGGAATATCAAGGCCATGAGCTTGAACTTCCGGTGGAGGCCGCCGTCGAAGGTAATGACGGTCTGAGCATTGCTCCGTTGTTGAAGACCACCGGCGCGGTCACCTACGACCCCGGGTTCATGAACACCGCCAACACCAAATCGGCGATCACCTACATTGACGGTGATGAGGGGATCCTGCGCTACCGCGGCTACCCGATTGAGCAGCTGGCGGAGAAGTCCAACTTCCTCGAAGTCAGCTACCTGCTCATCTACGGAGAACTGCCCACCGAGCAGCAGCTGGCAGACTTCGACAACGTCACGCGGCGTCACACTCTCCTCCACGAAGAGCTCAAGAACTTCTTTTCCGGGTTCCCCCGCGACGCGCACCCCATGCCGGTGCTGTCCTCCGCGGTATCCGCCCTGTCCACCTACTACCCGGACTCACTGGACCCGTTCGACCCCGACCACGTCGAACGCTCCACCTACCGGCTGCTGGCGAAGCTCCCCACTATTGCCGCCTACGCCTATAAGAAGTCTGTCGGCCAGCCCATGCTGTACCCGGATAACAGCCTGAACCTGGTGGAGAACTTCATGCGCGGCTGCTTTGGTGTGCCGGCCGAACCATACGAGGTGGACCCCGATATCTCCAAGGCGCTCGACACACTGCTGATCCTGCACGCCGATCATGAGCAGAACTGCTCCACGTCCACTGTGCGGATGGTCGGCTCAGCTCAGGCCAACCTGTTCGCCTCAGTCTCCGCGGGCGTCAACGCTCTCTACGGCCCAGCCCACGGTGGCGCCAACGAAGCCGTTCTGAAGATGCTCCGCGAGATCCAGGCCGGCGACGTGAGCCCCGAGACCTTCATGGAGAAGGTCAAGAACAAAGAAGACGGCGTGCGGCTTATGGGCTTCGGCCACCGCGTCTACAAGAACTACGACCCCCGGGCCCGCATTGTGAAGGGCCTGGCGGATGACCTTCTGGCCAAGCTCGGTGGCGACGATGAACTGTTCGACATCGCTCAGCGGCTTGAGTCCAAGGCGCTGGAGGACGACTACTTCGTGGAGCGCAAGCTGTACCCCAACGTGGACTTCTACACCGGGCTCATCTACAAGGCCCTCGGGTTCCCGGAGAAGATGTTCACCGTGCTCTTCGCCCTGGGGCGGTTGCCAGGCTGGATTGCCCAGTGGCGAGAGATGCTCAGCGACCGCAACACCAAGATCGGCCGCCCACGTCAGATCTACACCGGCGAGGCGCTGCGGGACTACCCCGGCTGAGCCGCCTCCTGGCTCTCCCTTTCGCTGACTGGCCGATTATGCCGTTCCAAGAGGTCCTCAGGGCCCTCCTGGAACGGCATTTTCGGCCACTAGACGCCTGGGTTATGAAAGTTGGGCTTCACCCGGGCCACCCCTGTCGTCGCAGGGTGCGGACAATCTTCTCGACAGCCCGTCCGCACTGGTTCCTCATGTGCTCCCGAGTAATTCGAACCTCGACCCAGCCCAACGCCTCTGTGAGTTCTTGACGCTGGATGTCCCTGACCATCTGATCATCGTCTGTGTGGAATTCCCACCCTTCATACTGGATGGCGAGGCGATACTCCCGGATGCTCATATCCGGCTGCACTACAGCCCAGCCGTGGGCGTTGTAGATCCAAGCGTTCACCTCAGGTTCGGGAAGGCCTGCTTGAGCCATGGCGTAACGCAGCCGCGTCTCCTGGGGTGAATCCACTCGGTCCCGGCTCAACTGCAGGGCCGCGCGGGCGTTCCTGATCCCGCGGGGTTTCCCGCGTCTGGTCAGTGCTGCGGCCAGCTCAGCGGCGGACGCCAACGCTTGGGGATCCTCGCCGAATTCTTTACGCCCCCGGCGTCGACAGCGATCAGCCAGGATGAGTGCCTCAAGTACGGAGGAGCTGAGTGCCACATCCACCCAGGTTCTGGCCGGGGACGTGATCGGCAGCCGATGCAGCTCCGTTCTATCCGCCTCCGGCACATGTGTGCGGTGAGACTCCACCAAATCGGGCCGCTTAACACGTGAGCCTTCTGGTGGTGCCGTCAGGTGGTACGGGGGTGTAGGTGCGGCATCGATGATCCCCCACAATGCAGCTGCCGTGTGGTGGCTCACTAGGTGTGGTGTCCCGTGGCACAACGCTTCGAGAGTGGCAAGAGGGGCTCCAAGAACAGACTTGGACGCGGGAATGTAAATGCCGTGCGACACAGCGTGAAGTTCGCCTCCATGGGTAGCGTGGCGGATATCCCGTCGGGAGAGAACGTCAGTGAGCTCCCCGTAGCGAATGCCACGAGTCGGCAGCGGATAGTCCCGGCCGCGGCGTCGGTGAAACGTTCGGTGTGATTCGGGTGTCATACCTCAGTGATGCCACGTCCTGCATGCGCAGACCACCCGTTAGTGCGCATCTGTGCAGTGGCCGGAGTGTCGTTCTCACACGGCGCGGGAGGGAACAAATCACTGTACTCTCCCGTCCCCATCGTCTACTGGCCGATTCTGCCCTTAAATGCGGCGATCTAAGGCTGAGTTAGCGGCATAATCGGCCAGTTGGCGCAGGTAGGTCCAGGAGGCGCAGGAGCAGGGCAGGCAGAGCGCGCCGACAGTCGGGAGCAGCCTCAGCGGTCCCTGGAGAAGCCCAGGACCACTGTGCCGTTGGGTGCGGCGTCGGCCTCGTCCTCTGAGAGGCGCTGCCACCGAGCAGAGTCACGATCCCACCGGTAGGGCGCCGATGTCACCGACTGCACGCCGTAGTCTTCAGCCGTCGCCACCGCCCAGTGCGCAATCAACCACTGGTGGTTGAGGTCGCCATCGGACTCGGGCGTCTCCACCCTCACCAGGGCATCATCATCGTCGCCTGAGACCTCGATGATCCCTTCCAGGATCGGCTCCGGCACGAACTCATCCTCCTCGTCGCCTTCGTCCTCCTCTGACGGTTCCGTGAAGGGGATCTCCAGCACCGCGGGCATCATACCGACCAGTTCGTCCGTGACGCCCTCAGGATCAGGCCCCGGAACATCCAGCTGGGAGAGATGGCAGGTCATGTCTGGCCCTTGGGTCTGTCCCGCGAGCGGCCACGCGAATGCCCGCGCCGCAGCACCATGCTGAGGGTAGAACTGCGGGTTGTGGGGGCGCTCCAAGGCTTCAGCTGCTTCGTCCAGCTCAAGGTCCGGCATCCAGAAAAGCTCGGCGTCGTCCTCATCGTCCTCTTCGTCAGCTTCTTCCGCTGCCTCCAGGCCTGAACGCCATGATGTCTCCATCACGTCGAAGAACCCGTCCACGGTGATCTGCACGGGCTGAACATCGTTGTCCGCGGTCCAATCTGGTGCACCGCGGGCGAACAGCACCTCTGTGCCGCGCTCGTCATCTGAATCGCGGACGCTCAGCTCTGTCTCCTGCATGGACATCGCCAGCGCGTCGACGGCAGCTTCAGGTGGTAGCCCGTGATCTGCCGCTGATGCCGCCAGCAGGGCGGCGTTATGGGCCTGGGTGGGGGTGAGCTGGTAGTCGGTGTCGCCCACGGTGACTGCGCAGCGTTCATCGAGGAGGAATTCGCTCTCCTCGATATAGCGCCAGGTGCCGTAGGAAGCTCCGGCCACCATGGCGGTGGTTACACCCAGCGCCACCAGCGCGCGACGACGCCGCCGACGCCGAGCCATCGGCCTAGTGATCACAGTATTGCGGCGTCTTCGGAAAGGACTCATGGCGCAGCCTCAGTTGGCGTGCAGCGCGGCGTTGAGCTCAACCTTCTGGCCCTTACGCGGGCGGGCCTGGACTTGGCCGGTGACCGAGTCGCGCAGGAAGAGCAGACCGGCTGACCCGGAGAGCTCTGAGCCTTTGGCTGTCCCGCGGGCGCTGCCGTCACTGTTCAGCACGGTGACTTTTGTGCCGGAGGTGACATAGAGCCCGGCCTCAACCACACAGTCATCACCCAGGGAGATTCCGACCCCGGAGTTCGCGCCCAGCAGCACCCGCTCGCCCAGGGAAATCTTCTCTTTGCCCCCACCAGAGAGGGTGCCCATGATGGACGCGCCTCCACCTACGTCGGTTCCATCACCGACGACGACGCCGGCAGAGATTCTGCCCTCCACCATAGAAACTCCCAGCGTGCCGGCGTTGAAGTTGACGAACCCTTCATGCATGACTGTGGTGCCTTCAGCCAGATGGGCTCCTAGGCGAACACGGTCGGCATCGGCAATTCGGACACCTGATGGGGTCACGTAGTCGACCAGGCGGGGGAATTTGTCTATGGAGTACACCGTGACTTGGCCGCGGCTGCGCAGCTTGAGGCGGGTGAGTTCGAACCCCTCGACAGTGCACGGGCCGAAGTTTGTCCACACCACATTCGACAGGTGACCGAAAATGCCGTCGAGGTTGATGCTATTCGGAGCGACTAGTCGGTGGGAGAGCAGGTGCAGGCGTAGCCACACGTCCGACGTTCCCGCCGCCTCAGCGTCTAGGTCTGACTCCACCGCTACTGCCTGAACTTTCACGCCGCGGTCTGGGTCTTCGCTCTCTGCGGCCTTGAGATGGCTGGTCAGTGTGGCGTCGTCGTTCTCCACCAGCGGAACCAGCGTGGGGGAGGGGAACCATGTGTCCAGAACAGTGCCGTCTGCGGCGATCGTGGCGAGTCCATGTCCGGAAGCGGTGCGAGCAGTAGAAGTCATAGTCTCCATCCTACGTATGACCGAAGCTTCACCGTGACTAGTCCATAGGCATGCGGCATTAAGGTTACGTTTGTGTTTCAGGCCACTCCTCGACTGGCCGAATGCCTCTGACCTGCTCTAGTGTGATCCTCACGGGGTCGGCTGGGAATACCCTCACCGCAAGCTTGTGGTGAGGTGAACCGGGTCGGTCGCACCCATGAATCATTTTTACCAGGAGGACCAATGACTATCCGCCGAACTGCCGCAGCAATGACTGCTGTGGCCGCGATGACCGCACTCGCCGCATGTGGGGATGACAATGGCGATGACAATGGCAACGGGGATGAGGGTGACGTCGAGGTCGGCAGCGAAGACGACTTCATCACAGACCTCGAGTTCACTACCGGTGGTACTGGTGGCACGTACTACCCGCTGGGTGGTGAACTTTCTGAGATCTTCTCCGCAGAAACCGATGCTTCCGTGAACTATGTGGAGTCCGGTGGTTCAGGTGAGAACCTGGGCCGTATCTATAACGAACAGTCGCAGCTGGCGCTGACCCAGAATGACACGGCAGCTGAGGCCATCAATGGGGACCTTGAGGATCTCGATGGTATTGAGATCAACAATGTTGGCTGGATCGCCAACCTCTATCCAGAGGCCATGCACATCGTGGTGCGTGAAGATTCCGGCATTGAGTCCATTGATGACCTGGATGGCACGACGATCGCTGTCGGCGACGCCGGCTCAGGAACTCGTGCCATTTCCGATGCCATCCTCGAGTACTACGAGATCGACTACACCCCTGAGGTCACCGACTTTGGCGCTTCAACTGAGATGCTGGGCGATGGACAGATTGACGCGTCAATGTTCGTGGCTGGCCCCCCGGTGGCGGCACTGACGTCACTGGCGGCCACCACTGATGTGACGCTACTGTCATTGGACGAAAGCGACGCTGAGGAAGTTGCTGAGGGCGGACTGTTCGATCCGTACAACATTGAGGCTGACATCTACGACTTCCTTGACGAAGATGTCACTACTCTGTCGGTATTCGCGGCCCTGGTTGCTTCCACCACTCAGGTGAGCGATGACCTTGCTTACGACATCACCGCCGCACTGTTCGACAACGCTGACAGCATCACACTGGATGTCGGTGAGAACATCGGCACCGATGAGGCACTCCTGGGTGTCGGCGACATTCCGCTGCACCCCGGCGCTGAGCGTTACTTCGAAGAGCAGGACATCGACCTGCCGTGACCCAAGCCGCCGCAGCCGACAAGCCCCGGGCGTCGGCATCTTCAGAGGATGCCGCACCCGGGGCTGCGGCTGAGGGGAAGGCTGAGGATGTCCTCCGTGCTCATGACATCTCCAGCCGATTCCGCACCGACCTCGGTTGGTGGGGTTGGGTTGTAGGCGGCATCTCTGTCGTCTTCACTGCCTATCACTTGTACGCCGCTTTCGAACGGCCGTACAACGCATGGATGCATGGGTCCCTTCACGTGGCCGGTGCCCTTGCACTAATCTTCCTGCTGTACCCGGCGTCCAAGCGCCTGCTTGCGGTGAACCCGAGTGGTAACCGTTGGCTTGATGTGCTGACCGGCCGGCACCGGGGCATCCCTTGGTATGACGTGCTGCTGGCCGTTGTTGCCTCCGCGTGCAGCTTTTACATCTTCTTCAACTACGAGTACCTGGTCTCCAACCAGGTGGCCATCCTGGGCTATAGCGACACCGACATTCTGGTCGCCACTCTGGGAGTCCTCTTAGTTCTGGAGGCCACCCGACGTTGCGTGGGAACCCCGATCGTTGTGGTGGCAGGCGTGGCGATCGCGTACGCCCTCTTCGCCACAGGGGATCGGATGCCGGGCAACTGGGGGCACCGCGGACAGGAGTGGAACGAATTCGCCACCAACATGTTCCTCTCCGCAGGGCAGGGCATCTTCGGAACCCCCATTCGGGTCTCGTCCGAGTTCATCTTCCTCTTCCTGTTCTTCGCAGTCGTCCTACTGCGCACCAATATTGGCCAGTTCTTCAACGATCTCGCCTTCCGCGCCGCTGGACGCTTTACCGGCGGCCCAGCAAAGGCTGCGGTGGCTGCCTCAGGTCTGCAGGGCATGGTGTCAGGCTCTTCGGTGGCAAACACAGTTGCCTCTGGCTCTTTCACCATCCCCATCATGAAACGGGCGGGCTTCAAGCCTCACGTTGCGGCAGCTACTGAGGCAACAGCCTCAACTGGTGGTCAGATGGTCCCACCCATCATGGGTGCGGCCGCGTTCATCATGGCGCAGAACATTTCCGGCCTGGAGTACAACGAGCTGATCGTCATCGCGATCATTCCGGCAGCCCTGTACTTCACCGGAGTGTTCCTCTCAGTGCACTTCGAGGCCAAACGCAATGAGCTCAAAGGCATTCCCCCGGAGGAGCTGCCGAGCTGGAAGTCCATCATCACGCGCATCGATATGCTGCTGCCGCTGGTGGTCATCATCGGCACGCTCTTGGGCGGCGCCAGCCCCATGCGCGCAGCGCTCTTCGGTATCGGCACCGCCCTGGGTCTGAGCCTGCTGCGAGCCATGATCGAACATCTGATCCCGGTCATCACAGATGCCGTCAAGGAGGGGAAGAGCCCTCTTGAGGAGACCGGCAAGATGCTGCTCGCTCTGCTCTACGTGGTCATCCAAATGCTGACCTCCGGAGCCCGTACGGCGCTTCCGGTCATCGCAGCATGTGCCACCGCCGGTATGGTCGCCGGAACCGTGACCTCCACGGGACTGGGTGGCCAGCTGGGCGCCGGTCTGGTCGCCCTCGCCGGCGGCAACTTCATGCTGGTGCTGGTCATGGTGATGATCGCCTGCATCATCCTCGGTATGGGCCTTCCGACCACCGCGAACTATGTTGTCACCGCGACGGTTGCCGCGCCGATCCTGTATCAGAACTTCGACGTGCCGCTGATTGCGGCGCATATGTTCGTGTTCTTCTTCGGAATCCTTGCCGATGTCACGCCACCAGTGTGTCTTGCGGCGTTCGCTGGCGCAGGAATCGCTGGAGCGAATCCCATGCGAGCAGGGGTGAGCGCGATGCGTATGGCGATAGCCGGCTTCCTCATTCCCTACGCGTTCATCTTGGAACCGGCGCTGCTTCTGGAGGGAACGTTCACCGAGCTGATACTGGCGCTCGGCACCGTGGTGCTCGGCATGATCGGAGTGTCCTCGGGTCTGGCGGGTTACCTCATCGCCCGGGGCACGATCATGGACCGGACACTGCTGGTACTCGGCGGAATCATGCTCATCTACCCGGACGTGGTCGTCTCAGGTATTGGCCTGGGCGTCGTCGCCGCCGGCGTCGCCATCCAGGCCGTGCTCCGCTCCCGCGGATACAAGGCAAACATGGATTCCGGCGACGATGTTCACGTAGACCTCCACCAGGACTCCACCGCGACCAACTGATCGGCCCATGGCCGAGCCGGGGTCCCCTGCGGCTGACGCGCGTTAGTCGGCGCTGAAGGTCTGTGTCTGCTGCGCGTGCTCAGCAATCAGCTCGGTACGCACCTGCGCGCCCAGACCTGCGGTGGACGGGACCGTGACGACGCCGCCCTCGGCCGTGACGGCCGGGTCAATGATGTCTTCTGCGTAGTACTTGCCGCTGGCGGACACATCAGAAGGAAGTGTGAAGCCCGGCAGTGATGAGATGGCAACATTGGCGAGCCGCCCGATTCCGAACTCGTGCATCCCCCCGCACCAGACTGGCCAACCGGCCTCTTGGGTCAAGTCGTGTGCAGCGCGCGCGGCACTGAGCCCTCCCATGCGGGAAACCTTGATGTTGAGCACCCCTCCTGCTTTCAGCTCAAGGGCGGTGCGCAGATCGTCCAGTGTCTCCACGGACTCATCGAGGCATACCGGTGTGTTCAGCTCTGCTTGGAGCCGCGCTGAATCCATGAAGTTCCGCGGCGCGAAGGGCTGCTCAATCATTGTCAGTCCGTGTGGGTCCAATGCGCGAAAAGTCTCGAAGGCGGCGTCGTCCCCGGGATAGGCCCCATTTGCATCAACGTGAACATCAAGGTCAGGGTAGGTGCCTCGCACAGCCTTGACCGGTTCCACGTCCCATCCGGGTGCGATCTTCAGCTTCACGCGCGGGTAGCCGGAGTCGACATGCTTGGCCACTTGGGTCAGCAGCTCATCGATGCTCGGCTCAATACCTAGGGAAACGCCAGCTATGACGGTGCTGCGGGTCCCACCTAGGGCCGTCGCCAGGGGCTGCTGGGTGTGAGCGGCGTAGAGAGTCCATGCCGCCATTTCGACTCCTGCCTTAGCGAACCAGTGCCCGCGCACTTTGCCGTAGAGCGCAGAGACCTCATCGGGATGTTCCCATTCGGCCCCAAGAACTGCGGGGATGAGGTACTCGGTGGCGGTGTGCCAGGCGATCGTGGTTGTCTCGGAGGCGTAGTACGGCCCTGCCGGTGAGGCGATCTCTCCCCATCCTTTGGCTCCAGACTCATCAGTGAGCTCCACAATGAGATGCCGCAGTGAGGACTTGCGGTGGCTGGACGTCTCAAATGAGTGGACCAGCGGAAGCTCAACGTCGTGGAGCGTGGCGTTAACGATGCGCATGGATCAGTCCTTCACAAAGGTGTATACGGCGGTATGTGGGTCGGTGCGGAAGCAGGAGACGGCGGAAAAGCCCTGGTCGAATATGCCTCGGATCTGGTGGCGCAGACTGGCAGCGAGGTCAGGGTCCACAGGTTTGGCGGCTGGCAGTCCCAGGTGGGTTCCGGCGTCGTCGTGGTGAAGTTCGCCCACGGCCACGTGGGGTGTGTGGCCACCATTGGCGTTGTCCGCACCAGCGGTGGATGCGCCGTCCTCGGTGAAGCGCCATTCCACGGTGATGCGGTCAGTGCCCGGTAGGCCCTGCGCATCAGGGGAGTACCAGCGGCCTCGAGCGCCGAGCACATCAAGGTTGAAGTGTGCGTTGCGGGCTAACAGCGGATCGTAAGTCCAGCGCATACGCTCCGCACCTGAGCGTTCAGCCATGGCTGCCTGGACTCGTTTCAGTGAGCGGCCCACCCCCTGCCCTTGCAGGACGGAGGACACCACGGCCGCTTGGGAGAAGTGGTAAATGTGGGCGTCGTCGCCGGTTTCAACCGCAGCCCACCCGTAGGCGAAAGCCAGTACCGTGCCGGAGGGGTCCACGGCGCCGACCACCGAGCCTGAATGCTTGAGCAGTGAGCTGAGCATCCTCGGGTTCAGTGACTCGTCATCACCGGTGTAACCGAACACGCCGCGGTAGAGCTGGCAGGCTTGCTTGAGTTCCCCGTAGTTGCTGAGTTCGCGGACGATGAGCCCTGAGCTGAGCGTCAGTCGCGCGGCGGGTGAATTGTCTCCGGGGATCATGGAGCCACTGTATCGCTCTGCTTCCCGCCGGCGAGTCTGACCGGGGCGATAAACTACCGACTATGGCTGAAAAAGTTGCACTCATCACTGGTGGTTCGCGGGGGATCGGCCGCGCGATCGCCGAGGAACTGGGTCCTGACTACCGAATTTTGGTCGGCGGCACCGACGCAGAGCGCGTGCAGGAGGTGGTTTCCTCACTGCCGGACGCGGCGCCGTTCCTCGCTGACCTTGGCGATGCGGACGCAGTGCAGCGGGCATGGGAGGAGGCCGGCCTGCAGCAGATGGACGTGCTGGTCCACTCTGCTGGGCTGGCCTGGACCAACCCAGTGGCTGAGGCGACATTGGATCAGTGGCGGCAGATGTTTGAGATCAATGTCTTCGCTGTGGCGGAACTCACCCGCTTGACCCTTCCTGCCTTACGGGCAGCATCAGGGCAGGTGATCACCATCAACTCGGGTGCGGGCTTCAGGTCCCGAGCCGGCAGCTCGCTCTACTCCGGGTCAAAGTTCGCGCTGCGTGCATTCACTGATGCTTTGCGGGAGGAGGAGCGGGGCGCGGTGCGAGTGACCTCGCTGCACCCTGGTCAGGTGGATACGGATATGCAGGTGGCTCTGCAGACTGCCGCTGGGAACACCGAGTACGACGGCGCCCGCTATATTTCTCCGGAGGCAGTGGCCAAGACTGCCCGCTTGGCTTTAGAGAATGAAGCTGCTTCAAGTATTGATGAGCTCACCATTCGACCGGTCAATCCCTAGGGAGGGCTTCACCGGTCCTGAGCTGGTGGCCTCCAGGCCTGCAGCTGGGAGATCAGGTCCCCGGGGGTGTCTGCGATGACTAGTGCGTCCCGCCGCCATCCTGCAATGAACCCTTCGGCTACTTGGTGGTCGATCATCTCCAGCAGAGGGTTCCAGAATCCCTTGATGTTGTAGAGCGCCACTGGTTTGGCGTGGATGCCGAGGTATTGCCAGGTCCAGACCTCGAAGAGTTCTTCGAGGGTGCCCATACCGCCGGGGAGAGCCACGAATGCGTCCCCGAGCTCGCCGAGCCGCGCTTTGCGGAAGTGCATATCGGGCACGATTTCGAGGTAGGTGACGTTGCGGTGCGCGACCTCGCGTTCCATGAGCACCTCGGGGATGACTCCGATGACCTCGCCGTTGGCTTCCAATGCGGAGTCAGCGATCTGGCCCATGAGGCCCACCTTTCCGCCGCCGTAGACCACACCGATGCCGGCCCGTGCGAACTCGGTTCCGAGGGCGCGTACGTGCTGTTGGTAGGTCAGATCATGGCCGGAGGCGCCGCCGGTAAAGACGGTGATGCGTTGAAGGTGAGTCACGCTCACCATCCTATAAGCGGGGTTGGGCGTGGGCCCGATTTTTCATCGATGCTCCCCGCCTGCTAGAATTTCGAGGTCCATTCCTCCGTAGCTCAATGGCAGAGCACTCGACTGTTAATCGAGTGGTTGCTGGTTCGAGTCCAGCCGGGGGAGCGAAACGCAAAAAGGCCCTCTGCCCGTCGGGTGGAGGGCGTTTTTGGTTCCAGTGGTAGTAACGATCCCGGAGGCCCACGATGAACACTGAGCAGCGTCCTGATATCGCCCGCCTGGTCATCTCATGCCCCGACCAACATGGAATCGTCGCCGCGGTATCGGAACTGATCGCTGAACTCGGTGGAAACATCATCACCTTGGACCAGTACTCCACCGGTGTCGAGGACGGCCAGTTCTTTCAGCGCACCGTCTTTCACCTTCCGGGATTCGCCCAGCGTCGGCAGGAAATCCAGCAAACGGTCCAGGATCGTCTCGGTGAGCGGTTCTCTATGGAGTTTCAGCTCACCGACGCCGCGGAACCCAAGCGGGTAGCGATCTTCGCCTCCAAGACGGACCACTGTCTGCTTGACCTGCTCTGGCGGCATCGTCGCGGTGACCTTCCCATGGACATCGCCATGGTGGTCTCAAATCATGCAGATCTGGAGGCTGACGTGCGCCGCTTCGGCATCGACTTCCACCACGTTCCTGTGGATCGGGACAATAAGGCGGCTGCTGAGGCTGAGCACCTCAAGCTGCTCAAGGGGCACGTTGACCTGGTGGTACTGGCTCGGTACATGCAGATCCTCTCCCCAAGCTTCCTAGAGCAGATCGGAGTGCCGATCATCAATATTCACCACAGCTTCCTCCCTGCCTTCATCGGCGCAGGGCCCTACCAAAAGGCCAAAGACCGGGGTGTAAAGCTGATCGGCGCCACGGCGCACTACGTCACCGAGGACTTGGATGAGGGCCCGATCATCGAACAGGATGTCATCCGGGTCTCTCATGCTGACGACGTCGCCCAGCTCACGCGATTTGGAGCGGACGTAGAACGTGCCGTGCTGTCCCGTGCCGTGAAGTGGCACTGTGAGGACCGGGTTATCCGGCACGGCGGCACCACCATCGTATTCTAGGGTCCAACGGTGTTGGGGCCGCCGGACGTGGCGACCCCAACAGTTGAGTTCATACGGTGCGGACAACGGTTTCTACTGGTGAATCTCTTTGGCCTCAGATCCTGAAGCGCTCACCTGCTGGGACCCGGAGCTGGACGTGATTCGGATTTTCTGCGGCTGCTCCTCCGCGTAGACTCCGGCGACTCGCACAGTCAGGACGCCGGATTCGTAGTCAGCGGAGATGTCACTGTCCTGCACAGCCTCAGGCAGGTGCAAAGTCCTGGAGAAGCTGCCGTAGCGGACTTCGCGGAACCCTTCGGCCTGATGGCGGATCTTGCGCTCGCCGGAGACGGTAAGCGTGCGCCCACCGTTGGAGAGTTCCACGGAGATATCGTTCTCCGGGTCAACGCCGGGTAGGTCAACAGAGGCCACGAGGTCCTCTTCCTCCCTGCGCGCGTCAACAGCAGGCACGAACCCGGAAGCTCGCTGCTCATCGTTGAACTGGGGGATTCGCGACTGGCGGAGGAAATCATCCACCAGAGCGAAAGGGTCAAGACGGGTAAAGGTCGAGTTGATCATCAGCAATCAGCTCCTTTCATGGAAGCAACTCATCACCTACAACGGTGGACCGCGCCACTATGGCACTGTCGCCTCATATAACGACGCCGCCTACGCACCTATTCCTCAAGTTGAGTCAGTAACGCTCAAGATTCTCGAATTGGTAAATTGCGTCATAACCATCTTGCGTAGTGGACATGTCTCCTACTTAGGATCACCTATCTTGTAGAGTGAGGGGCATGTCAACTCAGGCCTCCCCCGACCAGCAGCCCACCGCAGAGACCAAGAAGCCCCGCAAACCGAAGGTCCAAACGCTTCTCGAAGTGGTGCGCACTGAGCAGATCGCCCCACACATGGTGCGCGTGGTGCTGGGCGGAGAACAGTTCGACTCCATCGAGTTCAAGAACGATACGGATCAGTACATCAAGCTGCTGTTCGCTGACCCCGCACTGGGACTTCAGCGGCCCTATGACATGGAGGCGCTGCGTGAGCAGCTGCCCAAAAAGCAGATGCCCGTTCGTCGCACCTACACCGTGAGGCATATCGATTGGCTTAATAAGCAGATTTGGGTTGATTTCGTTGTCCATGGTGATGAGGGCATCGCGGGTCCCTGGGCGGCCAATGCCCAGCCGGGGGACAGCATCAGCTTCTTCGGACCCGGCTCAGGCTACGCTCCCCGCCCTGAAGCCGACTTCCACCTCATCGCTGGCGATGAGTCTTCCATCCCAGCCATCGCAGCTGCCCTGGAGGGAATGGAAGCTGACGCGCGCGGCGTCGTCGTGCTGGAAGTTCGGGACGCCACTGAGGAAGTGCCGCTCACTGTGCCAGAGGGTATTGAGCTGATGTGGATCCACCGTGGAGGTGACTTCACGCCGGAAACCACCCGCATCACGGATCACCTGCGGGAAATTGAGATTCCTGATGGTGACGTCCAGGTGTTCATCCACGGGGAGCGGGAGCAGATGAAGCGAATCCGTAAACACCTGGTCAAAGAGCGGGGCCTGGAACGCAAGGGGATGTCGCTATCGGCATACTGGGCGTACGGCAGGATAGAGGACCAGTTCCAGGCGGAGAAACAGACCCCGGCGGGAAAGATTGACCCCGACAACTAACCGGCAACTCCGGAGCTTGTGCCGATCACCAGGGCGATGACCAGCCAACCGACGAGCACCGCCACAGTTGCTGCGGCGCAGATTCCAGCAAACCGGGTAAAGCCCTTGAGTCGATGGTCCGCCTTATCCTGCATGGTTCCGGAAAGCAGAAGAAACAGGTCGATGATGGTCCACGCCCCCACAACACCAATCAGTGCGAGCCCAGCATTGGGCACATCGAGGACCAACAGCGCCACCCCGGCGCAGAACAGGCTGGTTTTCACCACAGCTGTGGTGAAATAGCCCAGGTAGTAGCGTTGAGCCCCTATGGGCCCGAGAAAGAGTGCCAGAGCCCAGGCGATCACAAACCTCTTGGATGACTCCGGCTGATTTTCGAAGGCAAGCCGGTCCTCATCGGTGTAGGTATTGGCGTAAAGCTCGTCAAGGTCATAGTCACCGGCCATACCCACAATTCTAGCTCTGGAGCGAAAGCCCAGGCCCAGGCGCCTCACAAGGGGTGCAGGTGGTAGTTTGGATCTGAATATACGCTTCTCAACTATGGATGGAGGCGCTGTCGTGGCGCAGCAGAACACCAAGAGCGCGGCATCGAAACCTTCCGTGATCGATGTTGTCAAAGTTCTCGTCAGGCTTGGACCCAAGCAGATCAACGACGAGATAGCCCTGGCCACCGCTCAGATGAAGGCCAAAGGGATGGCCGCCGCCATCGCCGCAGCCCTTGTGGTCGTGGGTCTGGTCTTCCTCACCTTCCTCACCGTGGCGCTCATCGTAGCTGCCATTGCGGGACTTCACGCCGCGGGCTTCCAACTCTGGGCCGCAGCGTTGATTGTGGCTGGAGGGTTCCTGCTGATCGCGCTGGTCTTCGCTCTCATAGGCTTAGCGAAGTTCAAACGCACCCAGCCTCTGACACCAGAGGATGCCATCCGCGGGCTCCGTCTCGACCTCGGGGTGGCACGCGAGGGCACAGACTTTGATCCCAAGTCCTTGGACCGAGCTGATGAGGAACGCCGCCGGGCGAAGGCGGAGGCTAAGCGCCGGTCCGCTGAGCAGAAGAAGACCCCGGGTGAAGGCGCGCCCCAGAAGCCCAGCTACACCGAACTTCTGCGCCGGACGGCACTGCGCCGTGATCACATTGCCGGTTTGCAGGACCAGCTGCGGACCCGATTCACCCGATCCAACACCGTCCTGGATCAGCCTCCGCAGCCCCAGGATTCGCTGCCACCCGAGGCTCCGGCCCCTGCTCCGCCGGTCGATGGGCAGGATCCTGCTGATGCCCGTGGTGCCAAAGAATTCTTCGCAGAACGTTGGAAACCACTGGCAGTCGCTGCCGGTTCCGCCGCCGCCGCAGGTGCGTTCCTCCGCGAGCTGACCAAGAAATAGACTGAGCCCATGAGGATCATGGGTATTGGAACCCGGGAGGGTTTCGAGTACACCGTCAAGCAGACGTTCTGGACCGTTCCGAACATTGTGACCGTACTTCGGTTCCTGCTTCTTCCGTTTTTCGTGTACTTCGTGCGCGAGGGCGAGTTCATGACCGCGTTCTGGATCCTGGTGGTGCTCGGCGCAACTGACTGGATCGACGGCTTCATCGCCAGGTTCTTCAACCAGATGTCCACAGTCGGACGCTGGCTTGACCCACTTGCCGATCGACTCGCGATGATCATCGTGACGCTCACCCTGGTCTACTTCGACATAGCACCCGAATGGCTGCTCTGGGCAATACTGCTTCCCGACCTGGTGCTCCTGCTGACATCCACCGTGTTCTTCGCCGGTTCACCCCAACTGCCCGTTTCCGGGATGGGCAAAGTACGCACCGCCTGCCTCATGGTCAGTCTGCCGATGCTCATGCTCGCCGAACTGCCGGAGTTCTCCGAGCGAATCGACGGGCTATTCCCCTTGGTGGCAGAGTCGCTCCTCGTCGCCGGAGCCGTGATGCACATCATCGCCTCCCTGGACTACTTCATCCAAGCCCTCGGCAAGTTCCGGAGGCTGCGCGCAGCGGACATCAACCCGTGGAGGCGAAGTACGTGGGCCCGGATCGGTGTGGCAGCCACATCAGACGAACCGCTGGTCGGTAAACCCACAACCACCACACAAACCGCCAATCTGCACCCCGAACAGGGAGGACCTCCGCGGAGGGTCAACGAAGAGTGAACAACGGCAAGCCACTAACAGTTCTGATCGCAGCCGACACCTACCCACCCGATGTCAACGGGGCATCCATTTTCGGCTATCGACTGGCCAAACACATGACAGCCCGCGGGCACCAAGTCCACATAGCGGCGGCGCGGCCGGGCCCAGGCCCTGATGTGGTGGAGCATCAAGATGAGGCCACCATCCACCGTTTCCGGTCATTCAAGGCGCCAACACACGAGTACCACCGCCTCTGCCTGCCCTGGCTGGTGGAACCTGCCATGCGCCGCTTGGTCGCCGAGATCCAACCAGACGTGGTCCACGTCCAGTGCCACTACATGATTGGTAAGGCTGCAATTTTGGCCGCAGAAGAGGCGCGGGTGCGCACGGTGGCCACCAATCACTTCATGCCGGAGAACCTGGACCCCTTCCTGCCCTTCCCCAAGTGGTTCAAGCGGATTGTGGCACGGAACTCTTGGAGGGATATGGGGCGCCTCATGGGTAAGGCCTCCGTGGTCACGACCCCCACACCATTAGCCGCCGACACCATGCGGGCTAAGGGTGGGTTCGAACATGTGCTCCCACTGTCCAACGGGATCGATGTTGACTATTACAGCCCTCGGCCTGATGAATCCATCGCCCGGCGGGACAAACCGACAGTGCTCTTCGTGGGGCGTTTGGCGGTGGAGAAGAACGTTGACGTGCTCATAGACGCCGTGGCTAAGACTGATCCTGCACTCCAGATCACCGCCGAGATCATCGGCGACGGCGAACAGCGCGATAAGCTCCGCGAGCAGACAGCTGAGCTGGGCATTGAGGACCGAATCAATTTCAGGGGTCACCTGAATGATGCGGAGCTCAGAGAGGCTTATATTTCGGCTGATGCCTTCTGCCAGCCAGGCACCTCAGAACTTCAGTCATTGGTGTCGCTGGAAGCCATGAGTGCGGCCAAGCCTGTGATTTTGGCGAACGCGTTGGCCTTGCCGCACTTGGTGGCAGTGGGAGAGAACGGCTACCTTTTTGAGCCGTTCAACAGTGATGATTTGGCCGAACAGCTCAACCGCGTCTTCAGGAAGACACCTCAGGAGCGGGCGACTATGGGGCTGAGGAGCCGGGAGAAGGCCAATCAGCACGCGATTGGCAAGACCATGGCCGCTTATGAGGCTCTCTACTACGGCGCGGACTGGACGGAGACATACCAGTTCGAGTGGTAGGGCGCGGAAAGCACGTGCGACCTTTGCGCTAGCGGGAACCCGTCAGTGATTCAGCCAGCCTGATCAGTTCAGCGGCGGATTCCGACCATGAGTAGTCCTGGCTCCTGGTTCGTGCCGCCTCGCTCGCCGCGGCGAAGTCCTCCTGATTCTCCAAAGCGTGCACCGCGGCAGCGAAGCTCAGCGGATCTTTACTATCGATCACCTGTGCTCCGTAGCTGCGGACTGCAGAGCCTGTGACCTCCCGGAAGATGGGCAGATCTGAGGTGATGACGGGCGTTCCATGACTGAGCGCTTCAACCACGGGAAGGCAGAAGCCTTCTGCCTGGGAAAGCGTCACCAAGGCGGTGGCCCGCTGTAGCAGCTGGTGGTAGGCCCCCTCATTGATCCCGTTGTGGAAGATCAGCTGACCCGGTCGCGTGGCACGTGCCGTCAGCTGCGCCCGGCCTGCGGGCTCAACCGGTGAACATAGGTGCAGCCTGTAGCCGGGTAGTTCATTGATCGCGGCGATGAGCGCCGGAACATTCTTGTAGTCCATGAACGAACCCATGTAGACCAGGTCTTTTTCGGGGGGTTGGTAAGGGTTCCGCGGTTCGGGCACGTCTTGCGGTGCATTGGAGATCAGATGAACCGGCCGTGAGGTCAGCCGGTGTTCGGCAATCAAGTCTGCTGTTGTCTGCGAAACGGTGGCGACGGCGTCGGCCCGGTTCAGTGCCAGCCGCTGAGGCGCATAGCTGAGGTGATAGAGCCACCACCCCAGTCGGACTGGGGCGGGAAGGTTCTTCGGTGGGGTGCGGTGCTGATAGTAGATGAGGTCATGAAGAGTGAGGATCAGGCTGTACCGTCTGCCCAGGCTGCCCATGGTCTGCATGGGGGAGAAGACCACATCCGGGGAGTGGGGGTTAATCTGCCGGGCAACGAAAGGTTCGTTCGGCCCTGTCGGTGAACTGATACGCAGATGCGGAAGCTCAGGGAGCTGGTTCAGCTGTTCTGGGTCGTGGATCAGCATGGTGATATCAGCCTGCTCAGCGGCGGCCTGCACCAGGGAGGCTGTGTACCGGGAGATTCCGTCATGCACCCGCGGGCGGACATACCGGCAATCAATGAAGAGCCTCATAGCCTTTAGTGTGTCACCTCCAGGTCCTGTTCCGGCTGACATGGGACTATAGGGCCGATGACATTGACTGCACGCGAACTATGGATCGAGTCGCCCCGTTCTGCCCGGGTGCGCAACGTTGCTGCGCCTGAGCCTGGCCCCGGGCAGGTGCTTCTGGAGACTGAGCTCTCCGGGATCTCTCCTGGCACCGAATCGGTGGTCTACCGGGGGGAGGTTCCGGACGCGGTGGCCAGTCTGATGGCTGCCCCGCACCAGCTTGGCAATCTGCCGTTTCCGGTCTCGCACGGGTATCTCAATGTGGCAGTGGTGCGCCAGGGACCTGAGGACCTGATAGGTAAACGGGTCTTCAGCCTGACTGGTCACCGCAGTCATGCGGTGGTGCCGGTGGAGGCCTGCCATGTGGTGCCCGATGACATGCCCAGCTCACGTGCCTTGGTGGCCGGTATTGCTGAGGTTGGGCTCAATGCCGTGTGGGAGGCCCAGTCCACACTTGGCGACAGAATCGCCGTCGTAGGCGCTGGGCTGGTGGGGTTGGTGACGGCGTTGCTGCTGTCACAGGTCACCCCGGCGCGGCTCCAAGTGGTGGAGGTCGACTCAGCGCGGCGGGCCCTTGTCGCAGAGTTGGGACTTCATGCCGTCTCCCCAGAGGAGGCCTCCGGTGATAACGACGCAGTCTTTCACACCTCAGCTGCCCAATCGGGCCTTGGCCGCGCTCTGGACATCACGGGGGACGACGGTGCTGTGGTGGAGATGTCCTGGTACGGCACGAGCGAGCCCAATGTTCCTTTGGGTGGCGGTTTTCACGCTAGGCGCCTGAGGATCATCGGTGCCCAGGTGGGCGAGGTAGCGGCACCCAAGCGCTTGCGGCGCACCCGGAGGCAGCGGTTGGCGGCCGCATTGGAGTTGCTGGATCCGCGGTTCGACGCCCTCGTCACCGGTAGCTCATCCTTGGACGATCTGCCCACGGTGCTCGATGACTTTTCGCGTAAGGCAGACTGGACTCGAAACCAGCTGCTGCACGCGGTGACATATGCCCCATCCGAGACTCAAGGAGCCGACTAATGCCCGCACAGAAGCCCATATTCCGCGTATCGGTGGACGACCACGTGATGATCGCTCACTCGCTCCCGGATGAGTTCTTTGGTCCAGCTCAGCAGCTGCACGGGGCAACCCTGGCCATCACTGCGACGTTCGAACGTGAAGGGCTCGATGAGCATGGGGTTGTGATGGATATTGGGGTGGCCATGTCCCTTCTGGGTGGGGTGTTGGACGGCCTGAGGTACCGGAATCTGGATGAGCACCCGGACCTTTCAGGGAAGATCACGACGACGGAAGTCGTCTGCCAGTACGTCGCCGAGCAGGTGGTGCAGGGGCTGCCCGGTCACCACGGGTTGCGTGCTCTGGAGATTGCAGCTGATGAGCACCCGCGGGCGCGAGCTTCCGTCAGGCTTGAACTCGGCCCCTGAGAGTATCGCCACCTCCGTGGGGCCTGCGCAGCTGCGCAAGGTCGGGCGGTCCTCAGTTAGGATAGAGCGGCTGCCGTTGCGTATCTGGGCGGCTGCGAGGGGGGTTAGCTCAGTTGGTTAGAGCAGAGGACTCATAATCCTTTTGTCGCGGGTTCAAGTCCCGCACCCCCTACCAGAATGGGCCGATGATGAGGTGTCCTGGTGGTTCAGCGACACTCGTGCTCATAGCAGTCCCGTCGATCCTGATCACGTACCGTCGTTGGCATGAGCGATGATGTCATGTGGATCGCGGGAGTCGATCTTGCGGCCGAGAGCAAGCGGACGGCCCTCGCCATCATGGCTTGGACCCCAGCCGGTGCGCGCCTGGAGCAGTTGCGTCTTAACGTTGACGACACCGAGATTGTCCGGGCGGCAGCGGGAGTCACCAAGATCGGAGTTGATTGTGCGCTGGGCTGGCCTGACGAGTTTGTCGCCTTTGTGGCCAGTCACTCGAATCTCGCTCAGCCGCAGACAGCAGACGGGGGCATGGAGTGGAGGCGGACCCTAGCTTTCCGAGAGACCGACCGGTTTGTCCGCGAGAAGGTAGGACGCTGGCCGCTGAGCGTATCGACCGATCGCCTGGGCCTGACGGCAATGCGTTGTGCCGGCCTCCTTGGGCGACTTGCCGCACATGGACTTCAGGTGGACAGGTCCGGGCGAGAGGGCATCGTAGTTGAGGTCTACCCTGGGGCAACGCTGAGGCAGTGGGACTGGGATATCCGCGGGTATCGGACCGACCCTGAGGTGCGTCGCCTACTCGTTCAGCGGATTGAAAGTGAGGCACCGTGGTTGGAAATCCGTCCGCATCAAGAACTCATGGTGGACTCTCCTGACGCTTTTGATGCGGTGATCGCAGCTCTTTCGGCTCGGGCCGCAGCAGTGGGCCAGTACTCCTCTCCGCCACCCCAGCACAAGGCGAGGGCTGAACGAGAAGGATGGATCGCTCTACCGGACTGCTCGCTTGGCAGCTTGCGGTCTCCGCGCAGTTGAGATTCTCACCCTGTGCGCAGCGTTCAATGGGAGACTGTGGGGTTCTCAGTACCGCCTTCGCGGGCTTTACGGGCGGAGGCGACGTCGTCCACGACCACCACGATGTGCCGCACGCTTGCGAGCAGCGAACCGTAGGTAGGCCATGAATCAGTGGGCAGACCCCTGTCCTTGGCCATATCGGTCGACAGTGAGGTGAGGTCCTCGTGAAGAGGGGCGACCTCTCTATCTGGATCTGCGATCGAGCGCCCGGCGTCTCCCACAATCCGCGCCCAGCGCTCACGGAACCGCTCATCCCATTCGCCGTCGGAGTATGAGGCTTCCCGCAGCGAACGGGTGAGGTGGCGCAAATGGGAGATGCCCTCGTCAGTGCGTTCCAAGATTTCCTCGTAGCTTGCCTCGTGCGCTTCCCAGGTGCTTCGGTGAAGTTTGCTTTTGCCGCGAAGTCCTCGTGGGTTCGCGCGGTGGGATTCCCTCGCGAAACGCACCACAGTCCAGGCCGAATCGAGTTCTTGGCTCATTGACTCTGTCTCTTTGAACCATGCCTCAGCCCGGTCGGTATCCCAGTTGTCGGAGAACTCCTCGGAGATGCTGACTAGAACCCCGCCCATGCGCTCGTTGAGGCTGTCTACGTAGCGCCCAGCCTGTTTGTCTCCCAGAGGCGGAACAATGAGCATGTTGACCAGGACCCCGGCGGCGACACCCACTGCTACTTCCAATATGCGGTCATCTAGCAGCGGAGCCTGCTCGTCGAAACCACTGCCGAAGACGAATATCGCGGTGGTCGCAATGGCGACCCCCTCATCTCTGATCCAAGAGATACGCGCCGCGGCCACACCCACCAGCAGCGCCAGGGCGAACGTCCACAGGCTGACACCGAGAAAGAAGCCGATGACAAAGGACAGCCCGACACCGATAGTGGAAGCCACCGTGGTTTGGATGCCGTGCGACAGTGAACGGTGCACAGTTGCGTGGACAGTCAGCAGCGCTGTCCACGGCGCTAGGAATGCCAGCTCAGATTCCAACACGGAGGTGGAGAACCACCATGCTGCCGTTCCAGCGATAACAGTCTTGAGGATCTGCAGCACATCAGTGAGGAACTCCGGCTTCTGCACCACATTGCGGATCCAGTCGACGACGCCGCGGAAGGAGGGCATACGCCGGGATCTACCGTGGTTGCCCTCCTGAGTGTGTTTCACCGGGTCCTGCCTGGGACTCTGGGCCACCTGTGCTCCTCTGCGCTCATGAACTTCATCGTGTTGGGGTGTCATTGGCGCGCTCAGCGCCGCAGTCCATATTTTGGCACTGCTGGGACTGTATCTCTATCAATCGGATCCCAACGCCCACTGGCAGTGAAAATCGTCCCCTCTGACGGCGCATGCTACTGGGACCAGTCCGGCCTATCGCCTGGTCTATTTCTCTGAGTTCCGTGATGTCATGCGCATGTATCTCCGCGTGAGCTGGTCCTTGGTGCCAGCTTGTCTCATCTTGGGCTGGATGCGGTGCGTCAGCGAAGCTCGGAGACGGCCACTTCGGCTGCTTCTGCGATGAGCCGGTCATCGTGTTCAGCATCCGGTTCATCACGTGAGGACAGGACAGCGATCACGATGGGATCACCTTCTGGAGGCCAGATCGCCGCGATATTGCCACGGCTCGCGTAGCCCCCGTTTCCAGATTTGTCTCCGATGGTCCACTCTGAGGGAAGATTGGCGCGGATAAGCGCATCGCCGGTTTCACTATCGATCATCCACTGTCTGAGTTGGGACTTCTCCTCATCAGACAATGTCGTGCCGAAAAGGTATTCCCGCAGATTCTCTGAGATTGCACGGGGAGTGGTGGTGTCTCGGTCATCACCGGGGGTCGCTTCGTTGAGCTCTGGTTCACGGCGCACCACCTCAGTGACGTCGTCACCCAAATCTTCCAAGACAGCATCGAACTCGGCGGGGCCGCCGAGTTCATCAAAGAGATAGTTCGCGGCGGGGTTGTCACTCACGGTCACCGCGGCCTCTGTGAGCTCCGCGAGTGTGAGCGTTTGACCGATATGGTTCTCAGTGACGGGGGCGTGAGGCACCATATCGCCTGTCTGGATCGGGACTTCCGTCTCGAGGCCATCGAGGCCCACCTGATCAAGCAGTGCCCCTGCCGCGATGGCCTTAATTGTCGAGGTGTACGCGAACCGCTCATCATCACGCCAGGTCACCTCTTCCCCGCTACCGGTGTCTACCGCATAGACGCCAAGTCTGGCGTCATAGCGCGACTCCAGTTCCTTGAAGCTCTCCGAAACGGTTGACTCTTCGGGGGAAGCGGTCGGTGTGGGTGCGGTGTCAGGCTCAGTGCCAGAACACGCTGCGGTGAGCAGCACCAGGGGGAGGGTCAGTCCGAGGGCTTTGAGNGTGTGGGTGCGGTGTCAGGCTCAGTGCCAGAACACGCTGCGGTGAGCAGCACCAGGGGGAGGGTCAGTCCGAGGGCTTTGAGCCTCCTTCTTTCACGGGGCGCCGCTGAGGAGTTCTGAGGGCATGCTCGCGGGTGAATCGCTGAGAATGCGCATGAGGGCGCGGCTGTGGCCCGAGGGTTGCCGTCTCGGGTGGCCGTTTCTCCGAATTTTCCGCAAGTCGTTGGGGCAGGTGGGCGGGTCGTCAGGTGAAGGCGTCGCGGATGGCGGTGTAGCCGTGGGCGACCTCGTTGACCCATCTCCAGCCGGCATCAACCCGGAGCCTGAGTTGTCGTGCTCCGCGGGTGATGCGGGCTGCGGTGTGCAGGATCATGTACCGGAACGCAGCAATCTCTGCCCGGCCAATGCTGGGGTGGTCTTTGTAGGCGATGAGCTTTGTCCAGGTGATCAGGTCGTTGGCGATCATCACCACCTGCAGCCACGCTTGGTTCTCCGCGAACCCGGCGGCAGGGAATCGGGCCAGCCCGGTGGCTTTGGCCTGCCGGATCCGGTCCTCCACCCTGGCATGCTGACGGT
>NZ_VAVZ01000029.1 GCF_005771525.1 Nesterenkonia salmonea | reverse complement strand
GGACCCTACATCGGCGTCAGATCAAGGATCCGGGGCCAACGTGTACACACATTCTTGCCTATAACCCACCGGAGCGACCCCAGACACGAAAGAGCCCCTCTCCAACTGAGGAGAGGGGCTCTGACCTGGGGTTTTGCTACTTTCGCGGCCCATGCGGGCGATACTCCGCATCTAACCAATCTGTGGAGCCTAGGAGACTCGAACTCCTGACATCCTGCTTGCAAAGCAGGCGCTCTACCAACTGAGCTAAGGCCCCGTAATGGGTATTTAGTTTTTTACAGCATCGGTGGCCTGGTTCCAGACCTGACGCGTTTCTTCATTCTTCTTCCACTCGCGGTACATGACAATGCCTGTGACCGCGGCTGCTACTACCAGGATTCGTTTCATAGTGGGCGTACGTGGACTTGAACCACGGACCTTCACATTATCAGTGTGACGCTCTAACCGCCTGAGCTATACGCCCGAAACCTGCTCCATCAATCGCCCGGAGAGCGACCACTACACATTACACCAGCGCTGACGAGTCCAACAAATCAGTCGTCCGTCAGAGTGACGCCGATGCCACCCACCAGAGACGCTGAGAGGTTGTACAGCACTGCCGCCAACATGGACAGCACCGTCAACAGCACCACGTTCACCACCGCGATAATGGTGGCGAAAGAGGCAATCTGGCCCACAGTGACCAGCTCCTGAAGCTGGAATCCGCCTGCGTCACCGTTGCCTCCGAGAATCTGACCTGCAAGGTCGTTGACCCGGTCGAACACACCAGTGAGGTCCATCATGGACCACAGGGTCACGGCACAGACCACGAGCATGATGCCCAGCGCCACCGAGAGCAGGAAGCTCATCTTCAGCACTGACCACGGGTCAACCTTGGAGACCAGCAGTCGAGCTTTGCGGACCTTCGCCTTAGGCGTGGGCCGCACCAGGGGCTGCGCTTGCCGTCCGGTGGCCGGACGCGCAGCAGGCTGCGGGCGAGCCACCGGTCTGCCTTGGCTGGGGCGCGGACGCGGAGCAGAGGGTCTGGGCCCCGGTGCCCCGGCGTTCTGCGGCGCGGGGGCGATCTCTTCCTTGATTGCCGGCATGTTGGTCAGCGTGGCACCACGCGGCCTAGGCGCAGGGAAGCGCCGTTTAGCCTCAGACGCGCCGGTCTGGCTCGTCTGTCCGTCGTTGCTTTCGCTCACAAAAGACCTCCATGGGCGTGAGAAGTCGTACTCATCGAGAGACCACGGTACTGCATATGACTATTCGGAGCTCTCAGAATCCTGAACCTCTACTTCAGGTGTTGCGGCTTCGTTATCAGCTGGCGTGCCTTCCGAGCCGTCCTCAGAGCCTACTTCTTCGCCTGCTGCAGCCAATGCTGCGCCGGAAGACTTGGCCACTTTGAGGATGCGGTCATTCTTACGCGGCTTCGCGAATATGACACCCATCGTGTCGCGTCCGCGCGGTGGAACGCCTGACACTGCGGAGCGAACCACGTTGCCGGAATTCATGACCACAAGCACTTCGTCGTCCTCTTCCACCACCATGGCACCGACCAGGTTGCCGCGATCCTCGACGAACTTCCCAACTTTGATACCAAGACCGCCGCGGCCCTGGATCCGGTAGTCATCGACATGGGTGCGTTTGGCGAAACCGCCCTCAGTGACGATGAACACATAGGAGTCCTCGGCGACCACATCAGCGGTGAGCAGTTCATCATCGGCACGGAACTTCATACCGGTGACACCGGAGGTCGCCCTACCCATGGGGCGAAGCGCCTGGTCAGTGGCGGTGAAACGCAGCGACTGGCCGTTCCGGGAGACCAGCATCAGGTCATCCTCAGCGGTGATCAGCTTCGCTGAGACCAGCTCATCATCCTCACGCAGGTTGATGGCGATCACGCCAGCCTGCCGGGGTGAATCGTAGTCAGTGAGCTTGGTCTTCTTCACCAAACCGGACTTGGTGGCCAGGACAAGGTAGTCGGCGTCGTCGTAGTTCTTCAGCGCTAGGACTCCAGCGATCTTCTCATCCGGTTGGAATGCCACAACATTGGCCACGTGCTGGCCCTTCGAATCACGGCCAGATTCCATGAGGTCATAGCACTTGGTGCGGTAAACCCTTCCCAGGTTGGTGAAGAACAAGATCCAGTGGTGCGTGGTGGTGACAAAGAAATGCTCGACGACGTCGTCAACCCTCAGCTGGGCGCCGCGGACTCCCTTGCCACCCCGGATTTGGGCACGGTAGTTGTCAATGCGGGTGCGCTTGACGTAACCGTCACGGGTGATGGAGACCACCACATCCTCTTCCGGGATGAGATCCTCCATGGACATGTCACCGCCGTAGCCGCGGAGAATATGAGTCCGGCGCTCGTCACCGAATTTGTCCACAATGGTGGTGAGTTCATCACTGACAATCTGCCGTTGCCGGTCCTCGCTGGCGAGGATTGCTCGGAAGTCCTCGATCATGCGCATCAGCTCGTCGTATTCGTTCTGCAGCTTCTGCCGTTCCAGACCCACCAGACGGCGCAGCTGCATGTCCACGATGGCGGTGGCCTGGCTGTCGTCAATGTCCAGCAGCCGCTTCAAGCCTTCGCGAGCCTCATCCACATTGGCCGAGCCGCGGATGGTCTCGATGACCCGGTCAATGTCATCGAGCGCTTTGAGCAGGCCGACCTTGATGTGGGCCTCCGCCTCAGCCTTGGCCAGCCGGAAGCGAGTACGCCGGACGATGACCTCGATCTGGTGTGACACCCAGTGGTGCACAAATGCGTCCAGGCTCAGCGTGCGGGGCACGCCGTCCACGAGTGCGAGCATGTTCGCGGAGAAGTTGTCCTGCAGCTGGGTGTGCTTGTACAGGTTGTTCAGGACCACCTTGGCCACGGCGTCACGCTTGAGAATGATCACCAGGCGCTGACCGGTCCGGCCCGAGGACTCATCGCGAATCTCAGCGATACCGCCGATTTTTCCGTCTTTGACCAGGGAGGCGATCTTACGGGCGAGTGCGTCAGGGTTCGCGTGGTACGGAAGCTCGGTGACCACCAGGCAGGAACGGCCCTGGAGTTCTTCCACACTGACCACTGCACGCATGGTGATGGATCCGCGGCCGGTGCGATAGGCGTCCTCAATACCCTGGGTACCCAGAATTTGGGCCCCGGTAGGGAAGTCTGGTCCCTGAACACGTTCCAGAAGGGCCTCTAGGAGCTCTTCACGTGAGGCTTGAGGATTCTGCAGGTACCACTGGACGCCTGAGGCAACCTCGCGAAGGTTGTGCGGAGGAATGTTCGTGGCCATGCCCACCGCGATGCCGGAGGAGCCATTGACCAGCAGGTTCGGGAACCTGGCGGGCAGCACTACGGGTTCTTGCTGCTTACCGTCGTAGTTGTCCTGGAAGTCAACGGTGTCCTCGTTGATGTCCCGGACCATTTCCATGGCTAGGGGGGCCATCTTGGTCTCGGTGTAACGGGGTGCGGCGGCGCCGTCGTCGCCGGGGTTTCCGAAGTTCCCTTGGCCGGTGGCCAGCGGATAGCGCATCACCCAATCCTGGATGAGCCTCACGAGGGCATCGTAGATCGCTGAGTCGCCGTGCGGGTGGTAAGAACCCATGACCTCGCCGACCACGCGTGCACACTTGTTGAACGACCGGTCGGGACGGAAGCCGCCGTCATACATGGCGTAGAGGACGCGCCGATGGACAGGCTTCAGACCGTCGCGAACGTCAGGCAGGGCACGGCCGACGATTACGGCCATCGCGTAGTCCAGATAGGACCGCTTCATCTCCGTCTGCAGATCAATCTGCCGCACACGGTCGACTTCCACGCCGGTCAAGGGGGCCGGAACGTCCGGGTTCTCTGGAGTGTTATCGCTCACGTATTCTCTTCCTTCGAGGTTTCAACAGCTGACGACGACGCCTGGGCAATCCCCAGTACGTGGTCACTCAGATATCGAGGAAACGGACGTCTTTGGCGTTCTGCTGGATGAAGTTACGCCTGGATTCGACATCTTCACCCATGAGGATGGAGAAGATCTCATCAGCTGCCGCGGCGTCTTCGACGGATACCTGGAGCAGAGTTCGGTGCTCCGGGTCCATGGTGGTTTCCCACAGTTCCGAGTAGTCCATCTCACCCAGACCCTTATACCGCTGGATACCCAGCTCTTTGGGGAGTTTCCGGCCAGCGGCACGGCCGGCCGCCAGCGCTTCATCGCGCTCACTGTCGGTAAAGACGTAGTCAGGGTCACCGCCGGTCCACTTGATCTTGTACAGCGGAGGCTGGGCGAGGAACACGTACCCGTTCTCGATAAGAGGACGCATGTAGCGGAACAGCAGCGTCAGCATCAGTGTGGTGATGTGCTGGCCGTCCACATCAGCATCGGCCATCAGCACAATCTTGTGGTAACGCAGCTTGGTGATGTCGAACTCTTCACCAATGTTGGTTCCGAATGCCGTGATCATGGACTGGACTTCCTGGTTGGACAGGGCCTTGTCCAACCGGGCCCGCTCCACGTTGAGGATCTTGCCCCGCAAAGGGAGGATGGCCTGGGTTCGCGGGTTGCGGCCGCGTTTAGCGGAACCGCCCGCAGAATCACCCTCTACCAGATAGACCTCTGATTCACTGGGGTCCTTAGACGAGCAATCGGCGAGTTTGCCCGGCATGCCGAAGGTCTCCAGCGGGGACTTACGGCGTGCCTGTTCCCGGGCCTTGCGGGCGGCCAACCGGGCTTGGGCTGCCGACTGGGCTTTACGGATGATGTCGCGCGCGGGTCCGGGATTACGTTCGAGCCAGTCGCCGAGCTGAGTGTGGACAACGCCCTGGACAAAGCCGCGAGCCTCTGAGTTGCCCAATTTGGTCTTGGTCTGACCCTCGAACTGGGGTTCGGAGAGCTTCACGGAAATCACCGCGGTGAGTCCTTCGCGGATATCCTCACCGGTGAGGTTCTCTTCTTTGTCTTTGATGTAGTTCTTATCCCGTGCGTACCGGTTGACAAGGCTGGTCATCGCAGACCGGAAGCCTTCCTCGTGCGTACCGCCCTCATGAGTGTTGATGGTGTTTGCGTAGGTGTGGACTGATTCGGAGTAGGTCAATGTCCACTGCATCGCAACTTCCGCGGCGATCCCCCGCTCGGTGTCTTCGGACTCGAAGGCAATGACGTCCTCGTGGACAGTCTCTGTCTTCTTCGCAGAGTTCAGGTGCTTGACGTAGTCCAACAGGCCATCGTCGTACTGATAGACGACCACTCGGCCTTTGGTGGTCTCAGCAAGAGCTTCTTCGTGCTCACCCGGTTCAGCAGGGGAGGGTTCTTCACCCTCAGCGAGCGGCTTTTCGGCAGCATGGTGCTGCTCAACGATCTCATCAGCGACCACCACGTTGCCGTCGATCTCCCGCTCATCCCTAAGCGTGATACGCAATCCCTTGTTGAGGAACGCCATCTGCTGGAAGCGTGCTCGCAGGGTTTCGAAGCTGAAATCAACAGTGTCAAAAATGCCTGCATCAGGGTAGAACACCTGGGTGGTTCCGGTGTCAGAAGCCTCCTTGCCCCGACTCAGTGGCACGATCGTGTCACCGCCTTCGCCGAAGACGATGGACCATTCATACCCCTGGCGACGGACGGTGGTCTCGACCCGGGAGGAGAGCGCATTGACCACAGAGATGCCCACACCGTGGAGGCCACCTGAGACGGCGTAGCCCCCGCCGCCGAACTTGCCTCCGGCATGCAGCACGGTCATGACGACTTCTACTGTGGGTTTGCCCTCAGTCGGGTGCATGTCCACAGGAATGCCACGTCCGTCGTCTTCAACGCGAACACCGCCGTCATTCTGGAGCGTGATCTCGATGTGGGAGCAGTACCCGGCCAATGCCTCATCGACGGAGTTGTCAACCACCTCGTAGACCAGATGGTGTAGGCCTCGCTCTCCAGTGGAGCCGATATACATGCCTGGACGCTTGCGAACTGCCTCGAGCCCTTCCAGGACAGTAATGTCAGATGCGCCGTAATTCCCGTAGGGGGTGTCCTGTTCACTCACTTGCAACATTCTACCGCGAAACACGCTGATTCCCGCATTTCTGCCCGGGTTTCGCGGGACTAATATGCCGCTAGGAGCCTCTCGAGGGCCTCTGGAACCGGAGATGGGATACTCGTACGGGGCCGTGGTCGTCTCTTAGGCGTCGATGCGGCATATCGTCATAGAGGCGTTTTCTCCTCCAGAGCTAGTTCAATGAACGCGCAAAAGACCGGAAAGCCCTCTCCGCAGAACGCCAGCACACGGTTATCCGTAGGTGTCACGGGGGCCTCTGCCGCGAACTGAATACCGACCCTTCTTCCAACTTGGTGCTTGCGGGCCCCGAATGTCGATCTCGGTGACAATTCCTTTGCCGAGCTCCTGTTCAAAGACATCCATGATCTTCGGTTTCATCAGCTTGAGGTTGGTCGCCCATGCTGTTGAGTCGCAGTTGACGATGACCACACCGTCTTCGAAGGTCTCCGGTCGGCAATGTTCGGCAATCGCGTCACCGACCAACTGATCCCATCTGCTGATGACAGAACCGACCGCCACTGGGGCCGTCCATCCGCGACTCCTGATCAGGGTGTTGAGTGCTTCTCCGAGCAGCTTTGGATCACGGAGGTCTTCCCGCTGCTGCGTTGACTGCCGAGCTGTGCCGCCATCGGCGGCTCGCGATACTGCCCGGGGATCGGAATTGAGCGAGAGGTTCTTTGGGGGTCTGCGCAGACGTTGTTGTCCACGGTCTTCAGCAGATTTGCGAAACCTGTTGAACAGGGTGGTGGCTGCATCGGGAACCTCTTGGTTTTCAGTCATGTTCAGCCTGAGCAGGTCCAGTGCGAGTGGCGTGGCTGATCTGGTCCACTGACTCGATTCTGTACGCATTGCTGAGCAGGGACTCAGGGACGTCGTCGTCCACCGCGGCGGTGACCATTACCTGTTCAGCACCTGTGGCAAGCTCGGCTAAGCGCCGCCTGCGGCGGGCATCAAGTTCAGCGAATACATCATCGAGGATGAGTATGGGTTCCGCGCCTGGTTGGGGGTCGTCGTCGATCATCACCCGATAGCTCGCAAGCCGCAGACTTAAGGCGTAGGACCAGGTTTCGCCATGAGAGGCGTATCCCTTGACAGGCGTCGTATCAAGGCTGAAGTCGACGTCATCCCGGTGGGGCCCGATCAGAGTAATACCTCGTTCTCGTTCTCTTTTCCGCACTGATTGCAGGCCCTGGAGAATCTGCTGCATCAATTGCTCGCTGGAAGCTTCCTCCAGTGCAGAGATATCAGTCTCCGACTGTGAAGAACGCGGGGTGGTGCGCTCCTCGCTGTCCTCATCGTGACCAGTAAGTGAGGATAGGTAGCGCATGCGTGCGGTGCGCACTGAGTGGGAAAGGTCCTGATACGCCTGACTCACATGCGGCCGGAGGGACCCAAGGACATCAAGGCGGGCCCGGAGGAGACGTCCGCCGACCTGAGCAAGTTGAGCATCCCACACCTCCAGTGTGGATTCGTGAGTGGGCGTGAACCCTTGGTGACGAATGGATTTCAGCAGTGCGTTGCGTTGCCGGAGCACCTTCCCGTACTCCAGTCCGAGTTGACCCAGCGAGGGGTGCAGCTGAACGGCCAGTGTGTCGAACAGGCGGCGCCGAACCGTGGGGGATCCCTTCACCAGTTCTAAGTCCTCCGGTGCGAAGAGCACGGTGCGTAGGATACCTAGGGCTTCCGTGGCCCTGACCGGAGATCCACGGTTGATCCGCGCTCGGTTGGATTTTCCTGGATTGATCTCAAGTTCCAGAAATGCCTCACGCCGGCCACGATGAGCTTGTGCCCGAATGATGGCCTGAGACTCACCATGGCGGATCAGCGGAGCATCATGAGTCACGCGGTGGGACGAAAGACTCGACAAATACCCCATGGCCTCGGCAATATTGGTCTTTCCTACCCCGTTGTACCCCAAAAGCACATTGGGGCCCGGGTGCAGAGTGAGGTCAGCGTCCGCGTAACTGCGGAAATTGTGCAGAATGAGGTGAGAAAGCCGCACAGTGCCTCAGAGTCTCGTCGATCAGCGGTCCTGCAAGCGCACTGGCATCAGTAGGTAGCGGAAGTCTGTTGAGTTCTCTCCCTCACCTTCCTGCTGACCAGTGATCATGGCGGGTTTGGGAGCGGAGACGAAGCTGAAGCGCAGGAATTCGGTGTCAAAGACTCCGAGCCCCTCGTTGAGATAGCTGGGATTGAAGCCTACGGTGATGGGTTCTCCACTGAGGTGGGCACCAACAGCTTCCGAGGCTGAGGCGTTGTCATCAACTCCCGCATCCAAGGTGACCTGATTGTCCTCGGTGAACTGCAGTCGGATATACCCGTTGCGTTCGGACACCAGGGACACGCGGCGTGCCGCTTCGATGAGTTCCGCAGTGTTGACCACAGCGTGGATGGGGGTTTCTTCTGGGAAGAGCTGCCGGATCTTCGGGTAGTCGCCGTCGACCAGGGTGCTTGTGGTGCGGCGCCCACCGGAGGAAAAGCCAACGAGGGCGTCGTCGTTAGAAATTGCCAAGGAGAGGTCTCCCGCTCCCGCCAAGGACTTTGCGACTTCGTTGAGGGTCTTAGCTTTGATCTGCAGCGAGGTGGAAATTGAGGGATCACTCGGACGCCACGTGATTTCCCGCATCGCCAGGCGGTACCGGTCGGTGGCGAAGAAAGTGATGGTTTCACCTTCGATTTCGAGTTTCACAGCTGTCAGCAACGGCAGCGTGTCATCTCGAGCGGCAGCTGTAATCACCTGAGAGACGGCGCGGGCAAAAGCTGAGCCGTCCACAACACCTGCAACCTCCGGTTGGGCAGGAAGATCAGGGTATTCATCCACCGGCATTGTGGTCAGCGTGAACGTTGATGACTTGCACGTCAGAATGACTTTCGTCTCTTCCAACGAGACGGTCACTGAAGCATGAGGCAGTGACTTCACAATGTCATTGAGAAGCCGCCCAGAGACGAGAACTGTGCCTTCATCGGAGACTTCCGCGTCAATGCTGAGCTGCGCGGAGACCTCATAGTCGAAGCTGGAGATCACGACTTGTTGGTCCTTGGCTGTGATGAGCAAGCCCGAAAGCACAGGAGCCGGTGGTCTGGGTGAGAGCGAACGGGCAGCCCAGGACACCGCCTCGGACAGTACGTCTCGGTCTACGGTGAACTGCACTGTGGGGCTCCCTCACAAAGTCAAGCATTCGGCCAGGTGTGTCTGAGGGACGAGCTTACAGTCTCTACCAGATATGCCGAAAGTCTTGCTTTTGACCACAACATCTAGCACCCGGGAACAGAACAGTTGCTTGTCGAGAGAATTTCTAAGTTTAAAGATCAGAGGTGGTAGTAACTGTTGTGGATTCTGTGGATAACTACTTCTTGGTGCTTGCTGGGCCTGAACGGCTTGTGCATTCGACCGTGGGTTGTTCCGGTCTGCTGTGTGAACTACACGGGGAGGATTTATGAGGGTCCCAAGGCTTCATCCCCAGATCAGGTGCAGTTATCCACAGATGTATGGAAAAGTTCCACTCACACTCCACTGGTTTATCCACAGGTGTGCATTCAGGAAGGGCCACAGTCCACCCCTACCTGTGGATATGTGAGGAAAACTGTGGAATACCGTTCTGTCAATCAGACCTGGATGCGCTCATCCCGCGGAACTACATCAGTGTGAGATGTGTACGAAGCAGTCCCGGTGCCTGTGATTCGTCCCAGCGTGGAACCCCACAAGAGATCATTTATCGACCGTGCTTGATTTTGTTGGTGAGCTCAGTCACCTGGTTGAAAACAGCCCGCCGTTCGGCCATCAGCTCACGAATCTTGCGTTCTGCGTAGATGACAGTCGTATGGTCACGTCCACCGAGCTCCTGTCCGATCTTCGGCAGCGACATCTCTGTCAGCTCACGCAGCAGGTACATGGCGATTTGCCGCGCCGTGACGAGATTACGGCTACGAGACTTCGACATGAGGTCTTCCACCGTGAACGTGTAGTACTCAGCGGTCGCGTTGATGATCTGCTGAGCGGTGATCTCTTTGGCGTGATCATCAGAAATGAGGTCTCGCATCACCTGTTCAGCCAGAGACAGATCAACCTCCTGCTTGTTCAGCGCAGAGTATGCTGTGACCCGGATGAGAGCACCCTCGAGCTCACGAATATTGGTCGAGATCTTTGAACCGATGTATTCGAGCACATCATCAGGACATGAGAAGTTCTCAGCATTGGCCTTCTTGCGCAGGATCGCGATGCGTGTTTCCAAGTCCGGTGGCTGAATATCGGTGATCAGTCCCCATTCGAACCGAGAACGCAGCCGCTCTTCGAACCCAGAGAGCCTCTTCGGGGGCTCATCGGAAGTGATGACAACTTGCTTGTTGTTGTTGTAGAGCGTGTTGAAGGTGTGAAAGAACTCCTCCACGGTTCGTTCTTTGTCCGCGAGAAACTGGATGTCATCCAGGAGCAGGATGTCCACGTTGCGGTACAGATGTTTGAAACTCGCACCCTCATCATCACGGATGGAGTTGATGAAATCATTCGTGAACTCCTCTGAGTTCACGTACCGGACCCGGATTCCGGAGTAAAGGCGCTGTGCGTAGTGGCCAATCGCATGCAAGAGGTGTGTCTTGCCCAGGCCCGAGTCACCGTAGATGAACAGCGGGTTATAGGCCTTGGCGGGTGCTTCCGCCACAGCGTTCGCTGCAGCGTGAGCGAATCGGTTCGAGGACCCGATGACGAATGTGTCGAATGTATAGCGCGGGTTCAGCCGAGAGGTCTCGTAGCTGCCGGATGTCGCCGGATCTGCAGGAGTCGGAACGGGCCGTGAGTGCGCTGCTGTTTCCGGTGTCCCCGCCGTGTAGGCCCGGTTGGGCCGCTCAGCCGGACGGAAAGGAACTGGCTCAGAGTGGGATTCCTGGCGGTGCGGCTGTGGCGAAGCCCTATGCGGGGTCGAGGCAATAGGAGCGGGGTCTTCTTTTTCCCGCTGCGCCTTGGCGAGTTCAGGGTCGATGACGTAGGCGCACAGAATGTCTTTTCCAAACACTGTGTGCAGAGCCTCAGAGAGTTCGGCCTGAAGCGTGGAGTGAAGCAGTTGACGCACTCGCTCATGCGGAACCGCGAGAAGCAGAGTATCCCCAATGAGCTGGTCTGACTGTGGAACGGCTCGGGCAACATCGGCGAGCTTCAGCCCGGTGATGCCGTGATTCTCCCGAAGTTCCGTGAGCACTTGCTGCCATTGTGAAGATACGGAGGACTTGGAGTCGGCGGACACGCTACTCCCTCATAACTGACTTGTGGTCGGGCAATCCTGTTCCGGATAGTATTCCACAAGAACTGTGGATAACGTCCTGAATCTGTGGGAATCGGTACCTGACGGGCTCTCACAAGGATGTGCGCAGCACGCTAGACGGATGAGTCAATGCGGAAACTTGACGCCAGTAGCCCTGCCCGCCTACTGTTGACAGATCACCCTGGACTATTTGCGCGCTCTTGCGCAGTTGTTTCGGGGCCTGCAAAGACTTCACGTCCATCACATTGGGAGTACACAGTGACCAAGCGGACTTTCCAGCCGAGCAATCGCCGCCGCAGCCGCAAACACGGCTTCCGGTCCCGCATGCGGACCCGCGCCGGCCGTTCCATCATTTCGGCCCGCCGTCGTAGCGGCCGCCAGAAGCTCTCGGCATAAGCGCATAAGAACAGCGGCAACGGCCCATCCCAGATTTCTTGGGGTGGGCCGTTGTCATGCCTATCGGAGTACCGTAGATCTATGCTTCCCGCGCCCCATCGCCTGACCACATCACAGGACTTCGCTACGGTGATGCGACGCGGAAGCAGGGCGGGAAGTGCCACCGTCGTGGTCTCGGCCCGGCTCCTGAGCAAACCCGCAGGACCGCGATGGCGATGTGGTTTCATCGTGTCAAAGACTGTCGGCAACGCCGTTGTAAGGCATAGGACAACACGGCGATTGCGACATATCGTCGCTGAGCTGATGCAAAGTCCGCAGATGGCCCTACCAGATGGTCTCAGCGTTGACTTTGCTGTCAGAGCTCTAGCAGATGCCGCTGCTGCTGACCACAGGACGCTGCGCGCCGATGTGGAATCCAGCCTGCGCCGATCGTTGAGAAAGGCACAGCGCCAGTGACCTGGATCCGGCACAGCGACTTCTACGACGAGGCCCACACCATCTCGGGTGAGGGAGAAATGGCGTCTCAGACCCACTCAGATGGTGACTCCGAGCCGTCGCCTCCTACGGAAGAAGAGATCCACCACAACTATTGGCCGTGGTGGCGACGTGCCGCGGCGTACCCATTGATTGCGTTCATCACGATTTGGCGGAAACTCGTCTCACCGCTCTACGGACAAGTCTGCGGGTTCTATCCAAGCTGTTCCGCCTACGGCCTCGAAGCAGTGACGGTACACGGTCTAGTTCGCGGCAGTGCTCTGACTGCCTGGCGGGTCCTGCGGTGTAATCCGTTCACCGGAGGCGGCGTCAACCACGTGCCGGCCTCTCCACGAGTATGGCCCGAAGAGGAACTTCCAGACATTGTGCGACTCAACCACCCCCCGATTCCTCGAGATCCAGACTGATCAAGTACCCTGAAGGTTGGTTTTCTCACCCTCCACGTGTCCGGCTCACAACAGTGCTGCCGCCGGACCTGACACCCTGAGAGAGTAATGGCTTTCCTAGACACTATTATGTGGCCCTTCAGCTGGGCAGTGTCCTTCATCCTGAGTGCCTGGCACAGTCTGCTGACTATGGTGGGCCTGCCTGAAGGCTCGGGTTGGAACTGGGCACTATCAATCCTGTTGCTGGTGCTCGTCATTCGGATCATTTTGATCCCGCTGTTTGTGCGCCAAATCAAGTCTCAGCGCGGGATGCAGATCATCCAGCCTGAGCTGAAGAAACTGCAGGCCAAATACAAGGGCAAGAAGGACCCGGTCTCCCGCCAGGCTCAGGTCTCCGAGCAGCAGGCATTGTTCAAGCGGCACAAGGTCAATCCGTTCATGACATGTCTGCCCATTCTGGCGCAGATGCCGATTTTCTTGGCACTTTTCTGGTGTTTGAACCGTATCGGCGGGTCCGGACGGATGGGCACTGGCGACGTCGATTACCAGGAAGAGGGCTACTACGCGCTTTCCAGCAGGGAAGTAACGAGCTTCGCCAACTCTCGGATCTTCGAAGTCGGCATGCCCGACACTCTGCTGGGCGCTGTCCAGGGAGACCCAGCCCTCATGGGCGGCACTGTGGCCGTTATCGCCCTCACCACGGTCATGATCATCATGATGGTCAGCACACAGTTCTTCACTCAGAAGCAGCTGATGCAGAAGAACATGTCGGAAGCAGCGCTGACGGGTCAGTTCGCCCAGACACAGAAGATCATGCTCTATGCGCTTCCTCTGGTGTTCATCTTCGGTGGTGTCTACTTCCCCGTGGGTGTCCTCATCTACTGGACTGCCACCAACTTCTGGACCATGGGTCAGCAGTGGTGGGTTATCCGGAACAACCCAACCCCCGGCTCGCTCGCCGAGAAAGAGCTGAACCTGCGGCGAGCAACCAAAGGACTGCCGCCAGTGGGCGAAGATGCCCGCAAGGCGCGTGAAGAGGCTGAGAAGCCCAAGGGCCAGCACAAAGGCCCCACCGCCCAGCCGAAGAAGAAGAAAAAGAAGAAGAAAAAGGGACAGCGATGAGCGAACAGACCACCCAAGACCAGCTCGTTGACGAGAGCTCGGAGGCGAAGGCCTCCGAGGTTGCCGTAACAAACGAGGACACTGGCGCTGATGAAGGGGACGTGGCTGCGGACTACTTGGAGGAGCTGCTAGACATCGTTGACCTCGACGGTGATATCGAGATCGAAATCCGGGGTGAACGCACCTTCATCTCCATTCAGGCTGAAGACGGTGGAGAAGAGCTCCAGGATTTGGTGGGCAATAAGGGTGAGACCCTCGACGCGCTCCAAGAACTCACTCGATTGGCTGTCCTCACAGCAACCGGTGATCGCACAAGACTCGTCTTGGATATTAACGGTCACCGTGCCGCCCGCAATGACGAACTCAAGCATTTGGCAGAAAAGGCCATCAGCGAAGTCAAGTCCGGCGCCGAACAGTCACACCTGGAACCAATGAGCGCTTATGAGCGCAAGATCGTCCACGACTTCATTGCTGATGCAGGAATGATCTCTGAGTCCGAAGGCGAAGGCAAACGACGTCACGTCGTTGTCACGGCTGAGTAAAAAGGGTCACCCACTATGACTGAACCTTTCTCCGAAGCCCGAGAAGAGCTGGCACCGGTTCCTGAACTTCAGGGGCGGCAACGTGAGGCTGCCGAGAGGTTCTTCGGAGACCGCTTAGCACTGGCTGAGCGTTATGTTGAGCATCTCTGCACCACAGGCATCACCCACGGCCTTCTCGGGCCACGTGAAGTCCCCCGGATGTGGGCACGCCATGTTCTCAACTGCGCAGTGCTGGGGCCGGAGCTGCCTGAGTCCGGCACAGTCGCTGACGTCGGCTCCGGGGCGGGACTGCCGGGGATTGCGTTGGCACTTGTCCGGCCCGATCTTGAGTTCACTCTCATTGAACCGATGGAACGGCGTGTGGACTGGCTGGATATGGTGATCAAGGACCTCGGCATGGAGAATGTGCAGGTCATCCGAGCTCGGGCCGAGGAAGTCGCTGACGAAGTCATGGCAGATGTGGTCACGGCCAGAGCTGTGTCAGCACTGAAGAAGCTCATACCCATGACGGTCCCCCTTCTCGATGACAAGGGGCAGCTCATCTTCTTCAAGGGACGCTCGGTGAAGGATGAAATTGAGGCTGCTCAGAAGTCGCTGAAGCGGTTCAGGCTGCGCGCCCCTGAAGTTCAGACACTGGGTGAAGAAGTTCTCGAAGAGCCGACGACGATCGTTCGCACCAGACGGCGCTAGTTTGCCTTGGGCACTCAGCTGTGTGTCCAGCATGGGCTGAGGGTCGACTCCTCAGGTGTCAGCTGAAGGCGATAGTCTTGTTCCTATGACCGAATCCTTGTCCGACTCCCCGCTTGCTGCCCAGTTGAAGGATGAACAGGACCGCCGCAGAAAACTCTCGGGACTCGCCTTGGAAAGACCAGCGGAAACACGAATTTTTACTGTTTCCAATCAAAAGGGCGGGGTTGGAAAGACAACCTCTACGGTGAATCTGTCAGCGGCCCTAGCAGATCAGGGATTCAACGTTTTAGTCATCGATATCGACCCCCAGGGCAACGCCTCGACGGCTTTGGGGATCCCCCACTCGGCGGATACGGATTCCATCTACGATGTGCTGATTGATGATCTTTCTCTGGCGGATGTGGTCGCTGACTGTCCAGACGTTGATGGCCTGTCAGTTGTACCGGCCACTATTCACCTCGCCGGCGCGGAGATTGAGCTGGTGTCTTTGGTCGCCAGGGAACAACGACTACAGCGTGCATTGGAAGAGTACTTCCGTCATCGTGAGAGCCAGGGTCAAGAAAGGTTGGACTACGTCTTTATTGATTGTCCGCCTAGCCTGGGATTGTTGACCGTTAATGCGTTCGTGGCAGCCCAAGAAGTTCTCATTCCTATCCAATGTGAGTACTACGCACTGGAGGGTCTGAGTCAGCTGTTGAATAATATTCACATGATTCAAAAGCATTTGAACCCTGTGCTGCGGGTTTCGACGATCCTGCTGACAATGTACGACGGTAGAACCAACCTTGCCTCGCAGGTAGTCAGCGAAGTCAAGGAGCACTTCGCGGAGGAGGTGCTGTCCTCAAAGATCCCACGCAGTGTCCGGATCGCTGAGGCACCGAGCTATCAACAGTCCGTCATCTCCTACGATCGCTCGTCGTCAGGCGCACTGGCATACCTTGAAGCAGCTGCTGAGATTGTGAAGCGCAGCAACTAGGAATCTCAGAGGTGGCGGTTTCACGTGAAACTTATCCGTGGAATCTAGGTTCTGTGAACGACACGAGGTTAGGTGGCTGAAGGCAACGCCTAACAGTGGTGACAACCATATTCCTTGGTGCGGTGTGTGCAGATGGCCGCTGGTCCACCCCATGAATCAGATGGCATACGAAGTTGTTTCACGTGAAACGGCGCAGTCGCCTTCTGAAGAGACCAGACGCATCTACAATTGGGGGATTAACACACAGAGTTGGAGGACAGAGTGGCGGAACGAAAGAAGCGGGGACTGGGACGAGGGCTCGGTGCCCTCATTAATAGTGATAGCGAGGACGGAGTCTCCGGGGCGGCCGTTCGTGCCGTACCGGCGCTGGAACCTGAGATTGAGCCGGAACCCATTGACGTGTCTCGAACCACCGGGGCGCCTGAGAGACCCATAGATGTCTTCTTTTCCGCTAAGTCTCATCTCGAAACTCAGCGTGTTTCACGTGAAACGGCATCAGATTCACCGAAAACACGAACTAGCAATTCGCCCCGCAATCTGACTACCTCGCGCCGAAAGCAGGGCACGAGGCGAGCTGAAATGCCGGATGTTTTGGGAACCCAGTCCCCCGCAAACCTTCGTGAGACTCAAAGTACAGAAGCCGCTGAGCCCCCGGTTTCACGTGAAACGGCAACCAGCTCGGCCGCGGGAGCAGTGTTTATGGATGTCCGGGTTGACCGCATACGCCCTAACCCTCGGCAGCCCAGAGAGGTTTTTGATGAGACGGACATGGCTGAACTCATTCACTCAGTCCGAGAGGTAGGTGTACTGCAACCTATTGTCGTCCGTCCTCTGGAGCACGACCACTTTGAACTGATCATGGGTGAGCGGCGTTGGCGCGCATCGCAGACAGCAGGCCGCGAGACGATTCCTGCGGTTGTGAGGAAGACAGCGGACGAGGATCTGCTGCGGGATGCTCTGCTTGAGAATATTCATCGATCCGAACTGAATCCGCTAGAAGAAGCCGCAGCTTACCGGCAGCTTCTGGACGATTTCGATATCAGCCAAGAAGAGCTGTCGCGCCGTATTGGGCGATCCCGGCCTCAGATTTCGAATACTCTGCGTTTGATGAAGCTACCGGCCGGGGTACAAAGAAGAGTCGCTGCCGGAGTTCTGTCCTCTGGACACGCTCGGGCGCTGCTCAGCATTGACGACGAAAAGCATATGGAAGAACTCGCCCAGCGCATCGTGTCGGAAGGACTCTCTGTGCGCAGCGCTGAGGAAGAAGCGCTCCTTGTGAAAGGACGGCAGGAATCTGACACCGTTTCACGTGGAACGCACCGGCTGCCGACAGCGACGCGGATTCAGGAGTTAGATGAGTATGCGGAGGCCTTAACTGACCGTCTGGATACCCAGGTAAAGATTAGCCTTGGTGCGAAGAAGGGTCGGATTGCGATCGACTTCGCCTCATTGGAAGATTTGGAGCGAATTCTTGAGCATATGGGTGTCTACGTACAAAGATAGCTAGGCAACGCAGCTGCAGCACATAAAAACGTCCCCCCTGAAGACTCTTCAGGGGGGACGTTTCACGTGAAACGGCTAGTACCGGATCGCGAACTCAGAGCTTACAGCCACTGGGCGAACTCCTGCTCTAGAGCTGGCTTGGGCTTTGCCCCGATGGATGCATGAACCTTTTCCCCACCGTCGAAGGCAAAAACGGCGGGAATGGAGGTAATGCCATACTTGGCAGCAGTTCCGGGATTCTCATCTACATTGAGCTTGACAACCTCGATCTTGGCCGTGTGCTCGTCGGCTAGCTTTTCGAGTTCGGGTCCAAGTGCCCGGCAGGGGCCGCACCATTCAGCCCAGAAGTCGACCAGGACTGTTTTGTCGGCTTTGAGGACATCGTCCTCGAACGTGGCGTCGGTTACGGCTTTGATCTCAGCCATGGGATGTTCCTTTCATTCAGGGGTCAGTGATGCGCTCTCAGCCGGCGGCTACGTCGACCTTCGGCGTCTGGTGAGCTTCTGCGGCATCGGTATCTGCTGTGTCAGCGAGGTACTCTTCAACGTCCAGTGCAGCGACACAACCAGATCCAGCAGCTGTGATGGCTTGGCGGTAATGGGGATCGAGAACATCACCAGCAGCGAAGACACCAGGCAGCGATGTCCGTGATGTCCGCCCCTCCACCTGAACCGTGCCCTCGGAGGTTAGATCCACTTGATCAGCGAACAGCTGGACTCGAGGGTCATGACCGATGGCCACAAAGAGACCTGACACGTCAAGGGTTGATTCCGTGCCGTCAACAAGGTTACGCAACTCAAGTTCGCTGACTTTGCCATCGCCACGGACCTCAATGACCTCGGTGTCCCAGATAAACTCGATCTTTTCATTAGCCTTCGCTCGGTCTGCCATGATCTGGGAGGCGCGCAAGGAGTCTCTGCGGTGGATGACATACACCTTGGAGGCGAACTTAGTGAGGAAGAGAGCTTCCTCCATCGCCGAATCGCCACCACCGACGACCGCAATGACCTGGTCGCGGAAGAAGAAACCATCACACGTTGCGCACCAGCTCACACCGTGGCCCGACAGTTGCTTTTCTCCCGGTACACCGAGTTCCCGGTACGCCGAACCCGTAGCCAAGATGACAGACCGGGCGTGCAGAGTCCCCCCGGAGCCGAGTGTGATCTCCTTGATGGGGGCGTCGAGCTTCAGGGCTGTGGCATCCTCATTGCGAATATCTGCACCGAACCGACGGGCTTGGGCTTCCATGTTCATCATGAGGTCAGGACCCATGACTCCCTCAGGGAATCCTGGGAAGTTTTCCACGTCTGTGGTGTTCATGAGCTCACCACCAGCAGTGACTGAGCCGGCCAAGACGATGGGGCTCAAATTAGCGCGGGCTGTGTATACAGCAGCGGTGTATCCGGCGGGTCCTGAGCCAACGATGATGACGTCGTGAACCTGATCGGGCATTTGGTGAGTCACAGTAAGTACGTCCTTGATGTATCGAAAGGTGTCGATGTAGCCAACAGGTCTCTGCGGCGGGATATTCCAATCAGCTCGTGAGAGCTGTGAATACGATGATGGCAGCTATCAGGATAAGAATGCCAAGAACCCCGGCTGCAATCCAGCGACTGAGCTGAGGGGAGGCCCGCTCGTCCGACTGAGGCTGTGCTTTGGGCGCAGAGGTGGGGAATGCTGTGGGGGAGTTGGTCTTCACAGCACTGATGAGACTCGTAAAACTGGCAGGATCTTGGGAAGCACCGGCACCTTCTGTAGGGTCCATAGGACCTGATGGCCCGGCATGCGAGTTCTCATCAGGGTGCGGCGGTGCCAGTTGGTCAAGATTGTGCCGGTCGTACTCTTCCAGCGGCTCTTCGGGCGGGTTGTCCACTACCTCTTCACCCTCAGCAATGAGATCATCCACTGCTGGCTCAGATTGGGCTGAGACGGGCTTGTCCGGCTCAGCATGCAGCTCAGCTGCTGGGACAGGCTCGGAGACCGGGTCCTGCGGTGCCGAGACATCGAATGGCTTATCTGATGAAGGAGACTCTGAAGCCAGGTCACCAGCAGGCGCTGTTGCTTGGGCTTCAGGTCTTTGCTTCACGGCTGAAATCGTGTCCTCAGCCGAATCAGCTGCTGAGCTCACACTGACTTCATCCAGATCGGTGCGGAGCGAAAACTCGATGCGACTGATTTCCTGGCTCAACCCGTGGGCATCGCCCGCCGACTCAAGTGCTGACTCCAGCTCGGCCTGAGTGTGCTGCGGTTCAGGAGTAGGGGCGGGCCGATGAGCTGGGGTGACCTTGTCCAAGAATGCGGGTCTGCGATCGCGCCTGCGTTGCTCCCTCTCTCCGGAGGCGCGTCCAGAGTGGAGCCGTGCGTAGTACTCGGCGTCGTCGTCATACGTCTGGGGCTGCATCTCCCGCGAACGTCCGAAGAGCTCCGAGCCCAACGAATCGGTGTAGTAGGGCTCCACGAAGGGCGCACTGTCAGGAACTACGAGATCCAGCAGATCATTGGGATCAACCAGGGTGGAAATGAGGAAAGTGCGGTCTTCCGCGAGGCCGAGGTCTAGAACCTCCACATGAGAATGTCGCTCTCCTGTGGCAAGTTCCTTCGCCGAGGTGGCGACCTGCTTAGCGTTCGCGCGGGAGGCCAGCAAGACAGAGACCTCGCGGCCTAGGACCTGATCGGTGGCCTGGAAGACTATGTCCTGGTCGGCCGAGGTCACCACGTGGCGAGTGATGCGGTAGCGACCGCCCACCACATCGCCGATGCCTAACGGCTGGGGCACGAGCTATTCCTCCCGGTGTACTTATCAGAATCGTCGATGGCTAAGCCTACCGGGGATATCTGTGTACTCGGAGTTGATCACGGTGCCAGGCGCGCCAGCGCCGGTACGCGCCGAGCCACAGGCTCCAGGAACTCCCCAAACTCGCGGACCTTAGCCGCTCGCAGCACCACAAAGTAGACAAGACCCATGACAGCGACGACGACGGAGCAGGTCACTGCTGCTGTGGCAATGGAATTCCACGCGAAGCCCCAGGTGAAGCCGCCGAAAGGAGTCAGTACGAGGAAGCCAGCACATCCGGCTGCCAAGGCGGCGAAGCCCGCACTGATGTATGCCTGAAGCACACTTCCGAGGCCGTAGGGACCCCACCGAGCCACTGCTATCCGGTGGAATATGAGGGTCCGGGCGATATTGAGCGCACTGAACAGTGTGACCACCACATACGGCAGATACTGGGTGGGCAGCAGGGCCGCACAGGTGTAGGTGATGATCAGGCCCACAGGGGCAAGAATGCAGGTCACCACCATGGGCGTTTTGGCATCCTCCGCAGCGTAGAAGGTGCGCATGAGGTAGAACTGCGCGGAGCGGAAGGGCAGCCCCACAGCGTAGATCAGCAGAAGTTGCCCGATAGCTGCGCCGGCCAGGATCGAATCGGCATCGTTACCGCCGAAGAGCCGGCCGATGGGACCCGCCAGCACCACGAAAACCACGGTGGAGAACATCACGGGTATGGCGAAGATGCGCAGCCCCCGGTTGAGGGTTGTCCGGGCGGAGGAGAAGTCGGAGTTCTGCATGGAGGCGGTCATCTGGTTGAACAGCACTGTGGCTATGGAGAGGACGAACACCGAATGGGGCAGCAGAACAATGAGCTCCGCAATATTCGCCGCGTATTCGCCCGGCAGCCCGGCCCCGTCCACCAGCCCTTCACGCACAACTGTGGCGCCGGATACCAGCCGCATATGCAGCAGCGTGGAGAAGTTGCCCACCATCATGGTGATAAGCGTCCACAGCGCAATCCTGCCAGTCTGTTCCAAACCCAGGCCCCGGACTCCGAATTTGGGCTTCAGTGAGATGCCCAGCTTGGACAGCGGCCAGAGCAGCAGCGCCGCCTGCGCGATGACCCCGAGGGTATGTCCGCCGGCGAGGACCACTGTCTGCGAGGTGGTCCATTCAGCCGCTTGATTGCCCTCAGCGGAGTAGCTGCCAAAGCTGATGATGAACACGACGACGAACCCAATGGCGATCACGTTGTTCAACACCGGGGCCCACATGTACCAGCCGAATTTGGCGTTGGCGTTGAGGATCTGACCCACCACAGCGTAGAGCCCGTAGAAAAAGATCTGCGGCAGGGTCCACAGGGCGAATGCCGTCCCGAGGGCCAGCTGGGCCTCGGTCCAGTTGTAGGTCAACGCAGAGATGATGGGGTAGGCCGCAAGAGTGATGATCAGTGCTGCGGCGCCAAGGACCACCACCGTGAGAGTCAGCAGACGTGACGTGTAATCCGCACCTTTATCCGGTGCCTTCGCCGCCTTGATGAGCTGTGGCACCAGCACCACATTGAACATGCCACCAGCCAAAAGCACATAGATGATGTTCGGGATCGAATTAGCCTTTTCGAACACATCCGCCATGGTGGTGGTGGCACCGATGGCGATGCCCAGCAAAGCAGTTCGCACAAACCCCAGCACACGGGAGACGGTGGTTCCTGCGGCCATCAGTGTTGAGGCTGCAGCCATCCCGGAACGGGGCACATGGGCGGGGGCGTCGTCGCTGGTGTTCTGCTCAGCGGGCTGCGCTGGAACGGAGTTCTCGGCGGGCCGGCTGGGTGTCTGCGCCACGCCCCGGTGGCGTGGACGGTAGGAAGAAGGTGTGGGGGTCATCGGTGGCGACTATAGCTGGTACTCACAAGGAGTCCTGGATGACCTGCCTGGCGAGCTTGACGATCCGCCGCTCGTTCGGGAAGGAGAGAACCCGGTCAAGGTCCTCCAGATTGACCCACGCAACGTCCACCGCTTCATGATCGGGGTCCTTTTCGATGGTCAGTTCACCACCCACCGCCTCGAGCAGAAAGTGGTGGACAGTTTTGTGCACCCGGTGGGTGGGCACAGTGAACCAGTACTCGATGCTGCCGAGGTTCGTCAGGATCGATCCGGCGATCCCGGTCTCTTCCTCCACCTCGCGGACCGCAGCCTCCTCATAATTCTCATCACCTTCCGGGTGGCCCTTAGGCAGACACCACTCCAGGCGGCCTCCGCGGTTGTAGCGGGCAATGATCGCCACATCAAAACCCTTAGAAGCTGGGGTGATCACGACGCCGCCCGCACTGACTTCTTCAACTGTGGGCAGGTGCCGGCTCGAGCGCCCCAGAGCAGAACCATTGGCACGGCGAGCACCCATCGACACTGTCAGGGGGGTGCGCCGTTCACCTCCGGTTTCCGCGTTGGTCATGTACCTACTTTAACTGGGGCATGTGTAAAACTGTTCAGCGTGATGGTTTCCCTCCCCCAAGGCTTCCCTGCAGGTGCCGAAATACCTGACGTCGTCGTCGAGCTTGGTGAGGTGTTTGCCCGTGCCGGTCACGACCTCTCTCTGGTGGGCGGACCGGTGCGCGACCTCTTCCTGGGGCGTCAGTCTCCGGACCTTGACTTCACCACTGACGCGACCCCTGACCAGATAATCGCCGCAGTCGGCGGGTGGGCGGATGCCCATTGGGACATCGGCCGGGCGTTCGGGACGATCGGGATCCGGCGCGGCGGCCAGACGCTTGAGGTCACGACCTACCGGTCTGAAGCGTATGACCCTACGTCACGCAAGCCCAAGGTGCAGTTCGGCGAGTCGCTGGCCGATGACCTGGTTCGCCGGGATTTCACGGTGAACTCCATGGCGCTGCGGCTGCCCAGCTTTGAACTCATTGACCCGCACGGCGGTGTGCGGGATCTGGCCAGCGGAGTGCTGCGCACCCCAGCTACGGCCCAGGAGAGTTTCAGCGATGACCCGCTGCGCATGATGCGCGCGGCCCGGTTCGCCTCTCAGCTCGGCCTCAATGTGGCGGAGCCGGTGCGTGAGGCGATGACTGAGATGGCAGACCGGCTGCGGATCGTCTCTGCGGAGCGGATCCAGGCTGAGCTGGTGAAGCTGATCTGCGGCAAGAACCCCCGGGCGGGAATCGATGTGATGGTCGAGACGGGACTGGCCGAGGTTGTGCTGCCCGAGATCCCTGCGCTGAAGCTGACCGATGACGAGCACCGCAGGCATAAGGACGTCTACCAACACTCCCTGCAGGTGATGGAACAAGCCATGGAGCTGGAGACCGGCTTGGAGGGCCCAGTGCCGCGGCCCGATTTCGTCCTGCGGTTCGCGGCCCTGATGCACGACATCGGCAAACCCAAGACTCGCCGATTTGAACCCGGCGGTGGAGTGAGTTTCCGTCACCACGATGTGGTGGGGGCCAAGCTCACACGCAAACGCATGCAGGCACTGAAGTTCGACAAAGAAAGCACCCGGGCTGTGTCACACCTGGTGGAGCTTCACATGCGTTTCTACGGCTACGGCGACCAAGGGTGGACCGACTCCGCCGTCCGCCGCTATGTCACAGACGCTGGCGACCAGTTGGAGCGACTGCATCGGCTCACCCGCTCGGATGTCACCACGAGGAACCGGAAGAAATCCGCCCGGCTGGCCCATGCCTATGACGATCTGGAGACCCGGATCAGTGAGCTGCAGGAAGAAGAGGAACTGGCGAAGATCCGTCCCCACCTCAACGGTGAGCAGATTATGGAGATCCTGGACATTCCGCCCGGACCGCAGGTGGGTAAGGCCTATAAGTTCTTGCTCGACCACCGGATGGAGAATGGGCCGCTGGATCACGACGCCGCGGTCGCGCTGCTCAAGCAGTGGGCCGACGAGAACCCGTAAGGCACAACAAGCTATTGATCTAAGAGAGAGCAGAAAATGAACAGGACCACACGAGTAGTTGTTGGACTCGACGCCGAGTTCCCCGAAGATGTACCCCACGAGGTGGACTGCCCTGAGGATATGGAAGCCGAGGAGGGCGAGCGGATGACGTGTGAGTTCACCGACTCCGCCAGCGCCGGCTCTGTTGATGTGGAGATCGTGAGCGTCGATGGCAACGACATCGAATACGAGGCGGAAATCGCCAGTTATGGTGAGGACGCTGAAGACACGGACTGAGTTCGGTACATATTTCTGATGACCATCACGCAGATGTACACCGTTGACAGAACATGACCGAACACTGCGGCCACATAGATTTTCTCGTCGAAGAGGTGCTGCGGTTCAGCCTCACTGACCTGCGCCGCAAGATGCATCCAGATGGCCCAGAAATGCAGTAGTTGGAACACGTGCCATATCAGCACGTCACGCAGTCTCAATCCTGCCAATGCGATCAACGGAACCAACCACAGCATGAACTGTGGGGAGTACACCTTATTGAAGATCATGAAGGCCGCCACAATCAGCAGCAGGAGCTGCACCACATCAGGACGTTGGCGAGCGGTTACACCGATCACCAACACTGCGGCGCAGCTGGCGGCGAACAGAGCGAAGCTCCAGCCGGAGACGGCGTCGGCCGATAACGCCGAGCCAGAAATCACTCCCCAGACCTGCCAGATCGAGGACCAACCGGCGCCCCGCTCAGCAGAGAAGACATAGAACTCACTCCACGCAGAAAAGTTCGTCACCATCACCGGAACATTGATCAGAGTCCAGGCGAGCACGCCGCCCACAGCCATCCTGGCGCAATCAGCCCACTCGACGGCGTCGTCGCCCTTTTCTTTGCGCAGAAGGGTGCGCGCGGCCAACGTGAAGACGGCACCCAATAGGAACAGCGGGTACAGCTTGAAGGATGCTCCAATCCCCAACAGCACCCCAGCGATCAGCCACTTCCTGCGCAGACAGAAGAGCACAGCCAGCGCCAGTGCTGCAGCGGGAAAAATGTCCCAGTTGATCCCTACCCCAAAGATGATGGCTGGCGACAACGCAACAATGGCAGCGTTCCACGGCCGAGCTCCTGCGGCCTTCAGCACCGCAAGTGTCAGAACGAACCAGGCCAGCGCCCCGGCGAGGAACGTCAGGTCCCAATACAGCAGACCTGTGCGCTCACCCCAGTAGTCCAGCGCAGTCCCGCCCAGCACGCCATCAACACCGTGGGTCGCGGAGGCCACAGCGGAGGCCAGGAACATGGTCAGTGCGGGATACTCAAAGCCGGAGTAGGAGCTCAAAAACGGAGCCCAGGGGTGTTGATCGAAGTCCCGGGACGCCCACAGCGCTGAGACATCCGAATAGCAGCCCCAGTGATACACGCCGGTGCCGCCCCAGCCGTTGATGCGGCAGTACTGGGAGGCCAGCAGGGCCAGAAGGACTCCCATGGCAGTCAGCGCCGTCAGAATGCGGGCTGCACCCCGCGCGCTGCCGCGTCCAGAGCGCGCACGGGTGCCCGTCGGACCGCCCCAACGGTCTGACAGGTGGTCCACCAGTGGGTCTGACATAGGCTGGAGCATCTTGGTCACATGCCCCAGCCTATGATGAGCAGGGAGTGGCGACCACGGGAGCGGGTCAGTCCCGTGCCCTCCTACCTGCAGCAATCGAAAGGAAACGATTCCGTGTCAGAAAATCCGGTCCGGGTAGCCCTTGTGGGCATCGGCAACTGCGCAGCATCACTGGTTCAGGGAGTTGAGTACTACAAAGACGCCCAAGACGATCAGGACGTTCCGGGTCTGATGCATGTGCGCTTCGGCGATTACCACATCAACGATGTGAAGTTCGTGGCAGCCTTTGATGTCGACGACAAAAAAGTCGGCAAAGACCTCTCGGAAGCGATCACCGCCAGCGAGAACAACACCATCAAACTCGCCGATGTGCCCTACAGCAGCGTCAATGTCCAGCGCGGTCCCACAATGGACGGTCTTGGTGACTACTACCGGCAAACCATCGATGAATCAGCATTCGACCCAGTGGACGTGGTCGCAGCACTGAAAGAGGCCCGCGCAGAGGTCGTGGTCTGCTACCTCCCCGTCGGCTCAGAAGAGGCGGCCAGATTCTACGCTCAGGCAGCGATCGACGCCGGCTGTGCGTTCGTCAACGCTCTGCCGGTGTTCATTGCCGGGACACCAGAGTGGGCGCAGAAGTTCACCGATGCAGGGCTGCCGATTGTCGGCGATGACATCAAATCTCAGGTGGGTGCCACGATCACCCACCGCGAGCTGGCGCATCTTCTGGAGGACCGGGGTGTGCACCTTGACCGCACGTACCAGCTGAACTTCGGCGGAAACATGGACTTCATGAACATGCTCCAGCCAGATCGGCTGACCTCAAAGAAGGTCTCCAAGACGCAAGCGGTGACATCCAACACATCAGCCAAACTGGCCGACCGCGATGTTCACATTGGACCGAGTGACTATGTGCCATGGCTGGACGACCGCAAATGGGCCTATATCAGGCTCGAAGGCCGCAACTTCGGCGATGCGCCCCTGTCCATTGAGCTGAAGCTTGAAGTCTGGGACTCCCCGAACTCGGCCGGCGTCATCATTGATGCGGTCCGGGCGGCAAAGATTGGTCTGGACCGAGGCATCGGAGGGCCCCTGCTTTCAGCGTCGAGCTACTTCATGAAGTCCCCGCCGGAACAGTTCCACGACTCTGTAGCGCACGAAAAGGTCGAAGCGTTCATCCGCGGTGAGGTCGACCGCTGATGAACCCACGGGTGAACGCAGTCGACGCGCTGCGATCCCTTGCTCTGCTGGGGATTCTCAGCGTCAACATCTGGTTCTTCGCCCACCCAGAGATGCTCACCACGGGGATGCGTGGCGATGCTGAAGGGTCAACTGCCGACCAGCTCGTGCGCTTCGGTGTCTCATTGGTCTTCGAAGGAAAGTCCTACGTCCTGTTCAGTTTCCTCTTTGGACTGAGCTTTGTTTTCGCCTGGGCCAGAGCGTACGAGTCCGGCGCCAGTGAGACACGACGCTCGATCCGACGCTTCACAGCGCTGATCACTCTGGGTCTGCTGCACGGACTCTTCCTGTTCGCAGGAGACATCCTCCTGGCCTACGGAATCCTCGGCTTCATCCTCCTAGGGATGCGCAGGATCTCCACCAGGGCAGCTCTGCTGACCGCCGGTGTGATCTACGCCGTCATGGTCTTCGTTCTGGTTGTACTGGGGCTGGTCACCATGACTCTGGAAGACACGATGGGAGACGCCGCCCTGGCCTTCGGAAACCCTCAGGACGCGGTGGCCGCGTATACCGGATCAGTCACTCAGTGGTTCGCCTTCCAGCTGGCTGCCTACCCGTCAGCGTTGGTCTCGGTGCTGTTCGTCCAAGGACCAGTGGCGTTTGCTGCGTTCCTCGTGGGTCTTGTGGTCGGCCGGGCTCGATTGGTGGAGCGCATCGTCGCCGGAGAGTTCAGTACCAAACGCCTGATGAGTATCGGGGTGCCGACCCTTGCGGTCGGGCTGGCGCTGAGCAGCATCGCTGCCCTCCTGACGTGGGGATCCCCGGGCAGCACCGGTTATGTGCCCGGGATCGGCGCGGAGTTGTTGGGCACCGCTGTGAACTTTGCTGCGGGACCAGTGCAGGCCTGCGGGTATGTGGTGCTTCTCATGGTGCTCTTCCGATCGGCCGAAAGGCTCACGGCAGCCCTGGCCCCGGCCGGGCGCATGTCACTGAGCAACTACTTGGGTCAGTCACTGATCATGGTCATCCTCTTCTCAGGTGTGGGTTTCGGTCTTGGCGGGCAACTGTCTGAGGTGACTGTCGGCGTCGTCGTTCTTGGAATATGGCTGGCCCAGCTGGCACTTTCCCACCTGTGGTTCAGCCGGTTCCGCCGCGGCCCTGTAGAAGTCCCCTTCCGGGCATGGTCCTACAGGGGTACGTGAAGATCAGTCTGCGGGGTGATGTGCTCAGCCTGCCGGTGGAGAACACTGGTATGCACAGGCCGGAGATCCGGCTGAGGTGAATGACGCACGGCGGGAAGTGAGCGCGAGAGATGATCACCGCAGAGAATCTGCACAAGAGGTACGGCTCGAAGAACGCAGTCGACGGCATCAGCTTCCAGCTGCAGCCCGGCAAGGTCACCGGCTTCCTGGGACCCAACGGGTCGGGGAAGTCCACCACAATGCGCATGGCAGTTGGTCTGGACAGGCCGACCTCCGGCTCCATCACCATCGATGGAAAACAGTTCTCCCAGCACAAGGCACCCATGCGCACTGTGGGGGCAGTCCTGGACGCCGGGGCCACCCACCCGGGACGGACCGGGAAATCCCACCTGAAGGTCTTGGCGGCCACGCATGGCATCAGTGCTTCGCGGGTTCAGCATGTCATTGAGCTGACCGGGTTGGGTGAGGTCGCCGGCAAACGCATCAAGGGGTACTCCTTGGGGATGAACCAGCGCCTGGGCATTGCTGCCGCGCTGCTGGGGGATCCGGCAGTGCTGATGTTTGATGAGCCGGTCAACGGGCTCGACCCGGAGGGTGTGCGCTGGGTTCGGAGCCTGGCCCGGCAGATGGCTGCTGAGGGTCGAACGGTCTTCGTCTCATCCCATCTGATGAGCGAAATGTCGCAGACGGCGGATCACCTTATTGTGCTGGGCCGCGGTCGGATCATCGCTGACGCCCCCATCCAGGAGCTGCTCAACTCAGGTGAGCAGCGGGTGCTGGTCCGCACTGAGCAGACGTCCGACTTGGCGAACGCACTGACGGCACGGGATGTGTCGATCAGTCACATTGACGCGGAGACCCTTCAGGTGACCGGGCTTGATCCGCGGAGCATTGGGCGCCGGGCCCTGGAAGCGCAGGTGGTTCTCCATGAGCTGACCCCGCAGCTGACCACACTGGAGGATGAATACATGAAACTGACTGGCGACCACGTCGAATACCGGTCCGGCGGAGCTTTTGAGGAGGCTGCCCAGTGAACACCACGCACATCAATACCGCCACCGCGACACCGCGCACCTTCACCATTGACAGCACGCTCTCGGGGGTGAGTTTTCTCGCAGCAGCTCGTTCGGAGTTCGCCAAGCTCAAAGCCCTGCGCACCAGCTGGTGGCTCTCCATCATCACCGTCGCGCTGGGTGTGTTCATCGCCGGCGCAGTGGCGTTCTCCTTCCAGCAGTTCGCGGCCGACGATTCGGCAATGGCCGGTGACGCGCTCCAGATAGCTATCCAGGGTCAGGCCGGCAGCTACTTCGCAATGATCCTCCTGGGCTCCCTGGGCGTCATCGCGATTACCACTGAGTACTCCACCGGAGCCATCCGCTCAAGTCTCACCGCAGTTCCGCAGCGTTTCCTGCTGCTGAGCGCCAAAGGGCTTGCCCTGGTGATCTGGACGGCTGCGGTGACAGCCGTGATGGTCCTGCTCAGCCACGGGCTGACCAGCATCATCGCTGAGCCCTTGAGTCTGGGCGACATCTTCGATGCTGAGATCGCGGGGATGTACGCTGCTTCGTGGGTTTCCGTGGTGCTGACCTCGCTGCTGGGCTTCGGTCTCGGGCTGCTGCTGCGCAGCTCGGCTGGCGGCATCGTGATCCTGGCGGTCATCATGTTCGTCCTGCAGATGGTGCTGTCGATCCTCTACGGAGTGACCGGCAACGCCGCGTGGGTGGAAGTGCTGATGCAGGCTGAGTACATGAACCTGGTGGACAACGCGGTGAATCCGAATGCCGGCGAGTTCTCCATGGTTCCCGCTCTGGAAGCATGGCAGGCATATGTCGGACTGCTGATCTGGGTCGCAGTGCCCATGACATTGGGTGCGCTCCGGTTTAGTCACCGCGACGCATGATGAGATAGAAGCATGACGACGCCGCCTCCGCAGGACACCGCGACAGGCGGCGGTGCCATGCTCCCCTCATCACCGGGGTCAGTGGAAGCGGTGTCGGAAGAGCCCGCCAATCTTTCAGAGTCGATCAGCGGATGGGACGACCTGGGCCTGATCCGCCGACCAGGACTACGAGGCTGGTTTCGCAGGCACCCACGGTGCATGAATGCAGTGGTCGTGGGGGTGTACGTCCTCTACGCCCTGTGGTCCTTCCCGCTCGCGTTCGTGGATATGGGGGACGACGCCTGGTGGTTGGCCCTAGGAATCGTTGTGATTTCGGCAGCCCTTTGTTTCCGCCGAGCGCGCCCGCTGACCGTCTTGGTGCTGGTCGCCCTCTTCGAGGCTGCCATGCTTTTCCACTACCCGTGGCAGGGCGCACAAATGATGGGACTCTGTCTGGCTGCCTATTCGGTCGGCCTCCACTACGGACTGAAGTGGAGCCTACTGGCGGCGCTGCCGGCCTGCGCCTTGGGGTACAGCACCCTGCTCGTCGCTGATGTGTGGCTGGCTCACCACGGAGGGGGCTTCTGGGCGGACTACTACTCGACCCAGGGGCTTGGAGCATTTGAGGCGCTAGTGGTCACCGCTGTGGTGATGTTCTTTGTGGTGGGAATCTCCGCTGGCATTGGTGCCGCAGTGCGCCGCGGGCACCGTCATGAGCGCGAAATTGTCAACTGGGCGCGGAAATCGCATCAATTGGCGCAGCTGGGCGAACGAAACCGGATCGCCCGGGAGATGCATGACGTAGTGGCTCACTCGCTCTCCGTGATGGTCTCTTTGGCTGACGGAGCCCGGGTGGTGGCTAAGAAGAACCCAGAGCGAGCGGCTGAAGTGATCGGTGAAGTCTCGGCAACCGGGCGCGGTGCCCTGGCTGATATGCGCCGAGTCATCGGAGTGCTGCGGACGGGGGACGCCCCAGACACGGTTCGGCGTCCCATCACCGAATCTCTGGAGGGCCTCTACGAAAGTTTCCGACAGGCCGGAGTTTCCCTTCATGTGGAGCAGTCAGGTCCCGCTCTTCCGGATGACGCGGCATTCGGCCTGACGGTCCACCGCATCATCCAAGAGTCGCTGACCAATGTTCTGCGCTACGGCCGCGGGGTCAACCGGGTGGAGGTCGGTATCGAACACCTCATGGCCACCGAGGATGAAGATTGTGACCGGCTCAGTGAACAGGGATTCTCTGCGAAAGAACAGCAGGCGCTGGGACTGATCGGTGAGGAACAGGTGATCATCACCATCACTGACGATGGTATTCCGCCGGCTCCGGGGACCAGGCGTGAGTCGATTGGGTCCCAATTGGGAATCCAAGGAATGCAGGAGCGGGCAAGCTTTTACAACGGTTCGGTCTATGCCGGACCGGGCAAGCATCGGGGTTGGATGGTGCGGGCCGTACTCGAACCACCAGCAGCCGCCAAGAAGGGAACGGGATGAGCGAGACGATCAAGGTCATGTTGGTGGATGACCAGCACCTGCTGCGGATGGGATTCAAGCTCATTCTGGAAGGAGAGGACGATCTCCAGGTAGTCGCTGAAGCCGGCGACGGTCGGGAAGCTCTGGAGACCCTGGACTCTTTGGGCCAAGAGCTCCCGGATGTGGTGCTGATGGACGTGCGAATGCCGCGAATGGACGGCATCGAGGCCACAGAGCGGATCGTTGAACGTTTCGGTGATGTGCGCGTAATTATTCTCACCACGTTTGACCTGGATGAGTACGCGTTTTCCGGACTGCAGGCCGGTGCCAGCGCGTTCTTGCTCAAGGATGTGGAGCCGGAGGACCTGGTGGATGCGGTCCGTGTGGTCGCCTCCGGTGACGCGGTCGTAGCCCCCCGCATCACTCGGCGCCTTTTGGAGATGTACGTGCGCCAGTCTCAGTCTCCGTCCTCGCCAGCTCCGGCCTCTCAGCACAGCAGACCCCCCGCGCACCGGACATCTGGCGCTGTGGCTCAGAGCCCCGGCGAGGACGCCGGCGGACCCCGCACGGGGTCAGCTTCATCAGACGAGGCGACGGGAAGTTCACCCTCAGGACAGCAGATCGCGACCGCGCTCGACGACGGCGTAATACGCGAAGCCCTCACTGCACGGGAAGCAGAAATGCTCTTCGCGGTTGCTGAAGGTTTGTCGAACGCGGAGATCGCTGAGCGGTTCTTCCTGTCCGAAGCGACAGTGAAAACTCATGTGCGCCGAATCCTCAACAAGCTGCAGCTGCGCGACCGGGTTCAGGCCGTGGTCTACGTCTACCAATCTGGGCTCATCGGCTGAACCCAGCCGTAGGATGGGAAGAATGATGTCAACCCCCACAGCATTGAGTACCGATGAACTCATCGAGGACCTCAGCAGCTTCGTCACAGAGTCGCCGTCGTCCTATCACGCCGCAGCGGTCACCGCGCAACGATTGGTTGAGGCTGGCTTCACGCATCTCGGTGAACACCAGGACTGGCCCGTTGAGCCCGGAAGATACGTGGTGGTTCGTGATGGCGCCGTCTTGGCTTGGGTTATTCCACAGGGCGCAGGGCCCACGACGCCGCTGCGTGTGCTTGGTGCCCATACCGACTCTCCTGGGTTCAAACTGAAACCAAAGTCCACTGTCGTCAGACAGGGGTGGGTTCAGGCAGGTGTGGAAGTCTACGGCGGCCCGCTGCTGAATTCGTGGCTGGACCGCGAGCTGCGCCTGGCAGGTCGAATCGTCACGCGCGACGGCGCCACCCACCTGGCTGCTACGGGACCAGTAGCGCGCATCCCGCAACTGGCGATCCACCTGGACCGCCAAGTCAATAATGACGGCGTGAAGTTGGGCAAGCAGCAGCAGACTATGCCGATCCTGGCGGTAGCCGGGTCCCAGGAGGCGGCTGCTGAAGCTGATGTCCTGGATCTGGTCAGTCGCTCAGCCGGGGTGGGAGCAGACCAGGTGGACGGCTACGACGTCGTGATCGCTGACGCTCAGGCACCAGCCCGGTTCGGTACCAAGAATGAGTTCCTAGCCTCCGGCAGGCTGGACAACCTCTCCTCGGTGTATGCGGGCTTGCAGGCAATCTGCGCCGCGGACGGCTCAGCTGGTGTCATTCCCATACTGGCCGCTTTCGACCATGAGGAGCTAGGCTCAGCATCTCGTTCAGGAGCGGCCGGACCGTTTTTGGAGGAAGTGCTCGACCGCATCTACGAGGGTTTACAGGCAACAGTGTCACAGCGCGCCCAGGCATACGCGGGATCATGGCATCTGAGCGCCGATGCCGGCCACGCGGTGCATCCGAACTACTCAGAGCGCCACGACCCGGCGAACCGGCCCCTGCCCAATGCCGGGCCGCTGCTGAAGATCAACGCCAATCAGCGGTACACCACCGACGCCCCTGGTGCGGCGATGTGGGCGCAGGTGTGCCGGGCCGCTGGGGTGCCCAGTCAGGAGTTCGTGGCCAATAATGACATTCCCTGTGGCTCAACGATCGGACCCATCACCGCTACTCGGTTGGGTCTGCGGACCGTGGATGTAGGGGTCCCGCTGCTGAGCATGCACTCGGCCCGGGAGATGTGTGGGGTCGATGACATCGCCTATCTGCGCGACGCTGTGATTGCCTTCTTCACCCAGGAGCTCACAGTCTGACCAGCCCGTTCGTACTCATCCGGGATTAGGGGTAACATGGTGCGGTCTGTGCCGATGACTGTCGGCATGGAACACCACGCAAAGAACCTCCTGTTACGGAAATCCCGTGACCGCAAGACCGAAGGAGGTGGGTTCATAATGCGTCATTACGAACTAATGGTGCTGGTCGACCCTGAGGTCGACGAGCGCACCGTAGAGCCCACACTGGGCAAGTACATGGAACTGATCAAGAAAGATGGTGGAACCGTCGACGAGGTCGACATTTGGGGACGCCGTCAGCTGACTTTCGAGATTCAGAAGAAGACTGAGGCGATTTACGCCGTCGTGAATTTCCACTCCACCCCTGACTCCGCTAAAGAGCTGGACCGTCTGCTGCGCTTGAATGAGACTATTCTGCGCACCAAGATCATCCGCCCTGAAGAGTTCAAGGTCGCCTAAGACAGGCATCTGGGCCCAGAATATTTGGTACACGAACTACTGAAAAGAGGTACACCACATGGCCTATAACGAAACTGTCATCACCGTCGTCGGAAACCTGACCGCTGACCCAGAGCTCCGGTTCACTCCCTCCGGGGCACCGGTGACCAACTTTGTCATCGCTTCCACACCCCGCTACTTCGACCGTCAGGCCAATGAGTACAAGGACGCAGAAACACTCTTCGTCCGCTGCTCACTCTGGCGTGAAGCTGCGGAAAATGTCTGCGAATCGCTGACAAAGGGCACACGCGTTGTTGCTCAAGGACGCCTCAAAGCTCGCAGCTTCGAGGACAAAGAGGGCAACAACAGGACCAGCTGGGAACTCGACGTCGACGAGATTGGCGCCTCATTGCGTTACGCCACGGCCAAGATCGAACGTCAGGCGCCCCGCCAGGGCGGCGGCGGATTCGGTGGCAACCAAGGCGGTGGCAACCCGGGCGGTGGGTTCGGAGGAGGCCAGCAACCCGGTGGATTCGGCGGAGGCTCGCCCAACAGCGGCGGGCAACAGTCGGACCCCTGGGGCGGACAGCCTTCGCAGGGCGGCGGCTGGGACGCCGGCAGCAACGACGAACCCCCGTTCTAACGCTTTACTTACTGACAACTATTCACCATCCCGCGTAAGAGCGCGGGCTCCCCATCATGAAAAGGAGCACCACGATGGCAAAGGCTGATATCACCAAGAAGCCAAAGCCCAAGGCGAACCCGCTGAAGGCTGCTGACATCAAGGTCATTGACTACAAGGACACTGCCCTGCTTCGGAAGTTCATCTCCGACCGTGGCAAGATCCGCGCCCGCCGTGTGACCGGAGTATCGGTCCAGGAGCAGCGCAAGATCGCCCAGGCGATCAAGAATGCCCGCGAAATGGCCCTGCTGCCGTACTCCGGCGCTGGCCGCGGCTGATTACTGAGGAAGGAAAGGAACTACTGATATGTCGAAGCTCATCCTGACTCAGGAAGTCACCGGCCTCGGTGCCCCCGGCGATGTCGTCGAGGTCAAAGACGGCTACGCGCGCAACTACCTGCTGCCCCGCGGCTACGCGTTGACCTGGACCAAAGGCGGCGAAAAAGACGTGGAGCGTATTCGTCAGGCCCGCAAGGCCCGCGAAATCGCTACTGTCGAAGAGGCTCAGTCCATCGCCGAGAAGCTGCAGGCACGCACAGTGCAGGTCGGTGTGAAAACCGGCGAGTCTGGCCGCCTGTTCGGCACCGTCGGAGCAGCCCAGATTGCTGAGGCCGTCCAGGCCGCAGGCCTGGGAAGCATCGATCGGCGCACCGTCGAGCTGCCTGCTCGCATCAAAGCCGTTGGACACTACACCGCGACTGTGAAGCTGCACGCCGAGGTCACAGCGACCCTGGACCTGCAGGTCGTTCCGGCCAAGTAGGCACCACAGCCACTGACGCAAAAGGGGGCCGCGTTCCATCCATCAAGGATGAAACGCGGCCCCCTTTTCTCATGCCCAGATGTATGACCTGGCGCTTGGAGAGCTTACGAGCAGGACCGATCAGCTGATCAACGCTTATGCGACCGCCGCCGAGTCCCGCCAGAACGATCAGGCCCGCGAAGATCGCCAGCACAAGCTCGTAGCCGCCAGCGTCAACGAAAATCCCCGCAGGTGCGGGCACGATGGCCAACGCTGCGAGCATCGAAATGGCATTCAGTGCCGCGATCACAGGCGTGAGCAGTCCCAGAATCAGCAGGGCTCCGCCAATCAGCTCAAGACCCGCCAGCAATGGCGCAGTCATCGACGGCGCGGGAACGCCCATCCCGTCGAAGGACCCGGTGGTACTGGCAACGGTCCACTCATTGAACTTCTACTAGCCATGGGCGATCAGGATGATGTCGAGGCTAACTCGGGCGCCCCGGAGTGCTGGATGCCCAGCTGCGAAGCGGTGCGCAGACATGTCCTTGATGTGTTGACTGACGAGCAAGTCGACCAGTTACGGGAGATCACCGACGCCATGCTCAGGCGACTAGATCCAGACGAGACGTTGGGACCCGTCTATCGCCGTCATGATACCTGAGGGGCCCTTACAGGGTCGCTAGGAGGCAACAGCGTCCCGAGCTGAGGTGCTGCCGCCTGGAACCGGATCGAAGCCCGCCCTGTGGCGTTCGCGGAGGAGTTGATGCGTCGGTGCCGCAGGGGTGCCTTCTGGGGCGCGTGAGGCGACTTCCCTGCGAAGAACCGGGACGACCTCTTCGCCCAAGATCTCAATCTGCTCCAGTACGGTCTCCAGCGGCAGTCCAGCATGATCGATCAGGAACAGCTGGCGCTGATAGTCCCCGGCGTAGTCGCGGAAGCTCAGTGTCTTCTCAATCACCTGGTCGGGGGTGCCCACTGTCAGTGGGGTCATCTCCGTGAAGTCCTCCAGCGAAGGGCCGCCGCCATAGACCGGCGCGCGATCGAAGTACGGCCGGAACTCGCGCACGGCGTCCTGTGAATTCGGCCGCATGAACACTTGACCGCCCAGGCCGACGATGGCCTGCTCGGGGCTGCCGTGCCCGTAATGGGCGTAGCGCTCCCGGTAAAGGTCAACCATCCGGCCGGTGTGCTCCTTGTTCCAGAAGATGTTGTTGTGGAAGAAGCCGTCACCGTAATAGGCGGCCTGTTCTGCGATCTCCGGGGATCGGATCGATCCGTGCCAGACGAATGGTGGGGTGCCGTCGAGTGGCCGGGGGGTCGCCGTGAAGTTCTGCAGTGGCGTCCGGAACCGGCCTTTCCACTCCACCTCTTCTTCCCTCCACAGTCGGTGCAGCAGAGCGTAGTTCTCCACGGCCAGAGGAACCCCTGCGCGAATGTCTTTACCAAACCAGGGATAGACCGGACCCGTGTTCCCCCGGCCCAGAGTCAGATCGATCCGACCGTCACTGAGGTGCTGGACATAGGCGTAATCCTCAGCGATGCGCACCGGGTCCGTCGTAGTGATGAGCGTAGTGGCGGTGGAGAGCAGAAGACGCTCAGTCTGGGCAGCGATGTGCGCCATGAAGATCGGCGGATTGGCCGGAGCCACGAACGGGGGATTGTGGTGCTGGCCAATGGCGAAAACATCAAGCCCCACTTCTTCGGCTTTCCTGGCAATAGCCACCGTGGACTTGATCCGTTCATGTTCGGTAGGTACCCGTCCGGTAGTGGGATCCGGGGTGATGTCACCGATGGAGAAGATACCGAACTGCATAGCGCTCCTGCGAAGAGTAGGAAAAGAAGAGGCGATGAAAACTCGTACCCCTTAAGAGTACTTCAAATTTGAAAGAGTTACATGCGAACATGACAGGCCTCACGTTCAAGTAACTCACTACACGCCGCGCAGCCTGTGGAGATTCTGTGGAAAACGGTCGTCCAAAGATGGCTATACACCCAACTTAGGGTGAACAGCAAGTGCCTGGTGCTGTCGAAAAAAGTGGTGAGAAAAACTTTTAACTCACAGCGTGTCGCTACATCGTTCCTAGTCAGAAGGATATCCCAGAGATATCTACAGCTTTATCCACACGTTTCCCTCAGGTTCTTCACACGACACGCCGCGCACTCCACATTTTATCCACAGGGCCTTGTGAGGGACCTATTGCCCGGGCGCGTTCACGGGCCTACAGTGTCAATCGTCCCTCTTCGCCTTTCGGAGACCTTAGGCCCCTTCCAGGGGATCAGTTTGAGGTTTTTCGGTAGAGCGGGGGCTCCTGTGTGTTATGACACACGACGTGGATATTGGCCGGTAATCTCCGGCGTGCATCCGCGTGAGAGCTCTCACGCTTCTCTTATTGGCGTCACGGAGTGATCAGGACAAGCGCGTCCCAGACTGGGGACGTTCGCGGTTGTCCTGAGATCTCTCAGGGACGAACTGCAGATCGGATCGCCGAACCTAGGCAATGGGAAGGGGATCAGGGCCGGTTGGTCGTGATCCTGCCGAACAACCCCGAGCGGGCCGGTTCGGCGATCCGATCACATTCCGGCTCAACGGCGGTGGCGCTCCACGAAGGTAGCGACCCGAGTGGGCCAGGTTGCCAGGTCCTCGGGAGTCTCTGCAATCGACAACTGCGACTCTGCATGCAGCCGGTTCAGCTTCTCCGCAGTAGAGACTGGATGAGCGTGGTCGTCTACCCATGCAAGGATTTGGATCGGTACCTCCAGCTGGGCGACGTCTTCAACACTTGGCAGGTCGGTCATAGCGGCTCCGCGCAGTATGGACGGAAGGAGTTCCTGGCTAACTGCGGGAACGCGCTCACGCGGACGGTCAGCCAGCGCAGGGGGTGGAAGCATGGATTCACCCATTCGCACGAAAGCGCCAATGCCATGGTCTTCTACGAGTTCGGCCGAGCGCAGGTACTGATCAGTTTGTGCACTGCGTGTTGCCCATGCCGTGGGCGGCACGAGCAGGCTCAGCGAGGCGAACCTCTGGGGATCTTTCAGTGCCGCACAGATTTGTGTCGCCGCACCCATCGAAGGGCCGCCAGTGTGGACCTGTTCACCGGGGGCTATGGCGTCCAGCAGTTCCAGCAAGTCCTCTGCCAGCTGTGACCACAGGTAATCCTCCGGGACCGCGCGGCCTGTGGAGGATCCATGGCCCCGTGAGTCGAAGCGCAACACACGAAACCCATCGAGCTGACCGGTCACGTCCAAGCCAGCACGATGCTCCCGCCACGCTGAGGATGTCAGTCCATGCATCTGGACGAAGAGCGGACCGGAGTCCGGGCCCTCCACCTCATAGGCGAGTTTGGCTCCTGTTGTTTGGAACATAGCCACGGCGGTGTTCTTCACCTTCTTGTGCTGGTGCCGGTGGTTCCGGCACATCTAAGTCTCCAGATGAATATTAACTGAGAGTTTCCGCAGCGACACACCGGTGATGCCGCACCCGCCTACACTACGCGTATGCGGCTGACCAATGTCTCGCAGATGCAGGTGCAGCCCGGCAGGGTGTACAGCTACTCCATCCGCGCAGAGATGACTGATTCCCCTGATGCTGAACGCCTTCCGGTGTCTTTTGACCAGGACCGGCATGTCAGTTTCGGCTCACGCCCCGGTTCGTGGATGGCGGTGAGCTTTTCCCTTCCTGTTCATGCTGATCGCGAGATCATCGCGCAGGGATGGATTGAGGTCGTCCACCGCCACGGCACCCTGCGCAGTGTGTTCTCCTGGGATGAGCAGGCTGGGGGGAATGGGACGAATCTGACTCTGAACCCTGTGGAGGTGGCTCCGGGGGAGTGGGAACAGCTGGGTGAGGGCTCGGTGCTCACCCCGCCTGCCCTGCGCACGGTGTTGCGCGAGCACTTCGACCTGGTGTGCCGCTCCTTGGAAGCGCCCTCCTACCGGCTATGCGTGATCGAGGATGAGGCGGGAACGGAGACACCGCAGGTCATCATCGGATCCGATCACGCTCATGTAGATGCGTGGAGTCTGCTGGTGCTGACTCGCGATCTCGCCACTTGTGTCCAGAATCTGCTCGATGGCCGGCCCCTTGATACTGGTCTGCCTGCTGTGGAGTCTTTTGCCGCACATTCACAGGTGCTTGAGGAGCACCCGGCTCCGCCGAAGGAGGTGGTTGAGCGGTGGAGTGACATCCTCGAAGCCGGCGGCAACTCGATGCCTCGGTTCCCACTTGACTTAGGTGATGTGTCACAGCCGGTGGGTGAGTTTGTTGAGATTCGCGATGTGTTCGATGCCGATGAGCTCGCTCAGGTGGAAGCTCACGCGGCAGAGCACAAAGTGCGTCTGATTGCCGTGGCGGTGTCAGTGATGACCCGGCTCGCAGCTGAGCTGTCCGGAGGTCCGCTGCGGGCAGTGTTCCCTGTGCACTCCCGCCATGAGTCTCGCTGGTTCAACTCTGTGGGGTGGTTCATCACTAATTCTGTGTTGGAAAACCACGACGACGACTACCAGGCCTGTTACGCCGCGGTGAAGGAAGCTATCCGGCTCGGGTCCTATCCGCTGGCTCCGATTATGCGCCCCTACGGTGGCATGCCCCAGGACCCAGGTATGTTCGCGATGTCGTGGTTGGATCACCGGAAACTGCCTGTCAACGTCGATGATGAACTCAACCCCCAGCATGTTTCTGCGGTGATCCGGACAGACGGAGTCATGATCTGGTTCGTGATCAACCAGACCGGTATGCACCTGCGCTGCCGGTACCCGGACACTCGGCAGGCGAGGCGTTCTATGCGCACCTGGCTTGCCGGACTCGTCTACGGATTGCGCGCCCCCTTGGAGCATCAGGCGCTGCGGGCAATCAAGGCTGGATCGGGGCACTGAGAGTCCAAGACGGCGTCGTAGTGTGTTGTCTGGTGTAGCCGGTAGAGTGGGAGCTCGCGTGAATCCCACAAGGTGTCTGAGGAGTGTGTCTGCATGAGTGTGGAGACCTATAACCCCAGCACTGGTGCTGGCGCTGAATCGCGCACTCCCCCGCAGGATATGGTGGCCGAGCAGTCGGTCCTGGGGGGCATGATGCTCTCCAAGGACGCGATCGCCGATGTGGTGGAGGTGGTCCGCGGAGGCGACTTCTACCGGCCGGCGCACGAGATGATCTTTGAAGCGATCATTGATCTCTATGGTCGCGGGGAACCGGCCGATGTGGTCACGATCTCCGACCAGCTCACCAAGACTCAGCAGCTGCAGCGGATCGGCGGTCCGGCGTATTTGCACAACCTGGCCCAGGCGGTGCCCACCGCCGCGAATGCTGCCTTTTACGCGGACATTGTTCGTGAACGCGCGGTTCTGCGCCGCTTGGTTGAAGCGGGAACCAAGATTGTGCAGTTGGGGCACACCTCAGACGGCGAGGTGGATTCCATCGTCAATGAGGCTCAGGCAGAGATCTACAATGTGGCGGAGAACCGCCAGACCTCGGACTATTCGCGGCTCTCTGAGGTGCTGGCACCGACCATTGAAGAGATCGAGCTCAATGCTGCCAATGATGGGACGCTTTCTGGTATCCCCACCGGCTTCCGTGAGCTGGACGAGCTTACTCACGGATTCCATGGTGGTCAGCTGATTGTGATCGCTGCTCGCCCGGCAATGGGTAAATCTGTTTTGGCGTTGGACTTTTCCCGGTCTGCGGCTGTCACCCATCGGATGACGACGGCGTTCTTCTCCCTTGAGATGAGCAAGGTTGAGTTGACTATGCGCCTGTTGGCGGCTGAGTCTCAGGTGCTCTTCGGTGATTTGCGGAAGGGCTCGAGCCTGAAGGATCAGGACTGGGAGAAAATGGCTCGGGCTATGGACAAGCTGGAGCAGGCTCCACTGTTCATTGACGATGCGCCGAACCTGACCCTGATGGAAATTCGGGCCAAGTGCCGCCGGCTGAAGCAGCGGGAGAATCTGAAACTGGTGGTGGTGGACTACCTTCAGCTGCTGATGTCTGGCAAGCGCGTGGAGTCCCGCCAGCAAGAGGTCAGCGAGTTCTCCCGAACGTTGAAGCTGCTGGCCAAGGAACTCGATGTGCCGATTATTGCGTTGTCACAGCTGAACCGTGGTTCTGAGCAGCGGCCGGATAAGAAACCACAGGTCTCGGATCTGCGTGAATCCGGTGCCATTGAGCAGGACGCCGATATGGTCATGCTGCTGCACCGGCCGGAGGTCTACGACAAGGAGACCGAGCGCGCTGGTGAGGCGGACATTATTGTGGCCAAGAACCGTAACGGCCCTGCCAGGGATATCACCGTTGCGTTCCAGGGACACTTCCAGCGGTTCCGCGATATGGCCCGGGACTTCTAGCCGGATCCTTGAGCTTTCCCTTTGGCTACACATCTCACTGAGGCAGTAGGGGCGATCTAACTCATCCCGTAGGGGCTCAGGAGCCCGATGATTTGTTCCAGGAAGAAGAATCCAGCCACGGAGTACACGGCCCCGGTCCACAGTCCGTGGGTGAGGCTGAACCAGAAGCGCCCAGTTGCGACCAAGAGGCCGAATGTCACTGGCAGGCAGGACATGCCGTAGCCAGCGACCACCAGCCAGAGTCCGAGCAGTTCAGCATTGGCGATCATGAAAACGCCGACGCCGAGTGTCCAGACCATCGTGGGTTCGAACAAGAGGGCTGCAATGACCAGCCCGGTGACGAGCGCCCAGAGGTACCGGGCCGCCTGTAGTGAGTAGCGCGTAGCCGCCCGGCGTTTAGAACCTGGGGGCTGGGCTGTTGTAGTTCTCGGTTGAGTTTTCGGCGGCTGGCGTTTCCGGCTGCGGGTACCGGTGGGCTTCTTTTTCCTACTCATTCTCCGATAAGACTATCGGCAGGCGAGGAGGCGTGGATGCTCCGCTCAGACTGGTTCAGAGTTCGCTGAGGTAGGGAAGCATCAGGATCAGGACCATCAGGGAGATACCGATGATCAGTGTGACAGTGACCGCTCTGTTCGATGCGGCGAAACCGAGATTCTCGGAATCGTCACGGTTCGGAGCCCGGTGGTCGTTGTCCTTCTCGCGGCGGACAAGCCGAAGTCCGAAGCCGGTATGGGCTTCATCCTGCTGTTGTGACGTCATGGTCACCTCGCTGCACGCGGATAGGCGGAAAGTGCTTAGTACGTTTCATAACGGTAAGGACCTACTCTGAAAGCGACCTGGGCGGAAGGTCAATCCTGGCGTCGAATCTTGGCACTTAGCTGGATAGATGATTTCAATGCAGGTTTCCCAGTGGTGTGTGCGCGTCCGGCTCGAATATGAGCGACTCGGAGATCAACAGGTCCAGAGCTGTGGCTGCTTGACCGACAGTCAGCGTCGAATCCGGGGCGTGGAGGTCCGGCACGTGGACGAAACCAGCCCGGATCTCCGGACCCTGATCGCGCAGGTGGTGCAGGATCGAATAGAGCACGTCGTTACACACGTAGCTGCCCGCAGAGAGGGACAGTGTTGATGGAATATTGGCCTCGGTGATGCGCTTGAAGGCCGATTTCAGGCGCAGTGTGCTGAAAAGTGCGGGTTTTCCGCTGTCCACGATCGGCTGGTCCGCCGGTTGGGCGCCTGCATTGTCCGGGATCCGTGCATCCCGCAGGTTTAGGCCCACCCGTTCGAGTCGGATCGTGTCGGTTCCGGCTGCCAGCCCCACCGAGATCACCAGCCGCGGAGAGTGTTCCGAGGCGGCGTGGGCCAGGATCTGCGCTGCGGTGGTGAACTCTACGGGTAGTAAGACCGGGATCAGCACGACGCCGCGGTGCTCCTTTTGGGCTATGAGCTGGTTTCGCTCTGCCCGGCGAATGAGTTCCTGGACGACGTTCTGGGATGGGTTCTGGGCCGCGCCGCCGAAGGGTTCGAATGCTGAGACGAGTATTCGGTGCGGGTCTGCCATGGGTCAAGCTTGTCCAGGGGCGCCTGTGAAGTCAAAGGGTGCTCTTGGGTCCTAGGTGCTTCGGTAGGGTGACTTGGGGCACCGCATTGTCATCTTGCCGCGCGGGGTGCCTAGACTGGCACTATGACGATGATGCCTCGGGACGTGTCTTCAACCCTCGAGGTTGAGGTGACCGCCAAGACTGAACTTGAGTTCCAGATTGCTGTGGCGCAGTTGCCTGGGCTGAGCGTTGATGAGTCCCTCCACATGGTGCTGGATGACCAGATCCTCACACCGGAAGAGATCTCTTCAGGTTGCGGCGGACGAATTCACCGCTTACATGTTGGTCCTGGCCGGCTCACCGTCCAATACCGGGCCCGTGTGGAGGGTCAGGCTGAACCGCTTTTGGCGCAGGAGTACGACCGGTCTCGTTTTCTGCGGCCCAGCAGGTACGCCGAATGTGACAAGTTTTATGGGTTCGTGGCGGGCCAATTCGATCTGTCTCGGTCTATAGAGCAGAAGATTTCGGATGTCAGTGAGTTCGTTGCCGCTCGACTGAGCTATGTACCTGGTTCGAGTGACCCAATTGATGGTGCCACGGACACGTTATTGGCTGGGGCGGGAGTCTGCCGCGATTACGCTCACCTAGTGGTCGCCCTCCTGCGAGCCATGCATATCCCGGCCCGGCTAGTCGCCGTCTATGCACCCGGATGTGACCCCATGGATTTCCATGCGGTGGCTGAGGCCATTGTGGATGGACAGTGGGTTGCTGTTGACTCGACCTGGTTAGCGCCGCGTCAGTCACTTGTGCGCATTGCGACCGGCAGAGACGCCGCGGACACTGCATTCCTGGATAACCACGACGGCGGCATCATTTTGGAATCTGCGCTGGTCACGGCCACCATCGATGGTGAGCTGCCCACCGACCATGGCGTAGACCTGATTCCCATGCGCTGAGGAGGGCTCAGTGGCCGGTGCGGGTCAGACTGCCCGGGCTGCCGGTGATGGGACTACCTCCAGAAAACGGACGTCAGGAGAGAGCCGAGAGGCCGCTGTGGTGATGTCCTCCATGCGGCTGCGGGGGACCAGAACCAGCACTGACCCGCCGAATCCGCCACCGATGAGCCGGGCGCCCGATGCTCCTGCTTGCACCACGGCGTCCACCACCTGGTCAGCCAGAGTGAAACTCACCTCCGCACATTCCTTCATGGAGGTGTGACCGGCGGACATAAGGTCGCCCACCAGGTCTGCTGTGTTGTCCACACCATGGGCGTCACCATTGAGGATCTTGTGGATCTTTTCACTGCGCAGCATCTCCGTCAGAGCATGCTTCAAACGCCGTCGGCAGCCTCCGGCGTCCACCTCACCCAGATCAGCCCCAGCTTCAAGCGCGCTGTCGAACTCTTCAAGTTTCAGTTCCACATCTGCCTTTTTCGGTTTCTCTGGAAGGGCGTCGCGCAGCCGATCTACCCCCAGCACCGCGGCGGCCGCTTCAGACTCGGCGCGGCGAGCAGAGAAACGCCCATCAGCCAGCTGATGCGGTTGACCAGTATCGACAGCCAGGAAGCGGTAGTCCCGCAGCAAAAAGGAAATGTCGGTCCGCTTCACAGTGAAGTCCCGGCAGTCCAACGAGACCAGCTTGCCTTCGGCTGCCCGCAGCGAGGTGGTCTGATCCAGACCCCCGGTGCCCGCACCGACAACTTCCACCTCAGCCCTGATACAGACCTGCGCTAGCACTGCGCGCAACGAATCAGTCAGGGCACGGGTGAGGTCATCGCCATGGTTCTCGGCACCCAACGGAGTACCCATCGCCACAAAAGCCAGCGCGGCGGCACACTCCAAGGAGGCCGAAGAGGACAGGCCGCCCCCAATGGGCAGTGTGGATCGTATGAGCACATCGGCGCCCGTCCCACCGCGCAGCTGAAGCTCAGGGTGCTCGTCCTTCAGCTCAGCCATCGCCCAAAGCACACCTGAAACATAGGTCGTCCAGGAGGGAACCTCAGGGGGAACCGGCGAGGATGCGGCGTCGTGAATTTCCACAATGCCTGTGTCGAGTGAGGGATCCAGAGTACGCAACCGCAGCACCCCGTCGGTTCTTGGGGCTGCGGCCACATAGGTACCGTGCCGCAAGGCCATGGGCAGGCATCGCCCACCGTGAAAGTCGATATGTTCGCCGTTGAGATTGGCTCTTCCCGGGGCGAACCACACGCCCTCGGGGTCGTAGTTGTACACCTGTGAGAATCGGGTAGCCAATGCCACAGAGATGGACTCAGGGTCCCCGGGCGCCAGCCAGCGGGCGGAGTTGTCACGCATAGGCTCCAATTCTGCCACTGACGAGGCGTATCCGCGCACCGCTGAACTGAACCACTAGCCAGTCGGTCCATACTGTGGTGGTGTAGAAGAGCAAGAAAACGACGACGCCACGCGCGGCTCGTCACGAAACCCGTTCGAAAGGAACCCCTCATGGCAGTAGACGTGAAGTACACCGCAGAAGCTCTTGCCAGCGGCGATGGCCGCAACGGGCAGGTAAAAACTGCCGACGGGTCACTGGACCTGAAACTGGCTGCGCCCAAGGAACTGGGTGGCTCCGGTGATGGCAACAACCCCGAGGAGCTCTTCGCCGCAGGCTATGCCGCCTGCTACCACGGTGCACTGCGCAAAATGGCTGGTGAGGCCGGTGCAGACGCGAGCGATTCCTCAGTCGGCGTGAAGATCGGCATCGGTGGCGATGACGCCGGGGGCATGGCGTTGACCGCCACTATTGAGGTGGTACTGCCCAATGTGGATCAGGAAACAGCGGAAGACCTGGCGCAAAAGGCTCACGACTTCTGCCCTTACTCAAAGGCCACCCGCGGCAACATTGACGTAGAGATCACCGTCTCAGACGACTGACCTTTGCGCAGTAGGGTGGCGCACCTCGCCACCAGTGAGGCCCTATGTGCCGTGGAGTCCCCAGACTGCACATAGGGCCTCCGGCGTGCGCTGGCAGGCCTAGCAACAGCGCAGGACCTGCCAGCGTCAGTCGGACCCCTCGCCGTCGTCTAGTTCAAGGTCTTCCATCTGACGGGGATTATCTGGACCGAACTCTGCCTCGCGTTCTTGTCGGTTTTTGTCGACGACGCGTTCGTAGGCGGCGATGACGGTTTCGTGATCTGAGTGTCGGGTCAAGTAGGTAGCGTTTGATGCTCGTTCAGAGGACCTTCCCTGGACGAGGAAGACACGCCCTTCTTCTCGTCCTGCGCCGTAGAAGATGCGCCCGTGGGGGCCTATGCCGTTGCTGTTGTTGATGTTTTCGGTGAGGCCGAGTTCCTCAGCGATCTGTTCTGCGGTGGCATAGAGTTCTTCTAAATCCTGTGGCGGGATATCGAACCTCACCTCCTGCCGATACAGGTTGTCGCCGCGTGGTCGGGCGGCGACTTCTGCGTCGTGGCGTTCAGCGGTCCATGGTTCTCCATTGATGGTGGCGACGTCGTCGCCGAAGTGTTCTTGCATGATCTCTACGACGATCTCGAGTTCTGCGAGTTGTTCTTCTTGGGTGTAGCCGCCATCGACATCGATCAACCCATCACTAGAGCTGCCATTGTTTTGGGGCGTTACGTTCTCTGGGTCCTGGGTCTCCTCAGACGCCTCACTGGTTGGGGTGCCCGTCGTGGGTGTTTGTCTTTTTTCTTCTGCTGCGGAGCATCCGGCCAGCACCAGTGACCCGATGAGCACTGAGCCAGTCAACGCAGCGGGTAGCAGTTGTCCGTGTTGAGGGAACTGCTCCAGAAGCACAGGTCTGCCTTTCGGCTCCTTCGTTTTCAAAGTTCGCATCGCGGGTCCCTCTCTGCCAGACTGAGGTGAGACCCCCGGGCTGAGCGGTTATGAGACTGGGAGATCCATTCA
>NZ_VAVZ01000028.1 GCF_005771525.1 Nesterenkonia salmonea | reverse complement strand
ACCGGGCAAAACTCAATGAGTCAACGACTCACACTTCCCGGGCATCTTGAGATGAGTCACCAGGATTGTCCCGGGTCCAGACCCGGGGAGCAGTTGTGAGAACACTGAACTGAGGCAGAGGCGAAACCAGGAATTCGCCCCAGTGCGGGCACCCCTAGACTGGAGCGATGCCAGTGAACATGAGTGATGACGAGTTTGATGCCGCCGTCACAGATGCCCTGGATCTCATTCCCCCGGAGCTTGCCGCGAAAATTGAGAATGTCGCCGTATTCGTGGAGGAAAGCTATCAGCCTGAGCCGTGGGAAGATCCGAACACTGTTCTTCTCGGTCTCTACGAAGGTATTCCACTCACCGAACGGGGTGGTGAACCGTGGGCTATGCCGGATCGCATCACCCTCTATAAGGGTCCAATCCTAGAAATCTGCCAGACCCCACAAGACGTCGTCGAACAGGTGACCGTCACGGTGGTGCATGAAGTTGCGCATCATTTCGGCATCAGCGATGAGACTCTGCACCGACTGGGTTGGGGTTAGCCTCTTACACGGCACAAAGCCCGACGCCGCCGCTTGCTATCAACGGCTTAGCACAACCCTGTGCCAAAGTTGTGGAGCCTCAACCTTCAACCTACTTGAAGGTTGGAGAAACCTGAATTGTGACCCTCGATCCCCGTAAATACGGGGTTTTCTACCTCACAGCTTCGTCACAGAAACGACACGGCCTATTGCCTCCGTGACCTTTTCGCAATTATCGTGAACGCCAGCAGCACCGCGAAGGGTTCACATCCAGACGCGTTTCCTATCTCAGTCGTTCACACGAAGGGCATTTTTCGTCCCGGGATGCGAGCGTCCGCGTCAGGATCGGACCCACAGCACGCCTCTCCCAAAACGGGGCTGGCTGACGTGGCACTTGCGCCCATGAGAAAAAGTGAGGAACTACCGTGAAGCACCGCCGCAATTTTGCGGTGGCGGCCGTTACCGCCGCCGTCGTGACGACAGCGCTCGTCGGGACCACCCTGCCCGGCCTGGTCGCTGATCGCACTTCCGATGACTCTATTGTCGAGCAGGCCACCGATCAGGCCCTCTCAGCCGAGACACTCGTCAGAACCGATCTGCCCGAGGTCCCCTCTGCGGACGACATCTCTACCGCAAGAGAATCACAGCATGCACGTGACCGCATGATGGTCGACATCGTGGGGCGCATTGACCAAGCTGTGGACCGCGCCGACGAACTGGAACTCGAGCTGATGCGCCAGCATTCACTGGCCCAGGCTCGACTTCAAGATGCCGCTGACCTCCAGCAGGAGGCCGAGGACGCGTCTGTAGCAGCCGAAGCAGCACTTGCCATGGAAGCCTCCGAGGAATACCAGGACGACGACACCTCCGCTGCTGATGTGCTCCTAGGAGACGATGACGCTCTGGCCGATGACGCGACAGGTCAGCAGCTCTCGGACCAAGCTGAACGCGACGCGGTCGACGCCGCCCAATTACAGCGGGAAGCCGAAGCGGCCTCTGAAGCTGCCGCGAGCGCTTCAGAAGAAGCTGCCGAAACTCTGGCCTCCACCGGCACGCAGGACGGTTCAACTAATCAGAGCCTCGAAGAGCTCGACAACGTTCTGCGCGACCTCCTAGAGACGCTTCGCGAGGAAGAAGGCTTCGAGGGAAGCCTCAGTGACTTCCTCACCTTCATGTACGGCGAGCATGACCGGGCCGACGGCGGCACCGGATACTTCGACGCCGACGGGAATCTCGACGGTGAGGCGGTTCGTGAACGCATTCGCCAACTTCGCGCCGCAGGCCCACAGACCTCTGTGGCAGACGTCAACGATGAAGACGACGACTCCGCCGACGAGGCCGAGCCTGCCACTGAGACCACCGAGGATTCTTCGGACGATGCGGAAGGGGAAGCCACATCGTCCGAAGAATCCGAGGTCACCGAGGTGCCCACATTCGAGTCCTTGAACTCGGAGCAGCGCGAGCTACTCTCAGAGGGCGCTGAACTGGAGGGCTTCGACGGATCCGCTGAGTACTACCGCGTGGTGCTGGAGAATTCTGCTCTCACCAGCGACGGCGCCGTGGACTGGGATGAGTTCGCCAACCACGTTGCCTACCTCAGCTCTCAATCTGCAGAAGAGGAACCGGAGCCAGAAGAGGAACCGGCTGAGGAAGAGGAGCCCGAACCAACACCGAGCTCTTCACCCAGCCCCTCGAGCAGCCCTTCTCCAACTCCCACCCCCACTGAGGCCTCAACCCCGGGATACAACTCGCTGAGCTCCGGACAGAAGTCCCTCTTGGCTGAGGCCGCGGATTTGGAGTCCGGTTTCGACGGTGGAGCTCGTGATTACTACACACTGATCCAGAGCAACGACCTGTTCACCACAAGCGGCGGCTCCATCAACTGGACTGTGCTGGAAGGTCACGTCGCGTACCTGGACAACCAGGCTGCGGCCAGCTCCAGCAGCTCATCGCAGGAGAACTCATCAGAAGAGCAGAGCCAGAGCTCAGCTCCGAGTTCCTCTCCGACACGCACGGCCACTCCCACTCCGACCCCGACGCCAACCCGCACCTCCACGCCGGAGCCCGCTCCCACGCGAACTTCGAACCCGGCCCCCACACACTGGGACGATCTCAGTGGCGAGCTGCGTAGCCTACTGAGTGAAGCTGCACGCATCGAACCAGGATTCAGTGGCTCTGGTGGCGACTACTGGCGAGCAGCCACACAGAACTCGGATCTCACGAACAGCGACGGGACAGTGTCCACATCGAAGCTGGCTGCTCACGTAAGCACGCTGCGCAGCCAGCAGAGCGACAGCGGCAGCTCCGGCGGGTCTAGCTCAGGTGGATCCTCATCGAGCAGCGGGAGCTCCTCCAGCGGTTCCTCCAATGGGGGAAGTTCATCCGGTGGGTCCAGTTCCAGCGGTTCTTCCACCAGCAGTGGAGGCGCCCAGCCGGCTAGCAGCTCCGGCGGAAGCAACGCCGCCTCAATCGCCGTGAACTGGGCTCGGAATGAAGCCAGCCGTCCAGGCACGAGCTACGTACTCGGAGCAAACGGGCCTAACGCTTGGGACTGCTCCAGCTTCACCCAGGCTGCTTACCGGCAGGCGGGCGTGAGCTTAGGCCGAACTACATGGGATCAGATGGTCCAAGGCCAACAAGTCTCGTGGGGCGACCGGCGACCTGGGGATCTGATCTTCTGGGGCGACTACCATGTTGCGATCTACTTGGGCGGCGGCATGATCGCTGATGCAGGCAACCCCTCAGCGGGCGTCAGCGTCCGCAGCGTTTTCGGCAGCCCGACCATGGTCCGACGCGTCGCATAACTGACAGCCACTCGAAGAGCGGCGACGACCTCAACACCAAGTTGTTGGGATCGTCGTCGCTCTTCTATGTTCACTGGATTGTGGAAACAACGGGTCCGGCAAAGAATGGAGAACCCTCCGCTCAGAGCACGGGTCCGAAGTCCGCGCGGTTCTGAATGCGCTCATCCTCGCCATCTGGGACAACCATCAGCGGCCCTTCTGCATGCTGGAGAACTCCCTGCGAGGTGGATCCAAGCAACATGCCGGCGAATCCGCCACGACCACGGGTCCCCAAGACCGTCAGCTGTGCCTGTCGAGTTTCTTCTACCAGCACATCGACGGCAGTTCCGTCAATTACCTCGACGTCGATTGTCAGATCAGGGAAATGACTGTTGAGCCATGACCGACCAGCTTTGAGCTTCTCTTCCAACTCCGCAAGAGCATCTGAATCTTCGATATGGGTGGGAATCCACACCAGAGTTGAACCCAGCGGGGGCAGCGCACACACCAACCGCAGGGTGACTCCCCGCTCTGCAGCTTCCTGCGCGGCAACCAGTGCCGCAACCCTGCCATAGTCTGAGCCGTCTACACCAGCCACAACAGGCCGCGTATCACGTGTTCGAATCGGGTGGGCGCCCTCTTCGATAAGAGATTCAGGGGCTGCCGCACCAGGCTGAGAAGACGAAGAGACAATAGGGATCGCTCCCGTCGCAGTTGTCACGGCGTTCTCTTCCTTCGCCGAGAACTTCAGTGGCACCAGAACGGTGGGGCACTTCGCATGCGCGGGAAGGGCTGACGACACCGACCCCAGGAGACGTCCGAAGAACCCCCCGCGGCCACGTGATCCCACCACGAGCATCTCAGCGTCGTCGGAGTATCCAAGCAGCACCGCGGTGGGGTCACCAGATTCGATCCGGTAGTCCGCTCCTCCTGGGTAGTCCCTCAGGAACTGCTTGGCCTCATCCATGACACGCTCGGCCCCTGCTCTAAGCGAGGAATCGTCCATCATGGCGTATCCGCCATCCATGGACGATGCGGCGAAAGCGGGGATCGAGTACGCAGTGACAACTGTCAGTGGCAGGCTTCTCCGATACGCCTCAGCGGCAGCCCAGTGAGTTGCCCTCAGCGACTGTTCAGAACCGTCCACGCCTACGACGACGCCCGGTTTCTCCTTGCTCATGGTGGACCTCCTCAGATCAGGTGTGTCCTCATGGTACCGATCGCACCTGCCACTAGCGAGGGTTTAGGTCACGCGTTGGATCATTCGTCCAGGAAAGTTGGTCGTAATCTCCTGCACGCCCAAGTCAGCCATAAGATCAGCATCGGCGATACTGTCCACCGTCCACACCCGAACCCGGCATCCTCGCGCGACCCATGCCTTGATCTCAGCGCGTCGGGAACGCACATAGCTCACTCCGGGGCCGGCAATTCCTACCTGTCGATTCCAGATCAGTGATTCGGAGTCCCTGACAGTTCCCCTCATCACAGCTGCCACCAGGGGCCGCATTGCCGAGGAGAAACGCAGGTGCTCCACATGAGCGTGGACAGAAGCGGAGTCTACGGGCGATACAAGCGCGCAGAGCTTGTCGCTGGGCACGATCTCTCCTATATGCCTCAACGACTCTGGGTAGAAACTCATGAAGGTCACCCGCACCGTGTGCTCGCCAAACCGGAGACGGGATGTCTCAGGGTCCCATCCTGCGGCCAGCAGCACTCTCAGTGTGGTGTCTTCGAGCTTGTGACCAAAAGGCGATGGATGTTTCAACTCGATTGCCAGGCGTGTGTCCCGCCCTGCGTGACCCATCAGTTCGAGGACATCCTGAAGTGTCATCAGTTGTTGGGCCCGTGCCCCGTATTGGCTTGGGAGCCTGGGGGTCTTCCAACTGGAGATGTCAAGCTGCCTCATCTGAGCCAGTGTGGTGTCAGCCACCGCGCCTGCTCCGTCAGAAGTGCGTTCGAGCGTCGGGTCGTGGAAACAGACGAGTTCTCGATCCCTCGTCAGGTGCAGGTCGATCTCCAGACCGTCGGCGCCCTCTTCCAGGGCCCGGAGATACGCGGCGCGGGTGTGTTCGGCGAAGAGGCCGGAGGCTCCACGATGGGCGAAAACTCGTGTTTTCCTGAGACTCCGACGGCGCTCGTGCGCGGCAATGGGGGCCGCCGAGGGGTCATCGAAGACATTTTCAGAGGAGAGGTCAAGGGGACGGAGGAGATCAGAGCGGCGCTGTTCCAGGCCGTTACTGCGCATCACGCTCTCAAGACTATGGGGAGCGGGCCAACTCTGGGCTAGCTCAGGAGGAAGAGCTTCACAACGCGGCGTGAACGAGCCGTGAACTGATCAGTCAAATCAGGTCAGTCGCGGGTGAACTCTGCTGGCAGCGGAGCATCTGACGCAGCCGTTGCGTCTGGCTTTTGGCGCATGCGCTGCTGCTTGAGCTCTTTGCGTTGAGTACTTGTTGAAGCCTTGAGTTCACGTTTCTTGGCGCGGCGCTTCTTTCTGTCCGCCCGCTGCCTCTCCCGCTCGAGCCCTCGACGGAAATCCTCAACCAACGCCGGGGGCGTCTGCTCAGGGATTTCACCAAACGCCGAGTGCGCACTTGAGGTGATTTGACGAGCCAGGACGCGGTTCCCCACCCCGCCGATCACCGCGCCGATTCCGAAGGGAATCGCCCGGGCGAACATTGAAGTGCCGCGGCGAATAAAGAACTTGCGAATGAACTGTTTGCGAAGTTGGTTGCCGATGAGTTGCGTCATGGTGGAGGCACCCGCGGAACCGGCAGCTGCGTTGCTCAGCGGCACTATTGACCCGATAGGGCCCGCACCTCGGCCGTCGACCTGCGCTGAGAGCTCTCCCAGCAGCTGGCGCCCCTCCTCGCCGAGCATGATCCCCATGACGAGTAATTTCGCCTTCTGCGGATCCTCAGTGGAAATCCCTGCAAGTTCGGCCTTGGATTGCGCATACAGGGCGCACAGCTCTAGGAAACTGCCGGTAGCGAGAACGGACAGCCCCATTGATGTTGCTGTCCCTACACCAGGTACCGCCGCGGTGGCCCCTATGAGCGCACCTCCACCGGTCATGGAGCGCTTGAATTCTGCATCAAGACGCTCGGCGAGCTCTCGGTTGGTGAACGTGGGGTGCGCTTTGCGGAGCCGACGAAGATTCGCAAGCACGAGGGGCCTCTGGACAGTTACCGCGCGAGTGAGCCACGTCTCTGCCGAAGGTGTGAGTTGGCCGTCCTCAGTGAACGCCTGTCGTGAGACCACAGAGATGGACTTCGCGGCCAGGAACCCCCCCGCTGCGCTTCGGAGAAGAGGTTTGCTGGGTTTCTTTGCTGCACGCCGGTCGCGTCCGCTGACATGGGACGATGAAGCGTTCTTACCGCTTCGTGAGGGAGTGAGGTTGGTCGAAGCCATAGAGCCGAGTGTATGCGCTCAGCTGCTGATCGTCAGGTCGAGCCAGACAAGACGGTCATCGAGGCCGTAGACCGATTCTGGGTCCACAACCTCGTAGCCGTACTCACCTTCAGCCGGCCAGAAGACTCCCGACCCGCTGACGTCCACGCTCGTGGACGGAAGAACGAAGGAAGCACGCTCACCGCGCCCTTCAGCCACGTGCCTGGTGTCTTCCGGATCTGTCGCCCATGTGGCGGCGGGATGCTCATCTTCAGGTACTTCAGTGACTGCCTCAGGACGTGTATCCCGAATTACTGGTGATTCAAGGAGGACGTCAAGGTTTTCGACTTCACCGGATCGCACGGCAGGTACTCCTGCCACCACGAAGGGGGTACCGGGTTCCATATGCCCGGTCTCACCTTCATCGTCATAGAGATACCAGGCACGTCCCGCCACATAGTCGGCCATGACTCGCCGCATGTCATCTCCACGGTCAGTGTCTGCTGCCTCAGGAGGTGAAGCCACTGACGCTGAGATAATGTGGACGGTCTCTCCGTCGACCTCGACTGGCACATCCCACATGCTGGTCTCGTGGAGCCGGAGCACTGAGGATTCCAGTGATGAATCCCGCCCCGTGGGCATGGATGTGTCCGGGACGTCGCTCCAAAGGAATTCCTTGAAGGTTCGGACCTCTTCCTCCACGATCGGGTACTTGGAGAAAATGACGGTCCCATACTGGCCGGGGTACTCGCCGTAACCCACAGCATCTCCGGGGCCACCGATCGTGCCGTCCCCATCAAGGTCAACACCGGACTCACGGCCGGAATTTGTGCCCTCAGTAAACAAATAGGGGAAATCCAGGCCTGACTCCGAATGTTGACCGGCCGCCAGATATCCGTTGAGAAGCTCAGCTATTTGATGTTCTTTGTCATAGGTAACGCCAGTCAGCACGATGACGTCCGGATCGTTCATTTGCACAGTCTGAGCCACTGCGCGTGCCTGTGTGTGGTTTCCGGTGCTCAAACTTGCGATGAGATCTTTGACCGGCTCATCTCCGCTGGAGTCGGCCGTAATGTTGGCGTGCAGTGTCGCCACACGGAGGTCATCAGCGTCTTTAGCAACCGTAGACGCGGTCCTGTCATCCTCTGCGCTCGGGGCCGTCGGTTGCCCTGGTGCTGGGAACAGTGGGTCAGGGGTTGCGGCGTCAGCAACCCCGACAACTGCGGGTTGAGCAGCTGATGTACTGGCCTGCGCGGCGGGAACTGTGGCGAGGGACAGGCACGAAACAAGGACCAGGGCGAACCCGGGCTTGGCAATATCCCTCTTTTTCATCCGGTGCGCAGGCGTTTGAGAGCCTGTGGGCATGGGTACCACGGTAACGTGTTCCTAGCCTTCAGCCAAGCCCTTGAGAGACCTACGACAAACAGTTACCAAGGCGTAACCTGCCACAGAACGCGAACACATGTATAGAGTGGCGCAGTAATTTAGTACATCACTTGTATCGAGGAGGAACTTCATGGCTTCCCAGCCAGAAGTCGAAAAATTACGGGATTGGTCGATATCCGACGTGATCCGAGGGCTCAATATGTGGGTCTTCGTGCCCTCCGTCGTCATTATTCTTGGCGCTTTGGCCTTCGCCACCTGGTGGGGCAACCAGTACGGAGCTGAGGCCTTCGAAACGCTGAACTCCACCATCGTTGACACCGTCGGCTGGTGGTATGTCCTCATTTGCACTGGCTTCGTGGTCTTCGCGCTATGGGCCGGACTGTCAAAAGCAGGCAATATCCGGTTGGGCCGCGATGATGAGAAACCAGAGTTCGCCATGGGCTCCTGGTTCTGCATGCTCTTCGCCGCCGGCATGGGCATCGGTCTTGTGTTCTGGGGTGTCGCCGAACCGCTGTGGCACCTGATCGCACCCCCGGAAGTGACCGCTGATGCCGGCGTGGATGCCGATGGCAATGTCATCGCCGCATCCGAGGCGGCAAATGCCGGTTCTGCGATCGGTCAGTCGTTGTTTCACTGGGGACTGCACGCCTGGGCCATTTACGTGGTCATCGGTTTGGGCCTTGCCTACATGACCTTCCGCCGCGGACGTCCTCTTGCAGTGCGTTGGCTGCTGGAGCCGATCTTTGGCCGAAAGCTCATTGAAAGCTGGGTGGGTCACGTCATCGATGTGATCGCCATTGTCGGTACCGTCTTTGGCGTGGTGACCTCCCTGGGTATCGGAACCCAGCAGATCGCCGCCGGTATGGGATTCATGGGTTGGGTGGATGACCCAACCTCAGAACCTCTGCTGACCGGCCTGGTAATCATCATTATGGCCATTGCCACGATCTCTGTGATCACCGGTGTCCACAAGGGACTGAAGTGGCTTTCCAATTTCAACTTGATTGCCGCCGCCGCGCTGGCGCTCTTCGTAGTGCTGGCCGGTCCGACTCTGTTCCTGCTTCAGTCCGTCGTCTCCAACGTCGGTGAGTACGCAGTCGCCTTCCCGCAGCTGATGTTCCAAGGCGGCACTGAGTATGCTGCTGGGGCAGGTGGCGAAGATGTCGGCCTGCTGGGCAACGGCTGGTCCGCTGACTGGACCATCTACTACTGGGGCTGGTGGATGAGCTGGGCGCCCTTCGTGGGCATGTTCATCGCCCGTATTTCTCGCGGCCGCACGATCCGTGAGTTCGTGCTTGGTGTGCTGCTCGCCCCTACCGCTGTGGGTATCCTCTGGTTCTCCATCTTCGGCTCCTCAGGCATCTACTACCAGCTGACCGAAGGTTCGATGCTTATTGACGATGGGGAGGGCGGCGAAACCGTAGGTACCGAGGCGTCCCTCTTCCAGTTGCTGGAGCAGCTGCCGATAGCGTCCATCACCTCTGTTCTTGCAATCCTGGTGATCACCATCTTCTTCATCACCTCCGGGGACTCCGGGTCGCTGGTGACGGATGTGCTGGCCTACGGCGGTCGCACCGACACACCAAAAATGACTCGCGTGTTCTGGACAGCGCTCATCGCCCTGGCTGCCATTGTGCTGCTGGCTGCAGGTGATGACCCTGACTCTTCGCTGCGTGTTCTGCAGGTCGCGGCGATCTCCTCCGCAGCACCGTTCTCCATTGTGATGGTGTTGGCGGTGATTGCTCAGATCAGGCTCTACCTCTACGAGGGCCGGACTGCACCGCGATACGTGCGCATTCGCCGCCATGCCACGAAGGCCGCTGTGGTGGAGGCCGCTCGCCGGGAGTCAGGCTCAGAGGAGGGGCCTGCTGTGCACAGGACTGTGCTGCAGATCCTCAATGAACAGACCAAGACTCTGCGTTCCATGTTCGGTGGCACCTCAGGCACCCTGTCGGGACTGCCTCGAACCACTGGTGCTGGCGCTCCGGAGACTGCCGGCAAGGCCAGTGACGACCTGGTGTTGGCCGTCCAGGACCTCCCCTCCGAAGCTACCTATGTCAACGCCAAGACTGGTGTCCTGGGTTGGGATGAGAAGCGTGCCTTCCGCGATCCCCTCCGCGCCGACGAGTCCTTCGCGACTCCTGAGTTCTACGAGTCCTACGAAGGGTGGGAGCAGGAGGCCGAAGAGTACTTCGACGAGGCTGTCGCGACCGGGACCATCCCTGCGGTGGAACCGGAAGACAACGACGACGCCAAGTAGGCCGGGGCTGAACCCGAAAAATTAAACGAAGGAGCCCGCCCGGGTACAACCGGGCGGGCTCCTTCGTTGTCTGTGGAGTTCTGCGGTGGAAGCCAGAGTCCTAGTTCCACTTCAGATCACAACGATCAGGCGGGGTTGAACGTGGTGGGTTCCATCCCAGTGCGCTCATTGCGCTCCAAACCGTCGATGGCCTGCAGTTGCTCATCTGTGAGCTCAAATCCGAAGACGTCGAAGTTTTCCTTAATCCGGGAGTCCGTCACTGATTTCGGGAACAGGATCCGGCCGCGTTGCAGATGCCAGCGGATGATGACCTGCGCGACTGTCACACCATGAGCCTCAGCAGCGTCAACTATCGGCTGATCTTCGAACACTGCGCCCTGTGCCAGAGGACTCCACGCCTGCGTAGCGATTCCGTACTTCTCATTTGCGGCTTGGATATCGCGCTGTTGGAGCGCGGGGTGGACCTCCACCTGGTTCACCGCTGGAGTGACCGAACCTGTTTCAGCGACACGGTCGAGGTGCTCAGGGGCGAAGTTGGAGACACCGATGGAACGAGTCTTGCCCTGACTCTGCAGCTCTTCGAGTCCTTTCCACGCTTCCAGGTACTTCTCATCTGCTGGAGCGGGCCAGTGGATGAGGTACAAGTCCACGTAGTCCAAGCCCAGCTTGCCAAGTGATGTCTCAAGGGCCTGAAGTGTCTGGCCGTTCTTGAAGTCGGACACCCAGAGCTTCGTCGTTACGTACAGTTCCTCGCGAGGGATGCCGGACTTGGCGATAGCCGCGCCGACACCCTCTTCATTGCCATAGATGGCGGCAGTGTCGATGTGACGGTAACCAGCTTCGAGGGCCTTTGTGACCACGTCTTCTGCCTGGTCGGCGGGCACCTGCCACACGCCGAATCCCAGCTGAGGAATGGTGGTGCCGTCATTGAGCGTCACAGTGGGTACTACAGTCATGGGTGCTGTTGTCCTCTCGATGGGTTAAAGCGAGAGGCTTTAGGCCTCTCCCCTGATCAGAACCGCAGTCGGTCGTTGTTCATTCCGGCAGACTCGAAGCGGCACCGCTTAGACGCCCAGGCGACGGCGCAGCTCGCGGGCATGCCTGCGGGAGACTTCTACCCGGGAGCGCTGCCGGTCATTCATCACCAGCGCCAAGTGACCACGGAAGTCTGGGACGAGCTCCCGCACGTATCTGAGGTTCACCAGGTAGGAACGGTGAACTCGGCAAAAGTGCCCATGAAGCCGGCGCTCCAGCTCATTGAGCGAGAACGACACCAGCACTTTCTCTTCGGCGAGCTTCAGCGAGGAGTAGCCACGAGCCGCCGCGGCGTAAACAATGGCGTCACCCTCGATGAGCATGGTGCGGCCGTCACGCTGAACGGGGATACGGACCAGCCTGTCGCGGTGGTCTGGTTCCCGGAGGGCATCGGGGGTGGCTGCGGCGTCGTCGTTCTTGGTGTTTTCCTGAGGCCGTCCAGGCGCTGGACTGGACAGGGCGCGCTCCAGCGCGCGGGCGAGGCGGTCGGCGTCGAAGGGTTTGACCAAATAGTCTGCAGCGGCGAGATCAAAGGCTTCCACGGCGTGGTCGGGGTACGCGGTGGTGAAGATGACCTTGGGTTGTTTGGGCAGTTCCCGCAGCTGTTCGGCGACCTCGAGGCCGCTCAGGCCGGGCATGCGAATATCTAGGAAGACCAGGTCGTAGTCCAGGGACCGCAGGAGCACCAGGGCTTCCTCGCCATTGGTCGCTTCCCCGACCACTTGGACCTCGATATCGCCGGCGGCTTCCTCCAGCAGGTAGCGCAGCTCCTCACGTGCGGGGGCTTCATCATCGACAATCAGGGCTCGGGGCGGCACAAGTCACAGTATACGGACGCTTGGGGCTGCGACGATCTCAGCGAAGCGGGATCTTCAGCTCCACCACAGTGCCACCGGACTTCGGTGTGGAAATTGATAGGTCGTAGCGGTCACCGAAAAGCGAGTCGAGCCGTTCAGAGATGTTCCGCAACCCCACACCTGCGTGCCCCTCCGCCGCTGAACTCGGATGGGTCAGCGCGGCTTCTGCATGGTCACCAACATCCCCGTGTCCAGCCGTGAGCTTGGCCAGGACCTCAGGATCCATCCCGACCCCATCATCTGAGACTCGGATGGATGTGGTGCGGGTGAGTGGATCAACTCGCGCCCGCAGCCTCACGGTTCCCCCCTCAGGTTTGGACCCGATCCCGTGTTTGACCGCGTTTTCTACAAGGGGCTGGATCGTGAGCACCGGGACACGCGAGGTGAGCACCTGAGGGTCGATGTCGTAGCGGACCTGCAGCCGATCGCCGAACCGGGCTTGCTCCAAGGAGATGTAAGTGCGCACAAAGAAGTATTCCTGAGCGAATTCGGCCAGATGGCCTTCCTGGCGCACCGCATAGCGGAAGAATTCTGAGAGCCGGAGCAACAGTTCGCGGGCTTCATCTGGCCGGGTGCGGGCTTTCGAGGCGATGGTGTTGAGGATGTTGAACAAGAAGTGCGGATTGATCTGGGCCCGCAGAGCATCCAAGCGCGCACTTGCCGCCAGTTGTTTCTCGCGGTCGAGTTCGGCGAGTTCCAGGTGCAGACTGAGCATTTTCGCCATGTCTTCAACCATCTGCTTCGGTGGAACCACTGTGGTTGCCTGGTAGACCCCAAGGGTACCCACTACGCGCTGGCCTATCCGCAGCGGGGCGATCACCGCCGAGAGCACTTCGCAGCCCTCGCTGCGGCAGCCCACGCCTGCTTTGTCGCGCACCACCACGGTCTTTCCCTTCCGAACCGCACGCGGGGCAGCCGAAGTCTGCATCACCCCCCCGGGCAGGTGATGGTCCTGGCCGGGACCAATATAGGCGAGGATGTTCTCGGTGTCGGTAATGGACACCGCATCTCCAGAGAGCATGGGTCTGAGGAGTTCGCAGGTGCGGCGCGCTGCATCTTGGGTCAGGCCGGACCGTAGTGGGATAGCCCGCACCGCTAAGTCACGTACCCCGTGGTCCGGATGTTCACTCCGTCCGTGGGGACTGCTGATGCGGCTAGTTCGAGATCCTCGTGTACCACGGGGACCGCGTAGCGCTGAGGGGTAGCCCAGCACCACGGCGATGGTCAGCGCGACGCCGATACCTGCAGTGGGCAGCACTGGCAAGGCTGGGGTGACCATGATTTGGGTGATCACATATACCACTGTCCAAATGACCAGAACTGCCGTGGCCAGAATGACGCTACCGCGCACGCCGGTCCTCCTTCCTCCGCCTGCGTTCGCGCAGGGTTAGTTGGGCGAGTCTTTCGGCGTGCCGGTCGGCTGCTGTGCCGTGCATGATCACCCAGTCAGCGTCGACGTCGTCGGGCGCAGTGGTCCGCAGGGACACCAAAATGGTGAGCAAGAACGCCAGCGGCGCTGCAACAAGAGTGGGGGCTGCCATGAGCTCGCGGAGCGGCGAGGTCTCTATGAAGCTTGCACTGAGGAACATGATGATAGACACCGTCGAGCCTGTGATCAGTCCTACCAAAGCCCCAGCAGCAGTTGTCCGGCGCCACCAGATGGCCAGCACCACCACGGGGGTGAGGGCAGAGCCTGCGATGGCGAAGGCCCACGTCACCATGGTCGCGACTAGCGATGGCATAGCAGGGGTGAACGCCTCAGGGCGCAGGGCGATTGCAAGACCTGCTGCTGCACCAGCCGCGAGTAGAGTCGAGGCCCGTCCGACCCACACTGCCTGCCGTTGAGTGGCCTGCGGGTTGATGTGGCGTTCATACACGTCGTGGCCCCACGTGGCGGCGGAGGCCAAAAGAAGGCCCGCGACGGTGGACATCGCGGCGATCAACGCTGCAGCAGCTATGAGCCCGAGACCAGCTTCTTCCCCGTAGATTCTTCCCAGCACCGGAAGCGCGTGTTCGGGTACGCGCAGCACCCCGTCCTCGGTGAGTTCCTCCAACCATGGGTGTTCCCGGACTGCACCAGGAATGATGTCCCGGGCGGCGGTGCCCATCATGACCGCCAGTGCGTAGAAGATTCCGATCAGTACCAGGACCCACACGGTGGTGGTGCGGGCGGCTTTGCCGGTGGGTGCGGTGAAGTACCGGTTCATCACGTGGGGCAATCCAGCGGTGCCTAACCCTAGGGTGACCACCAGGGCTACCTGCCCCAGTTGGCCGTAGCGGGCGCCAGGCTCGCCGAAGACCGCCGATTGGCCGGGATCTACCGCATTCTGCTCTTGTGTCAGTTCCCATGACCCGTCGATGAACTCTGGGTTCATCAGGGGCTGGCTGCTGAGCGATTCCACGGCTTCTCCGTAGCGAAACCCGTCTGCGCTGACCATAGCAGCCAGCCAGAGCAGGGCGGCAAACAGCAGCAAGAACTGCACCGCTTGGTTCCAGGTGGTCCCGCGCATGCCACCGGCCGCAACCAGCACCGCGATCACTGCCGTGGAGAGCAACACCCCGGTGGAGTATGGGCTCAGGCCAAAAATCCCGTGGCCGACCAGTAGCTCCCAGGTGATACCTCCACCGACTGATTGAGGAATCAAGTAACAGAGGATGACCAGTTGAACGACCCCCACAGAATGGAGCCGGACGGCGTCGGAGCGCAGCCGTCTGCCGAGAAAATCCGCCAGCGAGAACTCCCCGTACCGGCGCAGCGGTGCAGCGACCAGCAGCAGCACGGGCACGAAACCCGCCGCAAAACCCACCGCATACCAGGCGCCGTCGAGACCGGAGACGTACACCGCCGCAGCAACACCGAGGAACGACGCCGCAGAGAGATAGTCTCCGCAGATGGCCCAGGAGTTGGTCGCTACACCCACCCGTTGACCAGCCAGGTAGAAGTCCACTGTGGAGGAGTGCCGCGGCCTGGTGATGACGGATACGCCAAGGACGATCACCAGCACAGCTATGAGAGTGATGATGGCGGTGATAGTCATCGCTGACCTGCCGAAGAGTCGGGACCCGGGACTTCGGTGTTGTGCGTGCCCTGAGCTCCGAGCATTTGTGATTCAACACTTGAGCTGAGCGTGGCCGCAGCGATTCCGATGGCGGCGAACACCACGTAGAGCCCTATGGCTACCGTGAGGAAACCGGGACTGAGGTCTCCGATGAGTTGGGATTCAAGCCACCAGTCCAATGTGCTCGACAAGAACGGGAACGCGGCGACCACTACGAGGAAAACGATGAAGTAGGTCAGGGCGACTCGACGTTGGGTACGAAACGCGGCGTCTACCTCAGCCGGAGTGTCGCGGGTCTCGCCGTCTTCCTGCGGGGAATGGGTCACATCACTTAGGTTACGGGCCAGTGCTTATACATGGTCCAGGACACCTTGAGGAGAATTACCGCGCCGCCAGCTGCGAGCACCAACCCCATTCCGGGGAGGAACGATCCCCACTGTGTCTGCATATTTCCACCGAGCAAGTTCCACGTTTGTAGCAGGCAGATTCCCGCGACGAGCGCACCTGGTATGGCGGCGTGTGCGATGGCGAGCTTTCGGCGCGGGACGAAGGCTCCAGCGAAGGCGAGGCAGCCCACGGAGAGGGTCAAGACCCCCGGTCCGTCAGTACCGCGCAGCACAAATGTCTCCCCCACGAGTTCCCGGGTCAGTGTGACGTAGATCCATGGAAGGAATGCGGAGACGATCATCATCATCCCGCCGATCATCATCGGCCAGCTCCCCGGGTGAAAAACACCCCAGCCGTGGTTTTTCCCCGCTTTGAGTCGCGCGAAAACCCCCGCGAGGCCCTTCTGCTCTACTGCAGCTGCCGTGGTTGTCATTTGATCGCTCGCTTCCCGTGTCGCGAAGTGCACACCAGATCTCCGATGGTCTCTTCACGGAATCTTACGGTGATGCTGGTCACAGGTTCCAGAGCAGTCGCCCGTCAATCAGTCCAGCGGCGGGGTTCCACTGCCCGAACGGTCGCTGACGCCAAATATGCGGTAGATCACAACTGAGCGACCACTCGGGGACCCAAAACTGCCGCTCGCCAACCCATATCCGCCGCCTGGCGCAATCTACTTGTGAGGCAGGTCACAGCGCTGTTGGCTTAGGTCTAGGCGTCTGTCACAGCAGAGTGCAGATGTGTGTCCACCAAGTACTGAACAAAGGAGTCGCGCATGTCCCACGTGACACATGAGGACTCTTCTGGCACCGCGCCGCCACCAGACAATAGTTGGCGGCAGCGCTACTGGAAGAAGAACGTACGGCTGATGGTGGTGCTGCTAGCTATCTGGTTCACCGTCTCCTTCGGCTTTGGAATACTTCTGATCGAGCCGCTGAACAACATCGTGATCCTTGGCTTCCCGCTGGGTCTGTGGTTCGCTCAGCAGGGTTCTATCTACACCTTCGTGATCCTCATCCTGGTTTACGCGCTATGGATGGACCGGATCGACGATGAGTTTGGCGTCTCAGAACGCAATGGGGCGGGTGAGAAGTGATGGACCTCAACTCCATGGAATTTTGGACCTTCTTCTTCCTCATTCTGACGTTCGGCATCTATATGACCATCGCCTGGCGCTCACGAGTGAAGGAAACCAAAGAGTTCTACGTTGCCTCACAGGGCGTGCCCACCATTGCCAACGGTGCGGCCGTGGCCGCGGACTGGATGAGCGCAGCCAGCTTCATCGGTATGGCTGGCATGATCGCCTTCCTCGGCTCCGACGGCTCTGTCTACCTGATGGGTTGGACCGGCGGCTATGTGCTGCTGGCGCTGCTGTTGGCCCCTTACCTGCGCAAGTGGGGCAAGTTCACTGTGCCGGAGTTTGTTGGGGATCGCTACAGCGACACCGTGCGCGTAGTGGCGGCGGTCTGCGCGATCGTCATCTCCTTCACCTATGTGGTGGGCCAGATGACCGGTGGCGGCGTGGTCTTTGCCCGGTTCCTCGGCTTAGAAGCTCACTGGGCGGTCATTGTGGCGGCCGTGGTGATCTTCTTCTACGCCGTGCTCGGCGGAATGAAAGGCATCACCTACACCCAGGTGGCCCAGTACTCCGTGCTCATTGTCGCCTACCTCATCCCAGCTGTCGCAGTCTCACAGCAGGTCGGTGGGTTCCCCGTCCCGCAGGTCACCTACGGCACCATTCTGGCGGAGCTCGACGGCTTGCGCGAAGACTTCGGTCTGGACCGCTTCACAGAGGCGTTCTCTGGCCGTGACGGTGGCCAGCTGGACGTCTTCCTGGTGACGTTGTCGCTGATGCTCGGTACCGCCGGTCTTCCGCATGTGATCATCCGCTTCTACACCACTAAGACAGTCCGCGGTGCACGGTTCTCCGCGTTCTGGGCGCTATTCTTCATCTCACTGCTGTACCTGACAGCTCCTGCCGTGGGCGCGTTCACGAACCTGAACCTGCTCCAGGGTGCCCAGGGCGCCACTGCGGATGACCTGCCCGCCTGGATCCAACCGTGGACCGACGCCGGGTATGTCACGCTCAATGCCGATGACGGCGCCATCGATTCCGTGTCCAATGTGGCGGCCTCAGGGGCTGACCTGATTGTCTCCAATGACATTCTGGTGCTTGCCTCCCCGGAGATCAGTGGCCTGCCGGCTCCGATCATCGGCTTGATGGCCGCCGGCGGTATGGCCGCGGCACTCTCCACAGCAGCTGGTCTGCTGCTGGTCATCTCCTCTGCTGCTTCCCACGACATCTACTACCGGATGATCTCAAGAGAAGCTGCCTCAGAGAAGACTCAGATGCTGGTCGGACGTCTGGCGATGACCGCCGCCGTGATCATCGCGATCTTCGCCGGGCTGAATCCGCCGGCGTTCGTGGCTCAGGTGGTGGCGTTCGCCTTCGGTCTGGCAGCGTCCACCTTCTTCCCGATCCTGATCTTGGGGATCTTCTGGAAGAAGGCCAACGCCAAGGGAGCTGCATCAGGCATGCTAACCGGTCTGATCTTCAGCTCCGGCTACATGATCTACACCCTGGAGCTGTTCGGCACCCAGGCCAACGATCACCTGTTCAATGTGTCCCCGGAGGGTATTGGCGCAATCGGTGCGGTGCTGAACTTCGCCGTCACCATCACCGTGTCCAACCTGACCCGACCACCGAGCGAGGAGGTCCAGGAGATGGTGGAGTCGATCCGCTATCCCGCTCAGCAGCAGCTGAAGGCTGCCGGAAAGCTATAAACTCCAGACTCCGCAGCGCAAGGGGCCCGGCCTGTTATCTCTCAGGTCGGGCCCCCTTGCGTCGTCGTTATGGTCATGTTTACCCAAAGAGGCGGTATTCTGGGCCAGTGCAACGGCCTGATAGTCGAAAACCCTGGACCCTATGGTTACTGGTGAGCGTTCCCGTGATCATGGTGGCGATGTTCGTCATCCCCTACACCCTGCTGCGTGAGGTGGACGCCTGGTACGGCAGCCTCCTCTTCTGGACAGTGGGCACTGCCGCAGTCATCGCCATCAATGTGGCAGTCGCGCTGACCTGGGAGAACGAACAGTGAGCCCGGGCTGGATCTGGACTGGGGTGGCTATCTACGTGGCGGTCGCTCTTGTGGCAGCGGTCTGGTCGCGGGCCGGGCGCTCCACCGATATGACCGACTACTTCCTTGGCGGGCGCCGTATGGGCGGGTTCGTCTCGGCGATGAGCTACTCCGCAACCACCTACTCGGCCTTCATGATGATCGGGCTCGCCGGACTGACCTACGCCGGAGGGGTCGGGGCCCTGGGGTTCGAGCTGCTCTACCTGTGCGGTGTGACGCTGGTGCTGGTCTTTGGCCCGCGGTTCTGGAGGGTCGGCAAGACCTACGGCTATGTGACGCCGACGGAGATGATCGGTCACCGGTACGGTTCTCAGGCTGCCGGTACGACGACGGCCTTGGCGTCTTTCGTCTTTCTGCTTCCTTATGCTGCAGTTCAGTTGGCAGGAGTGGGATACTTGCTCTCCGGAATGACGGGCGGTGCCATCAGCTTCACTGCTGGCACCCTGGTGGCGTTGGTCCTGGCAGTTGCCTTTGCAATGATCGCAGGGCTGCGGTCTGTGGCCTGGACCGATTCGCTGCAGTCAGCAGTCATGATGATCAGTGCCACCCTGGTGGTGATTGTGGTGATCAGCCAACTCGGCGGCGTCGGAAATTTCTTCGACTCACTGAGCAGCGACCATCCCGGAGCGCTCACCGTGCCAGGCACTGGGTTCTTCACCGTGAGCACGTTTGTGGCGTTGACTCTGCCGTGGATCTTCTTCTCCATCTCCAACCCCCAGGTCTCGCAACGGTTGTTCACTCCCGGGTCCATGCGGGACTTGCGGCGGATGCTGATCGGTTTCCTCATCTTCGGTTTCATTTACACGTTTGTTGCGGTGTTCTGGGGTTTCGCCGCTTTGCTAGAGTTCCCGGAACTGGATGCGGCCGACAGCGCTACCCCCACTTTGCTTGCCTCAGACCTGGTGCCCACTCCCCTGGCGATCATTGTGATGATCGGCGTCCTGGCCGCCTGTGTGTCCACCATCGACTCCATCATGCTGACCCTTTCCTCCATGATCAGCCGCGATGTGGTCGGCGCTCGGGGCAGCACAAGTGAGAAAGCGCAGCTGATGGTCGGCAAGTTGGTAATCCCCGTCATCGGGGTGTTGGCCTACTGGTTTGCGCACCTGCAGCTGGATCTCATTGCGGTGCTCAGTGTGTCCGCCTCGGCAGGCCTGCTGGTGATGGTGCCGCCGATCATTGGGGCGTTCTTCTGGAAGCGCGGCACGGCTGCGGGGGTGATCAGTTCGGTGCTCGTGGCTGGCACTTTGGTGCTAATCCTGGAGTTCTCGCAGGTGTCTCTTCTGGGCCAGGGCAGCGGGGTGTGGGGCCTGACGGTTGCTGTGGCGGTATTTGTGGTGGTCAGCTTGGCGACCTCCGCTCCTCGTGAACGGGCTGCAGAGTTCATCTCCGCATCCCGACGCAGGAGATCCTCATGACGGCAGACCTGCCGCAGCGGATTCGGCTGTCATATTCTGGGCAGACTGCCGAGCTCTCCCATGATCCAGTGACTGAGCACGGGGTGATGCTCTCCATCGGAGGAGACGAGCAGTCCCATGTGGAGGTGGGCGATCCGGACTTTCTGCTCCATGACTACATTCGGCGGATGCGATCAGTGCTCACCGCACGGTCATCAGGGAAAAACGACGACGCCCCCGGCTCGGCTCTTCACCTGGGCGCGGGTGCGCTGACACTGCCCCGGTGGATGGCGCAGTGGCGGCCCGGAATGACCCACACTGTGGTCGATATTGAGCCAGAGCTGGTGCAGTTCGTCCTCCAGCACCTTCCGATGGTGCCTTCACCGGAGAATGTGGTGGCTGATGCCGCGGCCGTGTTGTCCCCAGGAGGCGCACTGGCGGGGCGGCGTTTCGGCACTGTCATTGTTGATCTGTTCAACTCCTCAGCTGCGCCGAGGACTCTGATCTCCGCGGAGTTTTTCCGCTCGGTCTGGGCTGCTGTCGCGCCGGGGGGTCTGCTGTTGGTGAACTTCGGCGATGAGGAAGACATGCGCTTTGCTCGGCGCCTCACCAATACGCTGCTGAGGTCAGTGGCGACGTCGCCGCAGGGCTGCCTGCTCAGCGCTCCTCAGGATGTGCTGAGCAGGCAGAGTGAGGGCAACCTCGTCTTTGCGGCGTCGTCCAGAGAGTTCACTCAGGAAGAATTGGCTCAGATATGGGCTGCCGGGCCGCACCCTGCGAAGGTGCTCTCCGGGGAAGAGCTGGAACTGTGGTGCGCGGAGCCCGATTCGGAGTCGTGACCTGGGCGTCTACCAGCGGTGATGAACCTGAGGCTTGATTGCCCTCTGGTAGAGCTCGAATACTTTCGCGAGGAAGTCTTCGGAGAGATCGGGAACGTCCCCAGCGGCACTATTGCTATGGGCTTGTTCAGCGTTGCGCGCGCCAGGAATCACGGTGGTCACACCAGGCTGCTGCGCCACCCATGCCAGAGCAGCCACTGTGGGTTGCAGTCCTGCGTCCTGTGCCAAAGTGCTGAATTCGGCCCCCGCATCGACGCCGGTGGCGAAGTCCACCCCGGCGAAGGTCTCGCCGACGTCGAACGCTTCCCCATTTCTGTTGAAGGTTCGGTGGTCATCCTCAGCAAACACCGTGTCTTTGGTGTACCGGCCGGACAGCAGCCCTGAGGCCAGCGGAACCCGGGCTATGATCCCAACTCCGGCCTGAGCCGCAGCTGGCAGGACAGCTTCTATCGGCTTCTGCCGGAAGGCGTTGAGGATGATCTGCACACTGGCCACATGTGGCCGCGCGATCGCGGTGAGCGCCTGGTCGCAGGTTTCAACGCTCACACCGTAGGCAGCGATCCGCCCGTCGTCGACCAGGGTATCCAAAGCATCGTAGGCGGCGTCGGACTCCAGCACTGGTGTCTCCGGGCAGTGCAACTGCACCAGGTCCAGAGTGTCCACTCCAAGGTTCTTCCTTGAGCGATCAACCCACTGCCGGAAGTTTTCCTCAGTGGCGTGCTCCAGTGAGGGGGCTGGCGCTCGTCTGACCATTTTGGTGGCGACGGTGCCTGACCAGTCCGGGTTCGCGGCGCGCCACCGCCCGATGAGCTGCTCGCTGCGACCGTCACCGTAAACGTCAGCGGTGTCGAAGAACGTCACACCAGTCTCCGCGGCAGCGTCGAGTACGGCGAAGGCATCGCTGTCCTCCACGGTCCCCCATCCACCGCCGATCTGCCATGTGCCCAGACCTATGGCCGATACATGCCGTCCAGTCCTGCCTAGTGTGCGCTCATCCATGGGGGCTCCTCTGCCTTTGTGTATTGGACCACTCCGTAGTGTGCATCACGTCTCTGGACTAAAGCTGGCGGCGCTGCGGAAGCGGAACGTTCAGCAACGAGTCTAGGTAGCCGAATGGTCGCCGGGTTCGGTGGATGATGAGCGCTGCGGCGATGAGGAACCCTGGTGTGGTTCCGAGGATCATGTCTGTCATGGTGTCGAAGTTGTCGTCCTGAGCGCTTGTGCCGAAGATCCCGTCCCAGATGAATTCGGCGACCTCCCAGAAGAGGGCAACAGATGATTTCACGGAGATAAGGATGACCGCCTCTACCCAGGGAGGCAGAATCAGCTGATAGCGCCGGAGTGTGACCCCCAGGGCGAACACTATGGCGAAGGCGATGAAAAAACCCGAGTAGAAGTGAACCCACTTATCCCAGGGGTCCCAGAGGTGGTACATCTGCCAATGCTCACCTACATAGGGACCGGCCAGCAGCAGCACCGCGTACTGCCACTGGATGCTGGTCGGGATGCGGATCCGCGCCCACTTCTCAACGATGATCGGGGGCAGCAAAGCGGGCAGGAGCAGAAGCGGAACGAAAAACCTGGGCATTTCGTCGCCGACCAACACGACGATTCCTGAGACCACCATCACCAGTGCTGTGGCCATCATCGGCAGGTGCCGATTGGTCAGATACGGGGTAAAGCCTCTCTTCATTGGTCCACGACCCTACAAGATTGACTCCGAGCCTTCCATACCAGCTGAGATCATAGATACCTCGAGTGTGATTCCGTGGGTGAGCGTTTCATCGCCAAGCGGGCTGACGTCAGGGCTCCGGAAGAACTGGCAACGAGGACCAAGAGGCGCTAGCCGAAAGTGATGCCTGAACGCAGTGCTCGATCAGCCACCCGGTAAGCATCCCGCGTCATGGCCTGCCACATCTCCAATCCAACGTCTGGATGTTCTGCGGTGATCGTCTCGATAGCCTCCGCGGAGAGTCGCAGCACCGTGAGATCACTGCCGGCGACAACGCGAGTCTCCTGCACGCCCTCGGTGCCCAGCGCGAGCTCCCCGAACGAGGTCCCAGGGTTGATCGTCACCAACCGCACGCGTGAACTTCCAGGGCCCTCGACTGAGGCGATCGCGGTCCCGGACGTGATCAGATGGACCCCGGCGAACTTGCCGCCGGCCTCCAATACGATGTCCTCGGCTTGGTAGTGGACTTCCTCTATGTGGTGGTCGATGACCTTGCGTGCCTGTGGCGTGAGGTCCCTCAGGAGGGGATGTTCGTCAACAAGAGTGCGTTCTTCAGCGGGTTCTCGGCCGTGTTGGCGCAACAGCTCATCCTCACACCAGCGCACCGCCGAATCCAGGTCATCGAAGTAAGGGCTGGCTTTCTGCGTTCCCGCGTCCGGGTCAGGCATCACACCCTCAGGGTCGACAACGGCAGCCTCGCCACCTGCTTCGCGCAGCATAGTGCGCAGACCTAGCAGCGTCACCCGGGCCACATCAGCCACGTCGTCGACTTTGCGCACATCAATGATGGCGAGATCCGGGGCGTCGTTGACCACCGCTCGGACCACATGCTCGGCTCCTGCGAACAGCAGATCTCCGTGGAGCTCGTAAATCATGGTCTTCTCTGCGTGCGCATCGAGTACGGCCTGGTCCGCCTCAGGGCGGGCTCGCCGCAGAGCAAGCTCTGACAGGGGGTACCTGGCACGGACCGCGGTGTTGGACATGCGGCCAACGTGCATCATGTGCATGTCCATATCGCCCGACATGCGCTCGCACAGCTGCACTCCGCGTGCACTGTTGCCGTGCGGATCCAAGCGTGGAGAGAAAACTGCGAATCCGGCTTGTCCGGGGAGCACGGCAATGATGCCGCCGCTGACACCACTCTTGGCGGGCATGCCTACCGATGAGATCCAGTCGCCTGCGGAGTCATACATGCCGCAGGTGGCCATGACGCTGAGGACCCTCTCCACATAGGTCGCTTCCAGCACACGCTCACCACTTGTGGGTTGGATGCCGCCATTGGCGAGGGTGGCTGCCATTAGGGACAGATCCTGGGTGGTGACGCTGATGGCGCATTGGCGTATGTACTGATCGAGCGTTTCTTCTGGATCTCCCTCGAGGATGTCGAACTCGCGGAGCATATGCGCGATGGCGCGGTTCCGGTGTGCCGTGGTGATCTCTGAGGTGTAGACACTTTCATCGAGCTCCAGAGCACGTCCGGCGAAGCGCCCGAACCATTCACGGACGCGGGTGAATCGGTGGATTCCGCTGTCGCCGGACACCAGCGATGATGCGGTGATGGCTCCAGCGTTGATCATCGGGTTCTTGGGCCGTCCTGTGTCGGAGGCGAGGCTGATCTCGTTGAAGGCCTCACCGGAGGGCTCTACGTCAACTTTGCGTCCGACGGCCTCGAAGCCCTGGTCGGATAGCGCCAGTGCGTATGTGAAGGGTTTGGAGATGGACTGGATGCTGTAGGCGGTCTCTGCGTTCCCGACTGTGTACACATGGCCATCAACAGTGGCCAGGGCAAGGGCAAACTGATCGGGGTCTGCGGCCGCCAGTTCAGGGATGTAGGCGGCGACTTCCCCGTCGCCGGAGTTGCACTGGTCGACGATGCTTTCCAAGTACTGCTGAACAGGACTGCGCATGGGTTTAACCTAGCACCGCGGTGTTGGGTGGCCGTGCCCGATGGCGCCTATCCGTGGTCGGCGATCAGGCTCCAGAGTTCCCTGTATGCCTGCGCAGCTGGGTGGCGCGGCGCAAAGGTTCCGACCGGTGCCTGTTCATCGCCCATACGTTCCACTACGACTGTTGCTGGCACCACGACGTCGACAATCTCTTTGACCTCGTTGGAGAGTTTCTCGGCTGCTCGGCGATGCGTTGCTTTGCGGCGGTCCACCATAGAAAGAAACGCCAGGATCGGCGCGGGTTTCGCTGACTCGGCAACCAGTTCCCGCACCTGGTCCAGTGACCGGAGCGACAGTGCGGCGGGCGGAAGCGGTGTGACGATCAGGTCTGCGGCGCGAACAGCGTTCTCCGCCACTAGTGATGCTCCGGGTGGGCAGTCCAGGATGACGGTGTCGTACTCACCGGAGGCATCCTTGAGGACTTTTTCTACTCGTCGCCGGGAACCTTTGGCGGAGTCAAGCATGAGCTCGAGTTCCCGGTAGGAGTCATCAGCGGGAAGGACGTGCACGGCCCTCTGGCCTTCTGCTGTGGTGAATTTGGCGGTCCGGACGACGTCGGAAATGGAGTTGCTGCCTTTGACTAACTTGGCCACTCCTCCCTTGAGTTTGGGTTTCACACCGGTAAGGAAGGTGCTCGCACCTTGTGCATCTAAGTCCCAGAGCAGCACGGAACCTGATGCGCTTGCTTCCCATGCCAGATTGACTGCGGCTGAGGTTTTGCCTGCGCCGCCCTTGGTGGAGTACACCGCAATGACCTTCATGGCCTTAGCTTACGGCCAGCGCCGGTGTGGTGCTAACAATTCTCACGGATCGTGAGGCCCCAAGTCAGGGTCTCTTCCACCAATGGCAGCCTGTCCCAAAAACCTGCGCGAGCCGCTTTTGCCCGAAGCATGATGCCGCGGTGAATTCCGGACATCCCGTCCACATTCTTGTATAGAGATGGTGGCTTCACACCGAGGCGATGGGCCAGGGAGGCCATGCTCAGTACTTGGTCCACCTCTTCGTCAATCATCGCGACGACGCCGTTGAGGGCTTGGGACCGCTTCTATGGCCTGCGAACAGGATCGGGCATAGGCTGGATGTACCCCGTAACTGAACAGCGAGCAGCTGAGGAATCCGCATGTCAACCACCCGTACCATTCCAGCCAAGGGAGCCCGACTCGCCCTACTCATCGTGGGTCTCGCTGCCGTCGGTTTCGGCATAGCCGTGCTCGCCTGGCCCACCAGGGCCGCCGTCGCGCTCACCGCCGTCATCGCTGTCTACGCGATAGTCGCAGGTCTTGTCTACGCGGCTATCGGTTTCTTATCCAAGAACCTCGGCGCCGGGGGTCGCATCGGCCACGCTGTCCTCGGCCTGCTGTATGTGCTCGCTGGGGCTTATGCGTTCATCTCGTTACAGGAGTCAGCGGCTTTCCTCGCCGTCTTCGTGACCATCATGGTGGGCATCATGTGGATCATCGAAGGTGTTACTGCACTATTCACACTTGGGCAGGTCAGCTCGAAAGCGCTCACGGTCGTGTTCTCCATTATTTCCGTGGTCGCCGGTGTCACACTGCTGAGCAGCCCGCTGTGGGGCACTGTGATTCTCTGGTGGCTCCTGGGCATTTCGCTGGTCGTGCTCGGCGGACTCAATGTGGTCCGAGCCGTCACAAAGAAGGACTGACCAGCAGCGTCCAAACTTCCCGGCCGTCTCTCCTCACATCGGAGTGACGGGCATGACCCAGTGACGTGTGATGACTACCGCGGCGGCCGCCTTCTGGCCGAACATTTGCTGGAGCTCGGCAGAACCGACGTTGTGGTTCAGGAAGGGCGGCGGGTTGACCATACGGCGAGACCGATAAGCGCAGGCTGGAAGAATAGTCGCACGAGCCGTTTGCGGTCTGTATCGAGCCCGAAGCCGTCGCGCCTGTTGACGTACTGAGCGATGTTTCCGGGGAACACGGCCGCGAAGAACGCTCCGGTGAGGTTGCCCACCAACGGGCGGTGTTCCCGTGATGCGAGCAGCGCCGCTCCAAGGGCGATTTCCGCCACGCCAGAGGCTAAGACAGTGGTATCCGGATCGAGGGGCAGAGACTCAGGCACCTGCGCCTGGAACTCGTCACGAGCCCATGCAAGGTGAGAAATACCTGCGAATGTCAGGGCTGAACCCAGCAGTACTCGGCCGGTGGTGCGTGCGCAAGAAGACATGGCGTCAGCCTATCTCTGTGCGCAGACTACTGAGGACCGCCCTGGCCGTTGAGCACCCGTTCAAGCGGAATAGAGCCGTCCTGCCATGGCGTGAGCGCCCACAGCAGGAGATACAGTCCCAGCCCGATGACAGGGAGCAGAAATGAGATAAGCACGAGGAGCCGAACAAGCCACACGTTGACGCCCAGTCGATGCGCAATACTGCCGGCGAGACCAGCCAGCAACCGGTCGGGGCCACGTCGGAAACCGCTGCTCCGGATAATGTTGAAGAATCGCTCCATGCGTTTGAGACTACGCCCGAGAACCCTGAGCTACAAGGTAGGCCGTTCTGCTCCTCATATCACGGATAGGCTGAGGACGTGCACGAAAATAGCATCGGACTCACCCCTGAATCTGGCGCGAACCTGATCCGCAGCCAGTTCCCAAAGTGGAGTGACCAACCGCTGCAGTGGCTCGAAGTGGCCGGAACCGCGAACATGATCATCCGCATCGGCGAACGCTTCGTCGCCCGCTTTCCGCTGCGGTTCGCGGAGCCAAGTGAAGTCGCAGAAGTGGTTCAATATGAAGCCAAGGCCCTCAAGGAACTCGCCGCTTCAGTATCGGTGTCCGTGCCGTCAGTGGTGGCGCTAGGCAAGCCCGGGCTTGACTATCCACTGCCATGGTCGGTTCAGACCTGGATTTCCGGCCAGGTCGCGACTCCGACCAATGTGGCCACGTCACAGAGGTTCACTGACGACCTTGCCGTACTTATCAACGAACTTCGTCAGACCGATACCCAGGATCGCCAATTCTCCGGCAACGGCCGCGGCGGAGAACTCAAGGCTCACGATGAATGGATGGATACCTGTTTCCACAAGAGCCAAGAGCTGCTCGACGTTCCACTCCTGCGCCGCCTGTGGCACCGGTTTCGGGAGCTTCCACACGAGTATCCAGACGCGATGACGCACGGGGATCTAATTCCTGGCAACATCCTTCTCGATAAAGGTCGCCTGAGCGGACTTCTCGACGGGGGCGGATTTGGGCCTGCCGACCCAGCTCTGGACCTTGTGTCAGCGTGGCACCTGCTCGACAAACCACTACGAGCCAGACTCCGAACAAGCTTGAACTGTTCGGATCTGGAGTGGCAGCGCGGAGCGGCCTGGGCTTTTCAACAGGCGATGGGGCTGGTCTGGTACTACTGCGATTCTCATCCCACCATGCGTGACCTGGGGTTACGGTCGCTCCACAGAATTCAGTCGGACGAGGCCATTTGCGGATCTCCGCTCCCCTGATCATCGAGAGTCATTCGTGAGATGCTCACTGGTGCCGCATGAAAGCGGTCTGCACCTCAATTATCGGAGGACCCGCCATGGACACCGCTCAGACGCACTTCTACGAACCAGCTGCCGGGCATGGATTGGCCCATTCGCCCTTCAATTCGATCATCGCCCCGCGACCCATTGGATGGATTTCCACTCAGGGCAAGAATGGGGTCCTTAACCTGGCGCCGTACAGCTTTTTCAACGCCTTCAACTACACGCCGCCGATTATTGGTTTCGCCAGCAACGGGCAGAAAGACACTCTGCACAACGCTGAGATGACCGGAGAGTTCTGCTGGAACCTCGCTGACGAGGACCTCTTCGAGGCAATGAACCAAACGTCTTTGGAAGCACCTGCTGGGGTTGATGAATTTGCCCTCGCCGGTGTCACCCCGGCTGCATCGACCATCATCTCGGTACCTCATGTGGCTGAATCCAAGACAGTCTTTGAGTGCCGCACCACCCAAGTCCTGCCCCTGCTGAGCTCTGATGGCGCAGAAACTGTGACCCACATGGTCTTCGGCGAGGTCGTCGGGGTGCACATTCATCAGTCTTTGCTCAAGGACGGCATTTACCAGACGGCAGACGCTCGGCCCATGCTGCGCGGCGGAGGACCCTCTACCTACTTCACGATCCGCAGAGAGAACATCCGAGACCTTCCTCGTCCCAGTTAGAGGTCAGCCAGAACGTCACCACCAGGACTCCTCCCTGGCGCTCGGCATACCAAGAACGCGCTCGGGAATACACACACCTTCTGGGATCCATGGACTCCTTCGTAGCCGCGGGATGAAGGTGGGCCCGGTGCGGAGAATGGCCCACCTTCGCCTGGAAAGCACGACGACGGCGTGCTCAGCAGGCTGGCGGACTCAGGTCGATAGTCGTCAGCCGGCCCGACTCTCCTCCGGACGCCCTGATCAGGGCCAACAGATCCTCCTGCCGGGGCTGGCCCAGGGTCAGCCGGTAATTGGTGAGCGTCTCTCGCAGACGCTCGTACCGACTCAGCTCCGCACTGTGCGGATAGCTGTAGATCACTCGCTGGATCCTGGCATCGCCCTGGTAGACCCACCACGGTGAGAAGGAGCCGTAGCGCTGGCGTGCCTGGCTGTTCTGCGCCGCGGCTGAGAAGGCCGCATGCCAGGGCCGGTGCTCCGCCTCAGCAGCCTCCCGGCGGTGGTGCTGCGCGATATTGCGGCGCACAGCATGGCCGGCGAAACGGTTGACCCGCCCCTCTCGCTGCTCGAAGTCCACCGGGTTAGAGGGCAGATTCCAATGCACCACGCGGTGGCACCACCAGTGGAAGTCGATGCCCTCCTGCCCCGCCGAGGTGCTGGCCAGCACGAACGGGGCGAATGGTGAGTTGAAGGAGGTGCGCACCTCCCCCTGCCGGTGGCTGGACTGGTCGAAATCAACCTGCGCCCCGGTGCCGTACCGGGAGGCGAACCGCACGCCGTCGAACCGAACCTGAGAATCCCCAGCGGCCGTATAGTCATGTCCGACCTGGGCCACCGGGCGCATCGCCATCCCCTGGGCGGCGCGGTCGACGATCCGTTTCAGCGCCTGCGCCGTGGTGGGCTCACCCAGCTCGGTCACCAGCTGGAAGAGGTACTCATCCAGCACCGCCTCCAGATCGCCGTCGGCGATATAGTCCAGGATCTGCTCCCGCGGGGTCTTCCGTCCCATCACTGCAGTCAGCAGCCGGGCGGTCTCTTCACGATTGAACATGGCCCGCAGCTCCAGGCTCAGGTCCCAGGCGGCATGCCAGATCCTCGCCTCATCAAGCTCCGGGGCGATGCGTTGAAGGCATCGGTAGGCGATGGAGCCCGGGGAGAAGGCCGCCAGCCGCGGCAGCATCTCATGCCAGGCGGCCTCGTCCTCAGGCTGGGAGAGCGCAGCCTCAGTGTGCAGGCGGAAAGCCTCTGTGCGGGTGACATCGCGTTCTCCGGCCTGCTGCCGCACCTGGTACGGATCGGCTCCAGGGGGCACCGCACCCGGGCGGGAGAAGAAGGCATTCCACGGCTGAGGTGTGCCGGAAGGGCGGAAACGGCCGTGCCGGGGTGGCTGCAGCTTCGCAGCCACCCGCTTGACCAGGCTCTGGGCTGAGAGCGGAGCATCAGCATGTCGGCGCGGATCCCCTGCCCGGGCCAGCTGCGGGTGCGGCCAGAACAGAGTCATCACCGACATGGAGGCCGGCCGTCCGCCGGGATCCTCCCTGACGGCCAGGCGCTCACCATAGCTGGCCGGCTGATCGCCTCCGGGCAGGGCCTGGCTCACTCTCCGGTTGGCCTCATAGCTGAGCAGAGAAGAGACCGCCGCCGGCACCGCCGCCCAGGAAGAGAAGATCAGATGCTTGGTGGGGCTCTGATCCGCCAGCGGCCGATACACCTCCCCATGCTTCAGATAGGGCATAGAGGGCGGCAGCCAGAGCATCCGCCACCAGCCGGCATCCACTGTCTCAGCAGCCAGATGCCTCAGGTATCCGCTGCCCAGATCGATGTGCTCACCCGCTTCCACCATCTCCGAGGTGATCCGGGTGGTGCGGACCAGCATGGACTGCAGCTCGGTGTGGTTCTGCTCGACCTGTTCCCGGATCTTGCGCCCGATCTGGTAGGCGTTCATGAAGGTGCTGAAATGCGGCACCGACTTCCAATAGGCAGAGCTGATGTGGCTGCCCAGGTGCCGAGCCATCCGGCGCATCACCACCCAGTCGGCGAAGTCCTGCGGCTCAGGCACAGGGATCGAGGGAATCACGACGTCGACCAGGTCCTGGTGCTCATCCAGCGGAGGGCGCTCAGACCGGCTCATCACCTCCAACAGGGAGCTGCGCACCGACTGGGCTGCCTGCTGGGGCCGGCTGGGATCTCCGCTGTGCAGCGACCGGCGGAACTCCGCCAGCGAGCCCTGAACCTCCTGGACTTTCTGCTGACTGTGACCGGCCAGAAAGTCCACCACGGTGAGGAAGTCCTGGTGGTGGTCCTCGGCCTCCTGCACTGCCGTATAGGGAGAGTACGGCGTGGCGGAGAGCAGCAGGAGCTTCGAGTCCCGCTGGCCAAAGAGGCTCCTCGCCAGCTCCGCGGCTGGGGAGTCCTCCGGGCTGCCGGGGGCTGCCATCAGCTTCCGGAACCGTTGGAACTCATCCAGGATCACTAGGTCCGGGGTCATCGCGGCCGCCCCGGCCCGGGACAGGTCCGAGCGCAAGGCGTAGATCAGACCCAGCCGCCGGTTGACCTCCGTCCACTCCGGGGAGAGGGATTCGGCGCCCAGCGCCTTCTGGCGCATACTGCGGAAGTGCCCCAGGGCTCCAGACTCCTCGGCGATGCGGGCGAAGGACTCTGTGATCAGTCGGTCGGGACCGGCCTCGCCCAGTTCCTGCCGGCACCACTGGATCCGGTTCTCGAAGCGCTCCACCGAGGTGACGTCTCCCTGCATCAGCAGGGCGGCTGCGCGTTCCTCGACGTCGTCGGCCCCTGTGATCTGGTTCAGCAGCACCGTGATCAGGGCACGCTCCCGAGCATTGCCGCTACGCCGGCCGCCCCGTTCCGGGAACGATGTCCCCGGGGTGAAGGAGACCAGGTTCAGCTGTGTGCCACCCACGTCATGGGACTGCCGCAGCAGCTCCGGATACCGGGCGAGCTCGGCCAGCCGTGTGGACGTGGGCGCGATCCTCCCTCCGGTGATGTCCAGGCGGGAAAGATTCTGCCGGGCCAGGTCCAGATTCGAGCAGATGTAGAGCACCGTCACCGAGCTGCGGCCCTGGGCGGCGAGCTCCTCCATGGTGCGGGCCACCACCCCGCGGGCGATCACTGATTTGCCTAGCCCTGTCTCATCCGCGACCAGGAAGCGCCCGCTGCCGGTCTGGCGGCCAGCCCCGTAGAACCGGTCGATGACATGCTCCACCGCATTGCGCTGAAAGTCCTTGAGCCCGGCCAGATGCTCGGCTGCACGGTAGCCGGTCATAACTCTTCCCCAAGGTTCTCCATCCGGTGAGCCTGCCAGGCCGCATCCCAGAGTTGCAGGAAGTCCTGGGGGAGGTTCGCAGCTTCAGATGACCGGCGGATGAACTCCAGCAGCCGTTGGACCTCCGCCATGCCATCGGGCCCAGCGGCTAGGGCTCGCAGCAGTGCCTCGAGCAGTCCTGGGAACTGCCGGCCCCCGGCGCCCCAGCGGGAGGATCCGGCCGCAGGGTCCTCCTCCTGGGCCAGCAGCTGGGTCTCGAGCCCGTCGGAGGAGAGCTCCAGCAGCAGCATGATCAGCTGGAGCAGCCGCGCCGGGTCCGCCAGGCGTGCGGCGATGATAGCCTCCCGGCGATCAGGCGGGTCGCCGTGCAGCTCGGCCAGCAGGATCATGGTGGCTGATCTGCCTGCCTCATCCTCCGCGGTGACCTGGATGAATGGGCTGATGCGGCGCAGATCGACCTCCTCGAACACTGCGGGTTCGACGGGCAGGCCCTCCCCGCCTAGGGACTTATCCAGCAGCAGATGCCAGCTCACCCGGGCGATGCCCTTCGGCAGAGTGTGCTCACCCGCGGCCACCTGAACCTGAAAGGGCCCCTCCCCTGAGACGGTGACGCTCACCGGGACGCTGGCCAGTCTCAGCGCGGCGCGCTGCAGCTTCTCCAGTTCATCGGTCTGGAGGTCCTCATCCGGCTCCACCTGTTGCGGGGTGTATTTGACCAGCATGGCCTGGAAGGACTCGCGAAGCTCAGGCGGCCGGAACTCCGGACGAGTGGACTCCACATCCACCATCAGCTCCACATTCCCGTCCCAGCCGGGACCGGTGGCGTTGGCTGAGCCGATCAGGACACGCCCCCGGTGCCCGGTGGACAGCGCCAGTATTTTTGCGTGCAGACCGGAGAGCCCGGTCTCGTCCTCCTCCTGCTCCGCTGTAGAGGGATCCAGCACCCAGCAGCTCACCCCCTCCAATGCGGAGGAGCCTACGGCCTCCAGGGATTCAGCCCGGGAGACCAGGTGGACTTCCCCGCGGCCGCTGCGCCGAGCCAGGCGGGATACCCCCTCAGAGGTCAGGAAGGGAGAGACGATCAGACTCTCCCTACCCTCAAGCTCAGGATCGGGAGTTTTGAGGCCGGGCACGCCGTGGGCCTGGAACCGCAGCTCCCGGACATCCCGCGACAGGTCCCAGTCCACCCCCTGCAGCCGCTGCCCCAGACCCAGCACACGACGACGCCGGGACTCCGGGAGGGTACCCATCAGCATGTCATCTGCGCAGATATGCTCCAGCAGGCCCAGCAGCGGGGCATTGCGTCGGGCGGCCTGCTCAGCGGCAGCGGGCGTGGTGGCAGGCGCCCCGTCTAAGCGGATCATCGCATCCCAGGTCCGATCGAAGGTGAGATTCCGGCTGGAGCACAGCAGGCGGTAGGCGCGCTCGCCGTTGTCGTTCTCGAACTCCAGCAACCAGGCCTTGGGGTGGAAGATCATGCCGCGGGGCGGGGAGACCTGGTGAATCATCGGGCCCAGCAGCTCGAAGAGCTCGGAGGTCTGCCGGGCACCTATGGCTCCGGCCTGGGCGAAGATATCGATCTTCTCGGCGACACTCATCAGTGCCGCGATCACGCTGGTCCGCTGGTCCTGGGGCTGGTCCGAGTCATCGGGTTGGTCCGGGTCCTCGTCGGCGCCGAACCCTGAGAAAGCCAGCGGCACGGCCAGGGCAGCATTGAGATCCAGGGTGAAGGTGGTGCCCACGGCCTGGGCCAGGCGGAACCCGCGGGGTGGGGCGAGCTCTTGGGTGAGTGCGGCACGGTTGGCGGGCTCAAGCATCGGCGGTCACCCGCTCCTGGGGGCTCAGCGTCTGGCCCTCGGCCCGTTCCAGACCCTCGTGGATGTCCAGCAGGATGCGCCGGACGCTGGAGCCCCAGCGCATATTCAGCCGGCCAGCCGCGGAGGCTCCGCCCCAGGCGGCCAGCAGCTTCCGGTTGTGGAACCGGGACTGGCTGCGTTTGAGGGTGTTCTCCCTGCTGCTGATCAGCTCATGGGCGCTGGCGTCCTGGGTGATGCCTTCCGGGCTGCTGCGCTGCAGGGCCTGATCCCATTTCCGGAGAAACCGGCTGAGTCCGGGACTCAGCGGGCGACGCCGGGTCTGCTCCACCAGAGCGAGGATCTCCTCCAGGCGCCAGTGCCCCAGGCCGGCACATTCCTGGGCCCAGCGGGCGAGCTCGTTCCGGTACCGCTCAGGATCACCGCGCAGTCCCTGCTCATTGTCCGCGGCCGCGAAGATCTCCTGCTGCCGCCGGGAGAGCAGCAGGTTGTAGAGCAGCTGGGCTCCGTGGATCCCCGTGGCAAACTCCTCAGCCAGACGCAAATGCTCCGCGGCCTGTCCGCTGATCATCGCAGCGGCAGGATCTGACCAGGGGTACCGGCTGTCGACTGCCGGGCGGTGCTGCAGGAAATGAGCAGCCACAGTTCCGGGCGCGGAGGAGAGCATCCGCTCCTGCAGCCATTGGGCCTCACTGCGGGGCATCGCGAACCCTCCGGGTAGCACCGGAAACTCCTCCGGCGGGGCAGGCAGAGAGGGGTGAATCAGCGGCGCTGAGGAGGCGTCGTCGTACCCCATTTGGTGCAGCAGCCTGCGGCTGGTCTGGCTGGCCGGGTCGAACATGATCCCGTAGGGAATCAGCAGCCAGGTATAGACATCGCTGGCCCCCCGCTGGATCTCTGCATTGCGCCGGCCGAAGAGACCGCCCAGATCAGTGCCGGGCGGCAGGCCGCGGGCGGCCTCGATGAACCGACGTTCTGCCCGGCGTACCGCCTGATACCTGGTGGGGGAAGAGCTGTCGACCCCGGCCAACTGGTGTAGCCAGGGGACCAGCAGCATATAGCGCGCCCGGGTGTGCAGAGTGGAGCTGCCGGGGAAGAGGATGCTGCCGAGAGTGTCGCGCACCGGGCCCAGCCCCAGCTCATCCACGGTCTCCTTCTCGGTGAAGAGTCCGGCCAGCTCATGCATGCGTCGCTGCTCGGCCGCGGAGGCATCCACCCAAGAGATCTTCACCCCTGACACCTTAGTCCGAGGCCAGGTGCTGAGGGGCTGTGTGACACCCGCTGGTGCGGGGCTGAGGTGGGAGCAGCCAGGATTTGGTGGGCCCTGCGGGACTCGAACCCGCGACCAGCGGATTAAAAGATCCCCTGAGTGGGTTCTGCTGGAATCGGCCGGTGTCGATGGGTGTCGGCTGACCTGGGATTTTACAGTTTCGCATGTCGGCGAGCGTCGGTCGGAAGCGGTGGATGTGGAGCAAAATGGCCACCACAATGGCCACCACAATGAGCGGCTCAGGGGTCCTTTGGGGAGCCACCTCCGAGGCTTTTGAATATGGGCACTAGGGTCGAGGGGCCTGGGGCAAGTCATCTTCAGGAACTAAACCAGGGGGGTCGAGCAGCAGCGCAAACCTCTTCAAGCTCAGACTCGCGACTGCCAACCAGCGGACCTCAGAATCAGGCACGCGTGCAACCGATGAGTCCCGTGGCACACAGGGCCATCCTTAGTAGCCTAGAACCATGTTTCGAATGCCGTCCCGGCGCGGTGGACGACGGGCCGCCGAGGGCCATCCACACGACTCACCCACGCCCGTCAGCTCGCCCGAACCGAACCCGGACCACGCATGGAAGACACTCGCATTGATGAACGAGTGGATTCGCCACTCGGATGCAAAGGCCGGCGTAACGCTGGCCTTCACTGGGGTGATGGCAACGACGACGTTCAACCTCGCAAAGGACTTTACTCCTCGGACTGCGCTGTTCGACACTCTCGTTGTCATCGCCTGCTTCTTGCTTCTCATCACCGGCGCTATGTGCGGATGGACGCTAACACCGAGAGTGAAGGACAAGGATGCAGATCGGGACACGATCAACAGGCTTTTCTTCGCCAGCATCGATCGAAATTTCAGGGGCAAGCGACAGGAGTACAGCGAGGCGCTCCATACACTGACCTCTGATCCTGTTGAGCTGACGAAAGATCTCGCTGACCAGATACATGTCAATGCTCGGATTGCCACGGTAAAAGTAACCGCTGCAAAGTGGGCCATCCGGTGCGCTCTCGCCGCAGGAGCCGCGATCGCAGTCCTGGCCCTCGTTGTCGGCACCACGAACAGCTAGGACGCAAATGGACGGCAACTACAGACCATATGACTGGACGGCCAGCTCGGCCCGGATCAAAGCGATCCTGGATCAGCCGGCGGGAGCGTACGAAGAGGTAGACGGGCTCCCTGACCGGGACAAGCTCACGTTCTCCAACGGCTTCTACGGCATGTGCTCGGCGATCTTCATTGACATCCGAGACTCGTCCGGCCTGACGTCGAAGCACAAAAGGCCCGTCCTTGCGAAGATCTACCGGTCGTTCATCTCGGAAATGGTCGCAGTCCTAAATTCCGACTCCAATGTGCGCGAGGTGAATATCGTCGGCGACTGCGTGTGGGCCTCCTACAAGACGACGCAGGTCAACCACATCGACGATGTGTTCGCTACCGCAGCGCAGGCCAATACCCTCCTGAAGCTCCTCAACCACCACTACGAGAAGGAAGGGATCACCCAACTCAGCATCGGCATAGGCGTCGAGTACGGGCGGGTCCTCATGATCAAGGCGGGGTACAACGGCAGCACGATCAACGACGTCGTGTACATGGGCGACGTCGTCAACAGGGCAGCCCATCTGGCGCACCTGGCGGGGCGCGGTTGGGGATCGAGCCCGATCGTCGTCGGCGACGTCTTCTACTCGAACCTGAACGAGAACAACCAAGGCCTACTCCGACCGCAGCGGACGTCCGGCATCGGAACCGTGTACCAGGGAAATCCCATCATCCCGCCGATGGACGAGTGGATCAGCTCCCTCAGTTGACATCCGGCGTTAAACCGACCACCAGAACGTCGACCCGTAGATCTGATAGCCCATGTCAGAGGTCCCCAGGTCAGTCCACATGTTCCGCTTCGGATCGCCCCCGAGCTTCGAGGTCTCATTCAGCCTGCTGTAGACGTCGGCGGTGATGTAGGTCGGGTAACGAGGATCGAGCGCGGCCAGCTTCGCCGCATTGTTTGCCGCTTTCCCAACCCACACCAAGTCATTGCTGCCTCGAATGCCTGTTCGGGCGACGAAAAGCTTCGAGGTATCGATGCCAACCCGCTGCTTGAGCACGAAGGTGCTCTTCGGGTACTTCTCGGCGATCTTCGCTGCCACAATTTTCTTCGATGCCCAGTTGATCTGCAGCCCACACTTCGCGGCGTCGGTGTTCTTCGAGTCCCCGATGAACACACCCATGACACGGTCCCCGTCGTAGGCCGTGATGATGCCGCCCCGCGCTCGAATGATCTTCGCTGCACAGTAGAGATAGCTCTTGTAGACCTCCGCAGCGAACCAGTCCTTATGTCCCTTGACCATCTTCGTCGACGACGCAAGATCCGCGTAGAGGACGGTTGCGTCGAGCTCGACAGCAAGGTTCTTCAGCGGAAGGTCATCGGCGTCGGGCACTTTCTGGCCTGCGCGACGCTCCCACTGCTCGTCGACGGTTTTCTGGACGTACGCATTCAGATCATCTTTCAGACTCATATCACGGCATCTCCTCTGCGCGCCCATTCGTTGGCATGGTCAACCTGGCTACTGCACTGTAAGGAAGTCTTAATAATGCCAGGGTTTTCATGTACCCAGTGTTGCTGTCACCCCCTCCCGAGCCGTAGGTTGCTTCAGTTGGGAATTATGTTCCAGAACCTTTCGTGGTGCCAGTCTGCTGGGAACCCCATCGCTTGTTGAGGGACAGCCTGGTAGTCCGAAACCAGGTCATAGAGACGTTGTGACCACGTGGGGTCTGAGGCGGTGGTCAGTAACAGTGATTGGATGGCGGAAAGTCCTGGATATATGCGGATGGGACCGTGCCGGGGGTCGGTGATCTTCCATTGAGATCGCGGCCAAGGAACGGACTTGCTCTTTGGAGCCGTGGGTGCGACGCCGAGAACTACGTTCCATAAGCGGCCATGGTGGGCGCCGATGTTTCGGAACCGCAGAAAAGTCCTCAACCACGATGTCAACACTGGTCCGGGGGTGCCGAGCTGGCGGGCGATGCGGTTCGAGTCTTCACGCTGCTGGAGGTTGTCATAGAGCGACTTCACCTGTCCGAAGGTGAGCCCCTCCATCATGATCCATGAGGGAGGGAAGTCCGGTTCGCCATATGTGACCAAGTAATGCTCTAAAGCAGACCGGTAATTGTGTACGTCGCCGGAGTCTTCAGGCCGGCCTTCGAGCTGACGTCGGCTACGTTCACTCACCTGATCCAGAAACTCAGAGTGCCGAGCCAAATCTCGGAAATACGACGGTTCGGTGTACCAGAAGGCATCCTGATGCTTCAGTGACATTTCGTCAGTCACTGCGGCCCGCAACCTGACCTCAATGTGCTCCAGCGCATCCAGGACGAGGAGCCGGAGCTGGCGGTCAAACGAGTATAGGCTCATCACATCTTCGAATGTTGTCCCCGGCTTGAAGTCATGATTATCACGACCACGTTGGAATGGGACCATGTAGGCGGAGAGGCGGTAATAGCCGATGTGGCTGATCTGCTGGGCTGCCTGAGTTTCGTCTGTGATGGCAAGTCCACGGCTTCTAAGCAGGTCCACTAACGCAGATGAGCTCAGGGGTGGCTTCTCGAAGCGTCTGCTTCCGCGGGCACGGGGCATTCGTCGCTTCGGCATGTCCTGAGTCTAGTCAGGCGGGAAAGAAAAATCCCCCAAGTTGCGCTTCTCCGAGAGGCGTGGGGGATATGATGACTCCATCATACATGAGATCCAGCTGGCCGCTCGAACCGTGTTGATTTGAGCGGCCAGCCTGATGTGGTGGACCTTCGTAGGTACTTCTCAAACCCCAGGAAGCCGATCAGGACGCTGATTCGGCGTGTTCTCCAGGGAACGAAGGCCAACAACTTTCGGCTCCAGTCTACTCAGTTGAGTGATGAGCGTGGTCCAGTCCGTGAGAAATCGCGTCAGTCTCAAACCCGTTTGAGCGCCTCGATTCGTGCAGAGGTGCTGGAGGGCTACGGGGCTGGGACACCTGTGCGGGTGCTTGCTCGGAGGTTCGGGGTGCATCGATCGACTGTTCGTGAGATCGCACGTCGAGCAGGTGTCCAGCCTCAACGGATGGCACCGACCGAGGAAGCGCAGGCAGAAGCCGCGCGGCTCTACACGGAGGGGCTAACACTTGCCCAGGTCAGCAAGCGTCTCGGGATCAGCGATGAGTCAGTTCGCGCAGCGGTGCTCGCTAGCGGAGGTGCGATCCGACGCCGCGGGAGACGGCCTGGGCGGGCACGGCATGAACCGGCCTCGAACCTTCGAGGGTGACCCGCCAGGAACCCCGTACGATGGGGGTATGGCAGGCAGGCACCTCAAGGAACTCTTCAAAGCGTTCCAAACACACGACGAACTCACGTTCCGTCGTGTCGCCACCGAGATCATCGAAGAAGAAGAGTCAAAGCACCATAACGCTTTAGCCAGGGACCTTCGCCGACTCTTGGTTGCCGGGGGGTCGCCGGTGGACACCGGTTCCACGGTTCTGATTCCTTCCCCGCCCAAAGACCGTGAAGGAGAATGGGACCTCGGGGAAGTTCGAGAGCCAAGCAGGATGCTTGATGATCTAATCTTAGACCCTCACCTTGTTGCGGACCTAGATAGTCTCGTCAATGAAGTCCAGCAGTGGCCCGCTTTAGACAGTGCTGGAATCCCCCGCAGACAGCGGCTGCTTTTGGAAGGCCCACCCGGGTGCGGCAAGACGACTGCCGCTGAGGCCCTCGCCCATGAACTCGGGAGGCCTTTTCTGCTTGTCCGGCTAGACGCAGTCGTTTCATCGTATTTAGGAGAAACAGCAAGTAATCTCCGGCGCATTCTGGACTATGCCGACCAGGCTCCATTCGTGGTCCTATTTGATGAGTTCGATGCATTGGGGCGCTCTCGGGACGACCACGCGGAGCATGGCGAAATGAAACGGGTCGTCACTGCCTTCCTGCAGATGACTGACCGTTACAACGGTCCGAGTCTTCTGCTCGCAGCTACGAATCACTCGGGATTGCTCGATCACGCGCTCTGGAGGCGCTTTGACGAAGTCTTGACGTTCAGGAAGCCAACTGTTCACGAGTTTCGCCGACTCCTACGGCTGCGTTTGCGCACGACTGCGTATAGGGGCCTCGATATTGATCGCTACGCAAGTAAGCTACAGGGCCTTCCGCATGCTGCCGCTGAGAAACTCGTCAGCGACGCCCGCCGGGAAGCCATCCTCCGCGGCGGTTCTAGAGTTGAAGCGCGCGATTTTGAGGCAGCACTCCCCAGCATCACGCGCCGTCCATGGTAAGGGTGGTCTATGCCACAGCACTTCCAACTACCTCCGCCCCAACAGGTTCCGTCTAGGCGCACTAGTCAAGCAGGGGGCAAAAAACCCACTCGCCAACCCGGAGCGCACGGAGGCCACCTCAAGCAACAGCTCACGACGGTGGTGCAGAAGCCTCGTAGGTTAGACGCTGGCGTAGACCCGAGGCTGGTTTTCAAGATATCAGCACAGTCTCGCCCAACCAAAGAAACTTTCTCGAACCGAGGCCTGAAAGTGCTAGGCGAGACAGTCGATTACACGTATTTTGTTCTGACAGAAGATCAAGGAGCGTCTCTCGCGACTGATCTTGAGAAGTATACGAAGACGGGAAATCTCAAGTCTTTCTTCGATCTGATAGAGAACATCGAGCCCTACGGTCCCGAGGACCGGATGGGGCCGGGGATAGACGAAACCGGGTTGGAGTACAAGGGGCAACGCACTTTCGATGTAGCGATATGGCCTTCAGGGCGGATGCAGGAAGCTCAGATCCGAGCGACGACAGTGGAAGACGTTGTCGCGCTCTCGGCAGACGACTCCATTCTCTTGCGGTCGATCACACCTCGTAGAAGCTATTTGCGTGTTTCGGTCTCGTCAAAGACACTCAATGACCTACTGGACGTCAGCGTAATAGAAGCGATCCGCACGCCGCCCGTGCCGTATCTGGACTTCCGGGATTGGTGGAGCGCAGATTCGCAGAGCCTCCAACGTGAGACCAAGAGCGGGGGTGTGGTCGGAATCCTGGATGATTCTCCACATCTGGAGCACCCACTACTGAAAGGACTCGTACTCTCAGACGAGCATTTGGCGCCAGACTCCTATGGGTGGCAGCGTCAGGGCACACATGGCACAGAGGTTGCTGGACGGATCTTATACCCACACCTCCACGCTGAACTCCGCGCCGTCGAGTCGCTAACTGCTGTCGGAGCTGTACGGTCTGTACGAGTCCTGGAGCCTGACCCGCGCCGTCCAGAGACTTCTCGTTTCGCCACCTTCGGCTTTCCTCATCAGCTTGTTGAGGACGGAATACGACACCTTCACTCCAAGTACGGCGTGCGGGTGTTCAATCTATCTCTTGGCTATGCTGAAGCGTTCAACGATCTTCACGTCGGGGCGCTGACTGAAGTGATCGATGATTTGGTAAGAGAGCTGGATATCGTAGTAGTGGTTCCCACCGGTAATGCCCCTATAACTTTTCAGGCGGAGACACCTTCTGGTCACCATGTAATTGATGATAAGCCGCACTACTTTTTCTCCGAAGAGCACCGACTCTCTGAACCTGCACCAGCTGCGCTTGCGGTTACGGTTGGGTCCATAGCACTGAGTGGCGCATCAGCGGAACGCCCAAACCAGTACGGCTGGAGGGCCGTGGCAGAGGCAGACGAAGCGTCCCCATTCAGCCGATCTGGTCCCGGCCTGGGAACGAACAAGAGGCGGCTGAACAAACCTGAAGTGGTCGACTACGGAGGCAACGCCGTTGTCAACGACAGCGGCCATTTCGTTCCAAACGAACCTGGGGCAAGCATAGTCACCCCGTCTTTCAGGGCCGATGGACAAAGACTATTATCTGCCGTCAACGGCACTAGCTTCGCAGCCCCCGCAGTCGCCCGTGTCGCAGCTGACATTGCCGATGCGTACCCAAATGCGTCAGCGAATCTGATTCGCTCTCTACTCGGATTGAGCGCGAAATTTCCGAAGTCTGCCACGAACGCTGAGGGCGATCATCCAATCAGCTGGGTCTACGGCTACGGTAGACCTGATCGTGAGGCAGCACTGTCCAGTAATTCCAACAGAGTCACTCTCACATATGACGGTGACATGCCGGTGGATACCGTCCAGATTCATCCGCTCCCGGTGCCCGAAATATTCCGCCGAGGCACGAATGCAGGAGAGCGGAGCATTACGGTGTCGCTCTCGTTTGACCCGCCAGTGAGGCGTCAACGTCGAGAGTACTTGGCTGGGACTATGCAGGTCGATATCTTTCGTGACATCGATGCAGATTCACTGCGGGAAATGCTAGCCAAACAGGACCCCGGTGACCCTCAACCGCTCATAACTGGCCGGCAGCGTCTTAAGCTCACTCCCGGAAGCGACTCTTTCCTGAGCAGTACGCTTCAGGTCCGCAGTTGGAGTCGAAGGAAAACTTTCGTCGATGACTCAGACACGTTCTATGTGGTCGTGACGCACAAGACGCAGACGTGGGCACGCGATGACCCCGAGTACATGCGCCAACGATATGCTCTATGTGTGTGTTTGGAAGACCAGCATCTGGTCGAAGCCGATCTGTACCAAACAGTCTCACAACAGCTGCAGATTCCGATCCGTGCCAGGGTCTTGGGCTAACTTGCTCAGTGGGGAGTATCCAGATGTCCCTGCGCAAACTTCACGAGCATCTTGGTAACGCTGGCTGGCAAGGGAGGTTCAGCGCAGGTGAGTAGCTGAGCGCCGTTGCGGTGTATCTCGTCCACCATCGCGGCGAGGGCACTGATGGTGGGGCCGAGAGTCGCGTGGTCGGTGGTGAAGACGATGTCGATGTCACGGGTGCGGAGCTGCTCGATGAGTGTGGCCAGTCCTGAGCGTTCGTGCCCGTTGTCGTGTGCTGTGCCGATCACTTCGTAGTGGTGTTCTTCGGCGGCGGTCTTGCACTGTTCATACTGCCAGTCACGTTCTTCGGAGCTGGGGCTGGCGTTGCGGGTATAGATGAACGCCCTCATGCGTGGGCGCCAGCCAGTTGGCCAGGCTGCTCCGCAGAGCCTGTCGGCGCAGCTTCGATGCGACGGGCTGCGGTGGCTTCGCGGATGCGCTCTCGGATCAGCAGGACCAGGCTGATGGGTCCGATCCAGAAGAACTTCATGGCGTTCCAGATGCAGACCAGCACGATCAGGTGCAGCCAGCCGGGGGCTCCGGTCTCGATGAGTTGGAGGCAGAAGCTGGCTGCGTAGAGGTAGGGCAGGGTCAGCAGCATTGCGGGGAGGCCCCATTTGAGGCCGCGGCGGGTGCGGATGGCGTCGAGGGCGATGTTGGTGGGCATGTAGCGCCGTATGAAGTAGCGGATGTGAACGCTGGCGTTCCAGATCAGGCGGATCATGGTGGGACCTTTCCTCTCGTACGCACGGCTTGCCAGTAGCGGTGAGACGGTGCGTTAGAGAGTGACCCGAGGGTCTGCCACGAAGGGCGCGTTATGAAGGAGAAATCCGCCTCATGGTTTAGTTTACGCCGGGCTAGTGACACCGTGAAGGGCTACTGCGCCAGCACCGCCTCACCCGTTAGTTCGGGGTTCAGAGGCTGCGGCCTACTGCTGAGCGGTCCACAGTCTGCTGTCGGGGCTCCTGGGCGGGGCTGGTCAGTTGTTGGGCTTGGTGGAGTGCGGTGCGGGCTCGGGCGTGGTCGATCTTCTGTGTGGCGGTCTCTGGTTCGGCGCCCAGGGGGTGGGTGCTGGTGATCTGGTAGCGGTCGCGGTAGGCAGCCACGGTGCGGGCGACTCGATGCCACTGCCGCTGGCACCTCTCGTCCGAAGGCGGGTCACCGAGCTGTTTGACCCATGGCTCGGCGTCTTGGAGGGCGGTGTCGAGGATGGTGGTGGCGCGGGTTTCGATGATGTCGCGGCGTTCCTCCAACGCCTGCCGCATCTGCTGGTCTATCGGCCCCTCAGCGGCTGGGATCAGCCCGGCGATCAGGCGGGGTGGTTTGCGGGTGCGGCCTGAGCCTGCCGGACGTGCGGTGGCCCGGGCTATCCGGTGGTGCAGGACCGCAGCAACATCGTCTGCGTCCTCCAAACCCTTGGCGGCGACGAGTCGTGGGAGCAAGGTGTCGGGGTTGTGGTGGTTGGCTTCAGCGCGGCGCAGCTCTGCGGTGAGTGGGCCGAAGGCCTCGGAGGTGATGGCTTCCTCGGCTTGTTCGTCGGTGAGGCCGCTGGTACGGATGAGGGTGGCCCATCGGTCGTGTTGGGCTGCTGCGGCGATGGTCTCGTACTCCGCCGCCAACTGAGCGATCGACCCCCAGGTCTCCTGCTCGGCGGTGATCGTCTCATGCGCAGACAGCTCGGCACCGGAGTGTTGGAGCACCCCGTAGAGCACCGACCTGGCGGTCGCGTCAAGGTTCGCCCCGGGATGGGGCTCAGAGTGCTCGTCAGCCTGATCAAGGACGACGTAGGCACGGTTGGCCTCACGTCCGCGGGTCATGGCGACATAGAAGTTCTCCCGGGTCGTGGTCGGCTCCACGAGCACATGAGAGGTATCGGTGGTCAGTCCTTGCGCCCTATGCGCTGTGACCGCGTACCCCAGGTCCAGGTGTTCAGCGACGTAGGAGGCAGGCAACACGATTGCGCCACCGAATCTGCGGCCGTGTTTGCGGACGGTGATGGAGCCGTCGTGGCGGATGTCGGTGATCTTCCAGGTGTCTCCGTTGCGGACCCAGTCTCTGCCGGTGCGGAGCCGGCGGTCGTTGCGCCGGGTGATCACCGTGTCCCCGACACCGGCCTGAGTACCGTCGTTCAGCTCGACCTCACGGCCGGGTCTCAGGGTGCCATCGAGGATGAGGTCGGCTCGGGCACGGGCGTTGAGCACCGCCACCTGCTCCCGGGTCTCACCGACCAGCACCGAGGACTTGCCCGCTTGCCGGTCGGTACGCCAGGCCGTGTAAGCGGCGTCGGCCATCGTCTCAGCTTCGCCTTCGCTGATCCGGTCGTGGTCCAGGTAGGTATCAATCACCTCAGTGCGCCCGTGCCGTAGCGCAAGGGAAGCGGTCTTCTCCCACTGGTGGGTGAATCGGTGGACATCGACCAGCTCAGGAGTGTCGTCGCGGTCGTTGACCAGCAGGGACAACGCCCCACCAGCATCCACGGATTGCAGCTGCCCGTAGTCCCCAACCAGCAGCACCTTCGCCCCAGTCTCTGCGGCGTGGGCTGTGATCCGGTCCAGAGTCAGTGTTCCGGCCAGGGAGGCCTCGTCGATGATCACCAGCTGCCCGGCCTGGAAGGACTCACCGTGACGGGTGTGGTTGTCCCACCACTTCGCTGTGTTTTCGGTAGCGATCCCCAGGTCCTCGGCCAGCACCTGGGCTGCTACGGCTGAGGGTGCCAAACCGATGACGGAGTCTTTGCCGTGCGCGGTCTCCCACGCCCGGCGGAGGGCACCCAGGGCAGTGGTCTTACCTGCCCCGGCAGGACCGACCAGCACATCCAGCACCCTCCCGGAGACCGCCACCCGCGCCAGGGCGTCTGCCTGGTCTGGACCGAGCCGACGCCCCCGACGATCAGGAGCGCTGGTGATCTTCTCCACCGTGGCCATATCCACTGTCGGGCCGGTGAGGGTGCGTGCCCGTTCCAGGAGTCGGTCTTCTGCGGCTAGGAGGTCTTCGGAAGAGAAGACGGTCGAGTGTTTCGGTCGGAACACGCTGGTGCCGTCGTCTCGGCGGAACACCACGGGCGAGACTGCCAGCTCGGGCGGGGTGAGACGCAGGGAGGCGTTCTCGGCGGCGTCGGTGATCATGCCCAGGATGGCGTGGCGGTCTTCGGTGCTGGCAAACCGTAGTCCCATCGTCTGTCGGGAGGCTTCGGCGTAGAGGTTCCAGCGCCGCCAGGTCGAACGCTTCTCACCGACCCCCGCCACCACAGATTCGCCCAGCTGGCTGACCGCTTCCAGGGGCACATCGTCAGCCCGCAACAGCACCGGTGCCGGGTTCTGATGGGCGGTTCTGGAGGCCCAGGCGGTGGCGTCCTCACCCAACACACTGCTCGCCCGGGTACGCCATTGATCAGTCAGTTCGGCCAGGGAACGGACCTGTTTGTCTGGTCGCGTGGTCAGGGTGGCTTGGGCGCGCAGCTTCATGATCGTCGCCGGAGCAGGTCTGCGACCGTGCTCGGCGACGTAGTTCTCGATCAGCCGGTCGGTCTCAGCGTCGATATGCCTGCTCCTGGTTGAAAACTCCGCCACGAGGTCTTCGGGGACGCTGGTGATGGCCCAGGAGGGGTTGCGGTCCCGGCCCATCTCTCGGGGCTCCCACCCCACCCCGAGCATCCGCGTGAGATGGTCGGCGAAGATCGCCTCATGCATCTCCGATAACGCGACCACTGAGGCATGCAGAGGTCTTCCGTCCAGGGAACGCCACTTCCCATCCAACACCGTCTGGACCTTATTGGAGATCACCACATGGGTATGCAGGTGCGGGTCACCGGCCCGGGAGTCGTAATGGTCATAGCCGGTAGCGATCAGCCCGGCGACATCGACCTGTGCAACCGCCCCATCACCGGCGGTTGCCCCCGTGCGGGTGGCTGCAACCTCGGACTCCATGAATGCAACCACCTCTGCAACCGCAGCATGATGAGCCTGAGCGATCAACGCCTGAGTCCCGGCATCAGCAACCGCCCACAACACCGAGGCTGACTTGGGCACCGAGAACGTGAAATCGAACCCCGCCACCGCACGCCGGCTACCGTGGGAGGCTTCTTCCGCCTCGATCTGCGCCACCGCCTCAGCCTTGGCAGCCGGACCCAGACCCGGGTCCAACCCTGCGATGCGGGACTCGATCCGTTCACTGGCGGTCTTGTACTGCGGATACGCCTTCCCCAACGCCTCACCAGTGACAGGGTCACGGCCCATGCCCACCAACAACTGGAGTTGGGCTTCGGAGACCTGGTCACCTTCCGCGATCCGGCCCTCACCGAACCCGCGGACTCCGGCACCCAGCCACCGCCCCGGCGGAGTACCTTCCTCGGCGTAATACCGGGTCAACGGCGTAGACAACGACCGGTCCCCATCCCCCGCCGCCACCGTCCGCAGCAGGTACTTATACCCATCGCCGGCGGACATCACCCGCATCGACACCGTCATGGTGCTCAGGTGCACAAGCACGGGATGGGATCCTAAGTAATGGTGCCACCTCTGAGGCGGTGCCGAGCCAAGCTGAGGGAGATACCATGCCGAGAGAGTCCGTCAACGTTCGAGAGCTCAAGCGCAAAGCTGTGGCCTCTCTTCGTACGACCATCACGGCTTTCAACGCTCTCGACGACGATGGGCGCGTCACAACTGTCCTTCTCCATCTTCAACACAGCTTTGAGATGCTCCTGAAGGCTGCATTGGATAAGAATAAGGTTCCGGTCTTTGATAAGCGGTCAGAAAGATCTATCACTTTTGAGTTTTCGGTTCGTAAGGCGCAGGAGACCGAGGGAATCAAGCTGACTGACGAGGAAGCCGGCACGCTACGTGTTATAGACGCTTGGCGTGACGCTGCTCAGCATTGGTATCTGGTGCTTGATGAGGCACTACTCTACTTGCATGTTCGCGCAGCGGTTACGTTGTTCGAAGAGCTGTTGTCCCGCGTCTTTTCTGAACCAATGGCAGACCATGTTCCAGCCAGAGTGCTCCCGATTAGCGCTGAACCACCCCAGGACGTTCAGTTACTCATTGATAGAGAATACGAGCGTGTCGCACAGCTGCTCGGACCTAACAAGCGAGGAAGAGGGGAAGCGCAGGCAAGGATCCGCGCTTTGCTTGCCATGGAAGCACATAATGACGCCGACGCTGGAGAGGTCCGGCAAGCGGATGTACGGCGGGTTGAGAAAGCGGTGAGGCAAGGCAGCCCTAGAGAGCAGACCTTTCCCAAACTAGCTACGGTTGCGTCCGATATCTCCGGGGAAGGGCTCACAGTGCAGGTCAAGCTAGTTAAATGGCTCTTCGTATTTGAGGGTGTAGAGGCAGGGACGGGGAGCAGCGGCGTGGCGGTGGCTGGATAAGAGTCGAGGCCTTCCGATGATGGAGGTTCCTACGCCTTCCACTCGAAAGACCTCGACGTGCTCAAGCCTACTTTCACCTGTCCTGACCTCAACAGTTTCTGCCTGCTCGATGCGCTCGGGCTCGTCGTTACCGGCCAGCTGATCCGTCGTGACCGGGCGATCCTGGAATGCCGAGTCGCTGAGGATGATCCGTGGTGCCGGGGCTGCGGCGGCCAAGGCGTGCCCAGAGGCACAGTGATACGGAAGTTGGCGCACCTACCACTGGGGTGGCGGCCCACCGCCCTCTGGGTCCGGGTCCGCCGGTATCGGTGTGCTGACTGTGCCAGGGTCTGGCGGCAAGATACATCCCAGGCTGCGGCCCCGCGGGCGAAGCTGAGCAGGCATGCGGTGCTGTGGGCGCTGAAATCAGTGGTCATCGACAGGATGTCTATCGCTCGGGTTGCCGCCGCACTGGCGGCTTCGTGGCACACCGTCAACGACGCGGTGCTCACCGCCGGCCGGCAGCTGTTGATTGAGGACCCCACCCGGTTCGACGGGGTGAAAGTCATCGGGGTTGATGAGCACTGCTGGCGCCACACCGGCAAGGGGTCGCACTACGTCACGGTGGTCATCGACCTGACCCCGGTCCGCGCCGGGATCGGGCCTGCCCGGCTGCTGGACATGGTCCCGGGTCGGTCCAAGGCGGTGTTCAAGACCTGGTTGGACGCCCAGACCCAGGGCTTCCGAGAAGGCATTGAGGTGGTGGCCATGGACGGTTTCTCCGGGTTTAAGACCGCCACCAACGAAGAGCTCCCCGACGCCGTAGCGGTGATGGATCCCTTCCACGTCGTTGCCGTGCGCCATGAGGCGCTGTGTGTGCGGATGGGGGTGAGAGACCCCTGTGGCCTGGTCGTCGCAG
>NZ_VAVZ01000027.1 GCF_005771525.1 Nesterenkonia salmonea | reverse complement strand
GTGTCAGCCTGCAGCGACACACCCGAGCGCGGGAACCAACGACACCCCGCCTACCCGCGCAACCTCTTAGTGATCTGCAGTGCTCCATTCGGGGAAGGGGTCAGGGAAGGTAGCCCACAGGGCAGGCCCTCCAACTAACTCACTGTCTGTCAGCGCCGCGTCATCGAGTTCATCAATGAGCTGATCTGCCTTCAGATCAAGGCCTATGAGAGCCAGATCCTGGCCGAACGCCAAGGGCTCATCTTCCTCCCCCAGCTGGTGATCAAAGGCGGCGGGGAACATTGCTAAGTGGGTGCCCACCTGATTCCAGTGGCCAGTGATGTGTGAACGTGTCGCCAAATGGCAGAATCCCGCTGAACGCAGCAGCGTTCCCCCATCCAACGGGTCCATCCACCGATTCATGAGCTCGCTCAGACGACCTGGGTGAAAGGGTCGCATTTGTTCATAGTGCAGCCCCGTGACCGCAGAATCTTGGAATCTCGGTGCGAAGTCCCCGTTGAGCAGACTGACCCATCCAGCGTGTGTCTGTTCCATGGTGAAGCTGCCCATAGACCTGTGGGGCGCTTGGTGACCTGAGGCGTCGACCATGTCAATATGGGCCTTGGGAGCGAGGTAGCTGATTAATGTCAGAAGGAGATTCAGTTCTCGTGCGCGCAACGCCTCTGTGTTGACCAGTACGACCATGGAGGCGTACTCAATCTGGGTGACGACCAGCTCAGCACGTGAGGCGTAAACAGCGGCGGGACCATGATTATCGTGGCTGGCCAGACGAAGATGCTCCGTTGAGGATAAGTCCGACAGCAGGTGCGCTGCATCCACCAGGCACACCACATCAGTCAGTTCAGCCGAAGCCGTAGCGTCAGCAAGCTCTCCAATGATGTGCAGCACCGGGCTCTGCAGCGGAAACTCCACCACCAGGTGGCGCGCCTCAGGGTCCTGCGACACCTGATCGAGGGCATCTTCGACAGCAGAGTCACTGGCAGCGACACGCTGGGCAAGCACCAGTTGGGCACCATGGCGGCGTGCCAGGTTTTGGGCATACCGCTGGCGCTCTGGCCCGCAGGCACCTACAACGGCTGTGACCTCTGTAGCCATTAGCGTCCTCTCCATATTCCGCGTATGATTTATAGCTAATGCTACTTATTCGCAATTGGAGGAACAAATGAAGGTGCGCCAGTCTCTCCGCTCCCTGAAGAAGCAACCCGGCTCTCAGGTGGTGCGCAGGCGCGGAAAAACATACGTCATCAACAAGCAGAATCGGAGGTTCAAAGGGCGCCAGGGATGAGCTCCTTGGGCTGCACCCTGGAAGGCAGTCGTAGTAGGCATAAGCGCTGCAGGAAGTGATGCCGGCGGAATGTGCAATATGGCTCTGACGAGCGGGGACTTCGACATCGCTCAGAAGCTGTGACGCCAAGCAAAGGACTGTGATGGACCCTGCAGAATTGTGGAGTCTCGGTGACTACTCCGTGATCGGAGACCTGTGGGCCCAAGCGGGTCGGGATATCGTTGAATCCCTCAGCGTGGAGAACAAAGACATCGTAGATCTCGCCACCGGCACCGGCGTCAGCGCTATAGCCGCTGCGAAACGTGGGGTCCGATCCGTCATTGGGGTCGATGTCACACAGAGCCTGCTGGATGAGGCTGCTCAGCGCGCCGAGGCGGCAGGGGTGGTAGCGCAATGGCTCAACGCAGATATGCCCCAGGTTCCCCTGAGCGAGAACTGTGCGGATTTGGTGATGTCCACCTTCGGTCTCATTTTCTCACCAGAACCGCATGAAGCGCTCAGTGAAGCTAAGCGACTGGCTCGCCCCGGCGGGGAAGTCGTCTTCAGCAGCTAGTCATTCAGCGGCATGTTCAGCCATATTCGCCAGACACTGGCACCGTATTTTCCCGATACTCCCACACCCTGGCATGAAGATGCCGAGGAGATCCTGCGATTAGTGGGCACGCAGGCTGCCGTTCGTGAAGGGTGGTTCGCCGTTGAAGTCGAATCACCCGAGGCGTTCGTTGAGCTGATGGAACGGCACAGCGCGCCGATCATCCTCGGGGCGCAAAGTCTCGGGCCGCGGTGGCCGGAGGCACGAGATGCTCTGCTGAGTACTGTGAGACGCTGGGCTGAGCCCAGCGCAGTCGGCACCAGCCTGAGGGCCAGTTATCTGGTGACCTCAGTGCCGGTGCCGTAACGCCGCGGGCTCAGTGTTCGTCGTAGTGGTCTTCGTGCTCAGCATGGCGGTGGCCCTCATGGATGTAGTCCACATGGCCCTCGTGCTCGACGGCTTCGTGGCCGCAGTTCGGACCATGCTGGTGGTCTTCGATGGTGTGCTCTGCAGTCTTGTGGTCGCTCATGGTGAAGCTCCTTCTGCCGCTGCCTTTGGCGGCGGACTCGGTGTGGTCTCCTGTGAGTGAGCGATGGCGTCGTCAATCACGTGCGAAACGTGGTGGTCAGCAAGTTGGTACTCCACTTCCTTGCCGTGACGATCAGCCGTGACGAGTCCAGCCTGCTTCAGCGTCCGCAGATGCTGGGAGACTAATGGCTGCGACATTCCTGTCGCCTGCACCAGTGCCCCCACAGTCAGCGGCTCCTGGCCGATCAGCTGCAACAACCACAGCCTCGACTCATTGCCGAGAACCTTGAACAACTGAGCAGCTGGGGCGAGACCCGACGTGTCGCTCACACTCATACTTCACCACACATATAAATAGATTGCAATATATTTATCAAGAATCAGTCTCACCTTAGCACCCTTATCGGTGTCACTAGTGAAACTGAGCTGAGGCGTACTCGAGTGCCCGAGGGATCGCAGCTGAAGTTGTTTGAGCTTCTCATGGCGGTGGTGCTGGACCGTCAGCAGCGAGTGTGACCCATAGCGTGCGAGCCCACCTCAACAGGCAGCGCGCCGGGGGCTTCGGCGCCGCCCAACACCTCAACCAGCGCCGCGAACGACTCCGGTGTGCGTCCGTAGAGCGCCAGTTTCGTGTCAGCGGTGGAGTCGGCGAGCGCCTCTGGGCGGTCCAAGGCCACCACCACGTCACCGGAACTTGGGGTGGTACCACCCAACAGCGTGACCACCGGGCCCCACCCAATCTCCAGTCCAGCCTCCTGCGCGGCTGCGGCAAGCCGGTCCCTATCCTGCTGTGTACCACCCTGAATCTGTAGTGATTCAGTGGTCAGTTCCGCCTCGCACTCGCCCTCCACCAGGGTGATGGACTGGGCCGCGACGTGTCTTGCCACGGCAGACGCGTCCAACTCAGCCGGGTCGTCGTCGATGGATTCGTCGTCAGCCTGCACATCGGCGTCTTCCTGCTCACCGTTTCCCGTTGCCGGGCCGTACATCATCCGTGCACCCAGATCCTCAGGTAGGGGAACCCCAGGGCCGGCGTCCAACTCCCCTGCTGCAAGCTCCTGCTGCCACAGCACAAGGGCCACCACTCGCTCTGCGGCCTCGTTGAGTCGGTCCTCGTCGAGCTCATCAGCTTCCACAGCCGCGATGATCGCCGCGTGGGCCCCAGGCGAAGAGTGCGGCATGAGGAGCAGGTCAGCTCCCGCAGAGAGCGCGGTCACCACCGCCTGGTCACCTCCGAAGCGGTCGGCAATGGCAGCCATGTTCATTGCGTCAGTGACAATCACGCCGTCATGCCCCATCTGACGGATTTCAGCATAGGCAGCCGCGGATAACGACGACGGCACTCCTGCTTCCAGCTCGGGAACCTCAATGTGGCCCATCATCACCATGGGAGCCCCAACCTCGACGACATCAGCGAAAGGTTTCCAATCCCGTTCGCGCAGTTCGCTGAGGCTCTGCTGCTGGACTGGGAGCGTGTTGTGCGAATCATCGGTGACGGATCCGTGACCGGGGAAATGCTTGATGGAACCGGCTACCCCCGCGTCGGCGAGCCCGCGCAGTGCTTGTACGGCGAGCTGTCCCACTGCGTCAGGGTCAGCTCCGAAAGTTCGGGAACCCATAGTGGGGTCTTCACGGCCAATAGTGACATCGGCATTGGGGGCGAACGACACGGTGAAACCCAGGTCCGCAAGGTCCTCGGCCATGTATCGGTGCACCTGGCCAGCGCTCCACAACTCCCCGTCGGACTGGTGCGCCGCCCCGGAGGCCATGGGAGTGGGCCACTCCATCACGGGGGTCCCAACCCGCGTGACCAATCCCCCCTCCTGATCAACAGAGATGATGGGTGGCACAGCCCTTGCGTTGTCGTCGCCGCTTGACCCGGCGCTGGCAATCGTCTCAATCTGGGCAGCCAGCGCCTCAGTGTCTACTGAGCCTGACTCTCCGGGGATGTTGTGCCCCATGAGAATGACCCCCGCTAGATGGTGCTGCTCTATCAGCTCAGCTGCCGAATCAGCATCAGTCCCGGAATACTCTCCGATCAGGACCTGACCGGCACGTTCAGACAGCGACATCTCAGCCACTACATCAGCAGCCTCGGCCCGGTGAGTCTCACCTGGACCGGCCAACGCGGCCTCCTGGTCTGCGATGGCCTCGTGGAATCGGGCCTCCTTCTCAGCTCGCTCCTGCTCGGCAATCTCCTCAGCACTGAGCTCAGTGGTCTCGGAGCCGGGGTCCGCGCTGTCAGGCGAGCCGGCGTCGTCGTTCCCAGCACAGGATGTCAGGAATAGCGCGCCCGTCAGAGCGGCGGCAGTCAGAGCACGTGTTGGCAGCATCCATATAAGGGTACGGTCTGCGGAGCGTGCGCCCCAGCAGACGCAGGAGACATGGAGACACCACCGAGGAACTCTCCAGGAAAGTGCGGATACAGTTGGCTCGTTGCACCGACGCTTGATGACAGGAGAGTCTCATGGGACTTGATTTCGCCGAATCCCCCCGCTCGACCCTCGGGATTGAGTGGGAACTGGCGCTGGTCGACCGGCAGACCGGTGACCTGCGCAGTGTTGCCGAGCGGATCCTGGAGGCCACTAGGGCCGACCATCCCGAACTCGCCAGTGACGAGGAACATCCCTACGTCAAACAGGAGCTGCTGCTCAATACCGTTGAGCTGGTCACCGATGTGTGCGACGACGTGGCTGAAGGCGTTGGTCAGCTGCGCGAGACCGCGCTGAACGTCATGAAGCACTGCGAACCGCTGGATGTGGAGCTCTACTGCCAGGGGTCACACCCGTTTGCTCCGCCGACCAAGCAGCCTGTCACCGATAAGGAACGCTATAACGAACTCATCCGGCGCACCCAGTGGTGGGGCCGCCAGATGGTCATCTACGGCATCCATGTGCATGTGGGACTTCCCGATGTGAAGTACGCAATGCCAGTGGTTAATGCGCTCTGCAACTACAACGCGCACTTCCAGGCGCTCTCCGCTTCCTCCCCCTACTGGTCGGGTGAGGACACCGGGTATGCCTCAAACAGGGCCCTGATGTTCCAGCAACTGCCCACCGCGGGGCAGTCCTACCAGTTCGAAGAATGGTCCGGCTATGAGAAGGCCGTCGCCGACCTTGAGCACACCGGCGTGATCAACGACGTCACCGAGGTCCGCTGGGACTTCCGCGCGGTACCCCGACTGGGCACAGTGGAGATGCGGATTTGCGACGGCGTGGCCACCCTGGACGAGATCGGTGCGATCGCCGCTCTCACCCAGTGCTTGGTGGAGGACACCGTCCGGCAGCTCGACGACGGTGGCACCGTGACGTCGATGCCCCACTGGTATGTCAAGGAGAACAAGTGGCGGGCTGCGCGCTACGGACTCGACGCCATCATCATCCTCAACGAGAACGGTGATGAAGAACTGGTCACCGACGCCATGGAACGCGAGCTTCAGCGCCTGGAACCTGTGGCGAAGGACCTGGGCTGCGCCCATGAGCTGCGCCATCTGGAGACCATCATGCGCACCGGTGCGGGCTATCAACGTCAGAAGAAGGTGGCGGACTCCCATGATGGGGATCTGCGACAGGTGGTGCTGGACTCCGCGGCTAAAACCCGCACATCCATCAACGGCTAGCACCCCAGGCCCTGCTCTTCCCCGCCCTGGCCGGCACCGTCTGGCCTAATGTGCCGCTATCTCAAGTGATATCGCCGCCCTGCAGGGGGCATACGCGGCCAATGGGTGAGTGAGGCCGGAAAAAAGGGGTGAGGCTGCAGAGCCTCAGCGCAGAATCTGGTCCACCGGGAGACTGGAGTCAGCGGGGATTTCCAACGACGACGCCTGCGCCCCTGCGCTGACCAGCTGGGCTCCCAGCGCTGCCACCATCGCACCGTTATCGGTGCAAAGCGGGATCGGCGGCACCGTCAGGTCGATCCCGGCATCAGCGCAGCGTTCCGCCAAAAGCTCACGCAGCCTGGAATTGGCCGCCACTCCCCCACCGAGCAGCAAGCTGGTCAGCCCGTGCTCCCGGCAGGCACGCACGGCCTTGGCGGTAAGCACATCCACCACAGCCTCTTGAAAGCTCGCGGCGAGGTCGGCCACCGGAACGGGCAGACCCTGGGCTTCGAACTGTTCGGCGGCGCGGGCCACAGCAGTCTTCAGCCCAGAAAACGACCAATTGTGCCGGTGCTTGCCGGGGCTCTGCGCCGTGCCCTCAAATTTGGGCATCGTCAGTCCTCGCGGGAAGCGGAATGCCCGCGGATCACCCTGGCGCGCCGCTGCGTCAATCGCAGGTCCGCCCGGGTATCCCAACCCCAGCAGTCGGGCGGTCTTGTCATAGGCTTCGCCAGCCGCGTCGTCGATTGTGGAACCGAGAAGTTCCATATCATCAGTCAGTGAACCCACACGCAGAATCTCGGTGTGCCCACCGGAGACCAGAAGTGCCGCGGTACTCGGTGCCAGGGGCGAGCCGTCGTCGTCGTCCTCCACCAGGGCGACCGCCACATGCGCCACCAGATGATTGACGCCGTAGAGCGGTTTGCCGGCAGCCAGCGCCAGCCCCTTGGCAGCAGAGAGCCCCACCATGAGCGCGCCAGCCAACCCGGGGCCTGCGGTGACGGCGATCGCGTCCACATCACGGAGTTCGACCCCGGCAGTATCCAGGGCCTTCCGAAGCGTCGGGGTGAACGCCTCCAGGTGAGCGCGGGCGGCAATCTCGGGGATGACCCCGCCGAACCGGATGTGCTCATCCATGGAGGAGGCCACCTCGTTGGCCAGCAGCTGGGTTCCGCGCACGATCCCGATTCCCGTTTCATCGCAGGAGGTCTCGATGCCAAGCACCAGGGGTTCGTTCACGGGGTGTCTCCTCGGTCGCTTCCTATCGGGCCGACCCTCGGGGGCGGGGCGGAGAGGCGTTTACGCATAATGAGGGCATCGCCACCATCCGGATAGTAGGCCCGCCGAAGGTGGATCTGCTCGAATCCGGTGCGCAGGTAAAGCTGTTGGGCCCGCGGGTTGTCCGCCCGGACCTCAAGCAGAAGGTCCTGCGCTCCCTTGAGTTGTGACTGGTGCTCAATGAGTTTCAGGAGGCGGGATCCCAGCCCCCTACCCTGCGCTTCGGGGGCGACAGCCAGGGTTTGGACATCGGCCAATGGGAGCACGCACATCATGCCGGCGTAGCCCAGCAACTGGTCGCCGTCCTCCGCCACCCAGTAGGCGCGGGTCGCTCGGTGGGCGGCAACGGTGGGCTCGGCCTGGGCGAGTTCGTCGTAGAAGAACCTCTCCGGCCAGGCATCATGCGGGAAGAGCCTGCGCTCCAATTGGAAAGCCGCTGGCACATCCTGGGCGGTCATCGGGCGGATCACCGGCTCGGCGGTTGGCGGTTCAGTTCCCATCACGCACCTCCCCGTCAGAAGTGCGTCTCGGAATGTGGGGAATGGCGCCTGTTTCGGGGGTTGTTTCCCATATCTGGAGACGTAAGTCTCGTGGGTTCGTCATGTCGCACCGCCTGGACGCATCTGCCGCGGCACTTGGGCGTCGGATTCGCGGAGGTAGAGCGGTCGCGGCTGACACATGACCCCGTGGAGCTCTCCGGCGAGCGCACCGGTGGCCAGTTGGCCCAGTTCCGCAGCATGGGGAACCCAGACACTCGGGTCCTCGCCGAGTTCGGCTGCGCGCAGGTCCTGTGCGTAGAGCCTCAGGCCGGCGCCCACAGCGGGAAGATCGGGAAGTTCACTGGCGGCAGCCACAAAGGGGCCGCGCTGGAGTCGGGATCCAGCATCATCGCTGACGTACTGCGCCCAGTAGACCTCGCGGCGTCTGGCATCCGTGGCCACAAGGAACTCACCGTCGATCCCCGCATCGGTTGCCCGCAGCGCCAAGGAGTCCAGGCTGCAGATTCCTTGCAGCGGCTTGCCCCAGGCTTCGGCAAGCGCGTGGGCAAGAGCCAGACCGACCCGCAGACCAGTGAACGGCCCCGGCCCGACCCCCACGACGACGCCGTCGAGATCCTCCCCCGTCACGCCCGCCTGGGCCAGCAGTCGCTGAACAGCCGGTGCGAGGACTTCTGCATGCGATGTGGTTTCCTCGGTGTGCCACACCTGAAGTGGTTCGCCGTCGCGAATGAGGGCAGCCGAAGCCCCGGCGGAAGAGTCGATGGAAAGCAGAAGCACCCCACCATGGTAGCGATCAACGCACTTCACCGCTCAGTGGTGTTCGTTGAACCCCCGGGGAAGTGTCGGCGTGGTCATCCACCGCGGCCCGTAGCCCCGCAGGACCGCCCGGCGCGGCACCCCCAACAGTTCCTCCTCGGTCTCACTGAAGTCCGTCTGGATCACCGGTGCGCCACCGCGAGGCTCCTCATGCGCGGCAGGCTCACTCCCGGCCTGGCCGGGTGAGGCCGTCCCCTGGTTGAGTTCTAGGTCCAACCAGGACCCTGACGCTCCCAATAGTGACTGCTCCACTAAGCCCCGGCCCCATTCGACAACCGTGATCGATGTTCGAAGAGTCGCCAGCAGGTCCAGGGATTCGATTCCGGCAGCGTCGGTGCGGTAAGCGTCCACATGCACAAGGTCAGCCGTGGCAGGGTCCTCATGGGGGTGAATCCGGGACAAGGTAAACGTTGGTGAGCTCACCTGACCACGGACACCGAGGGCATGGGCGAGTTCACGGGTGAAGGTCGTCTTGCCTGCTCCGAGCCCACCGGTCAGCACCAGCAGATCCCCTGGATCCAGGTGTGCAGCGAGTGCGCGGGCGAACTCAGCTGTGGCCTCCAGGTGGGGCAGCTGTGTGTGCAGCTGCCAGTTTTCCCCGGGCAGAGCTGCCGGTGGCGGCGCCGAGCCAGTCACTGATCGTGCTCCGCATTGACCACCACTCGGGGCACCCGGGCTCCGATTCGCGTAATGATTTCATAGTTGATGGTGCCGGCAGCTGTTGCCCAGTCTGCGGCTTCAATCCCGGAGTCCCCGCCGAAGACCGTCACTTCATCGCCAACTTCTACATCACTGTCTTCTCCGAGTTCTACGACGAACTGGTCCATGGCCACCCGGCCGGCTGAATAGTACCTGCGGCCCCTGATAAGCACGGGCGCGCCGACTGCGATCCGCGGAATGCCGTCAGCGTAGCCCAAGGGGATCAGGCCCAGCCGGGTGGGTGTTTCAACCCGATGGGTGAGCCCGTAGCTGATGCCCTGGCCGGCCGGTACCGTCTTGACGTTGGCCACTGTGGTGCGCAGTTCCATGGCAGGTCTGAGCCCCAAGGATGCGCCGGTGCGGTCCGCGAAGGGACTGTGCCCGTAGATGCCGACCCCGACCCGGACCATGTCGAAGTGCGCATCCGGCCGCGACAGCGCCGCCGGTGTGTTGGCTGCGTGGCGGAGATCAGGAACGATTCCATGACTTTCGGCCACTGCAAGTGCCTGGTGGAAAGCTTCGAGTTGTTCGTCGGTCTCTTTGCGGTCGGGTTCATCGGCAACCGCCATATGGGTGAAGATACCTTCAACGCTGATCAGTCCCCGGTTCTGGAACACTGCAGCGCGTTCAACCAGTCCCGGCCAGTCGGCCATGGTTGAGCCGTTTCTGCCAAGGCCGGTGTCGATCTTCAGATGCACCCGCGCGGGTTCGTGCAGGAGGTTGGCCGCCTCAGCAACGGGCTCGAGGTCCCAACCGGAGACTCCCAGATCAATATGAGCTTCAATTCCGGCGGCAAAGTCAGCCTCACGGGTGTGCAGCCAGGCCAGCAGGGGCGATTCGATGCCCTGTGCCCGCAGTTGGAGGGCCTCGTCGATATGGGCGACACCCAACCAGTCGGCCCCGCCGGTGAGTGCGGCTTTTGCAGCGGTCACCAGCCCGTGCCCGTAGCCGTCAGCTTTGACTGCGGCGAGCACCTTGGCCGGACGGACGTACTCGGCGATAGTGCGCACATTGTGGGCGATCGCAGAGGCGTCGATAACAGCTGCACGCTCCGGTAACTTCATGGAATCCAGCGTACCGGTGCCCCCGGAAGTGGTCCTAGGCCGGCTCGCAGCAGCTCGGGCTGCGGGAGCAATCCGTCCTCAGTCGAGTGCGCCGATCAGCGCGGAAGCGCCGAAGTGCCCGTGTCCTTCCGGGTCGATCCGCTGCGCGGCGAGGGTGTGCATACTCACGCCCTGTGTGGTGACGGTCAGCCAGTCCCGCTCCTGAGTAGCGCACAGCGCACCAAGGATTCCGGAGAGCACGTCCCCGGTCCCTGCGGTGGCCAAGCCCGGGGCCTGCGCACGGTGGAGCACCACATCTCCTTGAGGTGAAGCGACGACTGTCGTGGCGCCCTTGAGCAGCACGGTGCAGTCCAGCCGGCCGGCAATTCGGCGCGCAGCCTCCACTGGATCGGCCTGTGCTGAGTCACTGTCCAGCATGGACTCCAGCACCTGGTCGCGGAGCTCGGATACGAGCCTGCGCGCTTCTCCCAGATGCGGGGTGATGAGCACGTTCTTGTTTAGTCCACCGCGACGGCGCAGCTGAGCTCTGATGAGTCCCAGCCCGGAGGCGTCGAGCACGCAGGAGGTGCCGGACTCCAGGGCCTGCTCCAGTACCGCTTCTGCGGCGGCCAGTTGGTCAGGCTCCGCGCCGAGACCAGGACCTATGACGACGCCGCCAGCTTTCGTCACTGCCGCACTGCTGCCGTTCTCCGGCACACCCACCACCTCTGGGTAGGTGCCGATCACGTGTGAGCGCACAGACTTGGGTGCCTGCAGCGTCACCATGCCCACTCCAGTGTGCACGGCGGCGCCAGCGGTGAGCAACGCAGCCCCAGGGTAGGCGGGCGAGCCGACGACCAGGTGCAGAACACCGCGGGAGTATTTGTGGTCGGTGAAACGCGGTGGCGCAACATCAGCAGGATTCTGCACACTGTTGAGCCGGACCGTGCTCTTGGGCAGGTGCGGCTGGAGACCGATGTCCACAGTGTGCAGCGCTCCGCTGAGCGTGCCTCCACGCCCGGCGATCAGGCCCTGTTTGAGGCCGCCGAAGGTGACGGTGTGGTCGGCTCGGATGACCTGGTCACCGGCGGCCCCGGTGTCGGCGTTGACTCCAGAGGGCAGATCGCAGGCGACAATGAGTGGCCTGGCTGCGGCGGCGTCGTGCTCGATGATCTCTAGGCCAGGGACCTGTGGGCGGGTGAAATCTCCGTGGAATCCTGTGCCCAGCACAGCATCGATCAGCACTGTGGTGTTCGGCGGGATCGTTTCCACCACCCGGCCCCCGGCGGCACGGAATGCGTCCAACCCTTCAGGGTGTGCTCGTTCTCGAGTGAGGACGGCATGGGTGGATGCTCCACGTTGAGCCAGGTATGCCAGGGCGAAGAGACCGTCGCCGCCATTATTGCCTGAACCGATCAGGGCCGTGATCTGCGCTCCGTAGACGGACCGGCCCCCAGTGCCGAACTGTTGGAGCAGATGCGCGATGTGCTGGGCCAGCCCGTAGGCGGCCCCTCTCATCAGAGTGGGACCGTGGCCGGAGTCCAGTAGTGGCTTCTCGGCAGCACGGATCTGATCTCCGGTGTAGACGTTGAAGAACATTGCCACCTCCTGGTGCCTACTCTAGTCACCGGTGTGCGCTCATCCTTCGGCGACCACCATTCCGGTGGCGATGTCACCGTCGTGTGACAGGGAGAGGTGCCAGCGTGCTATGCCTTTGGACTCCGCTACCGCCGCGACTGTTCCTGAGACTTCCACATGCGGGTCACCGGCGGTATCGCAGACCACCTGGCAGTGCTGCCAGTTCATTCCAGCTGGCGCGCCCAATGCCTTGGCCACGGCCTCTTTCGCGGCGAAGCGCGCAGCCAGGGATCGGACATTCAGCCCCCGTTCGGCAGGGGTGAAGAGTCTGTCGCGCAGTGCGGGAGCCCGCTTGAGCTGTTCGGCAAAGCGGGAGACGACGACGACGTCGACCCCAATTCCGATGATCACCGCTGGTTCATTCCACGGTGACGGATTTTGCGAGGTTGCGTGGCTGGTCCACGTCGTAACCTTTCTCAGAAGCCAAAGCACAAGCGAAGATCTGTAACGGCACCGTGGTCAGCAACGGCATCAACAACGGCTGAGTCTCCGGTACGAAGAACACATTCTCTGAGAACTCCACCACCGCCTCATCACCCTCTTCAGCCACCGTGATGGTCTTCGCACCACGAGCCCGCACCTCTTGGATATTCGAAACCACTTTGCTGTGCAACGAATCCCTACCCCGAGGAGAAGGCACCACCACAAACACCGGCTGCCCCTCTTCAATCAACGCAATCGGCCCGTGCTTCAGCTCACCAGCAGCAAACCCCTCAGCATGGATATAGGCCAGCTCTTTAAGCTTCAACGCACCCTCCATCGCCACCGGGAACCCCACATGCCTACCCAAAAACAACACACTCGGAGTCTGCGCCATCGCACGCGCCAACGCCTTGATGTCCTCCGCCGAATCCAGAATCGTCTGAATCTTCTCCGGAATCTTATGCAAATCCGCCAAAATGTCACTGATCTGACCTGAGAACAACTGACCCCGCAACTGCCCCAAATACAACCCCAACAAGTAACTCGCCGCGATCATCGCCAGAAAAGCCTTCGTCGAAGCCACCGCAATCTCCGGACCAGCATGCAAATACAACACCGCATCTGATTCCCGCGGAATCGTGGACCCATTGGTATTACAAATACTCAACGTCCGCGCGCCCTGTTCCTTGGCGTACCTGACCGCCATCAGCGTGTCCATCGTCTCCCCGGACTGAGAGATCGAGACCACCAGAGTGGTCTCATCAATAATCGGATCCCGGTACCGGAACTCATGCGCTAACTCCACCTCCACCGGAATCCTGGTCCAATGCTCAATCGCGTACTTCGCCACCGTGCCCGCATACGCGGCAGTCCCACACGCCAACACAATAATCTTCGAAGTGTCCTTCAACTGCTGTGGGCTGATCCGCAACTCATCCAACGTCAACCGACCCTGAGCATCAGTACGCCCCAACAACGTGTCCTCTACCGCTTTGGGCTGTTCATTGATCTCCTTCTCCATGAACGAGTCATAACCACCCTTCTCCGCAGCAGTAGCATCCCAATCAATATGGAACCGCTTCCCCACCGCAGCAGAACCATCAAAATTGATGATCGCCACTTCACCAGCAGTGATCGTCACAATCTGGTCCTGCTCCAACTCCACCGCCTCACGGGTGAAATCAATAAACCCCGAGACATCACTGCCCAAGAAGTTCTCACCCTCACCCAAACCCACCACCAACGGTGAATTCCGGCGAGCAGCCACCACACGATCCGGCTGATCAGGATGCACCGCCAACAACGTAAACGCACCCTCCAACTCATTGACCGCAGCACGCATCGCCTCAGTCAGATCCCCCGAAGACCGGAAAGCCTCACCAATCAGCTTCGCCGCGACCTCAGTATCGGTCTGCGACTCGAACACATGCCCGGCTAACGACAACCGCTGCCGCAACTGCGCGAAATTCTCAATGATCCCGTTATGAATCACCGCCAACTTCCCATCATCACCAAAATGCGGATGCGCATTCAGATCCGTCGGACCACCATGAGTCGCCCACCGGGTATGCCCAATACCCACCGACGCCGGAGTCAGCGGGGCACGCTCAATCTCAGAAACCAGATTCACCAGCTTCCCCGACTTCTTCCGAGCCTCAACCACCCCACCAGCAACAGTCGCGACCCCAGCCGAGTCATACCCCCGATACTCCAAACGCCGCAAACCCTCCAACAGAACATCCAACGCATGATGCTCAACAGACTTCTCCGGCGACCCGATATAACCAACAATTCCACACATGGCAGTCACAATACCGTGGAGACCTTGGTGGCGGGGCAGATGGTGCTAGACGGTATCGTGTCACCTGTGCACTCGCAGCCCGTTCATCCGCCCACTGCCCCCGTGCCTGTTCCACCTGAAGTCAGTGGGACCGCACCATGGGCTGGTTCGCCTCCGCTGGACAATGAATCAGCTCACTTCTCTCCTTTCGTGGAGCTGGGCCGACAGGCGTGGGCTCGGCTTGCTCAGTCCATTCAGCAGCCGCTGAACCAGGACGACGTCGACCGGTTGCGTGGTATCGGGGATCACCTGTCGCTGGATGAGGTGGCCCAGGTGTATCTGCCGCTGTCGCGGCTGCTGAACATCTATGTGGAGAACGCCGCCAGGCTCAGATCGGCGACCAACGATTTCCTGGGCGAGTCGACTCGCCGGACGCCGTTCATCATCGGAGTGGCTGGGTCCGTGGCGGTGGGGAAGTCGACAACGGCGCGTGTGCTTCAGGAGATGCTGCGCCGCTGGTCTTCCACCCCACGTGTGGAGCTGGTCACCACTGATGGTTTTCTCTACCCCAATGCTGAGCTGCGCCGTCGCGGCATTATGGACCGTAAGGGCTTCCCGGAAGCCTACGATCGCCGGCGGTTGCTTCGTTTTGTGTCGGAAGTGAAGTCGGGGCGTCCGGAGGTCCCGGCGCCGGTCTACTCTCACCTGAAGTACGACATCATGCCGGATGAGTACCATGTGGTCCGCCGACCCGATGTGCTCATTCTGGAAGGGCTCAATGTCCTGCAGCCGGCGCGGGTGCGGGAGGACGGCACTGCTGGACTGGCGCTGAGCGACTTCTTCGACTTCTCCATTTTCGTTGATGCTAAGTCCAGTCATATTCAGCAGTGGTATGTGGATCGCTTCATGCGGTGGCGCCATGGAGCGTTCGCCAATCCTGAGGCCTACTTCCATCGGTACAGCCGATTGAGTGACCAGGAGGCGGTGGCGCAGGCCTCCGATATCTGGAAGCGCATCAATGGGCCGAACCTGCGGGAGAACATTCAGCCCACTCGCTCGCGCGCCCGGTTGGTCATGTCCAAGGACGACGACCACAGCGTCTCCCGGGTGCTGTTGCGCAAAGTATGAGCGGAATCGCAGGGCAGGTTCTGGCTGTGGGCGCCGTCGTACTCTCCCCATTCCCTTCCCCCGAGACCTTCCAGGCCTCCCAGGTGAGCTGGGACCCGGATTCGGTGCATGTACTGGTCAACCGCCAGAACCCTCTGGAACCGGTGGACTACTCACCCGAGGATCTCGTTGAGGTCGGGGTGCGGACCTCCGTGGAACACCCGGTATATATGCGTGCGGAACCGGCTGAAGCGGTGGAGGAACTCTTTGACGACGCCCTGGAGGACGGCGTCAGCCTGGCGGTCACCAGCGGCTACCGGCCCTTCGACTCCCAGACGCGGATCTACTCTGCGCGGCATGCCCACCACGGCACGGAGGGAACCGACGAGTTCGCCGCCCGGCCGGGGTACTCCGAACATCAGACAGGGCTGGCTGTGGATGTGATCAGCATCGACAATCCAGACTGCATCATGGGTGACTGCTTCCATGAGACCCCGGAGTTCGAATGGCTAGAAGACAGCGCCCACGACTACGGTTTCATCATCCGCTACCCGGAAGGGATGGAACACGTTACGGGGTTCGCTTATGAACCGTGGCACCTGCGGTATGTGGGTGAGGGAACTGCCGAAGAGGTCGTGGAGCTGGGCCTGACTCTGGAAGAGTATTGGCGCCAGCCCGCCGCCCCGGATTACGACGACCCCGAGCCCGACCCGGAGCATCTGGACCCCTAGCCCCGGCCCGCGGTTAGGAGTCGAGTCCGGCGCGAAGTCTGCTCTGCCGAAAACAGAGAGCAGCGCGTACTATGAGCCCATGATTAAGGGATTCGTCGATTTCATCAAACAGGGAAATGTTGTTGACCTCGCGGTGGCGGTGGTCCTCGGCACTGCGTTCGGCGCGGTGATCAATGCGTTGGTTGAGAATGTGCTGATGCCACTCATTGGGCAGCTTCTAGCCCAGGATCCTGACTTCGACAATCTTTTTGCCGTGACCCTCCCTGGGTTCGACGGCCCTCCCATGCGTTTCGGTGTGCTGCTCACCGCTCTGGTGAACTTCCTCCTGATCGCCGCAGCCATCTACCTTGTAGTCATCCTTCCGATGAACAAGTTCATTGCCGCCCGGCAAGCACTTCTGGGTCAGGCGGAAGAGATCGCCGAAGAGGAGAACATCACACTGCTGAAAGAAATCCGTGACCAGCTCAGGGTGCAGACCGAGGTGGTCAACCCAGCAGCGTTCGCGGCTGCCATAGAGAACGAACGCCTGCTGGAAGAACAGCGCGCCCAAGCCGAAGCGGCCTCTGCAGCTCAGGGCAGGTCGCGTCTAGGCAGGGCCAGGAACATGCTGTGGGGCAAGGACTGAGAACACCAGGGCACGCTAATCACTGCGGGGCACCCGCGTAGGATCCGATCCCGTGGACGCTGGTGGTTCCTCACGCAGCATCTGGTCCGTCATGACCTCCAGTAGGCGCTCCCACCTGTCCTGAATCGTCGCCTCACTGAGCTCCACTGAATCAGGGATCTCTCCCTCGGCGAGGTCACGCAGTGGCCAAATCCCGCGGTGCGGCTCATCATCCGTGGGACCCCGGTCCACGGTGACCGGCAACCAGTCCATGGCGACCACCGCGGCGTCGTCCTCACTGACCTCCACCGTTGCGTAGGCCACAATGCCGCTGGCGGTCTCTGGGATGCAGCATGCTTCATCCTGGTTGGAGAGGAAATTGCCCATGGACCACACCACCCACATGCCGTCGTCTTGCGGGCCGCCGTCCAGATGCTCCACCGGTTGCGGTGTGTGCGAATGGCTGCCGAACACCGCGTCAATCTCGCCCGACTGTGCCAGCTGTTCACCGTAGTCACGCTGCTCAGCAGTCGGTTCGTGGACGTACTCTTCTCCCCAGTGGACGGAGGCGATGACGACGTCGGCCCCATCCTCGCGCGCTTGGGCGGCTTGGGCGGTGAGCTCCTCGGCAGTGACATCGGTGACCCGCCACAGCTCATCCTCCGGTGGAGGGAAGGCGTGGTTGTGAATCATGGTGGTGGCTAAGTGCGCCACAGTCACCTCCCTGCCGCCGCGTTCCAGGGTGAACGTCTGTGGCTGCGCGGCTTCCGCTTCGGTGCGTGCTGTTCCGGCATGACCAAGGCCTGCCTCGTCGAACACCTCGAGTGTCCGCTCCTGTCCGGCGACACCCTGGTCGAATGAATGGTTGTTCGCCGTGGAGCACCCATCAAAACCCACTGAGCCCAGATCATCGGCTAGCTCTGACGGTGCCGCGAACACCGGGTAGCCCACCGGCTCAACCCCCTCTGGGGCGATCGGCACCTCCAGACCACATAGCGCAAGGTCAGCGCCACCGATAAGCTCCTCAACACCGCTCATCAGGGGCGCGAAAGCGTATTCTTCCCCTTCAGCGAGCGCTGCGGCTTCATCAATCACATTGTCGTGAATGAGGACGTCGCCGGTTGCGGCGATCGTGAACTGGTCACTCTCTTCAGCCTCCTGTGCCGGCTCCTCCTGTGCCTCTGGCTCCTCTTCGGCGCTGTCGGCTTCCGGGGCCTTACTGGCGCTGTCAGTGGGGCCGGCGGGGGCGTCGTCGTCCTCATCAGTCTCTGGGGCGCAGGCGGTAAGGGCAAGAGCGGCGATAAGAGCCCAGCTGAAGCGATGGGGGCCCTTTCTGGGGGTCCTGGTGAGGTCCGACATGGTCTACGAGCCTACCGTGGCAACCGGCTACCCTGGGGTGATGCGCATTCTCCGACTGAGCGCCTGGATGTCCGTTCTGCTGCTTGCGTCCTCCTGCTCTGGAGGAGAAGACACTGGCGGAGATCCCACCACCGAACCTGCTGAGGGTTCCTCGAAGGAAGCTGAAGAACCGTCAGAAGCCGACGGTGAGGCGGAGGAGCCCGATGCTGGAGACTCCGAACTGGAGGATGCTGACCCAGAAGATTCTGACCCCGAACCAGTGAGCCGGGCGTCAATGGATCCGAATTCAGTGCATGTTCTGGTCAATAAGCAGAATCCTTTGGATCCGCTGGACTACTCCCCTGATGATCTGAGGGATGTGGAGGCGCCCAGTGAGTTCGGTGAGGCCCCTCTGCGCGAGGATGCCGCCGAGGCCTATGAGGCGCTTCACTCCGCGGCTGCGGCGGACGGCATGGACCTGTGGGCGACCACGGCATACCGCGACTACGACTTTCAACAGGCGCTCTATGAGCAACGGTTCCATGAAGATGGAGCAGAGGCTGCGGACCGGGTGAGCGCACGGCCGGGATTTTCGGAGCATCAGACGGGTCTGGCCGTTGATGTCGCTGACCTGGAGGATCGTCAGTGCTACCTGCGGTCCTGCTTCGGTGACTCAGAGCAGGGCCAGTGGCTGGCTGAGCATGCTGATGAGTTTGGGTTCATCATCCGGTACCCGGAGGGCGCCGAGGAGATCACCGGTTTCCAATACGAACCGTGGCACCTGCGGTATGTGGGCGAGGAGACCGCACGCGACGTCGTTGACCGCGGGCTGACCCTGGAAGAGTACTGGGATCAGCCACCGGCACCTGATTACGATCAGGAGTATGAGCCCAGTTCATGAGCTGATCAGTCAGCTCGTGTGGGATCTCAGCCTGCGCGCGGTGTCAGAGTGCGAGTTCGGACTTGACCACATCGGCGAGGACTTGGGATTCGGCCTGTGCCAGGTCGGCGGTGGGCGCCTCCACCATGACTCTGACGACTGGTTCGGTGCCTGAGGGGCGCAGGAGGACCCGACCGTGTTCACCCAAGCGCGTCTCTGCGGCGGAGACAGCCTCCTGAACCACCTGGTGACTTTTTACTTTGGCCTTATCGACGCCTTTGACGTTGATCAGCACCTGCGGCAGCCTCGTCATCGCTTCCTCTGCCAATACTTTCAGGGGTTTGCCCGTTGAGGCCACTCGGGCGGCCAGCTGCAATCCTGTCAGAACTCCGTCACCGGTGGTGGCGTAGTCGGCGAATATGAGGTGTCCTGATTGTTCGCCTCCGAGGGAGTATCCTCCGGCTCTCATGGCTTCGAGGACGTAGCGGTCACCGACTGCGGTCTCCACGAGGTCGATCCCGGCCGCTGCCATGCCGATTTTGAGTCCGAGGTTGCTCATCACTGTCACAGCGAGTGTGTTGTCTTTGAGCGCTCCGGCTTCTTTCAGCGCCAGAGCGAGGACGCCCATGATCTGATCGCCGTCGATCAGCGCACCGGTATGGTCCACTGCGAGGCACCGGTCGGCGTCTCCGTCGTGGGCGATGCCGAGATGAGCCCCATGGGAGACCACGGTTTCCTGGAGCCGGTCAAGATGAGTGGACCCGTAGCCGTCGTTGATGTTGAGGCCATCAGGGTCAGCCCCGATGACCACAATCTCAGCTCCTGCGGCGGCGAAGGCCTCTGGTGAGCACCCGCTGGCAGCACCGTGTGCACAATCCAGGACAACACGTAATCCTTCGAGACTGCCCCCGCCGAGTGACTGCAGCAGGTGCACAACGTAGCGGTCTTCGGCGTCTGAGAAGCGTTGGACGCGACCGACGCCTGCGCCGGTGGGCAACAGCGGAGGCTCACCTATCTGCACCTCGATCTCATCCTCGAGGGCATCGTCGAGTTTGTGACCGCCTGCGCCGAGGAACTTGATGCCGTTATCCGGTGCCGGGTTGTGGGATGCGGAGATCATCACGCCGAAGTCGGCGTTGAAGTCTGCGACGAGGAAGGCCGCCGCCGGAGTAGGCAGCACCCCGGCGTCGTAGACATCAACTCCGGAGGATGCCAACCCAGCTTCCACAGCAGCTGAGAGGAATTCCCCTGAGACTCGCGGGTCCCGCGCCAGGACGGCAACGGGGCGCTTATCAGCGGGGGTGCGTCGATGTCCCAGCACCACTGCTGCGGCCTGAGAGAGACGAAGGGCCAGGTCCGCGGTGAGCAGCCCATTGGCCTCACCACGAACCCCATCGGTTCCGAACAATCTGGTCATATTGGACGTGAGTCTAACGCTCGAGACTCGAAAAAGCCCCGTTCAGACCGCTTGAACGGCAATTTCGGTATAAAGCTGTGACGAAGCTCTGCGTTGGCTGGGCTAAAGCTCGACGGTTTGGAGGAGAAGCACAACCGCCATGACGACCAATGCCGCGCCCGCTCCACCTTCGATAATGCGGGTCCACAGCTGGCTGACCGCGCGGCGAAGTCCGGCAATAAACCCAGCACATATGAAGCACCACAGGATAGAGGAGGTCATGAAGGCTGAGAAGAAGACCACCAGGGGCCCGAAGGGTGCGTTATCGCCCAGTGCCCCACCGACTGCCCCACCAGCACCGGCCCAGTAGACCACATTCCACACGCTGGCCAGTGAGATGAGCGCACCGGCGGCCAGTGGGCCGCGCAGTGTTCCGCCGGGGCTGGTCTGTTGCCCAGACGTAGGCACCTTGGGCTTGAGAGCGTCCCGGATGCCCTGGAGCCCGAGCAGCAGGAGCACCAGACATCCGATGAGCGTCATGGGAATGTGCAGCTGGGGCTGAGTCAGCAGGGCTGCCGCACCGGCGAGGCCCAGGACCGCCCAGGCCGCATCGCCCACTAAGGAACCGACCTGGACTGCGAGAGCGGGTCCAAACCCGCCCCTGACGCCGCGACGCAGCGATTCGGTGAAGACGGGACCCGGCGCGGCGTTGAACACCAGCCCCAGCCAGAGGCCGGTAAGAATCAGTTCGATCATGTCACTAGGATGCTGCTCTGAGAGGCACGAGTTCTTGAATGATTCCGTCCTATCTGGAGTGCCGGCGGATGTCTACGGGCTTCTTGCACGACTCCTCAGACGCGAATTGCCCCGCTCGGCGAACCGAACGGGGCAATTGCGCAGGCAACTGTAAAATCAGCGCTTGGAGTACTGCGGAGCCTTACGGGCCTTCTTGAGACCGGCCTTCTTACGCTCCACCGCACGGGCGTCACGAGTCAGGAAGCCAGCCTTCTTCAGGGCCGGGCGGTTGTGGTCACGGTCGATGCCGTTGAGCGCACGGGAAATACCTAGACGCAGGGCACCGGCCTGACCGGAAGGGCCTCCACCGTCAATCCGTGCAATGACGTCATAGGCGTCGTTGAGGCCCAGCAGGGTGAACGGGTCGTTGACTTCCTGCTGGTGCAGCTTATTGGGGAAGTAGTCTTCCAAGCTGCGGCCGTTGAGTGTCCACTTACCTGTACCCGGCACAATGCGCACACGGGCACGAGCACGCTTGCGGCGACCGATGGCCGCGCCAGGCACGGTCAGCGGGGCGCGCTCAGCGGTGGCCTCGTCAGTAGCGGTGGTCGGGGTCGATTCCGAGGTGAAGCTTGTCAGCTCCTCGGTTTCGGTGAGCTCTTCAGTGTTCTGAGCCACGGTTCTCCTAAAAGTCTCTAGAGTCGGGCCCGAATTACTGGGCGACCTGGGTAATCTCGAACGGCTTCGGCTGCTGGGCAGCGTGCGGGTGCTCACTGCCTGCGTAGACGCGCAGCTTAGTCAACTGGGCGGTGCCGAGCTTGTTGTGTGGAACCATGCCCTTGACGGCCTGCTCCACTGCTCGGGTGGGGTGGCGTGCGATCATCTGCTCAAAATTGATCGACTTGATGCCGCCCGGGAAGCCGGAGTGGCGGTAGTAGGTCTTCTTCGCTGCCTTATCGCCAGTGACGGCGACCTTCTCAGCGTTGATAATGATGACGAAGTCGCCCATGTCCTGATTCGGTACATAGGTGGGCTTGTGCTTGCCGCGCAGCAGCTGAGCAGCTTGCGAAGCCAAACGGCCCAAGACCACGTCAGTGGCATCAATGATGTGCCACTGCGGGTCGGCGTCGCCTTCTTTGGGGGTGTACGTACGCACGGTTGGTATGCCTTACGGTCGGTGTTCTACGGTTCACGCAGCGTGGGGCAGAGTGTGAGATTCACTGCCAGTCAGCGCGTGATGCACTTGGTCTCAGACGCGAAAACCTTTGGTTTCCGCACCCTTCAGGTCGCAGTCGCCGGGGCGACTGCTGTTTCAGCGCGCTGCCCGAGTCCCGGGTGAGGACCGGGAAGATTCGGGGCCCGTTGTCTCCCGCGAGGTTCGTGGAGGCTGAACGGCCATGCAACTGGACCGCCTCAACACGAATCCAGGCAGGTCTGGACACGCACAACAACCCTTGACTATACCTGGTTGCTTACGACGCCGCCAACTCACCCTCAGCGGCCACAAACTGCGGGGGCGTCGTCGTCCCTTCAAACCGTCTGCGCATGACTGCGACAGCCTCCGAATGGGCGTCAATCAACAGGTACCTGCGGTCCAGTTCTTGGGCTGCGGCACCCAGCGTTCCGGATCCGGCGAAGAAGTCCATCACCCAGTCGCCGGGGCGGCTGGAGGCGGCGACCATGCGCTTGAGGATTCCGACCGGCTTCTGGGTGGGGTAGCCGGTGCGTTCCTTGGCGTTGGGCGCCACGATCGTGTGCCACCAGACATCGGTGGGCAGCTTGCCGCGCGCTACTTTCTCCGGGGTCACCAGGCCTGGGGCCATATAGGGTTCACGGTCAACGTCCTCATTGCTGAAGTAGTACTGCTTGGGGTCCTTGACGTAGACCAGGATGTTGTCATGCTTGGTGGGCCATCTGCTCTTGGCGCGAGCTCCGTAGTCGTAGGCCCAAATGATCTCATTGAGGAAACACTCCCGCCCGAAGAGCGCATCCAACATGACTTTCGCGTAGTGCACCTCGCGGTAGTCCAAATGCAGGTAAAGCGTCCCGCTGTCCTTCAGCAGCCGCCAAGCCTGTTCCAGACGCGGGGCCAAGAAGTCCCAGTAGTCGGCAAAATCATCGTCGTAGGTAGTCAGTGCGCCTCTGAGCGTCTGATACGTGTGCCCCTTGAACCCGACCCGGTCACCGTCAGCGGACCGTACGGTGCGCATAGGCTGGGACCGTTGAACCCGGCCAGTGTTGAACGGCGGGTCAATGCAGATGAGCTGAAAGGAGCTTCCCGGCAGGGTTTGAAGCACCGGGAGATTATCTCCAGCGATCACCGTATTGGGCGACCCAGGGGTCCAGAGTGGTTCATTCACCGCCCCAGCCTATCCAGCTGAGCTGACCACCGTGCTGCATACTCGTGGGAACAGCGGGTGCTCCTCATCCAATCCGGTCACCTGAGCAGTGAAGTCCGCTGCCGTGAGAGACCCTGACGCGACCTCACTGAGCCTGCGCTTCAACTGGGCGGACTCTTCATCCTCGGGAACATCGAATCTCAGGGCTGCGCCGATGGCGGTGAGCAGACCGGCGACCTCCAAGCCGCGTTCTGCCGCCTGGGATGCTGGGCCGATGAACCGCTCATGACGTGAGAGTTTGCGCAACGGTTGGCGCCCCACTCGTGTGGTGGTGTCAGGAAGTGAGGGGTTTCGGAACCGCTCCAGGATGGTCTCCCGGTAATCTGCCATCTCCAAGACACTTAAACCGTGCTTGGCTACCAGCAGGGCTGACGTCTCCTCCAGGGCTGCCTGCACTCCGGCAGCAACCTGTTGATCTCCCAGGGCAGCAGCGATCGTCGTATGTCCGGCGGCGCTTCCCAGGTAGGCGGCGGTGGCATGGCCGGTGTTGACGGTGAAGAGCTTGCGCTCAATATAAGGGCCGAGGTCCTTCACGAAATGGGCCCCAGGAATATGCGGACGACTCTCCCCGAAAGGCACCGATTCGATCGCCCATTCGTAGAAGGGCTCCACTGTGACATCGATCCCTGTGCCGGCCGGCTGACCAGGGACGATCCTATCTACCGCAGTGTTGGCGAAGACGGCCTTGCTGCGGAGCTCTGACCACTGCGCACCAGCTATCCGCTCCATCTCACTGCGCAGCGTGTCGGTGGCACCGACTGCGTTTTCGCAGGCCATGATCTGCAGTGGCTGCAGGTCTGCCGAGCGCAGCCGCAGACCGTCCATGATGTGCTGGGCGATGAATTTCAGGACGGTAGGACCCACTGCGGTGGTCACTACCTGAGCTTCGGCGACTTCCTGCGCCACGGCCTCCGGATTCTCTGCGCTGTTGAGCGCCCGGAACCCAGTAATGGTGCGGTCTTCGCCGCCTTCGCCGACCTCGCGCACTGTGTAGGAGTCTGCGGAATTCAGGGCCTCTACAAGGGGCGCGGCAACGTCGGAGAACACGACCTCGTAACCGCCCTCATGCAGCAGGACGCCGACGAATCCGCGGCCAATGTTCCCGGCTCCAAAGTGGACTGCCTTCATGTCTGACTCCCTAGTGCTCATGGTCCAACCTGACAGAACGTCTCAGGATGTGGGGAACTCCACGCCTGAACGGGGAAGATTCCAACATCCCGAGACGCTCTGTTGAAAATACTTCAGTCCTCGTTGACGGCGCTGAGCAGCTGGTGCAGCTCAGCCTCCGTGGAAGCGGCCTTGAGCTCCGCGACCTTGGACTCATCGGAGAACAGTTCTGCAATCCTGGACAGGATCTGCAGGTGCTCATCCCCCACGCCTGCGATGCCGACCACGAACGTCACCTGGTCGCCCGCCCAGTCCACGCCGCCGTCATACCTGACCACGGACAGCGCGCTGGACTTGATGGCGCTCTTAGCGTCGTTGGTGCCATGCGGTATGGCGAGCTCACTACCCATGAAGGTGGACGCGGTCGCTTCGCGGTCGCGCATGGCCTGGAGGTAGTCTCCGCTCACCGCGCCGGCGGAGACCAGGATCTCCTGGGCCTCACGCAGCGCCTCTTCCTGAGTGGCCGCACCAGTCCGGATCCGGATCCGGTCCTGGGTCAGCACACCGGAGTCCACAGCGGTGAGGGTGTCACTGCCGTGGGCAGATGGCGACGACGCCTGGGCGCCCGTGCTGCCAGCGGCGTCCTGGTCTTCGCTTCCTTTGACCAGCTCCACGACCTCGTCATATTCCGGAGCGTTCATGAAGTTGTCCACAGAGACGTGGATGGCGTTCGGCTCCTTGGGACGGGCCCGGTCGGTGAGCGTCTGCTGAGTAATGACCAGATCGGCATCGCCTGGGAGGGAGGAGATGGCTTTGTTGGTGACGTAGACATCGGTAATGCCAGCGCCGGAGAGCTTCTTCCGCAGGACCGAGGCGCCCATTGCGGAGGACCCCATACCCGCATCGCAAGCGAAGTAGATCGTCCGGATCCGCTCAGCTGCCGCAGCCGGAACATTGGCCGCACTGGCGGTGAGGCTGGACAGGGCGGAGGAACTCTTGCCCTTAGCGGACTCGGTCCTGGAAATGGCGGAGGAGAACTGATCCCCCAGCTCCAAGTCTCGCTTGCGCGATGAGAGCAGGATGACCGCGGCCACCGCGAATGTCACCGCGGCTGATAGCACCCAGCCGAAGGTCACACCGACCACATTGCCTACGCCGCCACCGAGAGACTGAACGTACACCGCGATGATGGACCCGGGCGCCGCCGGAGCTTGCAGACCAACATCTAGGAGCATGTTGGTGGTCACGCCGGTCATGCCGCCAGCGATCATGGCCAGTAGCAGAACCGGCTTCATCAGCACGTAGGGGAAGTACACCTCATGGATGCCGCCCACAAAGTGGATTAGGGCTGCACCCGGTGCGGTGGCCTTGGCTGCACCAACACCGAAGACGGAGAAAGCCAGCAGCAGTCCCAGGCCGGGCCCAGGGTTGGCTTCAAGCAGGAAGAGGATGGAGCTGCCCTGTGCATCGGCCTGCTGGGTGCCCAGTGGGGTCAGGACACCGTGGTTGATCGCGTTGTTGAGGAAGAACACCTTGGCCGGCTCAATGAGCACAGAGGTCAATGGGAGCAGGCTGTTGTCGATCAGCCACTCCACTCCCCTGCCGAGGGCGTCCATCAGCCAGTTGATGGGCGGAGCGAGGACGAAGAAGCCCGCCGCGAGGAGCAGGAATCCCAGAATTCCTGCGGAGAACATGTTGACCAGCATCTCGAAGCCGGGCTTAATTTTGCCTTCCCAGAGGCCGTCGAGCTTCTTCATCAACCATGCGGCCAGGGGCCCCATGATCATCGCGCCGATGAACATGTGGACGTAGCTGAGTTCGTCCTCCCCTGCGGGAAGTGCGGCATTGAACTGGTCGATGAGGTGGTCGGAGCCGACAATGACACCCATTGCGGCGACAGCACCGACGACGGCGCCTCGGGTTTCGTGGATGAGGCGTCCACCCTGCATCGCGATCAGGATGGGCAGCAGGTAGTGGATCATCGGGAAGATGACCCCGTCCAGGGCGTTGGTGGGTTCCCAGCCGTCTTCGGTGAATTCGGAGACGTTGACCACCACTGCGGTGATGATTCCCCAGGCGATCAGCGCAGGGATGTTCGGCATAATCATGCCGGAGAGGAAGGACCCAAATTTCTGGACTCCGACGCGCACTTTTCCTGGCTGTTTGTCAGCTGGGGCGCTGGAGTCTGGTGACGTCGTCGTCGTGGTCATGGGACGGCTCTTTCTCAATCGTTGGCGAGGGATGTGGCGGTGCTGCGAGCAGCCTCGAGAGCCTCAGCTGCTGTGGCAGCGGAGACGGCGGCTTGGGCGATAGCTTGAGCTTGATCCTTGGTATGGAGCAGGAGTTCGGCACGGACATCGGCCAGTGCCGCGGGCGCCATGGACAGTGAGGTGACGCCGAGTCCGACCAGCACCACAGCCAGCAGTGGGTCGGCGGCGGCTTCTCCGCACACTCCGACCGGTTTGCCTGTCGAAGCACCGGCGGATCCGACTTCCCGGACGAGCTTGAGGACCGCAGGGTGCCACGGGTCTTGAAGCCCGGCGACCGAGCCCAGAAGCCGGTCGGCGGCCATGGTGTACTGGGTAAGGTCATTGGTGCCGATAGAGGCGAAGTCGGCGGTCTGCAGGATTTGCTCGGCCAAGAGCGCGGACGAAGGTACCTCAACCATGACGCCGGCAGTTTTCAGTCCGTGCTGATGAGCGAATTTGGCGAAGGTCTCAGTCTCTTCCACGGTGGAGACCATGGGCGCCATGACCCATAGATCGGCGTCGGTGGCAGCTTCAGCCTCTGCAAGCGCAGATAGTTGGTCGCGCAGCACTTCTTCATTCGTCAGCAAGGCGCGAAGACCCCGCAGCCCCAACGCCGGGTTCTCCTCCTCGGCGTCATTGAGGAAGGGCAGGGGCTTATCCGCACCAGCATCGAGGGCCCGGACGACGACTTTCTTGCCAGGAAACGCTTCCAGCAACTCTTGGTAGGCCTGCCGCTGTTCGTCCACACTCGGAGCAGTCTCCGAGGAGAGGAACAGGAACTCGGTGCGGAACAGACCGACCCCTTCAGCGCCAAGCTCAACAGCCTCTGCCGCGCTTTCCGGTGTGCCCAAATTGGCTAGCAGCGGGATAGGCGTTCCGTCAGCTAGGGCACCATCGGTGATGGGGGCTTTCTGCACAGCGGCGCGCTGCGCGATGCGCGCTGCTACCTCATCCTTCTGCTCCTGTGTGGGGGTGAGCAGGATTACCGAGTTGGCGGCATCAACGACAACCTCATCTCCGTCACTGAGTTGAGCTGCCTCGGCTACTCCCACTACGGCGGTAATGCTTTTGCCGCGGGCCAGAATGGCGGTGTGGGAGGTTGGTCCGCCTTCAATGGTGACCAGCGCCAGCACCTTGTTCAGATCCAGCAGCGCGGTATCGGCCGGAGCAAGATCCTGTGCGACCAGGACGAACGGGTGCCCGGGGTCGGGGACTCCCGGGGCGGGTTCTCCGCGGAGAGCGGCGACGACTCTGGCGGCGACGTCGTAGAGATCGGCGGCACGCTCACCGAGATAGCCGCCGAGAGCTTGAAGTGTCTGCGCTACCTCTGCGAAAGCGGCGTGGACGGCGTATTCCCCGGTTTTTCCGTCCTTGAGGTGAGTCTCGACGGCGTCCGTGACGGTTGGATCTTGGGCCATCATCACCTGAGCCTCGAGGACTTCTTGGGCTTGGCCCCCAGCGGTCTCGCCACGCGCGGTGAGGTCCGCTGCGACTGCTTCGATAGCTTCCTTGACCCGCTCGGACTCCTGATGGTGCGTCAGCGAGCTGGTCTCGTCAGTGGGCGCGACCGGCGGTGGGGACATGCGCGCCACCGGGCCGAGGGCGACTCCTTGGCCGATCCCGGTCCCCTTCATCGCGGACTGGGGTGTGGATGACATATGGCTCAGGCCTCGTCGTGGTCGGTTTTGAGGAACGCTTCGAGGGAGTCCAGTGCAGATTCGGCACCCTCACCTTCAGCGCTGAGTGTGACCTCGTCGCCCTTATCCACACCAAGTGACATCACACCGAGGATGGATGCAGCGTTGACTGACTTCTCACCCTTCGCGATGGTCACCTGCAGCCCGGTCTTTTGGGCTGCCTCGACGAACAGCTTGGCGGGACGAGCGTGGAGACCCTGTGAGGATCCGACGGTCACAGTGCGAGTTGCAGACATTTTGGTGCCCTTCCGTTGAATATTGCGTTCCTATGATTCTCCCGTGACGCGGCCCACATATATAGGGCCTACGGGCCAGAGTTCTTTCCGCCCCTGCGGAAATTTTGGGCCAGGATTCCGCCGACCTGGCACACTTGATCACTCACTTGGCTCTGCGTGCCATAGGCTAAGTGCCATGCGCAGGCGTCCGGAGAAGGTGGCCAACCTTTTGCTGCGCGCCGAAGGCTGGGTGACCGCCGGATCTATAGCGGACTCCCTCGGGGTGACTCCGCGCAGCGTGCGCTCCTATGTTTCGCAGCTCAATGCACGAAGCACACCGGTGACTGCCGTGGAGTCTGGACCATTAGGGTACCGAGCAGACCGGGCCGTCTTGGCGGGGCTGCGCGGGGAGGCTGAGGGCGAGACTCCGCAGGACCGGGTGCACTCATTGGTCCGTGAGCTTCTTGGAGCGTCCTCCGGGATCGACATCCACCGCACAGCTGCCCGTCTGCACGTTTCTGAAGCGACCATAGAGTCGGACCTGGTCCGGGTGCGAGACCTCATTGCTGGCACCGAACTTAAGCTCCGGCGTTCCGGTCCCCGCGTGATGCTGGTGGGCGATGAGTTGGCGCAACGACGACTGGTGTCGAAACTGGCGCATGAAGAGATGGACGACGGCTTTGCCGATATGGCCAGCCTGCGGCGCACTATCGGGCTGGAGTCCATCGATCCGAAGTCGTTTTCGCCCTTCAAACAGGAACTCACCACCCGGCTCGGTGAGCAGGGGTTCTACGTCAATGAACTCGCTGTCTCTGATGTCATTCTGCATGTGGCGATCGCTGCAGACCGGGTAGCTCAGGGCCGCGCCCTCACCGGCACTCATGTTGACCCTTCCGCTCAGCAGCGGCAGGTGGCGGAACTGCTCGATGATCTCACGCTGAAGCACTTCGGCACCCGTGTAGGGCTCGGCGATCTGCATCACCTTGCGTCCTTGATTCTGACCCGAGCGGTCACTCCGAAAGGTGAGGCCCTCGAGGTGGCGCTGGACCCGCATATTGAGTCAGTGGTGCGGGAAGCGGTCCGGCACGCCGCTGAAGAGTACTTGGTTGATATTTTTCATGATGATTTTCTGCGCAGGCTCAGTCTGCATGTGCAGAATCTTGTCCATCGGGCTAGGGAGCAGGCCTGGTCGCGGAACCCTCTGACTCGGTCGCTGAAAGCCGCCTACCCGATGGTGTTTGAGGTGGCTGTCTCAATTGCTAGCCAGGTTGGGGATCACCTGAGGCTGAGCCTCGGTGACGACGAGATCGCCTATATCGCTATGCATGTCGGTGGGCGGTTGGAACGCAACAGGCGGAGCGATGCGGTGCTCACCGCAACGATCGTCTGCCCCGGCTACTACGAGCTACATGAGCTGCTGCGTTCGAGAATCGATCGCTCTCTCGGCTCCTCCGTGGAGGTCACGGCGGTGGAGACGGAGATGTCCCCGGACTGGTCGGCGATCACCACCGACCTCGTGCTCACCACGATCGATCCGCCGGTGCCTGATGAGCGGACGGTGCTGTTGCCTCCGTTCCTCACGGATTCTGACACAGAACGCATCGCAGCCGCGGCCGCGCGGCGTCGTCGTTCCCTGAGGCTTGCTCGGCTTCGAGCAGAGCTGGAGCACTACTTTCACCCGAGCGCTTTCATCCGCCCCCTGCCCGCTGCGAAGGAAGCTGGGGTGATTCGGACTTTGGGGGCACCGCTCGTTGAGCTTGGGGTGATCGATGAGGACTATATTGACCGGGCCATTGCCCGCGAGGAGATGTCCTCCACCGCGTTCACGGACGCTTTGGCAGTTCCGCACGCGCTCAAGATGACAGCTGGTCGCACAGTGCTTTCCGTGGGAGTGGCGGAGAGCTCACTGCGCTGGGGCGACTCTCGGGTCCAGTTCGTGGTGCTGGTGGCCTTCAGCGAGGAGGACCGGGAGGCCTTCCAGACCATCTTTGAGCAACTGGTGGAGGTGTTCAACGAACGTGACTCGGTGCAACGTCTGCTGCGCCGCGGCACGAACTTCACTGACTTTCTCGATGAGCTCACTGCGGTGATCGACGGCTGAGTCAGCCCGAGACCGCCGTCGATCACCAGATCAGGCTTTGGAGTAGGCCTGTTCTTTCATGTCTTCGATTTCACGGCCCTTAGTCTCCGGCACGTACTTCAGCACGAACACTAGGCTGATCAGCGCACTGACCCCGTAGAACGCGTAGGCGAACACCAGCGAGAGCTCCGCCATCTGGGGGAACAACGTGGAGATTAGGAAGTTTGATCCCCAATTGAAGGCCGATGCCACGCCGAGCGCCACAGCGCGGATCCGGTTGGGGAACATTTCTCCGAGCATGAGCCACATGAATGGACCCCAGGTTGCCCCGAAGCCGAGCACGAACACATTGGCCGACACCAGAGCGATGATGCCCCATGGTTCCGGAAGCGAGACCACCGTCTCCACATCTCCGAATTCGTTGGTGGTTGTGGATTCAACAGCCTGTGAGAAGGCTACGGCCATCATCAGCAGACCTGCCGCCATCACACCGGAACCGACTGCCAGAGGGATACGGCGACCGACTTTGTCGACAATCAGGATGCCCACGATCGTCGCCAGGATGTTCACGCTGGTGGTGATGACCTGGACCAGAAGAGCTTGGTCCTCGGCGATGCCCACTGCCTGCCACAGGGTGGTGGAGTAGTAGAAGATGACGTTGATACCCACGAACTGCTGGAATACTGCCAGCCCGATCCCGACCCAGACAATCGGCATCAGTTTGCCCCCGACGAACAGGTCTTTGAGCTTCTGGCGGGCCTCAATATTGATGGTGCGCTGAATATCTGCGATCTTTGCTGCTACTGCGGAAGAGCCTTTGATCCCGACGACCTCTGTGAGGATCTCGGCAGCGGCGTCATTTTTGCCACGAGAAACAAGGTAGCGCGGTGACTCTGGAATGCTGAGTGCCAAAAGTCCGTAGATCAGCGCAGGGGCAGCTTCTGAGAGGAACATCCACCGCCACGCATCCAGACCGAACCAGAGTTCCTCCGCTGCTCCACCTGCAACGTTGGCAAAGAGTGCGTTGGAGATCGCCGCCATGAAGATTCCGATGACGATCGCCAGCTGGAACAGGGATCCTAGCCTGCCGCGCCAAGCGCTTGGGGAGACCTCTGCTATATACGACGGGGCGATCACCGAGGCCATACCGACGCCGATGCCACCCACGAGGCGCCAGAAGATGAGGTCGTACACGCCGAACACCAGCGCGCAGCCCACTGCGGAGAAGAAGAAGAGCGACGCCGCGAGCAACATCGCCTTTTGCCGGCCCACTCGGTCTGAGATGACACCGCCGCTGAATGCGCCGACCACACAGCCGAGCAGTGCGCTGGAAACACTGAACCCGCTCATTAGCGCTCCAAGTTCGAATTCTTCACGGATCGGGGCTACCGCTCCGTTGATCACTGCGGTATCGAATCCGAACAGGAAACCGCCGAAGGCAGCCACCATCACGATCCACGTGACCGCGCCGAGGGCCGGCGATTGGGAGCTTGATGAACTCATGATTTCGAGGTCCCTCCAGGGTGAAGGTCGGGTCAACGTGCAGGCAGGTCGGGCGACCAACGCATACGTTCTTGGCAGATGAGGCGCGCCGCACCCGGCGTCAGGGGGATCCCACCTGAGAAATGCACTCAGCATCTCGTTGACTAGGCGTTTCCCGTCATTGACGGGCGTCCTCGGCAGGGGACCTAAGGTGCGGGCTCCCGCCGAGCGCGGGTTTGTCCAGCTCGAACTGCCAACTGGTCCTGGTCCGGGTAGTCCACACGTTCTAAGACAAGACCCTGGGGTGGGGCGAGCCGGACACGTTCATCCCAGACCGGGTCAGACAGCCTGTCCATGAGCCAGCCTGGCTGGCGGCGGCCTTCACCGACGTCGATACATGCACCGATCAGGGCACGGACCATGTGGTGGCAGAAGGCGTCTGCAGTGATCTGGGCGGTGATCACCCCATCATGTCCACGACTGATGGTGAATTCGGTGAGCTGACGAATGGTGGTGGCGTGGTCGCGGGGTCTGCAGAAGCTTCCGAAGTCATGCAGACCGAGGATGCTCGTAGCCTCAGCGTCCATAAGCGGAACGTCCAGCTGCCCCGACGGCTGCAGTTTCCGGGATGGGTTCAGCCAGGCAGTGTCATGGCGCCGTAGGGGGTCACGCAACTCCAGTCTGTCTGCGATCCGGTATGTGTAGGTCCGGGTCAGTGCGGAGAAACGTGCGTCGAAATCATCGCTCACTCGGCGCACCTGGTGCACAACGACTGCGCCATCCTCCCGTCCGAGGACACCGTTGAGCCGTTGCCGCATCGCCTTTTCTGGTGGGATGGCCCTCCCCCGGGCCAGTTGCTCCCATTCATCCGCCGAGAGGTCAAGGTGGAGAACCTGTCCGCGCGCGTGGACACCGGCGTCAGTGCGCCCGGCGACAACGACAGGGACCTCACGTCGAATGACCGTGGCAAGAGCCTCACGCAGTGTGCCCTCTACGGTTGGCTGCCCGGGTTGGTGCGCCCACCCTCTGTATGCATTGCCGTCATAAGCAAGGTCGAGGCGAACACGCATGCTAATACCCTATCTGGATCACCGAGACTGCAGTCCGTTGAGGTTCAGCCTCCAGTGCTGAGAACGCTACGGCATTCTGCTTTAAACGTATGTGGGGTCCTGACCACATGGCCAGGACCCCACATACGTTTGTCTAGCGAGGAGAATTACTTCTCTTCGTCAGACTCCTCTGCGGCTGCTTCAGCTGCGACATCGTCAGTCTCGGTGTCGGCAGACGACTCAACTGCGGCCTCGTCGGATACCTCTGGGGCGTCCTGTGCTTCGACAGCTGAAGTGTCCTCTGACTCGACCGGCTCGGTCTCCTCGGCACCTGCTGCGGTGGCCGTAGCAGACTCTGCGTCGCGGACGACCTGCTGCTTCGGGCTCACGGGCTCCATCACCAGCTCGATCACAGCCATCGGGGCGTTGTCGCCCTTCCGGTTTCCGATCTTAGTGATGCGGGTGTACCCGCCCTGACGCTCGGCCATGGCCGGAGCAATCACGGTGAACAGCTCGTGAACAATCGCCTGGTTGGTGGCGTTCTGGGCGCTGATCTTGGCTACGACCTGGCGGCGGGCAGCAAGGTCACCTTTTTTCGCAACGGTGATGAGCCGTTCTGCGTAGGGGCGAAGGCGCTTGGCTTTGGTCACCGTCGTGGTGATTGAACGGTGCTCAAAGAGGCTGGCGGCCAGATTCGCCAGCATCTGCTTCTCGTGCGCCGGGCTGCCGCCGAGGCGCGGTCCCTTTGTGGGGGTTGGCATGGTCTCTTACTCCTTGTAGAAAGCGCTCACCGTCTGCAGCGAACGAATGTCTGGTACCTGTGGCTCAGTTCGAGAACTGGGCGTCGGCCTCGTCGTCGTACTCGGCCTCTTCAGCAGCGAAACGGGCGGCCGTCGGGTCAAAGCCCTCCGGGGAATCCTTCAGCTGAAGGTTGTACTCCACCAGCTTCTCTTTGACCTCGTCGATGGACTTCGCACCGAAGTTCCGGATGTCCATCAAGTCAGCTTCTGAGCGCGCGGTGAGCTCACCAATGGTGTGGATGCCCTCACGCTTGAGGCAGTTGTATGAGCGCACGGTGAGCTCCAGGTCCTCAATAGGTAGGGCCATGTCAGCTGCCAGGGCGGCGTCCGTCGGAGACGGGCCGATCTCGATGCCCTCAGCTGAGATGTTGAGTTCCTTAGCCAAGCCGAACAGCTCCACGAGTGTGGAGCCAGCTGAAGCCAACGCGTCACGCGGTGCCATGGAAGGCTTGGCTTCCACGTCGATGGTGAGCTTGTCAAAGTCGGTGCGCTGCTCGACACGAGTTGCCTCGACCTTGTAGCTCACCTTTTCAACTGGTGAGTAGATGGAGTCAACCGGGATACGGCCAATCTCCGAGTCGTCCAGCTTGTTCAAGGCTGCGGAAACATAGCCTCGGCCACGTTCGATGGTGAGTTCCAGGTCAAGCCTGCCGTCCTCGTTGAGGGTCAGCAGCTGCTGGGCGGGGTTATGGAATTCCACACCTGCCGGTGGGGTGATGTCTGCTGCTGTGACCGGGCCGGGGCCCTCTTTGCGGAGGTAGGCGACAACAGGCTCGTCGTGCTCGGAAGAGACGGAGAGCTTCTTGACGTTGAGCACCAGTTCCGTGACATCCTCTTTGGCGCCAGTGATGGTGCTGAATTCGTGGAGAACACCGTCGATCCGGATGCTGGTCACTGCGGCACCGGGGATCGAGGACAGCAGGGTCCGCCGGAGAGAGTTACCCAGGGTGTAGCCGAAGCCCGGCTCGAGCGGCTCGATGGTGAAGCGTGAACGGTTCTCGTCAACGACTTCTTCAGTCAGCGTAGGGCGCTGTGCAATGAGCACTGGTCATTCCTTTCAGAGTGCGTCCGCTATATGACACATTCTTTTTTCAGTGGTCTGCCGAGGCGCGACCCTGCTGTCATAGCTGGCAGCAGAGCCGCGAGTCGGCTTTGAAGGGCTTGGTAAAGGAAGCCGCGCTAGACGCGGCGGCGCTTCGGCGGACGGCAGCCGTTGTGAGCGCTGGGGGTGACGTCCTGAATGGAGCCGACCTCCAGGCCAGCGGCCTGCAGTGAGCGGATCGCAGTCTCGCGTCCGGAGCCGGGCCCCTTGACGAAGACGTCAACCTTCTTCATGCCGTGCTCCTGTGCCCGCTTAGCAGCCTGCTCAGCGGCCATCTGCGCGGCGAAGGGAGTCGACTTACGGGACCCTTTGAATCCAACTTCACCGGAGGACGCCCATGAGAGCACCGCACCTGTGGAGTCTGTGATGGACACAATGGTGTTGTTGAAGGTCGACTTGATGTGAGCCTGACCCTGGGTGATGTTCTTTGATGCGCGGCGGCGCGGTTTGCGCGCCGCGGTACGAGTCTTGGGGGGCATTGAAACTCCTGACTACTTCTTCTTGCCTGCGACGGTCTTCTTGGGGCCCTTGCGGGTACGCGCATTGGTCTTGGTGCGCTGTCCACGGACAGGCAGACCGCGACGGTGGCGCAGTCCCTCATAGGAGCCGATTTCGACCTTGCGGCGAATATCGGAGGAGACTTCGCGTCGGAGGTCGCCCTCAACAGTGAAGTGGCCTTCGATGTAGTCGCGCAGAGCAACCAGCTGTTCGTCAGTAAGGTCCTTCACGCGGGTGTTACCGTCAACACCTGTGACCTCAACGACTTGTTCGGCGCGGGTGCGACCCACACCGTAGATGTAGGTAAGTGCGATCACCGTGCGCTTTTCGCGCGGGATGTCGACACCAGCCAGACGTGCCATACGGCAGTCCTCCTTGTGTTCTTCCGAAGGTCTGTGACAGCGCAACCCCAATGGAATCCAGCCTCGTGGTGAGACCGGTGTCCGGCGCCGGAGGGGGCGCCATCATTGGGTCTCCGGCCTTCGGGAACCGGAGGTGTGCTCGCCAGCTCATTTGCGAGCTGCACTGCCATATCTGTATTGAGCTGTGTTTCCTGCAGGGCAGGTCCTACGCCGTGAGGCGTGTGACGTTCAGCCCTGGCGCTGCTTGTGACGCGGGTTCTTGCAGATCACGCGGACAATTCCACCACGGCGGATGGTTTTGCAATCCGAGCAGATCGGCTTGACACTCGGGTGAACCTTCATGTCAGTTCTCCTACTCTTGCTTACTTGTAGCGGTAGACAATGCGGCCGCGGTTCAGGTCATAAGGGCTCATTTCCACTACGACCCGGTCCTCGGGAAGGATGCGGATGTAGTGCTGGCGCATCTTGCCCGAGATGGTGGCCAGGACAACGTGGTCGTTCTCCAGCTTGACCCGGAACATTGCGTTGGGCAGGGCTTCAACGACCCGTCCCTCTACTTCGATGACGCCTTCTTTTTTCCCCATACTCTCCACACAACGATCGCGATTCAGCTGACCAGTTCCCGTGCAGAACGAACTGCGTGAAAAATGGATCAGAGAATCTGGGCTATTTGCTTCAGAGCCTCGCGGGCACACAGGGCCGCAGAGACAACCAACAATTGATACTACCTGAGTCAAGCACGCCACGCCAATCTGTGCTGGCGGGCCCGGCTTCAGGGAATGGGAACCGGGGTCACACCGAGGGGTTCAAGGTCAGCTGCTCCCCCATCGGGTGCAGTCAGTACCCACAACCCATCCTGGTGACGACAAACTGAATGTTCCCATTGGCTGGACCGTGCATGGTCAGCGGTGACTACGGTCCATTCGTCGTCGAGGACTTTGGTGTCGATGCTGCCACGGACGAGCATGGGTTCAATGGCCAAAGCCATTCCAGGTTTGATCTTTGCGCCCTTCATGCCGGTCGCGTAGTTGAAGACATCCGGCGGCAAGTGCATCGCTGAACCGATGCCGTGCCCGACGTACTCTTCTAAGATTCCCAGTGGCTTGCCGGGCTGTGAGGTGACGTAGCCCTCGATGGCTTCACCGATTTCACCGACGTGTTTCGCTGTTGCGAACGCTGCGATGCCCTGCCATAACGCGGCACGGGTGATATCTGAGAGACGTTCATCCTCCGGATCGGCCGTACCTGATTCGCTGGAGCCAAGAATCACTGTGCGAGCTGAGTCAGAATGCCAGCCTTCGACAATGCATCCTGCATCGACCTTGAGGACATCACCGGGCTGCAGGACACGATCACCGGGTATCCCGTGAACGACTTCTTCGTTCACGGAGGTACAGATGTATCCGGGGAAACCGTGGTAATTCAAGAAGTTCGGCTTCGCGCCACGTTCGGTGATGAGGTCGGCAAAGATCTGGTTGAGCTCATTGGTTGTCACTCCAGGGGATGCTGCAGCGACTGTTGCGTCGAGAGCGTCGCATAACACAGACCCAGCCGCATCCATGTGCCGCAGCTGTGCCTCAGATTTCAGCTCTATTCGCCCACGGGAAAACACTTAGGAGTTCAAAGCTTCCATGATGCGGGCGTTGACCTCGTCAACGGATCCCAGACCGTCGACCTGCTTGACCAGGCCGCGAGTCTTGTACTCGTCAATCATCGGGCGAGTCTCGTTTTCGAAAAGTTCTAACCGGCGACGGATGACTGTCTCGTCAGCGTCGTCCTTCCTGCCTTCAGTTTCAGCACGGTGCTTCAGACGTTGCGTGAGCTCATCGGTGTCTGCTGTCAGTTCCAACACGGCGTCGAGCTCCACCCCTAGGCGGCCAAGGATTTCCTCCAGTGTGGCAGCCTGCGTGCGGTTGCGTGGGTAGCCGTCCAGAAGGAATCCGTCAGCGGCGTCGTCCCAGCTGAGCCGGTCCTCCACCAGACGGTTAGTCAGTGAATCCGGCACGAGATCTCCGGCGTCGACGTATCCCTTGGCTTCCTTGCCAAGTTCAGTCTCACCCTTGATATTTGCGCGAAAGATGTCACCGGTTGAGATAGCAACAACGCCCAGCTTTTCTGAGACGAGTTTTGCCTGAGTTCCTTTGCCGGAACCTTGTGGTCCAACGATCAGCATTCGCGTCATCGCAGCAGCCCTTCGTAGTTGTGTTGTTCCATCTGTGCACTGATCTGTTTCACCGTGGTGAGCCCGACACCGACCATAATCAGGATTGATGTTCCGCCGAATGGGAAGTTCTGGTCTGCCCCGATCAGCACGAAGGCTATGAGCGGGATCAAGGCCACGAAGCCTAGATACAGCGAGCCGGGGAACGTGATGCGGCTGATGACGTAGGCCAAATAGCCCTCGGTGGGTTTACCGGCGCGGATTCCTGGGATGAAGCCGCCGTACTTGCGCATGTTCTCGGCAACTTCATTGGGGTTGAACGTAATCGACACGTAGAAGTACGTGAAGCCGACGGTCATCAGGAAGAAGGTGGCCATATAGACCGGGTGGGCCCCGTCAAAGTACTGATTGAGGAAGACGAAGATGCCGGATGGTTCTTCTCCCGGGCTCGGCTGGTTGAACTGCATAGCCACTGACGGGAGCATCAAGACTGAGGAGGAGAAGATGACGGGGATCACACCAGCCATGTTCACCTTGATGGGGATGTATGTGCTGGTGCCGCCGACTGTGCGCCGACCGACTTGCTTCTTCGCATACTGCACGGGCACTCGACGCTGGGACTGCTCGACGAAGACGATCGCGGCGATCAAGCACAGGCCGATGACGCAGATAGCGGTGAAGACGCGCCAGTCCTGCTCGACCCAGATTTGACGCATGGAGCCGGGGAATCCAGCCGCGATGGCGACGAAGATGAGAATGGACATGCCGTTGCCGACGCCGCGTTCCGTGATCTGCTCGCCGAGCCACATGATCATAGCCACACCTGTGGTCATCACAAGGATCATCAGAAGAATGACAGGCATGGAGTCGTCGGGGATGATCTCACCCGGTTCACAGCCCAGCAGGGCACCGGAGCGTGCCATGGTGACGAGAACTGTGGCGTTCAGAGTGGCCAGCGCCAGAGTCAGGTAGCGGGTGTACTGGGTGAGCTTGGCTTGCCCCTGTGCGCCTTCGCGCTGGAGCGCTTCGAAGCGCGGGATGACCACGCGCAGAAGCTGCACGATGATTGCGGCGGTGATGTACGGCATGATCCCGAGCGCAAAGACCGATACTTGCAGCATCGCGCCGCCGGAGAACATGTTGACGAACGAATAGAGTCCGCCGTCGGTGTTGCCGAGAGCGAGGCAGCGCTGCACTCCGTTGTAGTCCACACCGGGTGCTGGAATGAATGCGCCGATCCGGTAGATCGTGATGATCCCTAGTGTGAATAGGATCTTCATGCGCAGATCAGGTGATGCGAACACCCTGGCAATTGCGCTGAACAAGCGTCCTCCTCTTTGGGCACGGCGATATTCGTGGGCCGACCACAGTCATTCATCCTACCCGCCGCAGGAGCAGGTCAAGAATCGGGGTCAAACACGGTCAGCCCCCGCTGGTATAGCGAGGGCTGACCGGTGTATTAGATAGTGATCATCATTCTGCGGCTGGGGCGTTCTTCAACGGCAGTGCCGTTACCGAACCGCCGGCGGCCTTGATCTTCTCTTCGGCGGAAGATGAAAACCCGTGGGCCTTCACGTTGACTGCTACCGAGATATCGCCGGATCCGAGGATCTTCACTGGCTTGCCTTTACGAGCAACACCCTTGGCGATCAGATCTTCAGCTGTGACATCGCCGCCGTCCGGGTAGAGATCGCCCAATTTGGTCAGATTGACCGGCGAGTACTCCACGCGGAAGGGGCTCTTGAAGCCACGCAGCTTCGGCAGGCGCATGTACAGCGGAAGCTGTCCACCTTCGAAGCCGGCGCGCACTGTGTTGCGAGCCTTGGTTCCTTTAGTGCCTCGACCTGCCGTTTTACCCTTGGAGGCTTCGCCTCGGCCCACGCGCTGGCGAGCCTTCTTGGAGCCGCGGGCTGGCTTCAGGTCGTGCAGCTTCAGGACCTCTGACTCGGCAGAATTGTTTTCTGCCATCACTTGGCCTCCTCAACTTTGACAAGATGCTTCACGGTGTTGAGCATGCCCACCGTGACGACGTCGGCATCACGGACCACAGTGTGGCCAATGCGCTTCAGACCCAAGGAGCGCACTGTCTCCCGGTGCTTAGGCTTGGTGCCGATCGTGGATTTGGTCTGCGTGATCTCCAGTTTCGTTTCCGAAACCTTCAGATCCTTTGCAGTGGTGTACCGGATTCCAGCTTCCATTCTCATGCACCTGCTTTCTGCGCACGGGCCTCACGGTCTGCGGCCATAGTCCGCAGCATGGGGGCCGGAGCAACCTCGTCAAGCGCCTTGCCGCGGCGAGCTGCCACAGCTTCGGGCTCTTCGAGCTGCTTGAGAGCGTCGATAGTGCCGTGAACAATGTTGATAGCGTTCACGGAACCCATGGACTTGGTCAACACGTCATGAATGCCTGCGCATTCGAGGACGGCGCGGACCGGACCGCCGGCGATCACACCGGTACCTGCGGATGCGGGACGCAGCAGCACGACGCCGGCTGCATCCTCACCCTTGACCAGGTGAGGGATGGTCGAGCCGACGCGAGGTACGCGGAAGAAGCTCTTCTTGGCTTCTTCGACGCCCTTGGCAATGGCGGCCGGAACCTCTTTGGCCTTGCCATAGCCCACACCGACTGTGCCGTCGCCGTCGCCGACCACTACCAGAGCGGTGAAGCTGAAACGACGACCGCCCTTGACGACCTTGGACACACGGTTGATAGTGACGACGCGCTCAAGGAACTTGTCCTTTTCTTCGTCGCGGCCACCACGCCCACGTCCTTCACCGCGCCCACGGCCACGGCCACGGCCTTCGCCACGACCGCCACGTTCTCCACGGCGGGAGTCGTTCTTCTGGTCACCAGCTGCCTGAGTCTGGCCAGCAGCCTCAGCATTGGTGTTCTCGTTGGACTCAGTCACCTGAACGTCCTTCTCGTTAGTTGCGTTCTCACTCACAGCTTCAAACCGCCTTCCCGTGCGCCGTCTGCAACGGCGGCCACGCGACCGTGGTACTTGTTGCCGCCGCGGTCGAAGACCACTGCCTCGATGCCGGCCGCTTTGGCGCGCTCAGCGATCATTTCGCCGACCTTCTTAGCCTTAGCGGTCTTGTCACCGTCGAAGCTGCGCAAGTCAGCTTCCATAGTGGTGGCGGAGACCAGGGTCTTACCTTCCAGGTCGTTGACGACCTGAGCGACCATGTGACGGGCGGAGCGGTTGACCACCAGGCGCGGACGCTCTGGGGATCCTTGGACCTTCTTGCGCAGGCGCAGGTGGCGCCGGCCGCGGGCAGCGGACTTTGACTTGCCCTTGATACCGATAGCCATGGTTTACTTACCTGCCTTTCCGGCCTTGCGGCGAATCTGCTCGCCTTCGTAGCGCACGCCTTTACCCTTATACGGGTCAGGTTTGCGCAGTTTGCGGATGTTTGCGGCGACCTCGCCGACCTGCTGCTTGTCGATGCCGGAGACTGCCAACTTATTGGCACCCTCAACGGTGAAGGTGATGCCTTCAGGCGCTGCGACCGGAACCGGATGTGAGTAGCCGAGGGCGAACTCGAGGTCATTGCCCTTGGCCTGTACGCGGTAGCCGGTGCCGACGATTTCGAGCTTCTTGGTGAAGCCCTCTGTAACGCCGATGATCATGTTGTTGATGAGGCTTCGGGTCAGGCCGTGCAGGGAGCGGGCTTCGCGTTCGTCATTGGGACGGTGAACCGTGATGGTCCCGTCCTCGATCTCGACGGTGATGCCCTCAGCAAGCGTGCGGCTGAGCTCTCCCTTCGAGCCTTTGACGCGAATATCGCGGCCATCGAGGCTAACCTCGAGACCGGAGGGGACGGTGATCGGAAGACGACCGATGCGTGACATAGTGCTCAGACTCCTTCCGGGTTACCAGACGTAGGCGAGGACTTCCCCACCTACACCCTTCTTGCCAGCCTGCCGGTCAGTAAGCAGACCGGAGGATGTGGACAGGATGGCGATGCCCAGTCCGCCCAAAACATGCGGCAGATTATTGGACTTCGCGTAAACCCGGAGGCCGGGCTTCGAGATGCGCTTCAGGCCAGCGATCGAACGTTCACGGCTTGGACCGAACTTGAGGTCGACGATCAGCGTCTTACCAACCTCGGCCTCCTCTTCGCGCCAATCAGTGATGTAGCCCTCGGCCTTGAGGATGTCCGCGATGCGCACTTTGAGCTTGGAGCTCGGCATCGAGACCTGGTCGTGGAATGCCGAGTTGGCGTTGCGCAGACGAGTCAGCATGTCTGCGACTGGATCAGTCATTGTCATATGGGGCTTTTACTCTTCCTCGACGTGGTTTCCGTGCTCCGGAGCAGCGCTCTGGTGCACGGACCTGCGGCGTAGTGATTACTGGTTGCTCTTGAACGGGAAGCCCAGTGCGCGAAGTAGCGCCCGGCCCTCGTCGTCGGTGGTCGCGGTGGTCACTACTGTGATGTCCATTCCGCGCGGACGGTCGATCTTGTCCTGATCGATCTCGTGGAACACTGACTGCTCAGTGAGCCCGAAGGTGTAGTTGCCGTTGCCGTCGAACTGGCGGTCACTGAGTCCACGGAAGTCGCGGATACGTGGCAGCGCCAGAGTGACGAGCCGGTCCACGAATTCCCACATCCTGTCACCACGCAGAGTGGTGTGTGTGCCAATCGGTTGGCCTTCGCGCAGTTTGAACTGAGCGATGGACTTCCGAGCTCGGGTGACCTTCGGCTTCTGGCCGGTGATCTTCGTCAGGTCTTCGATGGCGCCCTGGATGATTTTGGAGTCCCGTGCGGCTTCACCGACACCCATGTTCACCACAACTTTGACCAAACCGGGAACCTGCATGACGTTCTTGTAGCCGAACTCGTTCTGCAGCGACTCGCGAATCTCTTCGCGGTACTTGTTCTTCAGGCGAGGGGTGATCTTCACTGCGGTCTCGGTCATGACAGCTCCTTCCCGGAGGCCTTGGCGTAGCGGACCTTCTTGACTTCGCCGTCTACCTCATCAAATCGGTAGCCCACACGAGTCGGCTTCTCGGTCTCAGGGTCAACCACTGCCACGTTAGAAATGTGGATGGAGGCTTCGGACTCGACGATGCCGCCTTCATTCTGGCCGAACTGACCGGCACGCAGGTGGCGCTTCATACGGTTGACTCCCTCAACGATCACACGATCGTTCTTCGGGATAACCTGGAGCACTTTGCCCTGCTTGCCCTTGTCTTTTCCGGTGAGAACCTGGACTAAGTCGTCTTTTTTGATCTTGGCCATGGTTACAGCACCTCCGGTGCGAGGGAGACGATCTTCATGAATCTCTTATCGCGAAGCTCTCGACCAACGGGCCCGAAGATACGGGTACCGCGTGGTTCTGGTGTCTCGCCCTTGAGGATGACGGCGGCATTCTCATCAAAGCTGATGTACGAACCGTCTGTCCGACGAGTCTTCTTGCGTGTACGAACGACGACGGCCTTGACGACCTCGCCCTTCTTCACGTTGCCGCCGGGAATGGCGTCCTTGACAGTGGCGACGAATGTGTCACCAATACCTGCATAGCGGCGTCCCGAGCCACCGAGCACGCGGATGACAAGGATCTCCTTGGCACCGGTGTTGTCGGCGATCTTCAGCCGCGATTCCTGCTGAATCACGTGTCTTCTCCTGTCGTCCTACTGGTCCTCGTGCATGCTGCTCGAGCCTGGTGGAACATCTAGATTTCTGGATGCTCCCCCGCCGCTTTCCCACACACCATGGCTCGTACGAGCTACCTAGTTGGTGGATGGCCGAGGCGGCTTTGGGGGACGTGCGCTGTCCGTGGCGGAGAAAAACTACGCACACGGGCGCACAACTACAACAGTCTACACACAGAAGGCTCGGAACCCAACTTAGAGTTGGAGATCCGAGCCTTCTGTGTGTTGGTGAAGCAACCTGCTACCGGGGCGGTGTGCTGATCGAGTCAGCCACATCAGCACCAGCGCGATGGATCACTTGGCCTTTTCGACAACCCTCACCAGGCGCCAGCGCTTGGTAGCGGAGAGCGGGCGGGTTTCGGAGATCAGAACGGTGTCTCCGATACCGGCTTCCTGGTTTTCGTCGTGCGCTTTGAACTTCGAGTGCCGCTTCATCACTTTCCCGTACAGGGAGTGCTTGCGGCGGTCCTCGACCTCAACAACGATCGTCTTCTCCATTTTGTCGGAGACGACGACGCCGCGCAGGTTCTTACGGTAGTTACGCTCAGCAGAGGTGTGGTCCTTGTTCCGCTGAACGGCTTCAGTAGTGTTTTCACTCATGCCGAATCCTCCTCGGTCTCTTCAGCCTCAGCAGGAGCACCCACTGATTCACGGATGCCGAGCTCACGCTCGCGCAGCACAGTGTAAATGCGCGCGATGTCGCGCTTGACGGCCTTCAGGCGAGCCGAGTTCTCAAGCTGGCCGGTGGCGGACTGGAAGCGCAGGTTGAACAGCTCTTCCTTTGCTTCACGGAGCTTAGTGCCCAGCTCGGCGTCGTTGGACTCTGCCAACTTCTCAGTGGTCAGGTCTCTTGTTCCAACTGCCATGATCATTCACCACTCTCTCGGCTGATCACGCGTGCCTTCATCGGCAGCTTGTGGATTGCCAGACGGAGCGCCTCTTTCGCGACCTCTTCGCTGACACCGGATAGCTCGAACATCACGCGTCCGGGCTTGACATTGGCGACCCACCATTCGGGGGAACCCTTACCGGAGCCCATACGGACCTCGGCGGGTTTCTTGGTGAGCGGGTGGTCTGGGTAGATGCTGATCCAGACCTTTCCACCGCGCTTGATGTGGCGGGTCATGGCGATACGTGCCGACTCAATCTGACGGTTGGTCACGTAGGCCGGGCTCAGCGCCTGGATGCCGTATTCGCCGAAGGCAAGCTCTGTGCCGCCCTTGGCCATCCCACTGCGCTTGGGCTTGTGGGGTTTGCGGTACTTGACGCGCTTAGGCATCAACATCAGTTCTGCCCTCCTTCAGCGGCAGGTGCTGCGGTGTTGTCTGGTGCTGCACCGTCACGGCCACGTCCGGCACCGCGACGACGGCGATCGCCGCCACCTGCGCCGCCACGTCCGCCACGGTCTCCACCGCGGCCACGGCCGGAAGGCTGAGCTGCCTGCTGAGCAGCCAGTTCTTTGGCAGTCAGGTCACCCTTGTAGACCCAGACCTTCACACCGATACGGCCGAAGGTTGTCTTGGCCTCATGCTTGCCGAAGTCAATGTTGGCGCGCAGGGTGTGCAGTGGCACACGTCCTTCGCGGTAGAACTCCGAACGCGACATCTCGGCTCCGCCCAAACGACCGGCGCACTGGATACGAATACCCTTTGCTCCGGAACGCATGGCTGAGGAGATGGCCTTCTTCATGGCACGGCGGAAGGCCACGCGAGCTGCGAGCTGCTCGGCTACACCCTGTGCAACGAGCTGCGCGTCTGTCTCGGGGCTCTTGACCTCAAGAATGTTGAGCTGGATCTGCTTCTTGCTGAGCTTTTCCAGTTCACTGCGGATGCGGTCAGCTTCAGCACCGCGTCGGCCGATGACGATGCCGGGGCGGGCTGTGTGGATGTCCACGCGCACTCGATCACGGGTACGTTCGATTTCGACTTTTGAGATGCCGGCGCGCTCAACGCTCTTCTCCAGCAACTCACGAATCTGAACATCTTCCTTGACGAAGTCCTTGTAGCGCTGACCCGGTTTCGTGGAGTCGGCGTACCAGTGCGAGACGTGGTCAGTGGTGATGCCCAGACGGAAACCATTGGGGTTGATCTTCTGTCCCACTACTGATCTCCACCTTTCTCTTCTGTGCCGACCACGATGGTGACGTGGCTGGTGCGCTTATTGATCCGGAACGCGCGTCCTTGTGCACGGGGGCGGAACCGCTTCATGGTTGGCCCCTCGTCGACACGTGCTTCGGTAATGAAGTAATCGTCCTCGTTGAAGGCGACTCCGTCTTTGTCGGCGTGCTGCCGGGCATTGGCCATGGCGGATGCGACCACCTTGTACACCGGCTCCGATGCGCCCTGGGGGGCGAACTGGAGAATGGCCAGTGCTTCGTTGGCCTGTTTGCCGCGGACAAGGTCGACGACGCGACGGGCCTTCATAGGCGTCGCGCGCACATAGCGCGCAATTGCCTTGGCTTCCATTGCTTTCCTTCTCTCGTCTTCTCTAGAGGATCAAGCCCCGCGTCAGCGGCGCTTGCCCCTCTTGTCGTCCTTCACATGTCCGCGGAAAGCTCGGGTCGAGGCAAACTCGCCGAGCTTATGGCCCACCATCGACTCGGTGATGAACACGGGGATGTGCTTACGTCCGTCATGCACAGCAATGGTGTGGCCGAGCATGTCCGGGATGATCATGGAACGGCGGGACCAGGTCTTGATGACGTTTTTGGTGCCCTTTTCGTTCTCAGACTGCACCTTGAGGTACAAATGCTGATCAACGAAGGGGCCCTTCTTCAGGCTGCGTGGCATGTTTCCAGGCTCCTATCGCTTGTTCTTCGTTCGACGGCGACGCACGATGAGTTTGTCGCTCTCTTTGTTCGGGCGGCGTGTGCGGCCTTCTGGCTTGCCGTTGGGGTTGACCGGGTGTCGTCCACCTGAGGTCTTGCCCTCGCCACCACCGTGTGGGTGGTCTACAGGGTTCATCACCACACCGCGGACGGTGGGGCGTACACCCTTCCAGCGCATACGGCCGGCCTTGCCCCAGCTGATGTTGGTCTGCTCGGCGTTGCCGACCTGACCAATAGTCGCGCGGCACCGGACGTCAACGTAGCGCACCTCTCCTGAGGGGAGACGAACCTGGGCGTACCTGCCTTCACGAGCCACCAGCTGAATGGAAGCACCGGCGGAGCGGCCAAGTTTGGCGCCTCCGCCTGGGCGTAGCTCCACAGCGTGGATGACTGTACCGATCGGGATGTTCCGGAGCGGCAGGTTGTTGCCGGGCTTAATGTCCGCATTGGGCCCGGATTCAACGAGCGCACCCTGGACCAGCTTGGCTGGGGCCAGGATGTAGCGCTTTGTTCCGTCCGCGAAGTGCAGCAGGGCGATGCGGGCCGTGCGGTTGGGGTCGTATTCGATGTGCGCGACCTTGGCGGGTACACCGTCACGGTCGGACCGGCGGAAGTCGATCAGGCGGTACTGACGCTTATGTCCACCACCCTTGTGCCGTGTGGTGATCTTGCCTGAGCTGTTGCGCCCACCTGTCTTGTGCAGGGGCTTGAGCAGAGACTTCTCCGGGGTGTCCCGGGTAATCTCCGCAAAGTCGGCCACCGACGAGCCGCGCTGGCCCGGGGTGTTCGGCTTGAGATTGCGAATAGCCATGTGTTTTTTACTCTTCCTCGATCAAGTGGTTCCGGCTGCGTTAGGCAGCGGATCCTCCGAAGATGTCGATTGCTTGGCCCTCTTTGAGAGTCACGATTGCGCGCTTGGTGTCGTTGCGCTTGCCCCAGCCGAAGCGGGTGCGGCGGCGCTTACCAGCGCGGTTGACGGTGTTGACCCTGTCGACCTTGACGCTGAAGATCTGCTCCACAGCTGACTTGATCTCGGGCTTAGTGGCCCCAGTGGCAACGAGGAAGGTGTACTTCCCCTCGTCGATGTTGTTGTAAGACTTCTCAGAGATCACCGGGGCGATAATGACATCGCGCGGGTTCTTTTCCGTCAGGACGCTCATTTGGCCTCCTCCTTTGTGCTGCTCTGGGCCTTTGCCAAGAATGCGTCGTAGCCGGCCTGCGTAAAGACGAGATCGTCGGAGACGAGGACGTCGTAGGTGTTCAGCTGATCGGCGTAGAGCGCGTGAACCTCAGGAAGGTTCCGAACTGACAAAGCAGTGATGTCATCATCGCGGTCGATGATAACCAGCCAGTTGCGGTTCCGACCTCCAAGAGAGGCCAGAGCCTCTTTGGCTGCCTTTGTGGAAGCCTTCTCTGTGACCAATGCGTCAATAACGTGAATACGTCCGTGGCGCGCCCGGTCAGAGAGGACTCCGCGCAGGGCGGCTGCCTTCATCTTCTTGGGGGTGCGCTGAGCATAGTTGCGGGGCTGCGGACCGTGGACCACACCGCCACCGATCATGTGCGGGGCGATCATGGAACCCTGACGGGCGCGGCCTGTGCCCTTCTGGCGGAACGGCTTTGCCGTGGTGCCAGAGCGCTCGGCGCGAGTCTTGGTTTTGTGAGTGCCCTGCCGGGCAGCTGCCTGCTGGGCGACGACAACCTGGTGGATCAGCGCATTGTTAGTTTCAACGTCGAAGATCTCTGCTGGGAAGTCGACCGATACCTTGGAGCTCATGGGATCATGCTCCCTTCACTGCGGTGCGGACGAGGATGACTCCGCCTTTGGGGCCGGGGACTGCGCCTTTGATGAGCAGCAGGTTCTTCTCGGCATCCACGGCGTGGAGAGTCAAGTTGTGTGTGGTGTGGCGTACGTTGCCCATGCGACCAGCCATGCGGAGGCCCTTGAAAACGCGTCCGGGTGTAGCCGCACCACCGATGGAACCAGGCTTACGGTGGTTCTTGTGCTGACCGTGCGAGGCGCCAACGCCGGAGAATCCGTGGCGCTTCATAACGCCAGCGAATCCCTTGCCCTTTGTGGTGCCAATAACGTCGATCTTCTGGCCGGCTTCGAATGTCTCAACCGACAGGTCTTGTCCGAGCTCGTACTCGGCAGCATCTGCGGTCCGGATCTCGACCAGGTGGCGACGCGGAGTCACACCTGCTTTGTCGAAGTGTCCAGCCATTGGCTTGGTGACCTTGCGCGGGTCGATCTGGCCGTAGCCGATCTGGACGGCGCTGTAATCGTCGGTCTCAGCCGTGCGAACCTGGGTGACGACGTTGGAATCGGCCTGGATAACAGTGACTGGAACGAAGTTGTTGTTCTCGTCCCAGACCTGGGTCATGCCGAGCTTCGTGCCCAGCAACCCTTTGACGTGAGTGTCTACGCGGGAAATGTTGGTCATAGTTCTCTCAGCACCCCCTTCTAGAGCTTGATCTCGATGTTGACGTCAGCTGGCAGGTCGAGGCGCATCAGTGAGTCGACAGCCTTAGGCGTCGGGTCAACGATGTCGATCAGACGCTTGTGGGTGCGCATCTCGAAGTGCTCGCGTGAGTCTTTGTACTTGTGCGGTGAACGAATCACGGTGTAGACGTTTTTCTCAGTCGGGAGCGGCACTGGGCCGACGACTGTCGCGCCTGCACGGGTCACCGTGTCGACGATCTTCCGGGCGGAGGTGTCGATGACTTCGTGGTCATACGACTTCAGCCGGATGCGGATTTTTTGTCCCGCCATGGCGTTGAGCCCTCTTTCTGACTTGGCTTGCAGTACGTCCTCGAATAAGCCAGGCCATATCTGTGGCTGGACGCAGCGTCCCAGAAAGAGTTGTCAAACACCTTCTGCAGTTATGGCCTGACCATACAGCGCGAATCCGAGTGTTCTCGGGGTGCTCTCACTGTTGGCGTCCGGTCCACGCGGTCGGGCGTGTCGCTTCAATGCTCTGGGCACAGCAACACCCGCATGATCTCGGGATATTATCTGAATAATTGGCTCGCGGGCATAATGAACCGCGAGCAACTTGTCTATACTGTCACGGTGCGCCCGGGTTCGCAAATTCCCGCATTGACTCATCCCAGATGCCCGCCTGGACCTAGTCGTTGACTCATCCTGAAATGCCCGCGTG
>NZ_VAVZ01000026.1 GCF_005771525.1 Nesterenkonia salmonea | reverse complement strand
CCAGGTCAGAGGGGCATTTCCTCTATCAACCCACCCTCATCAGCCCCTCCTCATCGGTGGATCAAGGCTAAAGTGTAGGCTTCAGCTGACGGGTACCCAGTCCTGGGGCGCTTCGACGACTGCTCGTAGGGCTCGCATCGCTCCACCACTTGTGGCTGGAGCGAGTCCGGTGCCCGATTCCCGCACGCGGAAGTCGGCCCAGTGTGATGCCAGGACTCGCCGCTCCAACTGCTCTTCGATGCGTGGCCTGAGCAGATCCGTCAGTGGACCGAACTCTCCGCCGAGCACCACGTCGTGGACATCAAGGACGTTCATGGCACCGGCGAGCGCGACCCCCAGTGACCAACCGGCTCGGTTGATGGCCTCGTTTGCTTTCTGCCCGGAGTCGTAGGGGTAGGCGTCAGTGGGTTCTACGAGCTGAATGAGGTCCTCCGCTGTTGCGGATGGCTCAAGTCCTGCGGCGGCAAGCAGCGCGTGCTTGCCTGCGTAGACCTCAAGGCACCCATTGGACCCGCAGCTGCAGGCGGGGCCTGAGGGCTCCACTGAGAGGTGGCCTAATTCTCCGGCCCAACCATGTGGGCCGACTTCGACGACGCCGTCGATGACCACCGCGGACCCGATGCCCATCTGAGCGGAGACGTAGAGGAAGGTTTGTTCTTCTCCATCGGCTTCGGTGAGTTCGTGGGCAACTGCCAGGGCGGCTAGTTTGGCCTCGTTGGCGACCGTCACGGAGTAACCGAACAGTCCGTCGGTGACGGGGGCGCAGAGCAGCTCGACGACGTCGACATCGGTCCATCCGAGGTTAGGCGCCAAAAGCAGCGAGCGCTGATCAGCGGCGACCAGACCGGGCAGGGCAAGCACGGTGCCTACCACCCATGCTCCGGTGGCGACGGCCTGTTCGGCGACTCGCACCGCTAGTTCTCCGGCTTCGTTGAGAACTTTCTTCGGTTCCGAGGACCGGTAGTCGCCTTCCACGATCGCTTCGGCAAGCACGCTGCCGGTGAGGTCCAGAACCCGGGCGGCCATGAAGTCCACGTTGACTTCGACGCCCAGCCCAGCCAAGGTCTTGCGGGCCGGTGTCAGTGGGACAGCCGGCCTGCCGCGGGATGGGCCGATTATTGGTGATCCTTCGCGGACGATACCTGCAGCCAGCAGATCATCGACGAGGCGGGAGACGGTGGACCGTGTCATGCCGGTGCGTATGGACAAATCGGCTCGTGACAGTGGCTCAGTGGACGCAAAAATCTCTTCAGTGATCAGCAGCAGATTGGCCTCGCGCAGACTTTCCTGCCGGGCTCCGGGCCGCAGTGCCTCGTCGTGCGGAGGACGGTCACGCCTCTGAGGGCGCAGGAAGTCGTGCTTAGCGGCCGCGTCCTCTGAGGTGTTTGAATTGGTGTTTCCCATGCCGCGGGGCACCAGGCCACGGGTGAGCGTGCGTCTGCCTAGACGCGCTAATGAGCCAGAACCGTTCCACATCACAGACTTGATCTTAGCCCCACCAGCAATTAGGTTTTATCTAGAAACAAAATGAGCGCCACATCACACCGTCGTCTGTCGGTGTACTGGTGGAGCATCCTAACAATCTTTATGGAGGAATCCCATGGCTTCTACGCCTGCTGACTACAAGCTGTCCTTCGGTCTGTGGACCGTCGGCTGGACGGCTCAGGACCAGTTCGGCTCGGCATCCCGCCCGGAGTTTGAACCGTGGGAGTACCTGCCCAAGCTGAAGGAAGCTGGCGCCTCCGGTGTCACATTCCACGACGATGATGTTGCCCCTTTTGGCACCGATGACGCCGAAAGGCAGAAGTACTTCTCCAAATTCAAAGAGGTCGCAGATCAGGTGGGGCTCAAGGTGGAGATGGTCACCACCAACACCTTCTCTCACCCAGTCTTCAAAGACGGCGGGCTGACCTCGAATGATCGTTCGGTCCGCCGGTTCGGTCTGCGGAAGCTGCTGCGCAATGTGGATCGCGCTGCTGAGTTCGGCGCGGAAACCTTTGTGATGTGGGGAGGCCGAGAGGGCTCCGAATATGACAATGCCAAGGACCTCAACGCCGCCCACGAACGCTATGCCGAGGGCATCGACACCGTGGCGTCCTACATCAAGGAAAAGGGATACGACCTGCGCATCGGCTTGGAGCCGAAACCCAATGAACCGCGCGGCGATATTTTCCTGCCGACTATCGGGCACGCACTGGGCTTCATCGCCCAGCTGGAGCATGGTGACATCGTGGGACTGAACCCGGAGACCGGTCATGAGCAGATGGCAGGGCTGAACTTCACACACGGGATCGCCCAGGCTCTGTGGGCCGGGAAACTGTTCCATATTGACCTCAACGGTCAGCGTTCCATCAAATATGACCAGGACCTGGTCTTCGGCCACGGTGATCTGACGTCCGCGTTCTTCACCATCGATCTTTTGGTCAACGGGTTCCCCAACGGTGGGCCCAAGTACGACGGCTGGCTGCACTTTGACTACAAGCCCTCCCGTACTGACTTTGTGCAGGGCATCTGGGATTCAGCGAGAGCCAACACCGAGATGGTCACCATGCTGGCAGATAAAGCCAAGGCATACCGTGCTGATCCTGAGGTCCAGGCCGCGTTCGACGCCGCCGGAATCTTTGAGCTGGGTGAGTCCACCTTGGCTGAGGGCGAGTCCATCAGCGATCTCCTGGCTGACACATCCACCTATGAGGAGTTCGATGTGGAGAAAGCCGCTGAGCGGAACTTTGGCTTCGTGCAGCTGAATCAGCTGGCGCTGAAGCACCTGATCGGCTGAGCTCTCTCACCGTTTGTGCCCACCCGCGTGGTCCGTAGACTTGTTCTGGATCACGTTCATCACGCATCAGAGGAGCTCCCGTGGCCCTAGTCGCCGGCATCGATTCTTCAACTCAGTCCTGCAAGGTGGTGATCCGTGATGCTGAGACCGGCAGGCTGGTCCGTTCCGGCTCTGCTCAGCATCCGGACGGGACTGAGGTGGATCCTCAGGCGTGGTGGGACGCGCTTCTGGAAGCGATCGATGCCGCCGGTGGAATAGACGACGTCGCTGCGGCGGCTGTCGGCGGTCAGCAGCACGGGATGGTGGCACTGGATTCCTCAGGAGAGGTGATCCGTGACGCTTTGCTGTGGAACGACACCCGATCCGCTGAGGCCGTGCAGCAGCTGGTCAATGAGTACGGCGGAGGGGACCAAGGCAAGGCCGCGTGGGCTCGGATGATTGGCTCGGTGCCGGTACCTTCTTTGACGGTGACCAAACTGCGTTGGATGGCTGATGCAGAGCCGCAGAACGCGCAGAGGGTGGCCGCAGTGGCACTGCCCCATGATTGGCTCACTTGGAAGATCTCAGGGTCGGAACGTCTGGAAGATTTGGCCACGGACCGCTCTGAGGTCTCCGGCACTGGGTATTACGATCCTGCCGCGGGTCAGTACCGGTACGACCTGCTGGGCTCGGCTCTGAGGATCTCAGAGGAGCAGGCGAGAAGCATCATTCTGCCCAAGGTGGCCGCCGCCAACGAGGAGGTCGGTACTGGCGACTCAGCGCGAGGGTGGGGTCACATTGTGCTGGGGCCCGGCGGCGGTGACAATGCGATGGGCGCCCTGGGTATCGGAATGGGCACCGGTGACGTTTCCGTCTCGATCGGCACCTCGGGCGTGGTCGCAGCAACGTCGCCGAAGCCGGTGCAGGACCCCAGCGGGATGATCGCAGGATTCGCCTCTGCTACAGGTGAATTCCTCCCACTTGCGGTGACACTCAACGGGTCCCGTGTGCTTGACGGAGCCTGTCGGATGCTCGGCGTTGATCACGACCAACTCGCCGAATTGGCCCTTGCGGCGCAGCCGGGTGCCAACGGAATGACGATGGTGCCCTATTTGGAGGGCGAACGGACCCCTAATCTTCCGCACGCTACTGGGTCTTTCATTGGAATGTCCTTGGCTTCAATGAATCCACAGGACATCGCCCGGGCTTCAGTGGAGGGGTTGCTGTGTCTGCTGGCCGATGGATTGGAGGCCATGACTGATATGGGCGTGCCGGTGAACTCAATTCAGCTGATCGGTGGAGCGGCTAAGAACCCTGCTGTGCAGCAGATTGCTCCGGCAATCTTTGGCCGCGACATTCTCGTGCCCGAACCTGGTGAGTACGTGGCCGACGGCGCCGCCCGCCAAGCAGCCTGGGTGCTCTCGGCTTTGCCGACCGCCCCTGAGTGGACTGCCTCGGAGGTGACCACATTCACTGCGGAGCCGACCCGATTCGTCCGCGAACGCTATGCCCAGCGCCGCCACCTTTTCACAGAACGCAGTTAACCCACAGTGTGCTGAGCTGAGTCAGTCGTTCACAACGGGAAAATCGCCATCGAGCAGCCAATGGTGGCGCAGTCGCAAGGCGCGTTCAATGCCAGCGGCCACCGCTGCGATGCTCAAAACGGTATTGGCTTCAGCCGGCAGTTCCACAGGGGAGGTGAAAGTCCCCGCCACGTCAGCGACGACATCGATCGATGTGACCAGTTCCAACACCTGAGGTGCGCCCAAGAGGAGGGCGATGAGCATGATCACTAGGCTCACTGCACCGATCCCACGGCTGAGCGTGGGGTGGTTAGCGTCAAGGCGGGCACGGAGCCCTTCTGCGGAGGCCTGGTCCGGTAGCAGCTGTTGCTGAAGGCCGGTCTCGGTCACATAGTGCATGCGTTTGAGACCGACGGTTGAGGTGGCGACCTCAACCAGCCCACCAGGCACTGGGAACGCCGCAGGTAATTCTGAGGTGGCCTCGTGCCGTCCGTTGAGGTAGAGATCAGCTCTGCCGTCCCAGTCAAAGTAGTCCACGGAGACCGCGTAGAACTGCTTGGTCCCGTCCTGATTGCGTAGCGGAAGGAAGAACAGCGACCTGGACAGCAGCTGCCACACCTTGAAGGGCTTCAGGGTATGCCCATCGCCAGGCTTGACCTTTTTCACCGCGCGTTTGGATCGACTGCGGGAGAACATCTGTGACTCACGTTCCTTCTGATTTCTTAGCGGCTCAGGCCCACTTCACGGGCGAAGACAGCAGCCTGCATCCTGGATGTCATGTGCATTTTGGCTAGCACACTGGAGACATGTGATTTCACTGTGGCTTCGGTGATGACAAGCTCCCGGGCGATGTGCGCGTTGGCTAATCCGCGGCCCAATGCGGCCAAGGTTTCGAGTTCCCGAGGAGTAAGACGTTCCACACCTGGGTGTTCGGGCTGCGGCGTCACCTCAGCCAACTCAGCCGTTGCTCTGCCTACAAAAGCGGCAAGGACCCTTCGGGTGACCTCTGGGGCGACGACGCCATCGCCAGCAGCTACTTGTCGGATAGCTGTGATCAGACCAGCGGGCTCCACTGACTTCAGCAGGAACCCTGCCGCGCCGGCTTGGAGCGCTCCGAAGACCACATCGTCTAGGTCAAAGGTCGTCAACATCAACACATCGGTGTCGGTCTCCGCAGTAATCTGCGCCGTGGCGGCGATCCCGTCAGTGCCCGGCATGCGTGCGTCCATCAGCACCACATGTGGCGCCAGCGCACGGGCCTGTTGGACGGCGGCTGAACCGTCGGCAGCTTCACCGATCACTTCTATACCGTCTGCGGTGTCCAGCAGCAGTCGTAAGCCAGCGCGGACGCTGGGATGGTCATCTGCCAGCAGAACGGTGATAGGCCCTTGAGGTTCGGGTGCGCTCATGATCGGCTTGCTTTCACCACAGCGTGCCGGGCCAACGGCAGTTCTGCCTGGACCGTCCACCGTTCCCGGGACTTACCTGCTGAGAACGTGCCACCGATGCTGTGCACACGTTCCCGCATCGCGATAATACCGGTACCTGTGCCCTGGTCGCTGACAGGTTCAGTCGCATCCCGAAGATCGGATTCGACGGTGAGCATCAGCTGGCGTCGAGCAGCGTGAACCTTTACGTCGACGGTGCCCTGCCCGTGGCGCAGCGCGTTGATGAGGGATTCGTGCAGGACGCGCACCAGCACAGTCCGAACACCTGCCTCAAGGTCCTCGGGCGGCTGCCCATCCACTTCCACGGAGAGTCCCTGCCATCGGGCCTCGGCGAGAACCCGATCCCAGGTAGTCTCGGTGAGCAGGCTCGTTGCGTCGTCGTCCTCGCCGCTCTGGCTGCGCAGCATGTGAACCATGTGGCGAAGTTCGTCCATCGCCTTGACGCTGGATGCGCGGATCACCCCCAGAGCATGCCGATCCCGTTCAGCCTCAGGTGGTGAGTTCAGGACAGCTCCTGATGTCAGAGCGATGGATGCGACCTGGGAGGAGACGATGTCATGGAGCTCGCGGGCCATGCGTCGGCGCTCGGCCTCCACGGCAGAGGCACGTCGGCGTTTCTGCTCAGTAATGAGCACACTATGCCGTTCCCCTTCAAGCCGGTGCCGTACCTGGTCCTCCACGAATGCCGGATATCCGCGGCGAACCTCAGCAGCCCACCACAGTGGGACCATGAGGATGGCTGTGGCCAGCAAGAGCATATTGAGCGCAGCGCCCAGCGTGTTGAATACCAATGCTGCCGCAACGAGTGAAACCACCAACACTCCCAAGACACGTTCGGTGGCTTTCACCCGGCGGGCAGGTGCACGAATCCCGTGGTTGTAGATCAGATCGGTGAGACAGATCAACACGCCAAGGCTGAGCCCAAAGCTGAGATCAACCGCGACGCAGGCGCAACCAAGGACCAATGCAACTGTGGGCCGTCGGATTTTCATCACCATGACACCGCCCATGGCTGCCAATGTCACAAGGTGCCACCTATGGTTCGGCTCCACGCCAAGTACGTCCCACCACGGCATTCCAGTAGGTCCAGCCCAACCGGCGAACACGCCCACCACTCCAGGCACCACGTAGGCCGCGGACTGAAGATGCGCTCGGTGGTTTCTCCGCACACCAGCTATTTGACCATGGGCTCCACAGTCAGGCACTCCCCCAAAGGGATGAAATTTCCTCGAAAGGGCGCTTTGTTTAGCCCCTCCACGTGGCGAGCCGGCCGCACATTCCGTACAGGCGAGGCGTCGTCTCCCCGCCAGCGTGGGGGCGCCCCCGGAGCACGGTCGCTTCAGCGAGATGCGCGCCGTCGCCACGTGCGAGTGCGTCCAGCTGGTGTTGAACTCGCCGGGTTTCTTCAGCCACATTGGCTTCGAAAATCTCTGCCCAGCGGTCCGTCTTGGGCGACACCAGTCGCACCGCATGCCCATACAGCCGCCCCATCGCCTGGTCGAGACCCTCGCGTTCGATGGCGTCGAGCAACTGCTCGTATCCCTCGATCGCAAGATCCCTGCGTGCCCGGGCAGCTGCGGCCTTGGCGTCGTCGTCATCGCCCTGAGGCAGGGCCACGGCGGCTGCGTATTTCTCCGGATCGGCGAGTATCTCATCGGGGAAGGTGAGCACCGCGTCCCCCGCCTCGGGCAGCCCCGCGTTGGACATCAGGACAGACATTTCCAGTCCGCCGTGGTTGACCAGCCGGTGCACTGTCCCGGGGGTGAACCACAGCAGCGACCCCGGACCCAGCGGGTCATGCGCAGGCCCTTCGGCGCTGACAGTGTGCACCTCTCCCTGACCGGCAGTGATCACATAGGCCTCGGTGGAGAGCGTATGCAGATGGGGTGAGCCCCCGTGAAGGCCATCTGGGGTGTCCCAGTCGTACACACACAGGTGACTCAGCGAAGTGCCGCCTGGAAACTTCGGCAGCGCCCGATCAACGGCGGGCCGTTCAGGGTGGGTTGTCATCAGAGCTTGTGCTCCTCCGCAATTGCTTTCAGTTCCTCGCCCTCAAGGACCTTGTCGATGAAGACGAACCGGTGATTCAATTTCAGGGTACCGTTCGCCGGCAAATGAATCTCTTGGTCGAAAGCCGGGGAAGGGCTGGCCACCGTGAAGATTCCGGTGCGCGAAAACCACTTGATGGGCGGGACATCACAATCGTCCGACTGGGACGTTCCCGAGAACACCAACACCGTGCCGCCACCATCGAGGTCGTCATGACCAGAGCTAAAGGCAATCCACTCGGCCTCCGTGCCCATGATGTCCGCTTCACCTTCGAGACCGGTGGACGATACTACGCGGCACCCAGTCCACGAGCGCGGCCCTCTCCAGAACCATCCGGTGTAACCGGCGCTTTCACGACCCGCGGTCGTGGGGCTGCCCAGGGCGCGCGTGCATCATCAGGAACGCGCCGATGGATGGAAGCACGTACAGCATGAATCCGCCCTGCAGACGCCGTGCGACCGTGTAGATGATCGGCAACATGACAATGAAGCCGGCATCGAGAAAGATGGGAAACGCGTACAGCATCGAGGCGACGCCCAGGGCTAGTGGGGCTCGATGCTCGCCGAACGTGTCCAGCATCTTGTCCGCCAGCACCTGTGCTCCGCCTGAGACTTCCACCAGGCGGCCTAGCACCGCGCCGAAGCCGACCAGCAGAGCCACGTTGCCCACTGTGTTTCCAAAACCGGTGACGACGACGCCGACGACTTCCTCGGCAGCGATGCCAGCTGCCAGAGCAGTCAGTATCGAGATGATGACGAGCGCGAAGAACGCGTGGATCTTGAACCTGATGATGAGGATCAGCAGAACGGCGATCGCGGCGGCGGCGATGGCCATTAGGGGCCCAGTGGACGGTTCAAAGGACCGGGCGACGTCGACGGAAAGCACAGGGACGGGAGCGTGAAGCGATGTGACTGTCATGGCCTCTGGGGTTACTTCCGACCCTGAGGTGCGGGCCCGAGTTCGCGGATCAGCTCGCCCATCTTGGCGTAAGCCTTGTTGCGGTAGGCAATCAGCGCCGCCTTCGTATCGTCGTCGAAGTCACCCGTCCATCCTTTGGAGTTCTTCACTCCGTGCCGGTCGGCTTCCACATTGTCGAGCAGCACCTGGGGCGCAGCCAGCCGCTCACCGTATGCCTCTCTGAGCGTGTGGAACCCTTTGGCGTAGACGTCCAAACCGGCCTGGTCGGCGATAGCGAAGGGCCCGAAGAACCCGAGGCGGAAACCGAAGGTGGTGCGCACAATGGTGTCCACATCCTCGGGCGTAGCTATTCCTTCCTCGACCACGTTGGCGGCTTCCTTGAGCAGGGCGTACTGCAGCCGGTTGAGCACCATACCGGGTGTATCGGCCACCTCCGCACCCTCTCGGTCAGCACGTGCCAGGAGTTCCTTGACAGCGGTGACCACGTCGGGAGTCGTTGCCTTTCCGGAGACCAGCTCCACCCCGGGGATGAACGGCGCGGGGTTGGAGAAGTGGACGGTGAGAAACCTCTCGGGGAACCTTACCGCCGGCGCTAGGACGCTGACTGGGATGGTGGAGGTGTTCGTCCCGATGATGGCGTCTTCCCGGGCGTGCTCTGAGATGCGTCCGAGGACCTCGCGCTTGACCTGGGGGTCCTCGATGACAGCCTCTTCGATGAAGTCGACCTCCGCCACTGCTTCTTCCAGTGTCCTGCCGGCTGTCATATTGGCCTTGATCGTAGCGGTGGAACCCGTAGCGTAGAGACCCTGGTCCTCGAACTGCTGAGCCTCCTCAAGTAGGCGCTGCAAGCCCTTGATGGATGCCTCCACGTCGACGTCGACGATCTCCACGGAGAAGCCTGCCAGGGCCAGGGACTGGGCGATGCCGCCGCCCATATAGCCCGCCCCGACAACGGTGACGGTAGTGATAGTTCTGGATGCGGTCATGACAGCCTCTTTCGTAACGTGGACTTCGGACGTGGGGAGGATCTGAACGGCTTCAGCTCCGGGGGAAGACTGCGCCCAGCAGAGGGCTCTTCTCTGCGGAATGAAGCACCTGCCGGATGTAATCCTTGTTCTCGGCACACACACCGATGGAGTCGGATCCGTAGTGCTCGCAGCAGAACGGGCCGGTGTAGCCCAGCTCCAGGGCGCGGCGGATAACCCTGCGGTAGTTCACGACCCCGTACTTCAGAGGCACCGGTACGGATGAATAGCTGCCGGTGGCCGGATCCTCATCGCGGGTGTAGTTCTTGATATGCCAAAAATTGCTGTGCGGCAGGACCTTCTCATACAGCTCGTCCGGGTTGTCTCCACCCAGAGTGCTCAGCGGCCGGTGAAGTCGGACAAAGTTGCCCAGATCAGGATTGAGTCCAACAGCGGCATGGTCTACATCTGTAATGAAATCCACCGCTGCGTCTGCCGTACCGATGAAGGTGTCTTCATACATTTCCAAGCTGAGCTGGATGCCATTGGCCTGAGCGTGGTCTCCCAGCTCACGGATGCGTTCAATCGCCAGCGGGCGCAGCGAGGGGTCATCGTGGTGTCCCTTTTCCAACCAGAACCATGTGGCCTTGCTTTGGGCAGGCGTGAGCGCCTGCATGAAGCCGGTGTTGACGATCGTGGCGCCGAACTCCACCGCAATGTCCATCAGCCGGTGCGCATCTGCGAGATTGCGATCCGCGTTGTGAGCGTCAACGACTGAGTTGCGTGTCATGGAGATCGAGGAGATACCTAGTCCCTCACCGTGGAGCACTTCTTTGAACTCGCGCAGTCGGTCATCGGTGAGTCGCTGCAGCGGCAGCCAGGCGTCAGTGGGGTCAATATGGTCGAAGCCGAGTTCTCGCATCTGCCTGAGACAGTCAGCCCAGTACTCTACGGGTGCCTCCCACACCGGGATTCCCTCGGGTGTCTCGGAGCCGAAGGCCAGCATATTGCCCGCAATGGGCCAGTTTTCTGCGGTGAACATCTGTTCCTTTCAAATGTGCGGCGCTTCCTATCGTGGTGTAACTCACTTCACAGTGTCAATTCTGAATGATCCCGCAACAATTCCCTGAAGTTCGGTGATGACACGGAGAAGGCCCGAGAGAGGCAGCTTTGAAACGCTGTCTCTCTCGGGCCCGCCACCACCTCCGAAGCCGGGGGCGTGAGCTGCTAACCTCGGTCAGTCGCTGAGGATGAAGTCATCCAGTTGGTCCACGTTCTCCTCAGTGATGAGGTAGCAGTCTAGGGCCACCTTTTCCTCATCGACGGGGTTCTCACCGGTCTGGATCACTTCATCCAGGACTTCCATAGCTCGTTCGGTGCCATCTGCGATCGGCTGCAGCACTGTGGCGACCATGGTGCCTTCGCGGACCGCATCGGCAGCATCGTTGTTCCCGTCAAAGCCCAGAACGGAGACTTCATCAATCCGGCCGGCCTCTTCCAGGGCGTTGATGGCGCCCAGTGCCATCTCATCGTTGCCGGCAATGACTCCGTCAATGTCGGGGTAGCGAGACAGCAGCTGTTCCATGGCGGTTTGGCCCTGCTGGCGGTCCCAGTTGGCGATTTCTTCACCAACCTTCTCCAAATCGGGGTACTGGTCCAGGACACTGGCGTAGCCGTCCGAACGAACCTGTGCGTTGTTATCGCTGGGGTTTCCGAAGAGCTCCACGTAGGTGCCCTCGTATTCCATAGCCTCGGCCCAAGCCTCAGCGCCCAGGGTGGCCCCCTGAGCGTTGTTGGAGACAACCTGAACCTCCGCGAGACCTGTTTCAGAGATCTCGGCGTTGACGAGCGCCACAGGAATGCCAGCATCGACTGCCTGCTCGACAATGGCGACAGACTCGTCAGCTCCAGCTGGATCCAAGAGAATGCCGTCCACCTGATTATTGATGGCGGTTTCCATCAGACTCGTCTGCTCGTCCGGGTCGTTGCCGTGGGCACTGGTCGTCGTGGTGTAACCCATCTCCTCGGCGAGGTCTTCAGCGATGGACACCTCAGCAGCCCAATATGGATTCGACGGATCGACGGTGATGATGGCAATCTCGCCACCCGAACCTTCTTCCCCATCACCGGCGCCATTGCCAGTGTCGTCCCCTCCGCAAGCGGTCAGGACCAAACCGGCGGCCGCAGTGGCCGCGATAGTGGATTTGATACTTCTCTTCATGGTGCGATTCCTCTCTGGAATTCGGCGTACTGGATTTCCCAGCACGCCTAGTGAACTTTCTGAGTGTCGGAGGGCTCCTCAGCCACATCCGCGTCGTCGTGCTTCTCGGATTCTCGCCTGGCCTGCGCAACGGCCCTGGCGTCAGCCCTGCGCCTCTGCACAATCTGTTGAATCTGGTCCATCGCTACAGCGAGGATGATGACCGCGCCGGTGATCACTGTCTGCCAGAACGGAGACACCCCCACAATCACCAAACCGTTGGTGAGGAAGCCGATCACGAAGGCACCGATGATGGTTCCGCGAACTGTGCCTCGACCGCCGGAGAGCGCTGCGCCACCGATGACCACAGCAGCAATAGCGTTGAGTTCGTAGAGGCTGCCGAGGTCTGCCGTCGATGATCTGATGTTGGCGATCTGCAGGATCCCGACCATTCCGGCGCACATTCCGGTGAAGATGTACACCCGGGTCTTGACCCGCTTGACTGGCACACCGGAGAGCTCAGCGGCACGCTCGTTGCTTCCTGTGGCGTAGAGCCAGCGTCCGAACGGCGTGCGAGTCAGCAGGATGGAGAAAATCACAGCCAGGGCGATCATGACCCAGGCAGAGATAGGAACTCCCAATGGATAGCTGGCGAAGATCGCAAACAGACCTTCGTTGTTGAGGCCTTCCTGACCTCGCAGCTCATTGGTGATGTTGGTGCCGCCCAGTAGCACCTGAGTAAGACCTCGGCCAACGTAGAGCATGCCGAGAGTGACGATGAACGGTGCGAGATTCAGCCGGGAGATCAGCAGGCCGTTGATCCAGCCGACCAGCATGCCCACTGCTACGGCGATGACCACGATGACCCATAGGGAGGGGTACATCACGGCGTCAGTCAGCGGCAGCGATACGCCTTGGAACAAATTGCCGGCCACTGCACCTGTGAGACCCACCGTGGAACCTACCGAGAGGTCGATTCCACCCTTCAGGATCACCAGCAGCATGCCCAGAGCGATGATCGCGTTGAAGGCGACATCTTTCGCGATGGTCGCAAGGTTTCCTGACGACAGGTAGTTGTCGTTCATCAGGGCGAAGATCGCGATGATGACGATCAGGGCCACCAGGGCGCGACCCTCCATGATGAGAGCCCCGAAGTTGATGTTGAACCGCTTAGGGCTCGCCGCGACGTCCGTCTCTGCCGTGGTGGTCATCCGTCTGCTCCATTCGTTGCGTGCGCACCGGGTGCTTCGGCGCTCAGTAGTTCGGGGGTGCTGTCCTCCGCGGCGGCCATGACGTCCTCACGTGTCGCTTCGCGAGGGTCGAATTCGGTGACCAAGTGACCTCGGCTCATCACCACGATCCGGTGTGAGGCAGTCAGCGCCTCACCCACGTCGGAGGTCACAAAGAGGACTGCGAGGCCTTTGCGTGCCTGTTTGAAGATCAGGGAGAAGATCTCTCCTTTGGCTCCGACATCCACGCCGCGAGTGGGCTCGTCCAACAGGAGCACTCGGGGATCGGTAAGGAGCATCTTTCCGATGACGACCTTCTGCGCGTTGCCACCGGAGAGCGAGGTGATCGGCGCCTGAGGCCCCGCCGTTTTGACGCCAATATCGGCGATCTGTTGTTTCACCCGCTCATTCTCAGCACCACGTTGTAGCAGACCGTTGCGGACCCACCAGCTGAGTCCTGCCAATGAAAGGTTCTTTCCCACAGACTGCAGCTTGATGAGCCCGTCGCGCTGACGGTCCTCCGGCACCAGGCCCATACCGCGCTGGATCCGGTCAGATATGCTCCGTCCGGCCATATCCTTGCCGTCCAGCATGATCCGTCCGCCGGCGACCTTGTCCCGGCCGGCCAGCGTCTCCATCAATTCGGTGCGCCCAGCGCCCATCAGCCCGTAGAGGCAGACAATCTCACCTTCGCGTACATCGAGGGAGACATGGTTGACCGGGAACTTCTCGCTGACCGAATCGTAGACCGAGACATCCTGAATCGAGAGCACCACATCGCCGTACTCACGCGGCTCGTCCCGGAAGTCATAGTCGGCTTCGCGCCCAACCATGGTGCGCACCACCCAGGGGAGGTCGATGTTCGCGGCGTCCTCCTTGGCTACCAGCTCGCCGTCCCGGAAGACCACCGCCCGGTCTGCGATCTCGATAGCCTCCTCCAGGTGATGGGAGATGTACACGATCGCCACATTCTGCCGTTTCAGCTCGCGAATGATCTTGAAGAGAACGTGCACTTCAGTCGTGCTCAGTGCTGAGGTCGGCTCATCCATGATGAGGATCCGCGCATCGGTGGAAAGAGCTCGGGCAATCTCAACGATCTGCTGCTGCCCGACGCGCAGATCCTGCACGTAGGTATCCGGCGAGATGGGCTCCTCGAGCCGCTCCATGACCTCACGGGTAATTCGCGACTGCTCGGCATAATTGATGCCGCGGACGGACAACAGCTCCCGCCCTAAGAAGATGTTGTCCCGAACTTTGAGGTTGGGATTGAGGTTGAGCTCCTGGTGGATGATGGAAATGCCACGCTCCACCGCGTCAGTGGTGGAGGCAAGTTCGATCACCTCCCCATCAAGTTCCAGGTGTCCTGCGGTGGGTTGCTCCACTCCGGAGAGAATCTTCATCAGAGTGGACTTGCCTGCTCCGTTCTCACCGAAGAGAACAGTCACCTCCCCCCGACGGACGTCGAAATTGACCCCTCTGAGAGCCCGTGTGACGCCATAGGTCTTGGAGATGTTGACCCCGCGCAGAACGACCTCTCCGGCCTGCTCAGTGTCACGGGTCTCACTCGTGGTGCTCGTATCCGCGGTGACCATCAGGAGCCCACTTCCAGGTTCAGCGGCTGGATGATGACAGGCCGTTCGTCGGCGCCTTCTGCGTCGGTCGCCACGTAGCGCATGACACCATCGACAGTGATGTCCTCGCCGACCAGTGACTCAGGATCTTGGCCGGCTGCTTCCTGGGCATCGGAGCGCAGCAGCGTGCTGATCTCCGTACCCACGCGCTGGTAGTCCGTCTGGCCCGGGGCGTCGCCGAAGCGGAAGCCTGAAATATCGCGAATAAGGTTGCCGTCCAGAGCGGTGCTCAGCGGAACGACGATCTGTCGGCCCTCGGGGACTCCTTCAACGGAGAGGATGAGGTTGTCGGCAGTCGCCTCCGCCACAGTGCCTTCGGCTGTGACCGCAAAGGCAACAGTGCCCTCGCTGACGGAAGCGGCGTCAAACTCCTCAGCCGCGGCCTCCGGGTCTTCATCCAGCGCAGAGGTGACATCGCCGAGCGGCGCCGGGCTCTCAGTCATCTCGGATTGGACCTGGGCGTAGAGCTCTTGGGCAGTCTCCTCAGGGTTGAACTGGTCAGGTGTGAGCGCCTCGACCTCTTCAGGTGTGAGGAATTTGGTGTTGAGCAGCATGGCAACGACGAGCACCAGCAGCGCCCCGACGCCGATGAGCCGCGGGATGAGTTTTTTTCGTTGGATGCGGGCGCTCACGCAGCATCGCCTCCTGCAAGATTGTTCGCCGATCCTGCCGGCACTGGACCATTGGGCAGAATGGACACTTTCACCGAACCGCCAGAGGAATCACCGACCAGGTCAAGTGCCTCCTGGAACCGCTCCAAGGGGAATTGGTGAGTGCAGATCTGCTCCATAGGCAGCTTGCCGTCTTCGATGAGCTTGATGGCCGCCGGCCAGCAGTGGGGCCCCAAGTGGGCTCCGAGGACGTCGAGTTCCTTGTCATCAGAGATGATCGACCAGTCCACAGAAGCTTTGTCTTTGAACACGGAGTATTCGATGAAGCGTCCGAACTTCCGCAGCAGGTTGAGGCCCTGCTGCACAGCTGATGGGTGACCGGTAGCCTCGATGTAGACATCGGCACCATAGCCGCCGGTGAGTTCCTTGACCTTCGCTACGGCATCGTGCTGGGAAATATTGATGGTGAGGTCCGCTCCGCAGGCTTTAGCGAGCTCGAGCTTTTCCTCCACCATGTCCAGTGCGATGACGCGCAGCGGGTTTTTCTGACGTGCACCTGCGATGGCTGAGAGCCCGATGGGTCCTGCTCCGGCGACCACGACGGTGTCTTCAAACTTGATGTTGGCGCGTTCCACCGCATGCAGCGCGCAGGACAGCGGCTCGGAGAATGCAGCGAACTGGCCAGGAAGCCCGCCGGCAACAAGGTGCGTCAGGGCCCGCTCAGGGACGAGAACATACTCAGCCATCCCGCCGTCAAAGCCCTTGAACCCGAACATGTCATGGGGTTCGCACATCCAGTACCCGCCACGGTCACAATAGAGGCAGTCATTGCAGGGGACAATCTGCTCGCAGGCCAGCCGGTCGCCGAGAGCCACTCCCCGGGTGCCGAGTGCTCCGTCTCCAGCAGCGACGACGGTGCCAACGAACTCATGTCCAGGAATGCGGTTTCTTTCAGCCCATGCTGGCTTATGCTCTCCGCCCCAGAACTTCTCGGCCCCGTGATAGCACTTCAGGTCTGAGGCGCACACACCGACGGCATCGGTGCGCAGCAGGAGTTCACCGGGTCCTGGCGTGGGAACGGGACGCTGTTCAAGCCGATAGTCCTCCGGGCCGTGGACCACAACAGCGCGCATGGTGCTTGGCACCTGGGCACTTGTTGCTGCTTCTGCCTCAGTTGAGGTGGTGGTCATGTGGTCGCTCCTCAGGTGCAGGTGGCCGGACACTCCGGCCTCAGGGACAGATCCTCATCCAGCTAACAGTCAGTGATGCTCATCACGTGCTGTCAATCACAGTGAACCAGTGTGCTGCACAATTGTCAAGCACATCTGTTCACTCGGTCTGCTTCTGGCTGAGAACCCTGGGTTCAGGCGGAAGCAGCGAGCTCAAGAATCTCTGTGAAGCCCTCTGCGGTCCACGCCGCGCGGCCGATAAACAGTCCGTCGATATCCTTCATCGCCAGCAGATCCTGGGCGTTGTGTGGATTCACGGATCCGCCGTAGAGCAAGGACGCCACGTGGCCGCCGAACTGCTCGCGCAGCGCTTGAAAAGGTTCAATGAGCTCGGCGGACGTCGCTGGCCGGCCGGAGGCTCCAATAGCCCATATGGGCTCGTAGGCGATCAGCACCGTGCTCAGCTGTTCTGGACTCAGGCCCTCGAGCGCACCATTAGCCTGACCGAGGATGTACTCGGACGCATGCCCGCGTGCACGCACCTCCTGGGGCTCCCCCACGCAGAGGAGCGGCCAGGCACCGTGCTTGAGCGCCGCCCTGACCTTCAGCCTGGTTGTCCGGATGGTTTCATTGAAGAACTCACGCCGCTCCGAATGCCCAATCTCCACAATCTCGGCCCCCGCGTCCACCGCCTGGGGTACGGAAATCTCCCCAGTCCAGGCCCCGCTGTCTTCCCAGTGCGCGTTCTGCACCCCCAGCTTGATGCCTCCGGGGCGCTGCGATGAGTCACCGAGAACCCCTCGGACTGCGGATAGGGCGGTGACCGGAGGAATGATGAACGGCTGCACACCAGCGGTGAGTTCGGGACGGCTGCGCAGCGAGTGACTCAGACTCTGGGCGTACGTTTCTGCCTCAGAGAGGGTCAGGTTCATCTTCCAACTGGTACCGATCCAGCGTGCTGTCATGACTACTTCGCCTGCTGGATCTGACCGATGTGATGCGCCAATTCATCCATCAGGATGGCAAACGACGTCGCACCCGGGTCCGGCGTGCCCACGGACTTCTCCCCCAGGACCCGGGACCTGCCAAGCTTGGCGGTGAGCTCGGCGGTAGCCTGTGCCGCCGTCTGAGCACTTTGGGCAGCGGCTTTGAGAGCAGCGAAGAGATCACCGCTGTTGTGGAACTCTTGCTCCAGGGTCTGGGCGAAGGGAACCGCGGCGTCGATCATGGTTTTGTCTCCAGGCTGTGCTCCACCCAGACGCTGTAGGGCGTCCACCGCATTGAGCATGGCACGCACGGCGGAGTGCGAATCGGCGGCGTGGTCATCCGACAAGGCCCGGCCAGCTGCTGTCAGAGCGGCTCCCCACAGGGCCCCGGATGTACCGCCGGCAGACTCAGCCCATGCAGTACCTGCGTGCACCAGAAGTGCGCGGGCGCCGGCGTCCCGGGCGAGTGCCTTCTTTCCAGCCTGGACTGCGCCCGTGGAACCGAGGACCATACCCTGGCCGTGGTCGCCGTCCCCTGCCACTGCATCCAATCGTCCGAGTTCGGCTTCCTGGGTCCGGCAGGTGGCCTCAAAGAGTTCCAGGACTCGCTGAAGCTCCTGAGCAAACTGACGGGACTCCTCAGAAGCCGGCGGAACAGGCTCCTCTCCGGGGGTGAAGAACTCAGTTCGCGCTGGACGATCAGCCAGCGCCAGCAGGTCCCTGGGCGCTCCACGCCTGAAGGCGGGGGTATCGGCAGGCGCCGTCCAGTGCTTTTCAAGTTCCTCGTCGAGGAAGACGAGCGTCAACGACAGCCCGGCCATGTCCAAACTGGTCACGAACTCCCCGACCTCCGGCTGAACAGGTGTCAGGCCGTGCTGTTCAAGCCGCTTCACCAAGCGCGCGTAGACCACGAACAGTTCCTCGTACTTCACAGTGCCCAGCCCGTTGAGCAGCACAGCGACGCGTCCGGAGTGGCCCTGCGGCGCCTCAGCGATGATGCCGTCAAAGAGGAGATCGGCAACTTCGGAGGCGGACCCCAAGGGAAGGTCCTTCACACCCGGCTCACCGTGAATACCGAGCCCGACCGCCATCTGTCCGCTCTCCACATGAAAAAGGGGCTGCTCCGCCCCGGGGAGGGTGCAGCCGTCGAATGCCACACCATAAGACCGGGTGGCGTCATTGGCTTTCCACGCGATGCGCTCGGCTTCGTCAATGTCAGCACCTGCCTCAATGGCGGCGCCCGCAATCTTGAACACGGGAAGGTCACCCGCAATACCCCGGCGGTTGCGGTGGTTCTCCGGTGAGTCTGAGGCAATGTCGTCAGTGACCTCCACGATGCGGACGTCGACGCCCTCCGCACGCAGCTTTTCGGCGGCCGCCCCAAAATGCAGGACGTCGCCGGCATATCTCCCGAACCCCATGATCACGCCTCCACCATTTTCGGCGCTACGTGCCACGGAGTACACCTGGGAGGCTGAGGGTGAGGAGAAGATGTTTCCGCATGGCGCCCCATGCCCCATCCCTGGACCAACCCATCCCGCGAATGCAGGATAGTGGCCCGAACCGCCTCCGATGACCAGAGCAGGCTGACCTTGGGGCGTGTCTGTGGAACGCACGACGCCGCCGTGGACAGCAGTCACATACTCGGGGTTCGCCGCGACGAAACCGCGCAGCGCCTCGGCGGGGAAATCAGCAGCTGTGTTAGTCAGAAAGGTCATCTGGAGGTCCTCTGGTGCCGGGTGCCAGTTGCTTTCTGAGAAGAAAACGGCCGGCACATATGTGCATTGACGAATGTTCTAGTCCACCATAAGGCAGACTATGTGATACTCGCCACCGTCCCGAAGAACTGTTGCAGACCTGCACAGGTGTGTTCCGGGAGGGTGCAACCAGTAAAGTTGCCCACTGAATGATGACAGTTGATGGAGGCCCAGTTGTGACGGATCAGCCCACTGAGAGCGCGCACAAAGGACTCGATCCGCGTGATACCGAGCTCGAACGGCTCTATCAAGCGGCCCAGCTGTACTACGAGCAGGGTGCCACTCAAGCGGAAATCGCCCAGCAGCTCAAGGTCTCCCGCCCATCGATCAGCCGGATGCTCGCGGATGCACGAGCACTTGGCATTGTCGAGATTCGGGTGCGCCGGCCGGCACCTTCGGATATGGGGCATCTGCGAGATGAACTGACAGAGAAACTCGGCTTAGATGCGGTGTACCTGGCACCGGGAGATCAGTCCCGCCGACTGGGTCCCGGGCTGGTTCCCCCCACGCGCCAGGCCCTTGACAGTGTGAATCTCCGTGCCGGGGACGCCATGCTGATCGCCTCCGGTGAAACCACCTATGCCCTGGCTCAGCATCGCCTGGGAGACTACTCCGGCGTCGTGATCGCCCCGACGGTTGGCGGCCAGGCCGAACCTGATCCGTGGCACCAGACCAATGAAGTAGTGCGAGCTTTCACCGCGTCTTCTGGAGGTTATCCGCACTACCTCTTTGCCCCGTCGATGCCCTCTGAGGCGCTACTAGATGCACTGCAGGATGACCCTGGATACCGCCAGATTGTCGAGGACTGGAACACCGCGCAGGTGGCCCTGGTCGGAGTGGGCGCCCCGCCACGGACCCGCAAATCCATTGCTCGGTCCGTGCCCCGGACTCATCCGAATGTCGTCAAAGCTGCCGGAGACGTGTGCCTGGCATTCTTTGACGATGCAGGCAATGAGATCAGCTTTCCTGGCAACGAACGTATGGTTCGCATCCCAGGTTCATCCCTCCATGCAGTGCCCACACGGATCGCTGTGGCCGTAGGTACGGAAAAAGCCATCAGCATCCTGACTGCAGCGCGTTCTGGTTGGTTCAATATCCTTGTCACCGATGAAGAGACCGCCAGGGCGATCACCCGCGCGCTCTAAATTTCACTCGGAGCGAGTCCTAGTCGCAGCTACCGGTCTGCTCGTAGGACGTAATGGCTTGAACCTTCGCAGCTGAGGCACTGGCAGGATCAAACTCATGCCCGAGCCACTCTTTGGCCAGCTTGCGAGCGAGCTCCTGTCCGATCACTCGCTGTCCTACGCAGAGCACCTGGGCATTATTGGACAGAATGGCGCGCTCCACCGAGTAGGAGTCATGGGCGGTGACAGCGCGGATCCCCGCCACTTTATTTGCTGAGATCGCCACACCCAGCCCTGTGCCGCAGATCAGCAGTGCGCGGTCAGCTTCTCCTGAGGCGACCAGTTCCGCGGCGGCCACAGCAATATTGGGATAGGCCGTCCCCTCATCGTCGCCGACGCCGACGTCGTGAACAGAAGAGACTCGATCATCTGCTTCCAGATCCGCCTTGAGGATTTCCTTGTAGTCGTACCCAGCATCGTCGGAGCCGACGACTAGGCGCAGTGGGAATGTCATGGGACTTCTCCTTGTCGAGAGTTGGTTTTACATCGATGCTACAGGCCTGAAGAACAAATGTCATGAACATGTGTTCAGATAACGCTCTCATGCGAAAATTGGTTGACCGGTTGACTGGTTGTTCAGAATCGTGACAGACTTCACAGCGTGAACACCATAGACATTAAGCAGTCCAGGAGGGCCTCTTGACCGATCCAAGCACCTCTCACCGACCCTTGGATGGCAAGAACATCATTATCACCGGGGCTGGCTCAGGTATCGGTGCCGCAACCGCACGCATGGCTGCGGCCAAGGGTGCCTCAGTCGCCGTAGTGGACCTGGACTCGCGGCACGCTGAGATGGTGACCGCTGAAATTAATGGCTCCGGCGGCACGGCAGTGGCTCTCACCACCGATGTCTCCCAGGAGGCAGAGGTGCAGCGGATGGTAGATGCCGCAGTCCAATCCTTCGGCAGGATTCACGGCATCGTCAACAATGCTGGGGTGATCGTCACCCGATCCCTCGTCGACACCTCATTGGAGGAGTGGGACCGCTGCATGAACGTCAACGCACGCGGAGTGTTCCTCGGCTGCAAGTACGCGGTGAAACACTTCCTTGAGCACAAGATCAAAGGTGCCATCGTGAACACCGGCTCCATCTCTGCACTGACCGGGCAGATGGGGCAATCCGCCTATGCCGCATCCAAAGGCGCCATTGTGCAGCTGACCCGCCAGGTCGCCGTGGAGTACGCCGCAACTGGAATCCGCTGCAATTCCGTGGGCCCAGGGTCGGTGCGCTCAGCGGTCCTGGACTCTTTCCTCTCCAGCCAGGAGGATCCTCAGGCGGCGGAGATCGCCTTGGCGAAGACCCATCCGGTCAACAGGATCGGATCCGCTGAGGAGGTCGCTGGAGCCAACTGCTTCCTGCTGTCGGACGAGGCATCATTCATCACCGGCTCAAACCTCCAGGTCGACGGCGGGTACACGGCGGCCTAACCCCACTGCAGTTGCAAGAACCCGGCCAAAGGAGACCACCATGACAGTTCTCGATTCGCTTCTCGCTCCCGATGCGACGCTGACCCGCGTCGCCACCGGCGCCACATGGTCAGAAGGGCCCTGCTGGATCCCCTCTGATGAAACTCTGCGCTGGAGCGACATCCACGGCAACCGCATCCTGCAATACTCCCCCTTCACAGGAAAGACCTCGACGTACCGCACCGAGGTCCAGTTCACCAACGGGCGCACTCTTCACCCATCCGGGTACGTGGTTCAGTGTTCGCACGGCAACCGCCGAGTAGAGATCGACGACGCCGGATCAGTCCGTGCCCTGGTGGAGTCATGGTCCGGTGGGCGTTTCAATTCTCCGAACGACGTCGTCGTCGCCAGTGATCACGCAGTCTGGTTCACTGATCCGCACTACGGGATCACGGTAGAGGGGGAAGGTCACCCCGGGCGGATGGAGTATGGAGCCTGCTACGTCTTCAGGTGGGACCCCAACACTCGGGAAGCGACACCCGTCATCACCGATATTGAGGAGCCTAATGGGTTGGCCTTCTCTCCTGATGAGTCCGTGCTCTACGTCTCGGACACCTCCGCGGTCCGCCGCCCACCCGGGGTAGGCAACCACCACGTGAGGGCCTATGATCTCAACCCCACTGCCACAGGAGTTGAATGCATCAACGGCAGGACTGTCTTCGAGATCCCCGACGGCATCCCCGACGGATTCCGGGTTGACGAGCAGGGCAACATATGGAGCTCCGGACCAGATGGCGTCTACATCTATGCGCCGAACGGCACCGCTCTAGGGCTCCTCCCGGTACCTGAACTCGTGGGAAATCTCTGCTTCGGCGGCTCGGACGAATACGACCTCTTCATCGCGGCGACGAGCAGCATCTACCACATCCGCACGTCTGTGCGTGACGCCGGGATGGCTGGACGCAGTGATGGCCCTCAATGAAGCTCTTACTCCAGGCTTACAAGATCCGCTCCCCCGCGGTTTTCATATGCGCGGTCATCGCAGTTTCAGCAACTGCCACGTCACCATCCCTCACCGCCTCCACGAGAGCGGTGTGCTCGTCGATGGCGCGGCGAGCATCCGCTGCGTTGTCCACGCTTCGATCAACCCAGACGCGCAGCAGGGCTCGCACGCTCTGCAGCACCGAACCCAGTGCGGCGTTGTCAGCGATCGCCGCAAGCTCTTGGTGAAAGTGCGCATCAGCTTCTACGAAGGCGTGATGATCGCCCAAGTCGGCGTGCCGAGACATGGTCAGGAGGTGGTCTCTGAGCCGAGCGACGGCGGTGTCGTCGCGGTTCTGTGCGGCCAGGCGTGCCGCCAAGACTTCCAGTGCTTCCCTCACATGCATCAGATCCCGAGCATCTTGTGCTCCCAGCATCAACCCCCAACTCAGAGTCCGGGGAAGCAATTCCGAGGCACTGGAGCGCAGATAGGTGCCAGATCCGGGACGCACTTCCACAATGCCCAGGACTTCAAGAGCAGCAAGGGCTTCCCGGACCGCCGACCTTCCTGTGGCGAGCATCTCCGCAAGCTTGCGTTCAGCCGGAAGTCGGGATCCCGGCTCGAGACCCCCACTGGTGAAGTACCGCAGCAGTTCCGAAGCCACGGCAGCAGTTGGTGTGGAAGCGGGCAGGGCGTTGAGGCGTCCCTGCAGTTCTTCGGCCGGGTCCTGAGGGTATCGGGGCATAGAGCGATGATAAGCGATGAGGTCAACCGGTTGATTGGAGAGCGTCAATGAGTGCCGTGATCGGACTCAGTACATATGCCTACCTGTGGCGATGGTCGGAGGTGAATCCCAAGCCTATGACACTGCAGGAAATGATTATCGACGCAGCTGAATTGGGCGCGGAGGTCTTTCAGATCTGTGACTATGCCCCGGTGGAGACTCTCAGTTCCGCTGAGCTGAAGCAGGTGCGCAGTACCGCCGCATCACATGATGTGATCCTGGAGCTTGGAACACGCGGCATCCGGAGCGATCATTTGCAACGCTACGGGCACATCGCAGAGGCCCTGGGAGCCACTTTCATTCGTTCCATGGTGCAGCCAGCGGACACCCCCGTCCATGAGGCGACCGACCTCCTCGGCGGAACGGTGGACGACTTCTCCGCGCGCGGTCTGACTCTCGGCCTCGAAACCTACGAGCAGCTCTCCAGCGCAGAACTGGTTGGTCTGGTCGAAACCGTGAACAGTCCAGCTCTGGGAATTGTTCTAGACCCTGGAAACTGCGTCGCCAACCTAGAACTTCCCCATGATGTCGTGGAACGCACCGCTGCATGGGTGAACAACCTCCACATCAAGGACTTCACCTTCAGCCGTCAGCCGGGCTGGGTGGGGTTCTACTTCTCTGGAGCTCCCCTCGGCGAGGGACTCCTCGACTATTCCGCCATGTCACAGGCCGCAGATGCCGCTGGCCGTGGGCTGCATCAGATCATCGAACATTGGCTTCCCCGCCGCGGCAGCCCTGAAGAAACACTTCGGGACGAGCGGATGTGGACCCAGCAAGCTATCGACTACCTCAGGAGTAAGAATCAATGAACATTGACACCCTCAGCATCGCCCTGATCGGCGCCGGCGGCAAGATGGGCCAACGCATCACCAACAACCTCAAGACCACCTCCGCTGATGTGCGCTATGTGGAGAACTCCGATGGCGGTCGGCAACGCCTGGCTGACGCTGGCCTAGAGACGTCACCGGCAGAAGCGGCTGTGGCGGACGCGGATGTCGTCATTCTCGCGGTACCAGACACCGCGCTGGGTTTGGTGAGCGAGCAGATTGTTCCGCAGATGAGCGCGGGATCGATCATGATGACCCTGGATCCGGCTGCTGCCTATGCGGGACTGCTGGCTCACCGTGAGGACATCGAATATGTCTGCGCGCACCCAGCGCATCCCTCGGTGTTCCTTGAACGGACAACAAAAGAGGAATACGCCGACACCTTCGGTGGGATCGCCGCTCCCCAGCATGTGGTTGCTGCCGCAGAGTCCGAGGACACCGCGGTCAGCTCCGCAGCTGAAACCGTCATTCGAACGATGTACTCACCGGTGATCGATGTGCATTGGGTGACCCTCAAGCACCTCGCGGTTCTGGAACCCACTTTGGTGGAGACAATCACCTGCATGATCGGTGGACTGCTGAAAGAGGCCCTGGAAGAGACGGTCAATACCGTAGGCGTTCCCCGTCCCGCTGCGGAAGCGCTGTTCTACGGACATGTTCAGGTCGCTCTGGCCAACGCGCTTCGGGGAGACAACCCGTTCTCTGAGGCCTGCCACATCGCAATGGACCATGGTCGCAATCTGATCGTCAAAGAAGACTGGAAGAAGGTCTTCGACGACTCTGTGCTGGACGAAACCATTGCGAAAATGCTGCGGATCGACAAGGTTCGCCGCTAAGCCGCTCAGGGAACTTGCCCAACAAAAAGGGCGACGACGCAACCGAGTAGGTGGTTGCGTCGTCGCCCTTTGTATGCGTTCTGAGCAGAACTCAGACTATGCGGAGACCTTCTCCACGTGGCTGCGAATGAACCACTGGAAAAGCTCCAGCTCCTTGACCTGGCCAATCAGCAGATCTTCAGTGATGGGATCGGTGTCTCCGACCTTGCCCAGCACCTGCCGGTGGTCTTCGATCACTCCGGTGTACACCTTGTCCAGCTCTGTCAGGTGAGTCTCCACGTTGGCTTTGAACAGCGGGTAGTCCTTCCAGCGCCGCTCGGTGACAAGCTCGCCGGACAACCCGGAAGGAGCAGTCCCGAGGGTGGCGATGCGCTCGGCGATCTCGTCGGCGTACTCACGCACCTGCGCAGTCTGGGGGTCCAACATCTCGTGGACACCAATGAAGTTCGGGCCCACAACGTTCCAGTGCACGTGCTTGAGCACAAGTTGCAGGTCATTGAGGGCGTGCAGCCGGTCCTGCAACAGGCCAGCGATTTCCTCGCCGTTTTCCTTGCCAAGTCCGGGAACCGTGTATTCAGCAGTCTTATTCATCTCGACACTCCTTCGATGCGCAAACAATGCGCCGGCTCTCTGTCGGCGCCATAGCTAAATCTTAGTTACTCAGAAGAAGCGGCGCTAGCAAGATGAGGCTGGCCTTGCCTACCACTCTTCTGAACTCTCACGTTCTTTAGTATCGAGCGAAGGTGAGCAAAACCTGACTGCGCACTGGATGGACCCTACTGAGGTTCGATGACTTCCAGTCCGCCCAGGTAGCGACGCAGAGCCTCAGGAACCCTCACCGATCCATCGGCCTGCTGATGGTTCTCCAGAATGGCAACGATCCACCGTGTGGTGGCTAGCGTCCCGTTGAGCGTGGCCACAGGTTGAGTCGCGCCTTTGGCGCCGTCGGTCCTCACGGTTCGCTCGCGAATATTGAGGCGTCGGGCCTGGAACGTTGTGGTGTCTGAGGTGGAGGTCAGTTCCCGGTAGGTGGACTGGGACGGAACCCACGCCTCGCAGTCGAACTTCCTGGCCGCAGAAAGACCCAAGTCCCCCGCAGCGGTGTCGATGACGCGGTAGGGCAGCTCCAGCTTGCCGAGCATCTGCTCTTCCCAGGCCAGCAGACGTTCATGCTCTGCTTTGGAGTCCTCGGCTGAGCAGTAGACGAACATCTCCAGTTTGTTGAACTGGTGGACCCGAATGATCCCCCGGGTGTCTTTGCCGTGCGAACCAGCCTCGCGCCGATAGCAGGTCGACCAGCCGGCATAACGGAGGGGGCCTGCCGAGAGGTCCAGGATCTCTTCGGCGTGGTAGCCGGCGAGCGCCACCTCGGAGGTGCCCACCAAGTAGAGGTCGTCGCGCTCAAGGTGGTAGACGTCGTCGTGCGCCTCAAGGTACCCAGTACCCTCCATGGTCTCTGGTCTGACCAAAGTAGGTGTGATCATCGGGGTGAAGTCAGCATCAACAGCCTGGTCCAGGCCCATCTGCATGATGGCCAGCTCCAGTCTGGCGCCTATCCCCTTGAGAAAGTAGAACCGAGCCCCTGAGACCTTCGCCCCGCGCTCCATATCCACCGCGCCCAACTGCTCAGCGAGAGCGAGGTGATCGCGGGGCTCGAAACCTTCTGCGGCGAAATCCCTGGGGGTTCCCTCGGTGCGCAGGGTGACAAAGTCATCCTCGCCTCCTGCGGGGACTCCCTCGTGAATGAGGTTGGGAAATGAGGATTGAATGGTGCGGAGGCGAGCGGCGGCGTCGTCGGCTGCGGCCTCCGCAGTCTTGACATCGGAGGCCAGCTGCTTGACCTGCGCAAGCAGATCTTCTTTGTCCTGACCCTGAGCCTTGGCGACTTTCTTGCCCTGGGCTTTCTGCTCAGCACGCAGCGTCTCAAACTGGGTGAGGGCACTTGATCGGGCGTGGGAGGCATCAATGAGAGCGTCCACCACAGACTCGTCAGCCCCCCGAGCTCGCTGGCTTGCGCGGTACTTATCGGGTTCGGCGATGAGGTCCTTGATATCAATCACAGAGCTAAGCCTAGTACGCGCTGAGCGGCGCAGCCTTCAGCCTGGGTTCACCAGGCCATGACTGCGGGCCGATAGGCTCTACCTCATGACTGTGGACTATGGATGGGTGATCGCTGCGGCTTTGGCCGTGGTGGTGATATTGGCAATCGTGATCGCCCGGCTCGCCAAGCACTTGCGGCGCCTGAAGTTGCGGGTCACCGAACTTGAACAGCACGTTGAAGTCACCGCCGCCGTTGCTGCACACCCCAAAAAGCCTGAGGACCGACTGATCGGGGTCGTGGTCAACGTCAGCAAAGACGATGCAGGCCACGCCACCAAGCTTGTTCACGAGGCATGTGCCGCCGCAGGAATGCCTGATCCGTTCATCCAAGCCTCGACCGCCGAAGACCCTGGAGTGGTCATGACCGAGCGGGCCATCGAGATGGGCTGTGATGTGGTGATCGCCGCCGGTGGTGACGGGACCCTGCGAGCAGTGGCCTCCAAACTGACAGGCACAGATGTGGCCCTGGGCATCATCCCCCTGGGAACAGGCAATCTGTTTGCCCGGAACATCGGGCTGCCCTACCACGACCTCACCGCGTGTACGGCTGAGGCCATTCACGGCACCCCGCACCGAGTAGATACTCTGCAGCTGGAGTTGCGCCGCCCAGGCGGACGATCCGAGCAGGAGATTAGCTTGGTCATCGCCGGGGGCGGGCTGGACGCTGAGGTGATGGAAGATACCCGGGAGATCCTCAAGGCCCGGGCCGGCTGGTTAGCCTATGGTGAGGCGGGCCTGCGGCATGTCATGGGCGCGCGTAAGACCGTTGAAGTGAAACTCGACGATGGCGAACCAGAGACGTATCGATTGCGGTCAGTGCTGTTGGCGAACTGCGGAACGCTTCAGGCCGGAATCAGGCTTATTCCCGAGGCCAAATTCGACGACGGACATATGGACGTCGCCCTGTTCACACCCCGCCACGCTCTGGACTGGGCTCGGGTGATCGCCAAGACCGCCTTCCGCTACTCGGCGGATATTCCCGTCATGAAGGTTCGGCAAGCCCGCTCCGGACGGCTCACTATGGCGGAACCGATGCGCTTCCAAATCGATGGTGATGCAGTTGGGGATGTCATCAGTGTCTCAGCTCGCGTGGAGCCCGAGTCCTTGATCGTGCACGGCGCCTCCACGGAGATCCTGGAAAACCCCGAACACTAGGCTGCGGTCCTTGGGGCCTAGTTTCCTCAGCCTTACGGATGCTATTTTTAGGTAGACCTGTCTACATTGCAAACTGCTGACGACTTGCAGGAGATGCACACTGGTGAAAAACCTCACCGACTACAAAGTTTTGAGCTTTGATTGCTATGGCACCCTCATCGACTGGGAGACCGGGCTACTCAACGTATTGCGCCCATGGGCAGACGAACACGACTTAGAATGTGACGACGAAGACCTGCTCCTTGCCTACGCAGATGCAGAAGCAGCTGTGATGCGCGAGCACCCCTCCACGCTCTACCCCGAACTGTTGGCCGCCGCACTTCGGCGCGCAGGCGACCATCTGGGCAGACCGGTGACGGCGGACTGGGCCGAAAGAATGGGCAATTCAGTTCCGGACTGGCCAGCGTTTCCCGACTCAGCCGACGCACTGCGGCGGCTCGGCCAGCACTACGACCTCGTGATCCTTTCCAATGTCCACCATGCAGGATTCGCAGGTAGCAACAAGCACCTCCAAGGTGAGTACGCGACCGTTATCACCGCCGAGGATGTGGGCGCCTATAAGCCGTCAGGGCCTCATTTTGAGGCGCTTACTACCTGGCTGCACAAGCAGGGCCTCGAACGGCATGAGCTGCTGCACGTAGCGCAGAGCCTCTTCCACGACCACGTGCCCGCTAAGAAATTCGGCCTCGATTCTGTATGGATCAACCGACGTCACGACCGTCCAGGATGGGGTGCCACCCCACAGCCTGAAGAGGAGTGGACCTACGATGCCGAGTACACCTCCATGGCGGAGTTCGCTTCCGCGGTGGAGCGAAAATTCGACGGGCAGGAGTGAAAGTGGCAGCTAGGGATCGACTTCTGGAAGCCGCTGAGCGACTGTTTTACACCCGGGGCATCAGTGCAACAGGCATAGACACCATCACAGCAGAGGCCGGGGTCGCCAAGATGAGCCTGTACAACAACTTTGCCTCCAAGGATGAGTTGGTCCAGTCGTATCTTGAGCAGCGAGAACAGGAATGGATGCGACTCTACGAAGACCGAGTCCGCCATGCCGAGACTCCGGTGCAGAGAGTCCTCGCAGTCTTCGACGCTTACCTAGACCACGCCGAGACCGCCTACGAGCATGGCTTCCGCGGCTGCGGTCTGCTCAACGCCGCCGCCGAGTTGCCCGGCGATGCACCTGGGCGCCGCATTGTTCGGAAGCATAAGGAACGGGTGGAGGCCCTCATGCGTGAGCACCTCCAAGAGGTGACGTCCGATGGTGAGGTATGGGCTGAACACTTGTCGTTTCTTCTCGAAGGCGCCGTGAGCAGAGCCGGTTTGGAAGCCAACCCGAACCGGCTCCTGCACGCCCGCCAGCTGGCCTCCAAGCTCCTGGGCGGCGTCTGATTATCGGCGAAGTGACTCGATCCACCGCTGGGCTGCGCTGAAAGCCGTCTCGGAGACTTCAGGCCCCACATACTGTGGCTTTCCGTCCGCGCGTGGGTAGGAGCCAAGGAACCTTATCTTCGGCGAGATGCGGTGGATACCAGCCAGAGCGTCGGCGATCCGCGCCTCCGCTATGTGGCCTTCCAAGTCCATGGAGAAGAAATAATCACCCATACCGAAACCTGTGGGCCGCGACTCAATCCTGCAGATGTTCACTCCGTTGGTGGCAAAGTGCTCCAAGATCTCCATCAACCCCCCGGGGTGATCTTCGGGCAAGGGAATCATCACGGTGGTCTTGTCCGCCCCAGTCATGGCCGGCACGGGGCCCGGTTTAGCCGCCATGACGAACCGTGTGACAGCACCGGGAACATCTTCGATTTCACGTGCGATGACGTGAAGACCCAACTGCTCAGCCACCAAAGGGGCGCACACAGCAGCGTCAGCTATCGCTGGATCGCGAGTCAGCCCATGAGCCGCAGCCGCCGTGGAGGATGCCGGCACGAACTCCACTCGCGGCACTGAGGCTTCCGCCCATTTGCGCACCTGCGCCCAACCATGGGAATGCGTAGCGATCGAGCGCACCCGATCCAAAGGCATCGGAGCAGCAGAGGCCAGCACGAACGTAATCGGCACAAGCGTCTCAGCAGTGATGTGCAGGTTGTGACCGACCGAGACAGCATCCAGTGTGGCCGTGACCCCGCCCTCTACGGAGTTCTCAATGGGCACGACAGCCACATCGGCGTCGTCGTCTTCAACCATGGCCAGCGCAGAGAGCACACTTGCAGCAGGAACCCGCTCAGCAGTGTCTGCACCAGGCATCTGCAGCAAGGCTGCCTCAGTGAAGGTCCCCGCAGGACCCAGGTAGGCGTACTTCACAGGATTCGAGGCTCCTCGCCGGTAGAAGACTCCAATTCATGACCGGCGGTGATCCACGCATCGTAGCCCCCGCCGACGAGGAACACAGAGTACCCCTTGGCGGTGAGCCACCCGGTGATCTGGGCACTGCGGCCTCCAGTTCGGCAGATCACATAGTAGTCCTCGTCAGGATCCAACTCATCTTCAAACTGGGCGGGGATTTGGTCTACGGGAATGTGCACAGCACCCGGAGCATGACCAGGCTGGAACTCATATGTTTCACGAACATCCAGCACGGTGGCACCGTCTGGCACCTCAGCGGCAGGAACCGTTTCGAAGTCGGACATGTCACCACATTAGTCCGAGAACTCGCCGAATGCCTGCGCCGATCCGGGAAATTCCATAGGGTGAGGTCATGGAACAGGTCGAGCAGGCGCGGCAACCCGCTGATATGCCACGCAGACGTATCACTACACCTGCGCGCATCTCCGAATCCGCCAGTCCCAGTGCAGAACACACCACGGACCTGTCCATGGCTGACTTCCGGGCTGCGACTGCGGCCCAGTGGCGCAGGGCGGTGCTGACCGGGGAAGTCTCCTGCGTCGAACTGACGACCACCGCCCTGACTGCTGCCGCCACCATGAGTGGCCTTGGCGCGTTCATTCACCTCGACCCTGAGTTTGCGTTGGCCAGGGCGGAGCAGCAGGACAGGACACTGGCCCTGCTGAAGCAGAGTATGTCTTTGGATGAACTCGCCAGGTCGGCTCCCTTGCTTGGACTACCGACGGCATTCAAAGACCTCGTGTCGGTCGCTGGGCTCCCGCTGACCCTGGGCACAGCAACGTCTCCGGCAACACTTCCCTCCTCGGATGCCCCCCTGGCAAGAACGGTCCACCAAGCCGGGGCGATCAGTATCGGCAAGACCCAGGTTCCGGAGTTCGGCCTGCCCTGCTATTCCGAGAACCAACTGGCAGACCCCGCACGGAACCCCCTCAGCATCAGCCGCACAGCGGGAGGCTCAACCGGCGGCGGAGCTGTGGCGGTCGCGGCAGGGATCCTGCCACTTGCTCCGGGAAGCGACGGGGGCGGATCAGTCCGCATTCCCGCCGCAGCCTGTGGACTGGTGGGGCTCAAACCGGGTCGTGGCAGAATCCCCGACGACGATCCCTCACCCTCAGTCCAGAACCTCGTCACCTCGGGTCCCATCGCAACAATCGCTGAGGATGCGGCACTCCTGTTCGACGTCATGGCCAAACAGGGCACGAAGGCCCAAAGCGCTGTCCAACAGGCATTGGATAACGGAGTCACGTCCCTGCGAGTGGGAGTGACAACGGAATCGCCCTTCTCCCCCGACCTCGACATATCCCTGGCGGAAGACGCAGTCCAAGCCCTCGAGAACGGAATCACCATTCTCGGAGGGCTTGGACACCACATTCAAGGCACAGAGAGCTGCACCGGCCCTGAGCGCTTTTGGGGCCAGAACTATCACCAGAATTTTCAGGCACTGTGGACCGCCCGACTGGGAGACCTCACCTTCAGTGATCAGCAGGCAGAACTGCTGGAACCGCTGACACAGTACTTCATAGAACTCGCCCGCTCTCGGCCGCAGGCCGCCACCCGGCAGTCGATCGCGGTTCTCCAAGAGTTCGCTGATGATGCCGAGGACATTTTCGGCCCATGGGATGTCCTGATGACACCGATGCTGGCTTCCGCACCCCCTCCACTTGGCTGGTTTTCAGCGTTCGCGCCGGAAGATAACTATGTGGAGCAGTGTCGGTTCACTCCGTACAGCTCTGTTGTGAATGTGTTGGGACTGCCTGCAATCAACGTTCCCGTGCACAACAGCGGTGACGGGTTAAGTTGGTCGGTTCAGATCATCGGTAAGCGGGGCACCGAGGAGCAGTTGTTAGCGATCGCAGCAACAATGATGCGCTAGAACTGGCGAGGCATCAGGAAGCGCTGGTTCAGAGCCTCATCCCGTCGACGTTCTGCCTCCTGTCGGCGGATCTGACCACAGAAGTCCGGCTCAGAAGACTGGATGCGGAACTGCCTCTTACGCGCTGCAGCTTCGGCCCAGGATGCCAACGCCTCTGAAACCGCGAGTGCTGCGCGTTGAATGACGCTGTAGCGGTAAGTAGGAAAAGAAGTAGACACAGTGTTTCCTCAATAATAAAAGGGCATAGTGAACTGCAGTCAAAATGCCTCAGAAAGTGCATAAATGAGACGCGCAACTCAGTGAATTGATGTCACGGAATGTGAGGGCAGGCAAGGTGCGGTGAACGCAGCTGTGCCGCATAGGAGTTGCACGAAAAAGAAATGAGAGATCAGTGGCGTCTAGCGCGGGCGCTCGACTCAGCTGATGTAAGACACTGGACCGCCACCGAGGGGCATGCGGACCGCTGTCGCGGTGCTGAGTGAGAACCGAAGCATCTGGCCCGGATTCATTTTCTCTAGCATTTTCATGGTGCCCCTCCTTTCAAAGGCTCGGTCTGTACAGTGTCAAGATTTAACTTATCACAAGAATTCGGAGAATGCATGCAAAGAATTCTGGACCCCGGAGAATTCTTTGGTCTACACAATGACAGCGGCACCGGGTCGGCCCCTCGGTTGAGAAGCTTTTCCGGTGCCGCTGGTCGTGAGGTTTTTCGTTACTACTTCGTGTCGTCGGCGCCGCCAGTGGCACCTTTGGCTTGACCCTTGGCGTCCTTGGCAGTGTCTTTCACTGACTCGACAGCGTCTTTGCCTTTGCCCTTGAGTTTTTGGGCCTTGCCCTCACCCTCCAGCTCCGAGTTGTCAGTTGCCTTACCTGCGGCCTCCTTAGTGGAACCGCTGACTTTGTCTTTGGCTGCTTCAAACTTGTCTCCGAGACCCATTGAGAATCTCCTTTCGCTTGGGGACGTTACGAGGTTGACGCTACAGCTCACATCACTGCATGTCACCAGGTCAGAGCAGACTCACAGCGAATCTTAAGACGTTCTCAGGCTCCCGCTAAGGCAGGCACATGCAGTTGCTGCTAGCGGTAAGTAGCAACCTGTCCTACGGAGCTTGCGCCTCGCGGCGGCGAGGAACTTGCTAATGTGGAGAGAGATGAATGCCGATAATAGTTCTGCCCAACCAAACGAACTGATAATTCTCCGAGCACCCACAGTGGCTGACGGTGCGGACCTCTGGCGACTCGCCAAGGGGACCGGTGTCTTGGACACCAACACCCCATACGCCTACCTGCTGTGGGCTCGCGACTTCGCCTCATCCAGTGTGATCGCAGAGGTGGAGGCTGAACCAGCTGGATTCATTTCGGGCTACACCAAGCCATCGGACCCCAACACGCTCTTTATCTGGCAAGTGGCTGTGGACTCGGCGTTCCGCGGCCGCGGGCTGGCGAAGAAGATGCTTTTCGAGCTCGTTCAGCGCACTGGAGCTTCGCGCTTGGAGACGACGATCACCGCTGACAATGAGGCGTCGATCGCACTTTTCACCGCTCTGGCGCGAGAGCACGGCACAGAGCTTGAGAGACGATCCTTGTTTACTGAGGATCTGTTCCCCGCTGCAGAAGAATCTGGCGAGACCCACGCCGCAGAGGATCTTCACATCGTAGAACCTCTGAATCGCTGACATCACATCGTTCACGACAAGTAACTGAGGACTGAGATACCACTATGGCTACTGACATTTTCGAGACCCGCGAATCCCAGGTGCGCAGCTACAGCAAGAACTGGCCGGCCGTCTTTGAGAAAGCCGAAGGCTGCTACCAGTTCACTGAGGATGGATCCCGCTACCTGGACTTCTTCTCCGGAGCTGGCGCGCTGAACTACGGGCACAACCTCCCAGAACTGCGGGACTTGGTTGTTGACTACGTGGCCGGTTCTGGGGTGACCCACTCCATGGATATGAACACTCCTGCCAAGCGGCGGTTCCTGGAGACTTTCGAGCGCATCATCCTGGAGCCCAGGAACCTGGACTACAAAGTCATGTTTCCCGGACCGACAGGTACCAACACTGTTGAAGCTGCACTGAAACTGGCCCGCAAAGTCACCGGCCGGCAGCACATCCTGTCCTTCACCAACGCCTTCCACGGCATGACGCTCGGCGCACTGTCGGTCACAGGTAACTCCATGAAGCGCAAGGGCGCTGGCATTCCCTTGACCAACTCCTCCAAGATCCCCTACGACGACTACTTCGACGGCGACATCCCAGACTTCCTTTGGCTGGAAAAGGTCCTGGAAGACTCCGGCTCTGGTGTGGATAAACCCGCCGCCGTCATCGTAGAAACCGTTCAGGGCGAAGGCGGCCTTAACACCGCTCGCACCGAATGGCTCCGAGGTCTCTCGAGCTTGCTGCGTAGGCACAATATTCTGCTCATTGTCGACGACGTCCAAGCAGGCTGCGGTCGCACCGGCAGCTTCTTCAGCTTCGAAGAAGCGGGTATTTACCCAGACATCGTCTGCGTGTCGAAGTCCATTTCCGGCTACGGCCTCGCGATGGCACTGACACTGTTCAAGCCCGAGCTTGATGTGTGGGAGCCGGGTGAGCACAACGGCACCTTCCGTGGGAACAACCTAGCTTTCGTCACAGCAGCACGGGCGCTGGAACTCTTCTGGGCCGATGACACCTTCCAGAAGGAACTCGCTGGCAAGATCGAAGAGCTCCATACGGGTATGGCCAAAATTGCCGAGCATGTCAAAGGTGCAGGAATCCGCGGACGCGGTTTCCTCTCCGGCATTTGTTTCCCTGAGCCTGACACGGCAGGCAAAGTTGCCGCTGAAGCTTATAAGCGCAACATGCTGGTCGAAACCTCAGGCCCTAAGGATGAGGTCGTCAAGCTCATGCCGGCATTGAACATCAGCTCAGAGGACCTCCACAAAGGCTTGGAGATCCTAGAGGACGCTGTATTGGCTGCCACCGGACAGCGCGGTGAGCCGAGCCGCCTGCGCCCCCCTCACTGAGACCGCCACACCCCAGCTTCCCTCACTGAACGGAGACTTCATGTACACACTGCACATCGATGACCTCAACGGCACCGATCGCGATATTGATACCCCGAATTGGCGTTCTCGCCGCATGGTGCTCGGCAAAGAGAAGGTGGGTTTCTCGTTGCACGAGACCACTCTGCGAGCCGGCACCGACAATGAGTTCTGGTACGCCAACCATGTGGAGGCTGTCTACTGTGTAGGCGGCAAAGGCACCCTGACGGACCTCGAGAGCGGCAAAGAGCACAAGATCACCGACGGGTTCCTCTACCTACTGGATGGCCATGAGAAGCACCGTGTGCAGGTGGAAGAAGAGATGCGCATGGTGTGCGTGTTCAATCCACCGGTCACCGGCCGCGAGGTCCACGACGAAAACGGCGTATACCCGCTGATTATCGAAGAAGACTAAGCATTCGTAGCAGCGCCCAAACGAGCGCTGACTACCTAAGGTTGAGGCTCGGCTGGAAACAGCCGGGCCTCAACTCGTCTAGGGGCGTACTATGGCTCCGTGCCACAAGGGGACGCTGAACTGCGCTACGAGCGCTCACTCTGGAAGAGGACCATGGGGATGCTGGGCAGGCTCTCCAAGTCCTCCCCTCCGCGCACAGCCCTGCTCATCTTTGCCGTTGTCATTGGCCTCTTCACCTCTTTGCTGATGATGCCGTGGGCCACACCGGGCAGGAGTTCAGCCGCCGTTCACGAGGCGCTCTTTGTGGCCACGTCGGCAGTCACCGTGACAGGCCTGACGCCAGTCAATACCGCCGACCACTGGACTCTGGGCGGACAGATCGTCATTCTGGTCGGCATCCAAGTCGGCGGCTTGGGCATCATCACCATGGCAGCTCTGTTGGCAGTCTCAGTGACTCGCCATCTGGGGCTCCGCACACGTCTGATTGCTCAGGAAGGAATGTCTACCGGCCGGCTAGGAGAGGTCGGTCAGCTCCTCAAGACAGTCATCATCTGCTCAGTCGTGGTACAGACGGCCTTGGCCATAGTGCTGATCCCCCGGCTCATCGCTCTGGAGGGCGAGGTCGTTCGCGGAGCCTGGTACGGGCTCTTCTACTCCGTCAGCTCCTTCAACAATGCCGGCTTTGTGATCCATCCTGATGGGCTCGGCGGAGTGGGCAACGATCCTGTCGTGGTGTGGACCATCATGGTGGGAGTATTTCTGGGCAGCCTGGGCTTCCCTGTGCTCTACGTGCTGTGGCGCTACCGTTGGCACATCAAACGCTGGAGCCTCCACGCCAAACTCACCCTCGAGGTCACCACCATCCTGCTGCTCATCGGAGCGGTGGTCTACGCCTTCCTGGAGTGGAACAACACCGCCACCATCGGCGATATGGGATGGCTAGAGAAGCTGCAGAGCTCCCTCTTCGCCTCAGTCAACATGCGCTCCGGCGGATTCTCCGTAGTGGAGTCGAACATGGAATCCTCGGAAACGATGCTGATCTCCGACGCCCTCATGTTCGCCGGCGGAGGGTCCGCTTCCACTGCTGGCGGCATCAAGGTGACCACCATGGCCGTGATCTTCCTAGCGTTCCTCGCCGAAGCGCGCGGTCATGAAGAATCCACCGCCCACGGGCGGACCATCCCCGCCCAGGCTGTCCGCGTGGCTGTCTCAGTTGTCGCAATGGGCGCCACGGCAGTGCTGATTTCCACTCTCGCGTTGATGATGGTGAGTGGTCAGGATGTAGAACGCCCACTCTATGAGTCGGTCTCAGCATTCGGCACCGTAGGCCTGACCTCTGGTCTCACAGAAGAGCTCCCACCCTCGGGCCTCTATGTCCTCTCGATTCTCATGTTCACCGGGCGTGTGGGCATCATTACCTTCGCGGCGGCTCTCACTGTCCGCCAAAAGCGAGTTCGTTACCGTTATCCGGAAGGAAGGCCGATCATTGGCTAAGAATCAACAGGCCAACAAGCCGGTGCTGCTGATCGGCATGGGCCGGTTCGGCATTGCCCTAGCCCAACAGCTGGTCGATCAGGATAAGGAAGTCTTGGCCGTGGACCGCCACCGCAGCCTGGTCCAGAAGTACGCGGACGCACTCACGCACACCGTTGAGGCCGATGCCACCGACATTGAGGCCCTGCGCCAGCTGGGAGCCGAAGACTTTGACTCTGCAGTCGTCGGCGTCGGCACCTCTATCGAGTCCAGCGTGCTGATCGCAGCGAACTTGGTAGACCTCGGCGTCAACCAGGTGTGGGCCAAAGCCATCAACCCCACTCACGGCAAAATCCTCACTAGGATCGGTTGCCACCACGTGATCTATCCCGAACACGACGCTGGTGTCCGGGCCGCGCACCTAGTCAGCGGCCAGATGATGGATTTCATTAAGTTCGACGACGACTTCGCCATCGTGAAGATGAGGCCACCAAAAGCGCTGCAGGGCAAGACCATCAACGAATCGCAGCCCCGTAAGCGCCACCAGGTCAACGTCGTGGGCGTGAAATCCCCCGGCAAGGACTTTGTCTATGCCCAGCCGGACACGAAGGTCTCCCCCGGTGACACCATTGTGGTCAGCGGCGACGTCTCACAGCTCGAATACTTCGCCGACCACGCGTAGGACACGGCAGCGAGAAGCTGTATCATCTAAATCACTTACCAGTCATCTTCCAGGAGGTGCTTCCACTTCAGTGGAAACCGATAAACGCCGGTCAGCAGAAAACCTATGCTGACGGCGATCCTGACTCTCACCGCGGGAGTCATCCTCACTCTCATCATCATTGCGGCCAACGGATACTTCGTCGCTCAAGAGTTCGCGTATATGTCCGTCGACCGAAACAAGTTGCGTGGCAAAGCGGCCAGTGGCGATCGCGGAGCTGAGAAAGCTCTGAAGATTACCCAACGCACCTCCTTCATGCTCTCCGGAGCTCAGTTAGGCATCACCGTCACGGGGCTGCTGGTTGGCACAGTTGCGGAGCCGCTCATAGGCCAGTCGCTGAGTGTGATCTTCGGTGGCGTGGGTGTTCCACCGGCCGTGAGCATCACCGTCGGCACTGCAGTCGCTCTCGCACTCTCCACCGTAGTCCAGATGATTTTCGGTGAGCTGTTTCCAAAGAACTACGCCATCGCCAATCCAGGACCGCTGGCACAGTCGATGGCTGGGTCCACCAGGATCTACCTGATGCTGTTCGGGTGGCTGATCAGTGTCTTCGATGTGGCAGCCAACGCTCTGCTGCGGCTCATGCGCATTGAGCCAGTCCATGACGTGGATTCCAATGCCACTGCTGAGGATCTGGAACACATCGTCTCCAACTCGCGAGACACCGGAGAGCTCCCCGAGGACCTTTATCTGGCGCTGGACCGGGTGTTGGACTTTCCGCAGCATGACGTCGAACACGCCATGATCCCGCGTTCGCGAGCCGATAGCGTCCACCCGAGCTCAGAAGTAGGTGAAGTCCGCCTCCTGATGGCCACAGGACACACCCGCTATCCAGTCGTCGACCAGCATGACGAACCCGTCGGCGTCGTCCATCTCCTGGATGTTCTCGGTTCAACGCTCGAGGACAGCGCCCCAGTCACTGAGCTCATGCGCGAACCCGTTATTGTCCCGACTGTGATGCCGCTGCCAGAAGCCGTCAAGAAACTCGAGGAGACAACGTCTGCCATGGCGTGTGTCATCGACGAATACGGCGGATTCGCCGGCATCGTGACTCTGGAGGATCTTGCCGAAGAGATTTTCGGGGAGATTACGGACGAACACGACGACGAAGAGCCGGCCGCGATTACTGAGGTCACCGACGGCGAGTGGGAAGCCGATGCGGATGTGCACTTGGACGAAGTCGCACGAAAGATGGGCTGCCCGCTCCCAGAGGGCGATTATGAGACCCTCTCCGGACTGCTGATGACCAAAGCAGGTGACCTCTTGGACGTCGGAGAGATCGTGAAGTTCGAGATGCCTCCTGCACCCTCCGACTACGGCGAAGACTTCATTGTGCGCCGCGAACTGCATGTGACCGTTCTGAGTGTCGACCGGCACGTTCCTCATCGAGTCGCCCTCACGATCGCCCACGCAGAAACCGCCGAACGTGAGGAGACGAAGTGAACGCCGTGGTCGTTGCTGCTGTGACGGTGGCGCTCATCGTCCTGTCAGCGTTCTTCGTCGTCATCGAGTTTTCTCTCCTCGCAGCCCGCAGGCATCGCTTGGAAGAGACAGCCGAGTCCAGCGCGTCCTCCCGAGCCGCTTTGCGCAGCCTCAATGAACTGACCATCATGCTCGCTGGCGCCCAGTTAGGCATCACGGCGTGCACTTTCGCTCTTGGGGCGGTGACCAAGCCTGCGGTCCACTACGCGATGACGCCCCTGTTCACGGCATGGGGTCTTGCCTCATGGGTTGCTGACGCTGTGGCCTTCGGTCTGGCACTGATTTTGGTGACCTTCCTCCACCTTGTTGTGGGTGAGATGACCCCGAAGTCCTGGGCTATCGCCCATCCTGAACGGTCCGCTCGACTGATCGCTCTGCCTGCCCGCGCCTTCATCGGTCTCTTCCGCCCACTACTGACGTGGATTAACCGCATGGCCAACAGGCTCGTAGCCGCAACTGGTGTCGAGCCCATCGACAGGGCGGCCGCAGCCGGCTACGACTCTCAGACCATTCAACGCCTGGTGGAGGACTCTACTCGTGCCGGTGTTCTTGATGAGGCTTCCGGATCCCAGATCTCACGCATCATCGGTCTGGAGTCGCTGACTGTGGATGATGTGCTGGCCACACGCACCACTGTTCCCACTCAGGTACCTGCCACTGCCACGGTGGGGGACATTCAACGTGCCGCCGAACGCAGCGGCCACCTTCGGATATTGATCGCCCCGGAGAGAACCCAGGCGCCCCAAGTGGTGCACGTCAGGGACACCCTCGAAGCGGCTGAGGAGCATCTGGCAGAATCGCTCGCCCGGCCTGCTTTGGTCGTTGCAGCTGGAACGTCGGTCTACGCGGCTTTCCAGAGTATGCGCGAAAACGGTGAGCAGCTGGCCGTGGTCCGCCAGGAGCAACAGTTCCTCGGCGTGATCACCTGGGCAGATGTGCTCAAACAAGTGTGGCCTGCCGTCGAAGAGCAGCTGACCGATACTTCTCGCATTCGTTGACGCAGTGGCAGCAGCGTGACGTAAGCTCTAAAGGTGATTTCCAGCTCAACTTCTGCATCACTCCCAACCACTGTGGTCTGGGACCCTGAGCTGATGAGTCATCGGTTCACGGATTCCCACCCGATGGACCCGGTACGGCTTGATCTGACGGAGCGGCTCAGCCGCGAGTTGGGAATCTTCGACGCCGCTAACCTCACCCTCACCGCCCCGGCCATTGCTGACGACGACGCCCTGGCCACCGTCCATGACCGCAGCTACATTTCCGCGGTCAGCTCCTGTTCCGATTCCGGAGAATCTTCTCCCGAGCACGGACTCGGCACTGATGACGTCCCAGTCTTCGCCGATATGCACACCAGCGCAGCCCGTATCGCCGGCGGAACCCTTCATCTTGCCCAGGAGATAGTTGCCGGGCGCGCAGTCCATGGGGTGAACTTCGCTGGCGGCATGCACCACGCGGCCCGCAACCGGGCAAGCGGCTTCTGCATCTACAACGATGCCGCGCTAGCCATCCAACACCTCCTGGATAACGGCACCCGGCGCGTGGTCTATATCGACGTCGATGCCCATCATGGTGACGGCACCCAGGACATCTTCTACGCCGACCCTCGGGTCATGACGATCTCTCTGCACCAGAGCGGTACGACCATCTACCCAGGAACCGGTTTCCCCAATGAGACTGGTCAGGGCGAGGCGGTTGGCACCTCGGTCAATATTGCACTACCTGCCACTACCGGCGATTCGGGGTTTCTCCGTGCCTTCCACTCGGTCGTCCCAGCTTTGGTCAGAGCGTTCGAGCCTGAGGTGATCGTCTCGCAGCACGGCTGTGACGCTCATGCCGATGACCCCCTGACTGACCTGACCATGAGTGTGGATGGCCAGCGTCAGCTCGCCCTCGACATCAGCCACCTGGCCGAGGAGTTCGCCGAGAACCGATGGATCGCCACCGGCGGTGGTGGTTACAGCATCTACCGAGTGGTGCCGCGGGCCTGGGCTCATCTGACGGCGGTGGCCGCCGGTCACCCAATCCCTCTCAAGACACCCACCCCCGTGGCCTGGCGTGACTATGTCGGCGGCACCTTCGGGGTTTCGACACCGGCAACCATGAATGACGACGCTCAACTCTGGTGGAGGACGTGGGAACTCGGGTATGACCCCGAGGATGCAGTAGATCGCGCCATCATCCAGACACGCAAGGAGATCTTCCCGCTGCAGGGACTCGACCCCTGGTTCGACTGACCCCTTTCGCAGAAGCGTCTCGGGATGTGGGGAACTCGTCCCATTCTGGCGGGAGATTCCCACATCCCCAGACACTATTTAGCCAGGTGCCGCCGGGAAGCTACGGCGCGTTCAGCGGCTTGGCTTGAAGGACCTCATCTGCTCTAGTTAGCCCTTCACCAGTAGAGTCGGTAGACTTCCCCAAGACCTTTTTGGCCTACGGGGCAGGTACCTGCTCCACCCACCAACGTAAGGACTGTTCACCCTATGGGCTCAGTGATTAAGAAGCGCCGTAAGCGCATGGCGAAGAAAAAGCACCGCAAACGTCTGCGGAAGACCCGCCACCAGCGGCGCAATAAGAAGTAGCAACTTCACGCACGGCCCCGGCTACGGCCGGGGCTTTTGCGTGTCTGTCCACCCTTTCCCCAGGAGGAGCTCCATGTCCGAGTCCCCCGAGGTAGCCGTTGATCTGCTCACCACACCGGGCTGCCACCTCTGCGCCGAGGCGCTGAGGGTCACTGAAGAGGTCTGTGCAGAGTTCGGCATTACTCCTGAAGAGATCAATATTGAGCACGACGACGCCCTGCGCGCCCAGTTTGCCGAGGAAATTCCGGTACTGCGCATCAACGGCAAGGTACGGGACTTTTGGAAGATCGACCCCGTCAGGCTTCGCCGGCTGCTGGCTGAGGCTGCCTAGCCGCGTAGCTGGTGCGTGATCTCTGCAGCGCGTGAAGAGCTGGCCTTGGCACCGGCGCGGATCGTGGCGTCCATATCTGCGGCGTCGAACGTCTCGATCGCTTTCTGGGTAGTGCCATTGGGGCTCGTGACATTTCGGCGCAGCTGCGCGGCATCGTTCTGTCCGCGGTTCTCCACCAGCATCTTGCCGGCTCCGTAGAGTGTCTGGGCGGCTAAATCTGCAGCGATCTGGGGGTCCAGGCCCATCTCTACCCCGGCAGCGGCCATATGTTCGGCGAGGTAGAACGCGTAGGCCGGGCCCGATCCGGCCACGCCCGTGAGCGCATCGATCTGATCCTCTGTCAGGACGTGCACAGAGCCTGAGGCGCCCAGCAGCTCAGCCACGGTCTGCGTCTGTTCCTGGCTCACATGGGAGCCTGCTGCCAGACCCACTACGCCTTCGCCGACGGACATGGGGGTGTTGGGCATCGTGCGGATGACGGGCTGGCCTTCTGCCAAGGCCGACTCCATCATGTCGATGGTCACCGCGGCTGCTACGGAGACGACGACGGTCTCGGGTTTCAGCGCATCTTTGATCTCACGGCAGAGGTCCACGATTTGGTGGGGCTTCACTCCCAGGAAGACCACGTCCGCCTGAGCCGCTGCGGTGGTGTTAGCGGCGCCGTCGTGCTCCTCAGCCACCATGGGCACACCGTACTGCTCCGAACGCTTCTGAGCCGACTCAGCAGACCGTGCGGTGCCTATGACGTTCTCGGCTGGAACACCGGAGCCTAGAAGCCCGGCAAGGATGGCCCCATTCATGGACCCAAGCCCGAGCATGGCGATCTTAGTCATTGCTTCACTCCTGAATATGTGGCGGTCAGCTGCGCCTGGTCGAGAACAAGGTCAATGGCGTGCTCTTGGTGGTCGGGAGGATACCCGTGGATGGCCAGCAAACGCCTGAGTCTGGAACGCATGCCGGCTTTTACGGAGTCTCGATTCTGCCAGTCGATGGTCACCGATGACTGCACTGACTGGACGAGGTCTACGGTGATGTCGCGCAGCTTTTCATCGCCCATTTCAGTGACGGCCGAGCCGTTCTGCGCGAGTGCGTCAAAGAAGGCGAGTTCACCCACGGAGAGGTTCAGCTGTTCAGCGCGCTGCTCTTCACCCTTCATCTCTTTGGCGACCTTCACCAGTTCGGCAATTACTTCAGCGGCACTGAGAGCTTGGTTGGTGTATTTGTTGACCGCGGCGTCGAGCATTTCGGAGAATTTCCGACCCTTGACCACATTGGTGCGGCGTACGGTCTTGACCTCATCGTTGAGTAGTTTCCTGAGCATTGCCAGGTGGACGTGTTCCTTGTCTTTCTGCGCTGCGAGCCGGTTGAGGAAGTCTTCATCCAGAAGGGAGAGCTCCGGTTTCTCTCTGCCCTCGAACCCATAGACATCGATGACTTGGTCAGCAGTAATTGCCTGGTTGACGATCTGGCTGATGGCAGTGTCGAGGTCTTCCGCACCTGAACCGCCAGAACCGGACTCGGGTGCCTGAAACTTGATGATGGCGGCGCGCACGGCGGTAAAGAGCGCCACATCGTCGCGGATTCTCGCGGCCTCGTCACTGGCGCCGCAGAGAGCGAATGCTTTGATGAGGGCAAGGACCTCATCCAGGAAACGCTCGGTAAGGTTTTTGCCCGCAGATGTGTCGGCAGCGCCGCGCTCCAGGACGTGGTTGATCACGCGCTGATATACATCAAGGCGTTGCGCGTCACTCATCTGTGGTGTCACCTGGTGGTCCACTCCGTGCAGCATGGCCGTGACCACATCGTGCTTTTCCTGCATGATGGCGACCATCTGTTCGATGGGCACCCCGGTGGTCTCCCGGTCGGAGGGCGAGTATTCGGCGAGGGCGTCCTGGAGCTTGGTGAAGATGCCGATGTAGTCGACAATCAGCCCCCCGGTTTTGTCTTTGTAGCGCCTGTTGACCCGGGCGATGGCCTGCATGAGACCAGCGCCCTGCATAGTTTTGTCCACGTACATGGTGTGCATGGAGGGCGAATCGAAGCCGGTGAGCCACATGTCTCGGACGATGACCAGTTCCAGTTCATCTCCCGGGTTTTTAGCCCGCGCCTTGAGCTGGTTGCGCTGTTTCTTGTCGTAGAGGTGCGGTTGGAAGTGGGTGGGGTCGGCGGCCGAGCCGGTCATGACCACTTTGATCTTCCCCGCCGAGGTGTCCTCGGAATGCCAGGCTGGTCGGAGTGTAGTGATCTTCTTGTAGAGCTCCACGGCGATGCGGCGGCTCATGGTGACGATCATTGCTTTGCCAGCCATCTCGTCCCGCCGTGCTTCCCAGTGCTTGACGATGTCGGCGGCCACCAGATCCAGGCGAGCATCAGAACCCACCACGGCTTCTAGGCGCGCCCATTTGCTCTTAGCTTTCTGAGCTGCGGATTCTTCCGCTTCACCGGTGATCTCTTCAGTGAGCTGGTCGAGGGCTTCTAGGTCCTCTTTGTCGAGGTTGATCTTGGCCAGCCGGGATTCGTAGTAAATCCTTACGGTGGCTTCATCGGCGACTGCTTGAGAGAGGTCGTAGACGTCGATGTAGTCGCCGAATACGGCTTTGGTGGACTTGTCGGTCGACTCGATCGGTGTTCCGGTGAAGCCTAGGTATGTGGCATGGGGCAGCGCATCCCGCATGTATTTCGCTAGGCCGCCGGTGAATTTTCCGCTTTGTTCGTTGAATCGGGTTTGCAGACCGTATTGGGAGCGGTGGGCCTCATCAGCGATGACCACCACGTTGCGCCGGTCGGTGAGGAGGCGCTCACCGTCCACTTCTCCACCGAATTTCTGCAGGGTGGTGAAGATAATGCCCCCGCTGGCGCGGCGCAGTTTCTCCCTCAGGTCTTCCCGCGTCTCGGCTTGGACGGGTTGTTCGGGGAGCACTGATGCGGGTGCAAAGACTTCTTCGAAGAGCTGGTTGTCCAGGTCTTGGCGGTCTGTGAGGAAGACCAAGGTCGGGTTGGCCATGCGCGGGTCAGTCAGAATCTTGCCAGCGAAGAAGACCATCTCGAAGCTCTTGCCTGAGCCTTGAGTGTGCCAGACGACCCCACCGCGTTTATCACCTTGAGGAGAGGAAGCGACGACGACGGATTCAACTGCCTTGTTCACCGCCCAGTACTGGTGATATTTGGCCACCCGTTTGACGATGATGTTCTTTGCCTGACCACTCGAAGTTGAGGTGGTCTCTTCGGAGAAGACGATGAAGTTAGCCAGCAGATCCAGGAACCTGTGTGGGGTGAAAACTCCCTTCATGAGGACATCGAGTGAGGCTGTGCCCGAGGCTGTCTCAGTCCCGTCGATGGTCTTCCACGGCGCGTAGTGTTCGAACCCGGCGGTGAAGGTGCTCATGGAGGAGGATGACCAGTCGCTGATGACGGTGACTGCATTGGTGGTGAACAGTGAGGGGATGTCTTCGCGGTAGGTCTGGATTTGGTTCCAGGCAGATTTCAAGCTCGCACCTTGAGTGGAGGGGCTCTTCAGCTCGAAGAGGGCTACGGGGATTCCGTTGATGAAGGTGAGGATGTCTGGGCGTCGGTCGCGGTGTTCGATGACGGTGAATTGGTTGACTGCGACCCAGTCATTCGCTTGAGTGTCGTGGAAGTCGATGAGCCTTAGCCGTTTGGTGCGCTGTTGGCCACTGTCGCTGTAGGCGACTGGTACGCCGTGGAGGAGGAACTCGTGTTTGCGCATGTTTTCCAGGATGAGGTCCTGGTGTTCGGCGCGCAGGAACCGTTTGGCGGCTTCTTTGTGGTGCTCGTCGGTGGCCTCTGGATTGAGTCGCGCGATCGCGTGTTCGAGGCGGCCGGTAAGGATTGTCTGGAGCCATTCGTCGCGTTCCGGGTGGAGGGAGTCCGGTGCGATGTCCGGCCCGTGAAGAATTTCGTAGCCCAGTTGGCGCAATTGATTGAGTGCAGCGTTTTCTACTGCTTCCTCGTTGTAGGCGAGCCCCATGCACCCTCCCTCAAGGCCTCAGGCGGTTGCTGACCACTCTACAAGCAGGTCAGAGGCGGTTCTCAATTCTTGGGGTTCGGTGATCGTCTTTGCTTGCACTGGATGTTTCTTAGCCGTCGTAGATTTCCCGGCGGTGGCCAAGGTCCAGTGCGATGATGACGAGCTTCTCATCCTGAATATCGCAGATGATCCGGTAGTCTCCGACTCGGTAGCGCCAGTGCCCCTTCAATGGTCCAGTGAGCGCCTTGCCGCGGGTGCGGGGATCTTCGAGGGAGGCCAACGCACGCAGTGCGTCTCTGAGCCTGCGGGCTGCCTGTGGGTCGAGCTTTCTGAGCTGTCGTTGAGCGGCAGAGTCGAGTTCTACTCTCCAGCTCACTCGACCTCATCCAGGATGCTCATATCCACCGGCTCATCCTGGATTCCCAGCTCTCGCTCAACGTCCTCCAGCGGAATGGTCTCACGGCGTCCAGCGCGAATGTCCTCGGCGCGCTTTGCGATGGAGTATTCCCACTCAAGGCGGTCCAGCCCAGAGGTCACCAACTCGCGCAGGTAGAAGGACTTGGACCGGTTGGTCTCGGCCGCCAGGCGCTCCAGGCGTGCGTCCACATCGGCGGGCAACCGGAGTGATGTAGGGACAGCGCTAGCCATGACTCCTCCTAATGAACTACATGTAGTCACAAGTATACGCCGTAAAGCTTGGGAATTCTCCTGTGTGATAGCAGAAGCAGTAGACCCTCCCAGAGCATTCGGGGACCTTCTCCTTCGCTGCTATCGCAGCGAGAGAGAGTCCGAGTCTTTACGTGGCTATGAGAACTGAGCAGTCGAGGCTGCACCCGTTTCGTAGGCATACGGTCCGGCAGCGTCTTCACGGAATTCCAATGTAATCTATCGCGCGTTCACTGGAGATAGACGTCCCGACGGAACAGCCTAAGACCGAGACCTGGAAGACGTAGTGGCTCAAAACCGAACTCTCATGAAGAGTTCCGTTCAACTCACGAATGGAACCAGTCACTACAGAAACTGTATGGATTGTCTACTCGGGCTGCACTGATCAGAGCGGTGGTGCGTGACGCGTGAGCCGGCTCTCCGCAGTCAAGCGCGGGGTCTCGCGTATTGAGAGTCTCGTCCGCTTGACCCTATCCGGTGGTACACGGACTAGAGCATCCGGGCGGTGCGGCAACGGTGGGGCGCAATCTGGTCGGCTGCACCTCACCAGACGCGGCGTGCACCTCTGCACGCGATAGGCTCACTGAGCTATTGCTTCCTTCGCGAAGCTAGTGCAAGTCAAACACGCAAGCACATCAGATGTGGCTGAAACGTCCGTTCAACTACTCCGTGGGATCGGCCTGGGCTTCACTGGTCGTGTCTGCTGAATCTTGGTGCCCCCTCTGTGGAGGTTTCGATTCGGCCGCACGCTCCTCTTGATATTCCCGGAGTTTTCTTGCCTTCGCTCCATCTTTGGCGTGTCCATCCCGCGAAAACACCTTGAGCCCACCGTGAATGTCTTCATTCCACTTCTTGTGAGTATCGCGGATATCACGAAGTGCCTTAGCCACGTGGTGGACACCCAAGACTTCCGTGTAGATGCGCGCTTTGTGAGGGTGGAGATCAATTACAACGTCGCTGTTTCGACGTTCGCCCTCTAGACCTTCGTATGTGACGAAGCCCCTGTAAATCATTGGCATGTCGGCTCGCCCTGCTCGAGTCGTCGCGACGTCAAACACCGTTCGCCATTCCTGACTCGGCGCCAAAAAAGAAATCGCCTCGGGAAGTACAACTGGTTCAACGCCTTCTGCGCCGTTCGTTCGGTTCAAGGCGGGTTCGAATGAGACCTGTATATTGCGACCGGCTGTCTGCCCAAAGTTCTTCACTACCAAATCGTGGATATGGGAACCGACACCGTTCTCTTCGAGGTAAGCCACCACATAGGGCTGAGACTTCTCGCGTTCCAACGCTTTGGACTGTTCGCGGGCTGTTGACGCTTCCCCCAACTGCCTCTTCGCAATGAAAAGTGCAGCGGCAGCAATAAGAAACGTGAGAGCTGACGCGACAGAGCCTATCCAATCCGCGGCACTCGGCCCACTGCCTTGGAGTGCCTGCACCAGCTCTGCCACATGTTCATCAGCCATATATCAAGTCTGCCAAAGACCACTACAATCACGGAATTCAACGCCCAGGACTTGTTTCGAATGAGTCTGACCCGTAGCGCAGGAGGTCGAAAAGCCCCGAGGCATAATCCCCGATTAGACGCGCATGGCGCCGAAGGTCAAGCACGAGGTCCGAGACTCGGACGAGATTTCGCCAGCCCTCCGCGTCCTTGACAGCCGGCTAGCTCGCAGCCACTGCGAACTCGATCAAGTTACCGAGACACGAGAACCGCTGCAGCTTCAGGCACGCGAATACGACCAGACAGCAACTCAGGAAGCAGCGAATCCCGCAGCGCCTCGAGCTTCTTCGATTCATCCCGTAGCTGACTCATCCGGAGAAACATGGGAATCGCTTCCTCGTTGAACTCGTCTAGAGCCTCTGGGCAAGGTTTCGGAACCCTATATTGGCTGAATCCGTCTGGTGAAAATCTTTGTCGCCCGGATGAGCCAGTCATGCGGCGAATGGCCCAGCCACGGACATCCTCACTACGCAGTAAGCAGTAAATCCATGGGGTGCTGATCTCGTCTCGGGGAGAGAGGACCACGTACTCGGTAGAGCCCCAACCGACCTCTCCGTCGTCAAGCATGTCGACCACCGCAGTCTTGCCGTTCTCCAAGCAGGGGGTTATGCGAGCCATAAGCACATCACCATTGACGAACTTCTGTCCGCTACCAACAGCTTTGCTCTCCCAGTCGTCAACTACCGGAAAAAAAGTGGGAAGCGAAGACATCCCGACATAGGTAGCTATGGAGCCTTTGGCTACTTTGTGACGCCGATTAAGGTGAACGAGATCGGAGATCGGGAACCCCGCAGGGTCTTGTTGAACATCAAACAGTTGCTGGAAACGCGACAGCACGTGTTGTTCCATAAGTCCGATTGCGCAGCGGTTGGAGTCGATCTTGTCGTCGAGGGCGCCCAGCGTGGCCGCGATGCTCCGCTGCTCTTCGATAGGGGGAAGCGTGGGCATTTCAAAGTTTCTGATGTCCGCAACATTAAGATGCGCCACAGTTGACCCTTCTGACAGCTGGAGAAGCTGCTTTTGCTGCGCGGGCGCAATCAAATAGAAGTACAGAAAACGAGAATTCAGGACATCGGGTTTCGTGGCTCTTCGGATCTGGGGTGGGGCTGGCGACGCGCGGAGGATCTTGAGTAGGGCATGAAGAAGGGGCCGGGGCCTCGATGATGTGTAGCGACCAAGCAACACGTCGTCAGAAGGACCCCGACCCCGATGTTCGAGAATACGCGCCCCGTCTCTGCTTGCCCAACAGGCAAGATCAGTTACTGCCATGACTGCGATCTCTTCGCTGATCTGGAGGGCCTCCACGTCACCGCTGTGGACCGGCCAACCAAGGAGGTTGCGCTGATCGTGTGGGTGGAATCAGCAAAGACCCTCACCGGTTGCCCCGATTGCGGGGTCATCGCGGTCAGTGCTGGCCGGCGAGAGGTCGAGCTGATTGACGCTCCTGTCTATGCGACACCTGCCCGGCTGATCTGGCGTNTGCTGACTCGACGCTGTATCGCTTGGGGCGTTCGGCAGATGCGGCGAGAGAACCTCTCAATCCAGGGCCTGGCCCGCCAACTCGGGGTCGACTGGCACACCGCATGGGCAGCCATCCGGCCGCTATTGGAATCCGCTGCCGCTGATGAGCGGCGTTTCACAGGGGTGAAGACCCTCGGAGTCGACGAACATATTTGGCATCACGTCAACCCCGCACGGCGGGGCCCGAAGGCGCTGACCGGGATGGTCGACCTCACCAGAAACCAACATGGCGCGGTGCAGGCTAGGCTGCTAGACCTGGTGCCAGGCCGCACCGGCAAAGCCTACGCAGGGTGGCTAGCAGACCGTAGCGAGGAGTTCCGGGGCGGAATTGAAGTCGCTCCACTGGACCCGTTCGCTGGGTACAAGAACGCCATCGATGAACAACTCGAAGACGCTACCGCCGTCCTCGATGCCTTCCACGTGGTCCGCGTGCGCCATGAGGCGCTGTGTGTGCGGATGGGGGTGAGAGACCCCTGTGGCCTGGTCGTCGCAG
>NZ_VAVZ01000025.1 GCF_005771525.1 Nesterenkonia salmonea | reverse complement strand
GGCATCACCGGATGAAATCCCACGGCCACCTCAACCCACCACCAGAAGACAAACAGACACCCCCACCGAAACCTCAGCGGGCGGTACCAGAGACGTCCCCACCGGCGAAGTCCCCGCCAGGGAAGCCGAACCCCAACCGGGGCCACCACAGACCCCGACCACATCATCACCGACACCCACCCGCCGTAGTCGCGCCTGCTCGATGAGAGGTGAGATGTGCAGTGAATACTCACCGGCAAATGCCCTACTCCTCCAGCTCCAGGGCATCAATAATCCTGTCCGCACAGGCCGGAGGTTCCAGCGGAAGAGAACCGTCCTTCTCCGTCACAAAGTTCAGATGCGTGGACCGGAACTCACGGTAATCCGGCGGGCCAATGCTCAGCGCCGTCTCCACCGCCTCCGCTGCGGAGTGCACAATGGGCCCAGGAACCTCAGCCTCATAATCCACAGCCAGGCCACGCGCCTCGGTGTAGTCAGCAATGTCATAGGGCCAGAAAACCAGCGGAATGTTCCGCAAAGTCGCCTCATAAGTAACGGCTGAATAGTCCGTGATCACCACATCAGCAACGGCCAGCCAAGCCAGCACCCCCACATCAGTGCCAATGATGGTGCGCCCACCATTGGGTAGAGGCGATTTGTCGATCGGATGAGGCAGCAGCACCAAGGTATTGGCGGCGTCGTACTCAGCGAAAGCTGCAGCCACCTGCGTGTAGGGGATGTGCTTGCCGCGCCGGAAAGTGGGGATGTAGAGCACAATCCGCCCTCCCGACTCCGCGGTCTGCCGCAGCCGCGGATACCTGGTCAGAATCTGCTCCCGCCGCGCGGCCAGCGTCTCCTGGTCCAGCAGATAGTCGACCCTCGGCATGCCGAGCGGCAGCACGCGCTCAGCGGGAACCCCGAACGCCGCCGTATAGACCGAGGCCGGAACCTGCCCGGAGGCGCTTGCGAACGTGTAATTCTGGTGCATCCGCATGGTCGCAGCCACTCGAGGGTCTGGTCCTTCACGGGTGCCCGAGGCCAGATGCCCGAACTTCTTGATCGCCCCCAGAGCGTGCCAGATCTGGCCGATCCGCAGCCCCTTGCGATGATTGAGAATGCTCACCGGGATGATGTACCCATCCACCAGACAACCCGAACAGGTGGCCAGGTGATACATCTCCCGGAAAGCCTTAGGAATATACGACGCCGAAAGCTTCCGGTGCTTGATCACCACAATCCGGTGCCCCGGATGCTTGCGGCGGATCGACTCCTTCAGCAACCTGAAGTCCACCGTGATCTGACGGGGCTCGCGGGTAATAAGGACCACTTTGCGCTGAACCGGCAACAGCTTCATCAGCGCGTAGATACTGCGCGCAGTAGAGACCATGATGCCTAACGGAGTGGTCAGGATTCGCTTCTCCAGGACCCAGATCCTTCCATCATGGCGGGCGCATTGAATATCACCGCTACCCTAACGCACCCTCACGAATTCCTGGGTGACCTGGGACATTTCCTGCCTGATCAGCAAGATCCGGTAGCGTATCCGGCTATGCGAGTCACCATTACCCCAGACACAGAGGGCATCCTCAACAGCGACACCGGAACCACCGTCCGGCGCAGCGTACTGCCCTGCGGAGTGCGCGTACTCACCGAAGAAATGCCCGGGGTCCGCTCAGCCACCATCGGCTACTGGATAGGCGTCGGCTCCCGGCACGAGGCCGACCACCAGCACGGCTCCACCCACTTCCTGGAGCACCTGCTCTTCAAAGGCACCGCCAAACGCTCCGCCCTGGACATCGCCTCAGCATTCGACGCCGTCGGTGGGGACTCCAACGCCGCCACCGGAAAAGAATCCACCTGCTACTACGCTCGCGTGCTAGATACCGACCTGCCCATGGCCGTGGATGTACTCACCGATATGGTCACCTCCGCAGTGATCGACCCCGCCGAACTGGAAGTCGAACGCGGCGTGATCCTCGAAGAGCTCGCCATGGATGAGGACGACCCCGCCGATGTAGTCCAGGAACGCTTCGCTGAACAAGTCCTGGACGGCCACCCGCTAGGCCGGCCCATCGGCGGAACCAAGGCCGCCATTGAGGCCGCCGTCCGCGACGACGTCGTCGACCACTACCACCGCTGGTACCGCCCGCAGGAGCTCGTCATCACCGCCGCAGGAGGACTTGAGCACGACGCCGTCTGCCGCCTCGTTGCCCAAGCACTTCAAGACTCCCGGTGGGACACCTTCACCCCCGCGCAGCCGGAACCGCTGCGCACCGCCAGGCAGGAACAGATCCCCGTCCGCGCAGGCACCGAACGCTTCACCAAACCAGTGGAGCAATCCCAGGTGATCCTCGGCGGCCGCGGCATGTCAGCCTCCGACCCCGACAGGTTCGCGCTCAGCCTGCTCCACGCAGTCCTCGGCGGGGGCATGTCCTCCCGCCTGTTCCAAGAAGTGCGGGAAAAGCGCGGCCTGGCCTACGCCACCTACTCATTCTCCGCCGCCTACACCGACGCCGGGTACTACGGGCTCTACGCCGGGTGCCTGCCCAGCAAAGTGGACCAGGTGGTTGGCGTGCTGGAGGATCAACTCCAACGCATGGCCACTGAGCCTGTCAGCGCCGATGAGTTAGCCCGCGCCAAAGGCCAGTTGCGCGGGGCCACCGTGCTCGGCATGGAGGAGACCTCCTCCCGGATGAATCGGCTCGGCCGGGCAGAACTGGTGCGCGGCGAATTCGTGGACATCTCAGAGACCCTCGATGAGGTCGACTCAGTCACGGTTCAAGACGTTCAACGTGTCGCGTCCCGTCTGGCCCAGAGCCCCCGGGCCACGACCATCGTCGCGCCAGAGCCTGTCTGAGGCGTAGGGTGGGCGTATGACTGACTACGATCCAAGCGCTCGAGTAATCGCACCGGTGATCGTCTCCACACGCGCCGCCACCGGAGAGCGCGAAGACCAGTCCACCGCGGTCATCGCCGAGTACGCCGAGCAGATCGGATTCATCTGCCGCCCACCGGTGGTCATCCCAGACGGGGAAGGCGTATTGGCCGCGCTCTCAGAGCTGATCGTTCAAGTCGGTCCCGCCGTCATCATCACCTCCGGGGGCACCGGTCTCACACCAGATGACCTCACCCCGGAATACACCAAACCCATGCTGGACAAAGAGATCCCCGGGGTGATGGAAGCTATCCGCAACCATGGCCGCACCAAGAACCCGCTGGCATCGCTCAGCCGCGGAGTCGCCGGGGTCAAAGACGCCACCGTCATCATCAACCTGCCCGGTTCGCCCAAGGCCGTGCGGGACGGCATGGAAGTTCTCGTGGAACTGCTGCCGCACCTGTGTGACCAGGTCGCCGACATCCGCGACTCACACCACTGGGGCTGATCACCATTGGCCCTGATCGGCTGCGAACGCAACACTCGGTAGGACGTTTCTTACCGGTGGGCAGTTGTCCCATCAGTTCGCGCGTACAGACCGCGAAATTGAGGTTTTCCGGCACATCCGATGGGAATCTCAGACATGGTGGCGAGTTGTCCTACCGTGACTCCCAGTCAAGCGCAGCACACCACTGCTGAACGGTCAGGCTACCGCTGGCGGTGCATGTCGATGGCCCGCTTCATGATCTTCCGGGCTCGGGAGCGGTCACCAGCGATGTCATAGGCATAAGCCAACCGGTACCACACCCGCCAATCCTCAGGGTCAGCCTCCGCTTCCGCTTTGAACCGCGCGAACTGCTCGTCCGCCTGAGCGCGATTCGGCCGCCCAGCGGGGGAGCGTTCCACAGTGTCCTCCGGAAGCGCGTCCTCAGAATCAAGGATCTTCCCCAGCTGCTCGGTGCGCACACCAAAGTAGATCGCATGCCACAGGAACCAGACGCCCATGGCCACGATCACCAGGGTGCCGGCGCCGAGCAGACGCGCCACCACGTCGTCGACCATGAGGAAGCGGATAGCTGACGTAGCCGCCCCGGTCATGATAATCAACACCAGGACGATCATGATCCACGTCCAAATTTTGTTCTTCACAGGCCCAAATCCAAGTAGCCGTCCAGGCCGTGGGTCAGGCCGGGGCGCTGCGCCACGGTGCGCAGCCCCAGCAGGACACCAGGCATGAAGCTGGCTCGGTCGAAGGAATCGTGCCGGAACGTGAGCTGCTCACCGGCCGACCCCAGCAGCACTTCCTGGTGAGCGACCAGTCCGCGAAGTCGCACCGAATGGACCCGGATGCCGTCGATATCCGCACCACGGGCACCCTCCACCTCCTGCTGCGTCGCATCAGGCGAAGGGCCCACACCCGCAGCCTGCCGCGCACCTGCCATCAGTTCAGCAGTGCGCACCGCCGTGCCGGAAGGCGCATCCACCTTATTCGGGTGATGCAGCTCCACGATCTCCGCTGACTCAAAGTACTGCGCGGCCTTCGCTGCGAAGGCTGAAGCCAACACTGAACCCAAAGCGAAGTTCGGGGCAATCAGGACACCCGCCTCCGGGTGCTCTTCCAGCAGTCCACGCAGCGCCTCTAAACGGCTAGCGTCCCAACCGGTAGTGCCCACCACAGAATGAAGGCCGTTCGCCACTGCGCCGTGCACGTTGTCCACCGTGGCATCAGGCACCGTCAGGTCCACCACATGCGTGGCACCGGAATCAATAGCCTGCTGGAACGAATCGCTTCGCCCCAAGGCCGCGACCAGCTCCATATCCTCGGCGGACTCCACCGCTTTCACTGCTTCAGAACCCATACGGCCGCCGGCGCCCAGCACCGCGACTCGAATTGTGTGCGCACTCATGACCTCCAGCCTACGTTCCGCAGACCAGTGCGACCACACCGCACAACGCACCACTAGGCGCTCGCTACCAGGGCGAAAAAAAGAATCTTCGCACCAGTGCAACCTTTTCTCACCACGGCCAGTAGTCCTGGTGTGAGCACAACATGTGTGAGCATAACAAAAAAGCCCATGGGCATTATGAAAGGCCGCGATCATGCGTAAGTCACTTTCCCTCGCCGCAACGGCCGGACTCGGTCTGGTACTTGCAGGCTCAGCAGCACCCGCCTTCGCCGATAACCACGAAGAAGGCGCACACCTGTCCGTACTCCACGCTGTACCGGATCTCCCGGTCGACGTCTACGTGGACGGCGAGCTCACCTTGGATGACTTCAACCCGGGTGATCTAGCTGGCCCACTTGAACTGCCGGCCGGCGAGTACGAAATCGCCATCACCGCTGCAGACGCCGAAGATGACTCCGACCCGGTCCTCGGCCCGGTGAGCGTCTCGCTAGACGGTGGCATGGACTACACCGCCGCCGCCCACCTGGACGCATCAGGTGAGCCCACAGTGACCCCGTTCGTCAACGACACCTCCGAGCTCAGCGCAGGAGACGGCCGACTGACCGTCCGGCACATCGCTGCAGCACCTGAGGTGGACATCTGGGCCAACGGCGAAGTTGCCGTTGAATCCCTTGCCAACCCAGATGAGGCTTCCCTCGAGGTGCCCGCAAGCACCGTAGAGGCGGCAGTCTCCCTGGCAGGTGAAAGCGACCCCGTGCTCGGCCCCGCTGACGTAGATGTTGCAGAGGGCGCCACCACGATCGTTTACGCCTGGGGCTCCGCTGAGGACGGCAACCTTGATCTGGCAACCCAGGTTGTTGACGGCATGCACTCCGCTCCCGACGGTGTTCCAGCCGGCAACTTCCAGGTCACCCAGCAGAGCTCACCCGCTGCCTGGGCCGCCGGCCTGGGCATCCTGGCCCTGCTTGGCGTCGGCGCAGCCGCCGTCGGCGTCCGGGCAAAGAGCCGCGCCTAAAGGTGACTATGGACCGCTGTCACCCCACACGAGGCTTCCGTAGAAGTGTCCCTGTGCTGCTGGTGGCCGCCCTGACTCTCTCAGGGTGTGCCGCCGGCGGTCAGGGCACTGCTTCCCAACCTCTAGAGTCAGCGGTCAACGACTCCCGGGGGTCAGAAGATCCCCCTGCTTCCCAAACCCCCGGGCCTTCCCCACAGGCCGGCACGGCATCGATCTCCGGTGCCGTGCCGGTCCAATCCGCCGAACTCGGAAGCACCGAGAAGGCTCCAGCACCGGTCCGGGTCGTCTACCCCGGGATCGACGCCGAGATTCCTGTCCTCGCCCACGGCGTGTCGGACGACGGACAGATGGACATTCCCGACGACGCCGCCGAAGCCGCCTGGTATCAGTACGGACGAGCTCCCGCTGACGACACCGGAACTACCGTGATCGCCGCCCACGCCGGGTCGACTCACACCCCAGTAGGACCCCTCTACCTCCTGCACGAGGCGCAACCGGGGGAGGAGATCACCGTGGAGGACGAATCCGGAGAGGAATTCCTCTACGAGGTGACCGAAGTGGAGCAGCAGGACAAAGATGACCTGGACTTCACCCCCTACTTCGCCCGCGACGGGGAGCACTTCCTGGTGCTCATCACCTGCGGAGGTCAATGGAATCCAGATCGGAGCAGCTACAATGACAACATCATCGTCACCGCCACGCCCGCAGACTAGTTCGGATTCTTCCGAGGTATTCGACCCTCCCCGATCGTAGGCCAAAGGAGGAACCCTGGACACGCAGTCTCTGGCGACGCGATTCGCATCTGGTGAGCCCGCAGCGATGCATGAGGTATATCAGCGTCACGCGCAACTGGTTTTCTCCCTGTGCATGGCTTCACTACGGCACCGGCAGGACGCTGAAGATGCCACCCAGCAGGTTTTCACCAGGGCGTGGCGATCCCGCGAGACCTATGATGTGACCCGCCCCACTGGCGCGTGGCTGACCGGTATCACCCGGCGAGTAATCGCTGATACCTTGGCAGCGCGTGACCGGCAGCGGCAGAGCGCCGAAGCAGGCGCCCACGCCCTCGACCGGGATGAAGTGTCCCAACCCACCGACGTCGTCGTCGACCGAGTCGTTGTTCAGCAGACACTCGGGCAGCTTGGCCCACCCCAGGATGAGATCCTGCGGCTCGCCTATACCCATGACCTACCGCTGAAGACCATTGCCGAGCGTCTCGAGATGCCGCTGGGTACCGTAAAATCCCACGTCCACCGTGGATTAGCCCGCATGAGAGAACGTTTGGAGGTGCACAATGACTGAGGAATTCCCCACCGGTCACGGCTCAGCAGCCGAACGGCACCTTTCGGATGAGATCCTCGCGGACCTCGCCTACGCCGCCATCCTCGGTGAAACCGCAGGCGAGCAGTCCGTCACCCATGCCGGCCATGCCGAGCACCTCATCTTCTGCACCGCCTGCCGCGAGGCGCTCGACGCCAACACCCGAGTCCTGCGGGCTCTGCAAAACCCGGTAGACCTTGAAGAGCCGCCGCCGGAACTCTGGGATCGGATCGCCGCCGAACTCGACGCCGACTCCTCACCAGACGAGGCCGGGGCCGAACCGGGCGTTGAGCGCGCAGCGGACTCAGCCTCCACCGTGCACTACCTGCCATCCCGCAAGACAGTGCGCTGGTGGGTGCCAATGGCCGCAGCCGCCGCCGGACTGCTCATCGGCGGTGCCGCCGTGGCAGGGGTGCTCCTGGGTCTGGAGGATGAAGAAGAACCACCGCCAGTGGCCACCACCACAGTCATCGGCGAAGCAACCCTAGAACCAGTAGCCGCCGACGAATTCAGCGGTGAAGCTTCCATGGTGGAAACCGAACAGGGCACGATGGAAATCACCGTGGAAATCACCAGCGCGCCAGAAGCCACCGAAGGGTACTTTGAGCTCTGGCTCCGGGATGAGGACGCCAGCCGACTCCACTCTCTGGGAGCTGTCAGCCCCGGCACCACCACCATCGAAGTGCCCACCGGTATTGACTTGGGGGAGTACCCGGTAGTTGACGTCTCCCACGAACACTTCGACGGAGACCCAGGCCACGGAGGCGTCACCCTCGCAGCCGGCGCCATGGAGCAGTCCGACTAACTGGAGCAGTCCGACTAGCTAGCGCGCTACCGCGGCTTCTGTCCGGCAAGGGCGATACCGGCCCCATGAGTCAGCGCCTCCAACGGACCACGACGCCGCAGCAACACCTTCAGCGCTCCGGCAGCCAGGGCAGCCACCACCAGCCACAGCAGCAGGACCGAATCCTCCACCTGCGCAAGTGGGGCGCCGTCGACGCGCCACAACGTCCCCAGGATGATCAGATGTCCCACGTACAGGCTCAGCGGCATCGCCCCGGCCCCCACCAGAGGCGCCAGTGCCCACTTCAGCCAGCGCACCAGAATGAGCATCAGGCCCAGCACCGCCACCGCACAGCTGATGGTGTGCAGCAGGTCCATATGGCTGCCCTGGTGCGGCATGGGGAGCAGGAACCACACAGGGTCCGTCACCAGTGGCAGGAAATGGTCGCCCGTCTCCAGCGAACCCTGAAGGGCGTCGTCGCTTCCGGTATATGGACGCATCCTATCCAGCACCTGCGATTGCGCCTCCACCCACCAACCCACCGCGTAGGTGAGTACAGCGCCAACGGTGCCCACCAGCAGAAGCCGCCACTGCGTTGTCGTTCTCCCCAGCGCCAACCGGCCCAGCGCCATCCCGGTGAACAGGTACGCCGGCCACAGAATCAGCGGGTAGTACCCGGTGACGAACAGATCCAGCCCCAACAGCCCAGGCTGGGCAAGGTCGAAGATCATCGGTGAATGCCACAGGCGCTCCGGGGGCTCGGCCGGACTGGGCCGCAGCATATTCTGCAACCACCAAAACAGCACCGGCGACGCCGCCACCCACCCGGCAGCCCACACCATCAGGGCCTTCGCGCCCATCCTGAGGAACGGCAGCGCCAACAGGAACAGCACACCATAGTGGACCAGGATCACCGCCACCCCGGCATCCAGCAGAGACACGAACAGCCCGATCCCGATAATCACCGCCGCTCGGACGGCAATGACCTTCCGGTACCAGGCAACCCGCGCATTGGAGTGCTCACCGGCCGCACCAGCTTTGCCGGCACCCCCGGTCAGCAGAGCTAGGCCCACGCCGGCCAAAACAGCGAAGAGAGCCGCCGACCTGCCCGAAAACAGCAGGCCCGCCCAGGTGGCGTCGCCGGTGCCCGGATCCGTGGTGGGCACCACGTGGACCGTCATCATTCCCAGCAGGGCCAGCCCACGGGCGGCATCCACCCCCCAGAGGCGCTCGCCGCGAGCTGAGCTGGAACGGGATGCAGATGAAGGGGAGGTCACACAGGTAGGCTAATGCCTATGACTTCCGAGTTCGCCTCTGACGGCGCGCCGCAGGACCACGGCAGCGCCACCGGCCACGAGTTCGACCCCTACCTGGCCAAGGGTGAGGTCCAGCACCCCGACCAGACTGACCCGCACTTCGGTCACCTCATCACCGCCATGGTCACGCCGTTCACCAAAGACGACAGGGTGGATTTCAAAGCCTTCGAGGCGCTCGCCGTGAAGCTTGTCGATGAGGGCAACGATTCCCTCGTAGTCTCCGGGACAACCGGTGAGACCTCCACACTGGAGGACTATGAGAAGGCGGATCTGGTGCGCGCCGCCAAATCAGCGGTCGGCGACAGGGCCAAGATCATCGCCGGCACCTCCACCAACCACACCTCGCATGACCTGGAGATGGCCTCCAAAGCAGAACGCGCCGGGGCCGACGGCCAGCTGGTTGTCACCCCCTACTACAACAAGCCCTCCCAGGACGGGGTGCTCGCGCACTACCGTGCCGTGGCCGGAGCCGCTGACCTGCCGCTGATGATCTACGACATCCCGGGCCGCACCGGCATCCCGATCGCCACCGAGACCATCCTGAAGCTCGCCGAACACCCGCACATCATGAGCCTCAAGGACGCGAAGAATGACATCACCGCCACCACTGAGGTGCTGACCAAGACCGACCTGGAAGTCTACTCAGGCGATGACCAGAACGTGCTCGCCTGGATGGCCATGGGCGCGGCCGGCGTGGTGTCTGTCACCTCGCATGTGGCGGCACCCAGCTTCCGGCGTATGGTCGACGCCGTCCTGAACTACGACCTGAAGGAAGCCCGCATCGCCCACTCGGAGCTGGGACCGGTCATCCGTGCCCTGATGACCCGGGTCCAAGGCGCGGTATCCTCCAAGCTGGTGCTGAACTGGCTGGGCTTCCCCATCAACACAGACGTTCGCCTGCCCCTGGTGCAGGCAAATAAGGCCGAGCAGGAGCTCGTCCTTGCCGACCTGCGAGAAGCAGGTTGGACGCTATGAGATAAGGAGCCCCACCCAACTGTGACACCTGAAAAACTCCGCACACCACCGAAGCTTTCCCAAGGAACCATGCGGATCGTACCGCTCGGCGGCCTCGGTGAGATCGGGCGGAACATGACCGTGTTCGAGCTCAACGGGAAACTGCTGATCGTCGACTGCGGTGTGCTTTTCCCCGAAGAAGAACAGCCCGGCGTGGACCTGATCCTGCCGGACTTCAGCTACATCGAAGACCGGCTCGACGACGTCGTGGGACTGGTCCTCACGCATGGACACGAAGACCACATTGGAGCTGTGCCCTACCTGCTGCGGCGCAAAGCGGACATCCCGCTCATCGGGTCCAAACTGACCCTGGCGCTCATTGAGGCGAAGCTCCAAGAGCACCGGATCAGCCCGTACACGCTCACCGTGCGGGAAGGCGATGCCGAGCAGCTCGGCCCGTTCGAATGCGAATTCATCGCCGTCAACCACTCCATCCCCGACGCCCTGGCGGTCTTCATCCGGTCCGAGGCCGGCTCCGTGATGCACACCGGCGACTTCAAGATGGACCAGCTCCCTCTGGACGGGCGCATCACCGATCTGCGGCACTTCGCCCGTGTGGGTGAAGAAGGTGTGGACCTGTACCTGGTGGACTCCACCAACGCGCACGTACCCGGGTTCACCACACCTGAGCAGGAGATCGGGCCGGTGATCGACCAGGTCATCTCCAAAGCGCAGCGCCGGGTCATCGTGGCCAGCTTCTCCAGCCACATCCACCGAGTCCAGCAGGTGCTGCGCGCCGCTGACGCACACGGCAGGAAGGTCGCGTTCGTGGGCCGCTCCATGGTGCGCAATATGTCGATCGCCAAGCAGCTGGGCTACCTCGACATCCCCGAGAACATCCTGATCGACCTCAAGAAGGTGGACCAGTACCCCGACCACAAAGTGGTGCTGATGTCCACCGGCTCACAGGGGGAGCCCATGGCCGCGCTCTCCCGCATGGCCAACGGCGACCACCAGGTGCAGGTGGGCCAGGGTGACACGGTGATTCTGGCGTCGTCGTTGATTCCCGGCAATGAGACCGGCGTCTACCGCGTGATCAATGGCCTCATGAGTTTGGGCGCTGATGTGGTCCACAAGGACAACGCCAAGGTGCACGTCTCCGGCCACGCAAGCGCCGGGGAACTGCTCTACACCTACAACATCCTCAAGCCCAACAATGTGATGCCCGTCCACGGCGAACACCGGCACCTGATCGCCAACGGCAAACTGGCCGAGCAGTCCGGCGTCCCGCGGGAGAACGTACTGCTGTGCGAAGACGGATCCGTAGTGGACCTGCGCGCCGGCCTGGCCCGCACTGTGGGTCAGATCGAGGCCGGCTATGTCTATGTGGACGGCTCCAGCGTCGGTGAAATCACCGACTCCGAGCTGAAGGACCGCCGGACCCTGGGGGAGGAAGGCTTCATCTCCGTGATCACCGTGGTGAACCGGCAGACCGGCAAGATCATCTCCGGTCCCGACATCCACGCCCGCGGTGTGGCCGAAGAAGACGAGGTCTTCAAGAAGATCAAGCCGAAGATTGCCGAGGCGCTCACCGAGGCCATCGAAAGCAATAAGGAACACACCACGCACCAGCTGCAGCAGATTGTGCGCCGCACACTGGGCTCCTGGGTCAGCCGCAAGCTGCGCCGGAAGCCGATGATCGTTCCCGTGGTGGTCGAAACCTAGCCACTCGCCCCCGTGGCCTACGCACCCGCCGTCCCCGCCGTTTGACCCTGGGTTTTCGACATGACAACGCGTTATCACGCCGTGTGATGTCGGAAACCCAGGGTAAAACGCAGCCAAGAGGCCCAACCCCGGCTGCCGCGCGTAAATGCGGGGCAACTGGGATGTCTGCGGCTAAGTTGGTCATATGGCGACACGTACTTCCCCCTCGCGGTCGTCCGGCAAGAAGAAGCCCACTTCCTCCGGATCTCGCGCGCAGACGTCGAAGAAAACCCCTTCCAATGAGCAGGAGCGCGGCAATCTGCTGGTGATTGCTGCCCGTGGCCTGTGGACGGCCCTGTCCACTCCAGTCGGCGGTGCTGTGCGTAGCATTGGCACCCAGGTGAAGATTCATCCCGATGATCGCCGTGATGGCGCGGGTCTGGTGTTCTTCCTCCTCGCCGCCCTCACCGCCGTCGTCGACTGGTGGGGTGCCCACAACTGGGACCACTGGTTGCCTGACATCGTCCACCGGGTGACTGCCGGGACCTTCGGATGGGCCTCGGTCATCCTGCCGCTGGCACTGTTCATCACGGCCATCCGCTACTTCCGCTCCCCGCAGCAGCACGATGCCAACGGTCGCGTCGCCATCGGCCTGTCGATCGTGCTGGCTGCCTCGGCCGGACTGTCGCATCTGGCCGCCGGCATCCCCACCATCAATGAGATCTTCGACCAGTCGCAGGCTGGCGGGTTCGATCAGATGATCAACTCCGGTGGAATTCTCGGCTACTTGGTGGTCGTCCCGATGTCCTCCCTCGTCACCCAATACCCCGTATGGGTCGTGCTGTCGGTTCTGCTGGTGGTCGGCCTGCTGGTGCTCACCGACACCCCCGTCCGCCGCATCCCCGACCGGCTGGCCGTAGCCCGTGACTACATCATCGGTGAACCCACCCCGCGTGCGGAGCGCTCTGAGGTGCCCAGTGGTGGTGCCGCCCAGCAGCAGCACGCTGAGTATTACGGCGACGACGCCGATTCCAAGGCTCCCCGCCCCAAGACCCGTAAATCAGGCCGAGGCAAGAAGGGCGACAACACAACAGAACGCCCCAGCTTCTTCGCCAAGATCACAGGCAACGACGCCGCCGGCTCATCCTCGGATACCGCGGCCACCGAGGCTGTGGACGCCGCTGCCGCAGTGGAGGGAGCCTACGACTCCTCTGTCCACGTGGAACCGGTGGACGAGTCAGCGCAGCTGAAGCCCGGGCAGAAGCGCCCCACTAAGCAGCAGCAGGAAATCGAGGCCACCAAGCGCGCAGCCGGGTTCACCGGCACCAACGGGAGAGCCACGGCGTCGTCCCCGAAAGCCACCTCCGTGCCGGAAGCCCCCGCTCCGGCCAAGGACCTGCCGGTGCGGAGCGAACAGCTCGAACTCTCAGGAGATGTCACCTACACCCTGCCGGAGCAGTCGCTGCTGCCGGCTGGGCCACCGCCTAAGAACAACACTGAAGCCAATGCGGAAATGGTGGCAGCCCTGGACGCCACCTTCCAGCAGTTCAAGGTCGACGCTGAGGTCACCGGGTTCTCCCGCGGGCCCACCGTCACGCGCTATGAGATTGAGCTCTCCCCGGGCACCAAGGTGGAGAAAGTCACCAACTTGGAGAAGAACATCGCCTATGCGGTGGCCTCCAATGAGGTGCGCATCCTCTCGCCCATCCCCGGTAAGTCAGCGATCGGCATCGAGATCCCCAACCGGGACAAAGAAGCCGTCGCCCTGGGTGATGTGCTGCGCTCCAATGCCGCACGGAAGCTGGAACACCCCATGGTTATGGGTGTCGGCAAGGACGTGGAGGGCGGCTTTGTGGTCGCCAACCTGGCCAAAATGCCCCACCTGCTGGTCGCTGGTGCCACCGGTGCGGGTAAGTCCGCCTTCATCAACTCCATGATCACCTCTGTGCTGATGCGCGCCACCCCTGACGAGGTGCGCATGGTCATGGTGGACCCCAAACGGGTGGAGCTCACCGCCTTTGAAGGCATCCCGCACCTGGTGACCCCCATCATCACGGACCCCAAGAAGGCCGCCGAGGCCCTCGAATGGGTCTGCAAGGAGATGGACAACCGGTACGACGACCTCGCCCACTTCGGGTACAAGAAGATCGACGAGTTCAACGCTGCCGTTCGCGCTGGCAAGATCGTGCTGCCGCCGGACTCCAAACGCGTACTGCGCCCCTACCCCTACCTGCTGGTGATCGTCGACGAGCTCGCCGATCTGATGATGGTCGCTCCCCGAGATGTGGAAGATTCCATCGTCCGCATCACCCAGCTGGCCCGCGCAGCCGGCATCCACCTGGTACTGGCCACACAGCGTCCGTCAGTGAACGTGGTCACCGGCCTGATCAAGGCCAATGTGCCCTCCAGGATGGCATTCGCCACCAGCTCCGCCACGGACTCCCGCGTAGTGCTGGACTCCGTCGGCGCAGAGAAACTGCTGGGCCAGGGTGACGCCCTGTTCCTGCCCATGGGCCAGTCCAAGCCGATGCGTGTGCAGGGAGCCTGGGTCAACGAATCCGAGGTCGTGGCCGTCGTCGCCCATGTGAAGTCTCAGCTGAAGGCTCAGTACCGTGAAGACGCGGTCAAGGCCATGGAGCCCAAGAAGCGCCAGATCGACGATGACATTGGTGAAGACCTCGATCTGCTGCTGGCTGCCACTGAACTGGTGGTCACCACCCAGTTCGGTTCCACCTCTATGCTGCAGCGCAAGCTCAAGATGGGCTTCGCTAAGGCTGGGCGCATTATGGACCTCATGGAGTCCCGTGGCGTGGTGGGCCCCTCAGAGGGCTCCAAGGCCCGCGATGTGCTCGTCGCACCCGATGAACTCGCAGACGTTCTGGCTGCCATCAACGGGGAATCGAACGACGACGAGGCCCCGCAGCCCTTCGACGGAGCCGCCGAGGTCGAACCAGCAGAGTCAGTGCCCACCACCGCGCAGACTGAAGCGGTGGAGCGTCATGGTCACGCCCCAGCTGCCGAACCCTCACCGGAGCCAGTGGCGGAGGAGAACGCGGAGGATGACTGGGGTTCGGACCTCATCGCCCGCGATATGGCCGAGCGCACCCGTGACCTCAGCGAAGTGGTCGACTACCACGATGAATCAGACAACCCCACGGGTTCTGAGGACGCTTGGGCGCTCACCGGACGGTGAGTGCCACGTGGGCCCGGGCCGGTCGTAGAAGCTCGCAGTGGGTAGTACTCTGACTGGGATGAATGCCAACGCCCAGGCTCCGCTGCTTAACATCGCCAATGCGCTCACCATGTTGCGCATCATTCTGGTGCCGGTGTTCATTGCCCTGCTGGTCATTGACGCCGGGCCCTCTGGCGGCGGGTCACTGCAGCCGTTAGAAGCCGGAGACGGCGGCTGGCGCTGGGCCGCTGCCGGTGTTTTCTTTGTGGCGATGGTCACCGACGCCGTGGATGGTGACCTGGCGCGTAAACGAAACCTCATCACCGACTTCGGCAAAATCGCGGACCCCATCGCTGACAAGCTCCTGATCGGCGCGGCCCTGGTCATGCTCTCACTGCTGGGCGAGCTGCCCTGGCTGGTCACGATCCTCATCCTGGTGCGCGAAATCGGTATCACCGTCCTGCGGCTGGTCATGCTGCGCACCCAAGTGATGCCCGCATCGCGGGGCGGAAAACTCAAAACCGTTCTGCAGACTGCAGGTCTGCAGCTGATGCTGCTTCCGCTGGCCGTCATTGCTGGCTGGCTGGCAGACGTGGCGTTCTGGATCATGATGGCCGCACTGGTGGTCACGGTGATCACTGGCGTTGACTACGTCGTTCAAGCACTAAGAATCCGCAGGGCTGCGAAAGGTGGACACTGATGGTGGATGGCGATGCGGAGAAAGTGGCCCGGAGCGCTGAAAAGTCCACCGATCCGGTGGAGATCGTCCAGCGGCTAGGACACCGCGGGCTGACCATCGCCACAGGGGAGTCACTGACCGCCGGCTCACTGGCCTCCAGGATTGCTGATGTCCCGGGCGCATCGGTCGCACTGCTCGGGGGAGTGGTGTCCTACTCCAACGGGGTCAAGGAGAACGTGCTCGGCGTCGATGCTCAGCTTCTTGAGACCCGCGGCGCCGTTGACGGTGGCGTGGCAGCACAGATGGCCCAGGGTGCCGCCCAGGCATGCGGCGCTGAGCTGGGAATCTCCACCACCGGTGTGGCCGGCCCCGAACCCCACCAGGGGAAACCAGTGGGGACCGTGTACTTGGGCTTCTACGTGGCCCCCGGCGTCGTCGAGCGCTTAGGGCTCCGCATCCCAGAGAACTGCTCCCAAGATGAGGCTGCCCCCTCCGACGGTGCCCTGGTGGGTTTCAGGCTGCTAGACCTCGATGGTGACCGGGAAGCAATCCGCTGGGCGAGCGTAGAAGCTGCGCTGCAACTGGTCAGCGATTTGCTGCACACAGAACCTGCGGGTCTGCCCGAGGCATAAGCTCTTTCCCAGGGAGCGAGGTTACTCTGAGGGAACAAATTGGGGGTGTGCCTAGTTGGATCTAGTCGAGAGTAGTACACGCGAGGGAGATTCTCATGGTGAGACAGCCAGTCACCGTAAACGGTGTCACCCGGTGGAAAGACACCGATACTCAGGGCGTACCCGAAGTGGCCCGCGAGGCCAAGGGTGTAGTCCTGCGTCAAGAAATTGGTGACGTTCTGCGCAGCATCCGGCAGTCTGAAGGCCGGACTCTGCGTGATGTCTCTCACGATGCCCGGGTCAGCCTGGGATATCTGTCAGAGGTTGAACGCGGCCAGAAAGAAGCGTCCTCGGAACTGCTCGCCAGCATCTGCACAGCACTGAACGTGCCACTGGCGGCAATGCTCTTCCAGGTCGCAGAGCGCATCGCCACTGCTGAGGGCTTCAGGGTGCCGGACACGGTACCCACCGAGCTGCAGCGTGAATTCGATACCGGAGAGCTCGAGCTTCTCCACTGATCAGGTCTCTGTTGGTTCGCGGGCATCGAGCCTGCGGACCGCAAGCCTGTGACCGTTGCCGCTAGACTTGGCTGCATGGTTTCTGAGGATCGACGCGCGCACGTCAAAGAGCTGCAGCAGGAACTTCACCGACTTTTCCTGCGCCGGCGCCACAACGCCATTCAGCTGGCCAAGACAATCGATCCCGAGATCGAGCCCGCAGCCTATTCCATCCTTTTCACCCTCCAACGTGAGGGCGCCCAGCGGATGACCGACATCTCCAAACATCTGGGGATCGGCAAACCCACACTGTCCCGCCAGCTCACCACCCTGGCTGAACGGGGCTTCATCACCAAGAAAGCTGATCCGGCCGACGGCCGAGCCATGGTGATCTCCCTGACCGAACAGGGACGCTCCAGGCTTGACGCCGCGCAGCAAGAACGCTCCGAGCGGTATCTGCACATGCTCGAACCGTGGTCAGAGGAAGACATCATGACGCTTTCCGGCCTCCTGGCAAAGATGAACCAGACATACGCCGAATACGACGACGCCGGCAGCGCCCCGGCTGCGGCTGTCCAGCCCAAGGTGGCATAGCACCCATGCGCGAGTCACGTTTCTGGGCGCTCATGGAAGACGAGTTCGGCAAGGCTTACGCCCATGTTTTGGCCGATCAGCTGGTCATCACCCCCTTCCAGCTCACAGCCAAGGAGGCACTCGGTGCGGGCGTATCCACCCGTGAGGTGTGGGAGGCAGTCTGTGTCCAGCAGGACGTTCCGGAAGAGCGCCGGCTCGGCAGGGACATCCCGCCCAAGCCATAGCAGGACGGGGCGATGATGGACTCCCCACGGCGTGTTGATCGAATATGTGTTCGATCATTGCGTAGAGTTTTCCTCAGGCGTGATGTGTGCGGTGAAGACACGCCGAGCTCAGCACAGGTCACCAACCGACCGAGCGCATGTCCGGGGCTGCCCCTAGTCTCGACTATGTCAACGAACAACAACTCTCCGTGAGGTGAATCATGGCTTCCAGCCCAGATCGTCAAAAGGCCCTAGAAGCGGCACTGGCTCAGATCGACAAGCAGTACGGCAAGGGTTCGGTGATGCGTCTGGGCGATGAAGTCAGAACGCCCATTGAGACCATCCCTACATCCTCCATTGCGATGGACGCCGCCCTAGGGATTGGCGGGTTCCCCCGCGGACGTGTCGTGGAGATCTACGGCCCTGAGTCCTCGGGTAAGACCACTGTGGCGCTGCACGCGGTGGCCAATGCGCAGAAGGCCGGCGGAATCGCAGCGTTCATTGACGCAGAGCACGCCCTGGACCCTGCTTACGCCGAACGGCTCGGCGTCAACACCGACGAACTGTTGGTCTCCCAGCCGGACACCGGTGAGCAGGCACTGGAGATCATGGACATGCTGATCTCCTCCGGTTCACTGGATATCGTGGTCATTGACTCCGTGGCAGCCCTGGTGCCCCGTGCGGAGATCGAGGGTGAGATGGGCGACTCTCACGTGGGTCTGCAGGCCCGGCTGATGTCCCAGGCACTGCGTAAGATCACCGGCCGGCTCGCCCAGACTAAGACCACTGCGGTCTTCATCAACCAGCTGCGTGAGAAGGTCGGGGTCTTCTTCGGCTCCCCAGAGACCACCTCAGGTGGTAAGGCGCTGAAGTTCTACGCATCCATCAGAGTCGATGTCCGCCGCATTGAGACGCTGAAGGAAGGCGTCAACGCGGTCGGTAACCGGACCCGCGCCAAAATCGTCAAGAACAAGATGGCACCGCCATTCAAGCAGGCCGAATTCGACATCCTCTACGGTGAGGGCATTTCCCGTGAAGGCGGACTCATTGACGTGGGCGTGGAGAACGGCCTGGTCAAGAAATCCGGTTCATGGTTCACCTATGACGGTGACCAGCTCGGCCAGGGCAAGGAGAAGGCGCGAACCTTCCTGAAGGACAACCCTGACTTGGCTGATGAGATCGAGCTGCGCATCAAGCAGAAGCTCGGTATGGTCCCCGCGGCGGAAGAGGACGCCCCGGAGCTCAAGGCGCTCTGATTCGCTATGGCCGACCCCAAAGTAGACGCACTGCGGGAAACGCTGCAGAAATACGAATCAGGTGAACTGCGCTCGGATCTCTTCGAAGGAAACTCAGAGGTATCACCTTCTGCGGAGAAGCCCGGCGGTGGCGGCTCGGCTGCCAGCCCCTCCGGTGACGAGTACACCAAAGCCCGCGCCACGGTGTTGCGCAAACTCACCGGATCTCCCAAGTCCAGGCACCAATTGACTCAGGCGCTGCTGGAAAAAGAATTCAGCCAGGAGGTGATCACCTCCGTCCTTGACCGGATGGAGGAGGTCCTACTCATCGACGATGCCGAATTCGCTCGCACCTGGGTCCGGACTCGTCATGAGATGAAAGGGCTGGGCTCGGCTGCCCTGCGCAGGGAGCTCCAGGAGAAGGGAATAGCCAAAGAGACCATTGAGACTGCCCTTGACCAGCTCACCGTTGAGGACGAGGACGCCGCAGCCCGCGAGCTCATCGAGAACAAGCTCCGCGGGGTTACCATCCCCGTGGGCAACGGCGAGGAAGACCGGAAAGAGCGGGAGAAAATCACACGTCGGCTCGTGGGGATGCTCGGACGCCGGGGGCACAACCCCGGCGCAGCCTTCCAACTGGTCCGTGAGGCCATGGAAGTTCGCAGCGCCTAAAGCTCAGATGTCGCTGCTGGTCAAAGTCTTGGTTCCGAGCGGTAGAATTGGCCGGCACCCCAACCGCACCCGACACTATACTGAGCTGACATGACTGAAGCACTCCTGGACCGCACCGAATCATTCGCCGCCACGCGCACCTACCAGGTGCGAACCTATGGCTGCCAGATGAATGTGCACGACTCTGAGCGGATTGCTGGGCTTCTTGAAGAAGCCGGCTACACCAAAGCGGCTGAGGGTGCTAGGCCCGACCTGACGGTCTTCAACACCTGCGCGGTGCGGGAGAACGCCGATAACCGGCTCTACGGAAACCTCAGTCAGCTCAAACCGATTAAAGAAGAACACGGCATGCAGATCGCCGTCGGTGGCTGCCTCGCCCAGAAAGACCAAGACGCCGTTCTCAAGCGCGCGCCTTTCGTTGACGTGGTCTTCGGAACCCACAACATCGGGTCCCTACCCACGCTGCTCGAACGCTCACGGCACAATAAAGAAGCCAGCATCGAAATTCTCGAAGCGCTGGAAACCTTTCCCTCAACGCTGCCCACCAAGCGGGAGTCGGTCCACTCAGGGTGGGTCTCCATCTCAGTGGGGTGCAATAACACCTGCACCTTCTGCATCGTGCCCTCGCTGCGCGGTAAAGAACGCGACCGACGCCCCGGAGACGTGCTCGCGGAAGTCCAAGCACTGGTCGACGACGGCGCCGTGGAAGTCACCCTCTTGGGGCAGAACGTCAACACATACGGAGTGGAATTCGGTGACCGGCAGGCCTTCGCCAAACTGCTTCGAGCCTGCGGCGAGATCCGCGGCCTCGAAAGGGTCCGCTTCACCTCCCCACACCCGGCCAGCTTCACCGACGACGTCATTGACGCCATGGCAGAGACCCCCAACGTCATGCCCCAGCTGCATATGCCACTGCAGTCCGGCTCAGACCGAATCCTCAAAGCCATGCGGCGCTCCTACCGCGGCAAGAAATTCCTGGGAATACTCGACAAGGTCCGCGAACGCATGCCGGAGGCGGCAGTCACCACAGACATCATCGTCGGATTCCCCGGTGAAACCGAAGAGGACTTCGAAGACACTATGCGCGTCGTGGAAGCCTCTCGCTTCGCCAGCGCCTACACCTTCCAGTACTCGCCCCGGCCCGGAACACCCGCCGCTGACATGGAAGATCAGATCCCCAAAGAGATCGTCCAAAAGCGCTTCGTCCGGTTGCTCGAACTTCAGGACCGCATCACAGCTGAAGAAAACGCCACACTGGAAGGCACCACCCAGGAACTCCTCGTCACCGCTGACACCGGCTCCAAGGGGCACGAAACTGGCCGCCTGTCCGGTCGGGCACCCGATAATCGCCTAGTCCACTTCAGTGTCCCTGAGGGCGCACCTACACCACGTCCAGGGGACTTCGTCACCGTGCCCATTACCCACGCGGCAAGCTTCCACCTGCTCTCCGACCCTGCGCAATCCGACTTCCGGATACGTCGGTCACCAGCCGGAGACGCCTGGGACCGCTGGCAGGCTGACTCCTGCGGGGTAGGCACCACCAAGATCGACTCCGATAAGCCCGGCTCAGTTTCGCTCGGCATGCCGGTTCTGCGTGCCGCACCTTGATTCCGTGACGCAAGCGCCCCTCATCGCCGTGGTCGGTGCCACCGCCTCTGGCAAAACAGGTCTGAGTTTAGAGCTTGCCCGGCGGCTCAATGCAGAGGTGGTCAACGCCGACTCCATGCAGCTCTACCGGGGCATGAATATCGGCACAGCCAAAATCACGGCCGAACAGGCAGAAGGCGTACCCCACCACCTGTTGGACGTCCTCCACGTCACCGAAGACGCGTCCGTGGCCAGGTACCAATCCGCAGCACGGGAAGTCATCGCGGATATCCGAAGCCGCGGTAGAACCCCCCTCATGGTCGGAGGCTCAGGTCTCTACATCCGTGCCGCCCTCGACACCATCGAATTTCCACCCACGGACCCACAGCTACGGGCGCAGATCCAAGCGCAGCTCACCGCCGATGGCGCTGCAGCCCTGCGGGAGGAACTGCGGGAGGCCGACCCCGAAACAGCCTCCGTCATCAAAGACGAACGCCGACTAGTCCGCGCCCTGGAAGTTGTGCGGCTCACTGGACGCACCTTTACATCCTTCATGCCCCAACGCGTCCATGAACCCACCCTCACCCCGGTGGTGCAGCTCGGGCTTCGGATGGACCGTTCCGTGCTCCACGACCGGATCGCGGTCCGTGTCCAACTGATGCGCGACTCCGGCCTGCTGGAAGAGGTCCGGGACCTCGACGCCCAGGGGTTGCGGGGCGGCAAGACAGCCGGTGCGGCCATCGGATACCAACAGTTCCTGCGGGTCATCGACGGAACACAGACTGAGGAAGACGCCGTGGAGGACACCATCGTGGCCACCAGAAAATTCGCCCGACGGCAAGAAACCTGGTTCCGGGCGGACCCACGCACGACCTGGCTGGACTCCCAGGATCCTCACATTGCTGACCGTGCCATGGAAGCAATCCACAGACAGGCTGGTTGAATACTCGTATGCGCTTCACTAAGGCCCAGGCCACCGGTAACGACTTTGTCATGGTCTCCGACCGGGAGGCCCAGATCGAGCTCTCACCCAAAGACGTCTCCAGGCTCTGCGACCGCCACCTCGGAGTAGGAGCTGACGGCGTCATCCGCGCCGTGCCGGCACACAAGTCCACGCCCGGCCAAGTGGCGCTCACCGAAGCTGAGCTGACCAGCACCGATGAGATCCCCCTGTGGTTTATGGACTACCGCAACGGTGACGGCTCCGAGGCGGAAATGTGCGGAAACGGGGTGCGAGCCTTCGCCCACTACCTCGAGGCTGAGAACCACATTGAGCTCGCAGAGGGCGAGAGCATCCCGGTGCTCACCCGCGCTGGACTCCGCACAGTGCGGAAAGTGGAGGAAGGCTACGCCGTCGGGATGGGTGTCTGGTCCTTCATTGACCCGGAGATGGCTTCAGAATCCGCCTCCGACTCCCTCGTACGAGCCACTGGGCTCACAGACCCACGTCCAGCCCTCAGCATCTCCATGGGCAACCCGCACACTGTGGTGGCCCTGCCAGATGAAGCCACCCTGGAGAAACTGGACCTGCACTACGCACCCATCGTGGACCCTACCCCTCCGCACGGCACCAACGTGGAATTCGTAGTGCCAGCAGACCCGCTCGTGGAGAACAACCAGGGACGAGTCCAGATGCGCGTCCATGAGCGCGGCGTCGGAGAGACGCTCTCCTGCGGAACCGGAACCTGCGCCGCCGCCGCGGCCGTTCGAGTCTGGGCCGGTGCCGACGCAGTGGACACCTGGACAGTCACCGTGCCGGGAGGCGAAGTCACCGTCCGCTTCACCGCCCGCACAGACGGAGCAGAGGACGTCGAACTCGCAGGACCAGCAGTGCTCGTCTACTCCGGTGACATCAGCCTGAAACAGTAAACAATTGCGCAGCATCAGCGCCCACAGTGCGCAACGTCAATGAGGTGAACAGCACTGTGCCCACAGCCAGTGAATCAGCGCGGTGAAGCAAATCCAGCAACTGGGCCGAGCCCTGCGCCTGATGCACTTCTTGACCACCTAAATCATCCAGCCGGACCCATTCCCACCCTGAGCCAGCCGGCCATTCCGAACGTTCTGGGGTGCCGACATAGGCGCCTGGCATCTCAACAAACACCTTCGGCCCGGAAAAACCATCGAGCTCCGCGACAAACCCCGCCACATCCTTCGAGGGCGGCAGACACACCAGCACCTGACCTGCGCCGCCGAACTGGTCCTCTGCACAGCTCAGCGCAGCCCGCAGCCCGGTGCGTGAGACTGCCGAATCCACCACACAGCGTCGGCCGGTGCCCACCGAAGAAGCTCCAGCGCCAGCGGGAACCTCATGCACCGATAAGCGGCCCGGATACCGCACAGACCGTGTCACAGCGGAGAGTTTGCTCACGTGCGTGTCAGTGAGTGGGCTCGTCGAGATCGTCACACCAGCAATGACACCCGCAGCCGCGTTCTCCTGCGCGAAACCTACCGGCAGGTGGGACACCGCCTGGTCGATCCACCGTTCCCGCGCCGCCTCCGGCGTCACCAGCTGAGCCCCGATCTGCTGGCAGCGCGCCTGGAGGATCGCCTGCACTGATGGTGTCTGCGGACAAGTCACGACCCACTGGGTCCGGGCAGTAATGACCGCCGACTTATCCCGTGCGACATCCTCCACAGCAGGACCCAACAGGTCCAGGTGCTCACCAAAAATCCCTGTGACGATCACCCCATCCAACGGCCAATGCGACAGGTCATCCGAGGCGCCGCCAATACCAGCTTCCGCCACCACCACATCCGCGCGGACTTCGCGGGCCACTAAGAACCCCATGAGCAGAAACAACCCCGTAGGAGCGAGGTACCCAGAACTCTCCGTGGCCGGGGGCAGCTGCAGCCGGGCTGCGCAGATCCTCTCCAAAGCGCGGCGCCGGAGGTCCTCACTCGCCGCCGTGCCGGCAACACGGATCCTGTCGGCATTGGACAGCACCCCAGGGCTCATCACCGTCACCACCCGACTACCACCACTGCTGGCAGCAGCCGATGCGTAGGCAGTTGCGGTCCCCTTGCCCTTGGACCCGACCACGCCCACGGTGCGGTGTGCAGCTTCTGCAGGGCAGTAGTCCAACAGCTCCATCAGCGCCCGCATCCGGGGCAGGGAGCGAGAGCTCACCTGGCGCAGCTCGCGCCACTCCGCGAACACGACCTGCTCTTCATATTCCGCTATGGGCAGTAAGGCCAGTGCGGCGTCGTCGTTCTCGGTCACAGCTGGAGTCCGCGGCGGACCCGAATAATGCGGAAGCCCTTGACACTTGTGACACGTTCGACTGTGAAGTCGTCCCCCACCGCAGCGAGCATGGACTTCAACCAGGTCAACAGCGAGTCTGCGCCTAGGTTCTTCTGCACGACCAGATACGCCTCGCCACCGTCATCGAGCCGCGGAAGCCACAACTGCAGCAACTGGTGCAGAGCAGGCTTCCCGATCCTGATAGGCGGGTTAGACCAAATGGTGGCGAACCGCAGACCGGAGGGCACCTCTTCGGGAGCGCAGACACTGATGTTGCTCAGTCCCAGCTCTGCGGCGTTCTCCGCACACAGCGTGCGGGCGCGTTCGTTGACGTCCACAGCCCACACCTCGGCGTCAGGCGCCAGCATCGCCTGGGTCAGCGCGATGGGCCCCCAGCCGCAACCGATGTCCAGCACACGGCCTGACGCTGCCGGGGCAGGGACCTCCCGCAGCAGAATCTCGGTGCCCCTGTCCACACCGTCAGGGGAGAAGATCCCACCGGCAGTGCTCGCAGTGAACCGCCTGCCGGCCAGCGTCACCTCAATACGGCGGCGCTCGAAGGGACCCGCAGGAGAACTGAAATAGTGCGCAGAATTCATCACTTGATAGGGTAGTACGTATGTGGATTCGTCTTACCCAGCACGCACGGCCTCGTTCAGCAGCCTGAACAGCACACGCCAGCTCCCGGATGACCCGTTGCGGTCCCGGTTGAGCATGTCCGAATCCAAGACCTACACAAGTCCCGCGCAGGGGATGACACCCACGGGTGCGACGACGCCCGAGTCACCCTGGCAGTACGGGCAAGGAATTCATGACTGAACACAAAAATACCCCCGAGTCCTCATCCTCGATCGATGACACCATCGCCCGCATCCTCGCAGCCGATGATGCGGCGAAGTCCGCAGATGAGGACTTTCCCACTGTGGAAGAACCACAGCGCCGCAGCAGAATCCTCGGAGACCAGGCCCGGGAGCTCTCCGGCGGTGACACTCACACCGACCACGACGGTGACCAGTACGATCTGTTCGAGCGCCGCAACCTCCGCCGAGTAGAAGGGCTCTCAACGGAGCTGGACGACGTCACTGAGGTTGAGTACCGCCAGCTTCGCCTGGAACGGGTGGTCCTGGCAGGACTCTGGTCCGGCGGTTCCGCGGCCGAGGCTGAGTACTCACTGCGCGAACTCGCCGCCCTGGCCGCCACAGCAGGTTCGACCGTGCTCGACGGTTTTCTGCAGCGCCGTTCCACCCCGGATCCCGGTACCTTCTTCGGCTCCGGCAAAGCCATCGAGATCAAAGAGGCTGTCGCAGAGCTCGGAGCCGATACGGTCGTGGTGGACTCCGAACTCGCACCCTCCCAGCGCCGAGGCCTGGAGGACATCGTCAAGGTCAAGGTCATCGACCGCACTGGTCTGATTCTGGACATCTTCGCCCAGCACGCCAAGTCCCGGGAGGGCAAAGCTCAGGTGGAGCTCGCCCAGCTGGAGTACCTGCTTCCGCGCCTTCGCGGTTGGGGTGAGTCCATGTCGCGCCAGGCAGGTGGACAGGTCGGCGGTGCCGGGGCAGGTATGGGCTCCCGCGGGCCAGGTGAGACCAAGATCGAACTGGACCGACGCCGCATCAACACGCGGATGGCCAAGCTGCGCAAACAGATCGCTGCCATGAAACCAGCACGGGAGGCCAAGCGCGCGAACCGCAAGCGCAACGCAGTCCCCAGTGTGGCGATCGCCGGGTACACCAACGCCGGCAAATCCAGCTTGCTCAATCGGCTCACCGACGCCGGTGTGCTGGTGGAGAACGCGCTGTTCGCCACCCTGGACCCCACCACCCGCAAAGCAGTCACCCCTGACGGCATCGGCTACACGCTCTCCGACACGGTCGGATTCGTCCGGCAGCTGCCCACACAGCTGGTGGAAGCCTTCCGGTCCACGCTGGAGGAGGTCGCCGACGCTGACCTGATTCTGCATGTTGTGGATGCTTCCCACCCGGAGCCGGAAGGACAGATCGCCGCGGTGCGCACCGTGCTCGCCGACGTCGATGCGCATCAGGTGGACGAGATCATCGTGCTGAATAAGGCCGACGCCGCCGAAGACCACGTCATCGACCGGATCATGCGGCGTGAGCCTCATGTTTCCGTCGTCTCTGCGCATACCGGGGAGGGGATCGCGGAACTCAAAGAGCGCATCAGCGCCGCGATACCGCGTCCCAACACGGAGATGGAACTGCTGGTGCCCTACGATCACGGTGAGATCGTCTCTCGGCTCCACGCAGAAGATGCGGAAATCCTCTCCTCAACATATGAGGAAGCCGGGACCCGGCTCTCGGTGCGGGTCAGGCCAACCCTCGCCGCAGAGCTGCAGCAATTCCAGGTAGAGTCCTAGCCTGTGACGCAGGGGAGTACCGCGACTTCGCATCCGCAGGCAGCAGAGCGTCTGCTGGACAGTGCAGTCGCATCCTTCAACGGCAGCCGGCGGTCCGGCCAGGTGGAAATGACCCGCCGTGTGGCTGACTCGTTGCGCAACGGGAAGCACCTACTGGTCCAGGCTGGAACAGGTACCGGGAAATCCCTGGCCTATCTGATTCCCGCGCTTCATCACGCAGTGTCCACCGGTAAACCGGTCCTCGTCTCCACAGCGACCCTTGCCCTGCAGGCGCAGATCATGGGCCGGGACCTTCCACGACTTCTGGAGAGCATCCAGGATGAGCTACCCCGGCCGGCGCAGATCGCACTGGTCAAAGGCAGGTCGAACTACCTCTGCAAGCAGAAGCTTGCTGGGGGTTTCCCGGACGACGACGAGGACCAGGAAGCGCTCTTCGCCGCCGCCGTGGAGCCCACCGGCGGTGTGACCACCTACGAGCCGACCTCCAAGCTGGGCAAAGAAGTGGTGATGCTGCGCGAATGGGCGGACACCACCGACACCGGCGACCGCGACGATCTGCCCAGCGGCGTCACGGACAAAGCCTGGCGGCAGGTCTCGGTCAACGCGGTGGACTGCTTGGGCCGGAAATGCTCCATGTTCGAAGAGTGCTTCTCTGAACTGGCCAGGAAAGACGCCCAGGAGGCTGACCTGGTCATCACCAACCACGCCATGCTCGCCATCGACGCCTTCGAGGGTTTGGATGTGCTCCCGGAACATGCGGCGGTGATCATTGACGAAGCTCATGAACTGACCGACCGAGTGACCTCCGCTGTGACCGTCCAGCTGTCCGCCCAGATGATCCAGGCTGCAGCGAGCTCAGCACGCCGTTACACCGCCATCAACGTTGACGGTCTGCAAGCCGCCGCCGTGGCAGTAGAAGCCGCATTCGGAGGTGTGGAGGACGGACTCCTGGCCCGCGGGCTGAACGAGCAGCAGGCCAATGCTGTGGAATCGGCCCGCAATGCCGCACGAACGGCGTTAGCCGACTCCAAACCCTCCGGTGACGCTGACGCGGATCCTGGCCGTACCAACGCACGCTCCCGGCTTCAGGCAGTCTTCGATGTCACAGAGCGTATGCTCTCCAGCAGCCACACCACCGACGTGGTCTGGGTTTCAAGGCCCGGAACCTTCACACCGGGCCAGGGGTATCAGCAAGCAGATGTGACCGAACCGCCGTTGCTGTTCGTCGCTCCCACATCGGTCGCTGGCCGCCTGGGCGAAGGGTTGTTCGGCACCCGCACTGTGGTGCTGACGTCGGCTACCCTCACCATCGGTGAGAGTTTCGACCCCGTGGCAGGCTCCCTAGGACTGCTGGGCGCCGGGGCCCCTCAGTGGGATGGAGTCGATGTGGGAAGCCCATTCGACTATCCGCGTCAAGGCATGCTGTACGTGGCCAAGCATCTACCTGCCCCATCGATGAAATCTCAGGATGCTCAGCGTGAGGAGCTCGCCGGGCTCATTGAGGCTTCTGGAGGTGCCGCTCTGGCGCTGTTCTCCTCCCGCCGGGCTGCTGAGCAGGCAGCGGAGGATCTGCGGAAAACGCTGGACGTACCCATTCTGTGCCAGGGCGATTCGACCATGTCAGCCCTGGTGCGGGAGTTCGCCGAAGATGAGCAGACGTGCCTGTTCGGAACCATGAGCCTCTGGCAGGGCGTGGATGTTCCCGGCAGATCATGCCGACTGGTGGCCATTGACCGTATCCCGTTCCCGCGACCGGACGATCCGCTGAACAATGCACGCAGCCAAGAGGTGGCCAAAGCTGGCGGCAACGGGTTCATGCAGGTAGCCGCCACCCATGCCGCCATACGGCTCAGTCAGGGCGCCGGGAGACTTATCCGAACCACCGAGGACAGGGGAGTCCTGGCCATTTTGGACTCCCGGCTTGCCAACGCGCGGTATGGGTCTTTCCTCAAGAAGTCCATGCCGAATTTCTGGGCCACAGCCAATGGCGACGTCGCCCGTCACGCCTTGACCCGGCTCAGAGACTCCTGAGCACTGTCACGACTTTGCCCATAATGCTGGCCTCATCACCCAGGATAGGCTCGTAAAGTCGATTCTGAGGCAGCAGCCACTGGTGTCCGTCCCGTCGCCGTAGCACTTTGACTGTGGCCTCGTCATCCAGAAGGGCTGCCACAATGTCCCCGTTGTCCGCATCCTGCTGGCGGCGCACCACGACCCAGTCGTCTTCGAAAATGCCGGCATCGATCATGGAATCACCGCGCACCTGAAGCATGAACAGATCGCCTTCACCGGTGAGCTGTCGAGGAAGCGGCATCACATCTTCAAGATGCTGCTCAGCGAGAATCGGGCCACCGGCGGCAATACGACCCACAACTGGAACATCTGCAGTGCGGGAATCACTCTCAGTTCGGTAGGAGTCCAGGTCGACCACCGTGGAGTCCCTGGGGGTGTCAGCAGGTTCCTCAGCGCTGAGAGCCTCTGTCAGCAGACGACCGGAGGAATCACGCATGACCTCCATGGCACGTGGTTTACCTGGATCGCGCCGCAGATAGCCCAGGTCCTGCAGCCGAGCGAGCTGATGAGTGACGGAGGAGAGCGAGGCCAGGCCGACAGCGTCGCCAATTTCACGCATTGACGGCGGGTAGCTGCGCTCACACAGTGACGTCTGGATCATGTCCACAATCCGCCTCTGCCGTTCCGTCAGCGGCTTGGGTGTGTCTTTCTCGTCGCCTGCGCTCATGGGGTTCTCCTCGCCGGGTCGAAACCATGTCCGACCCTCCTGGTGTGATGGACCACGACACCGACGTTGTCGAATGTCAATTCGAACTTCACGCTCAGGATAGTCCAGATCGCACATAGTTTCCATAGATTTGGATGCGTGTCCTGGAAAAGGTTCGAATATATGTGCTATACATAGAACACAGGTTCGAATAAGGAGGAACTTCCCCATGACTGCCACCGCGAACTCTGACGTGATTCGCATCCACCGGAAATCACAGGTGCCCGCACTTACCCGGCGCGGTCGCGTTCTGCTGCTCGGAGTGCCCGCCATGCTACTTGCCGCGGCCCTGCTGGTCGCAGCCGTCTTCGCCGCAGCCGCGTTGTTCAATCAGGCGCAAGCGAGCACTGATTCCGATGCCGGCCTCGAAGCTGAAGTCATCACCGTGTCAGAAGGTGACACACTCTGGTCGATCGCGTCATCGGCAGAGAGCGGCACTGACGTGCAGCAACTGATCACGCAGATTGCCGAGTTGAACGACCTCGACTCCTCTCAGCTTGCTCCGGGCCAAGAGCTCTACGTTCCCGTTGACTAGTTGAGGCCGCGCTGCTTTTCGCTGGGTGAGACAGGCCGTGCTGAGCCCATCCCAACGCAGGAGTGGGCGACTACCATGGACTGGTGACTGAACCTCGACTGGCTGACCTTCCGCTGCGGGACGAACTCAGAGACCAAGAGCCGTACGGCGCACCGCAATTGCCTGTACGAACGATGCTCAACGTCAATGAGACTACCTATGACGTTCCTCCCGATGTGGTGGATGCAATCGCCAAAGAGGTCCGAGCTGCAGCAGCAACTCTCAATCGCTATCCTGACCGAGAGTTCACCGTTCTGCGCCAGAAGCTAGCGGCGTACCTCACCGGTGAGTCCGGAGCCGAGCTCAACGCCGACCAGATATGGGCGGGCAATGGCTCCAATGAGGTCATGCAGCACATTCTGCAGGCTTTCGCGGGGCCAGGGCGCTCTGTGATGTCTTTCCCTCCCACCTATTCGATGTACCCGCTCTACGCCCGAGGGGTTTACAGCGACTACATCGCGGGAACCCGAAGCGCGGATTTCACGCAGGAACCCGATGATGTCGCCGCGCAGATCAGAGAAGACCGGCCCCACGTGGTCATCCTCTGTTCGCCCAATAACCCCACCGGTACATCTCTGAGCCTCGACGTCGTCGAAGCAGCTTATGACGCTGCGCTCGAATCGGACACCATGGTGGTTGTCGATGAAGCCTACGGCGAGTTCCGTCAGCCCGGAACCCGCTCCGCGCTGACAATGCTGCCCGGACGGCCGCGACTCATTGTCACGCGGACAATGTCCAAAGCTTTCGCCCTGGCAGGAGGGCGGCTCGGCTACCTCGCTGCGGCACCGGCAGTGACAGATGCGCTCCGCCTGGTTCGACTGCCCTATCATCTGTCCGCCATCACCCAGGCTGCGGCAACGGCCGCCCTGGACCACGCCGAAACCCTGATGGCCAATGTGCAGCGCATCAAGGTCCAGCGAGACCGGCTCGTCTCTGAGCTCAACGATATGGGGCTCAACCCCTACCCTTCGGATGCGAACTTCGTACTCTTCGGCGGTCTTCAGGATGCCCACGCCGCATGGCAGCACTTGCTCGATGATGGCATCCTCATCCGGGAAGCGGCGATCACCGGCCATCTCAGGGTCACGGCAGGAACCGAGCCGGAGACCACAGACTTCCTGAACTCCATGCGCAGCTACCTCAACGGTTAGGATTGACTCCTTATGTCAGCTGAACTCATCTCCGGCCGCGGAACCCCCTCACGGGCCGCGCACATGCAGCGCACCACCAGTGAGTCTCACGTCAGCGTGAAACTGGATCTCGACGGAACCGGCACCTCCAATATCTCCACCACTGTGCCGTTCTTCGACCACATGCTCACCGCACTCGCCAAGCATTCGCTGATCGACCTCACTGTGGAGGCCCAAGGGGACACACATATTGATGTCCACCACACCGTGGAAGACACCGCGATCGTCCTCGGGGAGGTGCTCCGCACAGCACTGGGTGATAAGCGCGGCATCCGCAGGTTCGGCTACGCTTCCATTCCCCTCGACGAGGCCCTGGCTGAGGCAACCGTCGACGTCTCAGGCCGGCCTTATCTGGTCCACACCGGAGAACCGGAAGGCCAGCAGTATCACCTCATCGGCGGCCACTTCACCGGTTCTATGACCCGGCACGTCTTTGAGGCCATCACCTACCACTCCGGCATCTGCCTGCATATGCGGGTGCTCTCCGGCCGGGACCCGCACCACATTGTGGAGGCCCAGTTCAAAGCTTTCGCCCGCGCCCTGAGAGCGGCCGTGGAGTCTGACCCACGCACAGATGAGATCCCCTCCACCAAGGGTGCCCTGTGACCGGCAGGCCTTCAGTTGCGGTCCTGGACTACGGATCAGGGAATGTGCACTCTGCGGTGCGCGCCCTGGAACGCGCCGGGGCAGATGTGGAACTCACCCAAGATGTGGACACCGTTCTCAACGCCGATGGGCTCGTCGTCCCCGGAGTCGGCGCGTTCGCCGCTGTTATGGACGCGCTCAACGCTATTGAGGCTCCCCGGTGGATCGGCCGGCGCATCGCCGGTGGACGCCCGGTGCTCGGCATCTGCGTAGGACATCAGGTGCTCTTCGACCGCGGTGTGGAACACGGAATCTCCGCAGGAGGTATGGCGGAATGGCCCGGTGAGGTGACAGCTCTGCCCAGTGACGTCGTCGTCCCACATATGGGCTGGAATACTGTTCAGCCCCCTGAAGGAAGCACGCTATTCAGAGGTATCGAGGACCAGCGTTTCTACTTTGTGCATTCCTACGCCGTGCAGTCCTGGGACTTCGACCAGAGCATCGGCGCCATCGCCCCGCCCAAGGTCACCTGGTCGCACCACGGCGCTGATTTCATCGCCGCCGTGGAAAACGGCCCACTGACCGCCACCCAGTTCCACCCGGAGAAGTCCGGCGACGCCGGCATGCAGCTGCTGCACAACTGGATCACCTCACTCTGACCCTCTCAGGAGAAACCCCCGCAATGACTCACCCCACTGTGCCCACGCCCGCCACCGCCGCCCTGGAGCTGCTGCCTGCCGTGGACGTAGCCGACGGCCAAGCGGTCCGGCTCGTCCAAGGTGAAGCCGGATCGGAAACCGGCTACGGAGGCCCAGTCGAAGCAGCCCAGGCATGGCAGGATCAGGGCGCTGAGTGGATTCACCTGGTGGACCTCGATGCAGCATTCGGCCGTGGACACAACCGCGACATCCTGAAGCGCGTGGTGGAGCAGATGACCATCAAGATCGAACTCTCCGGGGGCATCCGGGATGACGAATCCCTCGACCGCGCCCTGGAGATGGGCGCTACCCGGGTCAACCTGGGCACCGCAGCCCTCGAGGACCCGGAATGGACCGCCCGCGCCATCCAACGCCACGGTGAAGCGATCGCCGTGGGTCTTGACGTCCGTGGTGAAACCTTGGCCGCACGCGGTTGGACCAAAGAAGGTGGCAACCTCTGGGACGTCCTAGCCCGCCTGGAAGATGCCGGCTGCCCCCGCTACGTGGTCACCGACGTCACCAAAGACGGCACCCTCCGCGGTCCCAACACCGAACTTCTGGCGCAGGTCGCAGCAAAGACCAACCGTCCCGTCGTTGCATCCGGTGGAATCTCCAGCCTTGAAGACATCGCCGCACTGGCGGGCATGGTCTCCTCCGGAGTCGAAGGTGCCATCATGGGCAAGGCGCTCTACGCCGGAAAGTTCACTCTCCCTGAGGCGCTGAAGGTCGCAGCCGAATCTCGCTGAACGAGGAACCTGTGACCCACGGCCCCAAACACTTACCGGCGCATATCTCCGCGCTGCTGGATCGTCAGCAACGCAGCCCTGATGGGCAGCCTGCCGACTCAGCCGGCACACCCTGGTCAGGGCGCGACCTCTCCGGGGAGGGCAACCCGCTGCACACCTTCGACGGAGACGACGGGCTCATCGCAGCAGCACTCGGTGAAGCACGACGCCGCCTGCTCGCCGGAGACACCGATGAACCTGGGTTCGTCAATGCCCTGGCAGGGCAGCGGGTCTTCGCCCCGGTGATCGCCACAGGTCACGGCGACGCCGAGCAGGGCGATAAAGAAGCTGACATTTCCCTCGTGACCTTGACCGCCTCAGACGGCCGGTCCGCGATGCCGGTCTTCACCTCAGTTGAGGAGCTGACCGCTTGGCATCCGCAGGCGAGACCTGTCGCAGCCGAGGCCGAGCGGGTGATGCTCGCAGCCCTAGCCGAAGGTGCCCAGCTTGTCGTGCTGGATCCGGGCAGCCCAATCCTGACATTTGTGGTTCGCGGACCCGCGGTAGAGGCGCTGGCAAGGGGCCGGCGCTGGACGCCGAGCTACCAGGACCAGGAGTTAGCTCAGGCTCTCGCGGAGCTTCCAGACATGTGCCCAGGGGTGACGGGGCTGCGGCTCAGTCCCGGCCAGGGCATCATGAGCGCTGCCGCAGACGGAAGCGCAGTGATCGGGGGAGGTGCCGGGCCAGAGTTGAGCATCGGCGTCGTCGTCGAGCCTGGAACTGATGCGGTGGGGGTTCGCCTGGCCTTGGCTGCGGTCCAAGCAGCGATCGAAGATATTGATCTGCTGCGTGAGCGTGCAGATTCCGTGCAGGTGATCCGAGCGGCTGACCAGTCCTAGCAGGGTTCGTCAGCCTGTTGAGCGGTGCGGTAGATCTGTTCGCAGATCACCTGAAGCTCTGTGGCCTGAGCGTCATCCAAAGCAGGATGGAACAGCTGTTTGATGTGCTGGGCGTGGACCCGTGAGGCGGCGGAGAAGACTTTTTCACCCTCTGGAGTGAGCCGAGCCGTCATGCCACGCTTGTCGTTCTCATCAGTGCAGCGATCAATCAAGCCTCGGCTCGCCAAGGATTTCACCTGGTAGGACAGACGCGAGGGGGAGAACACCATCTGTTCGGCCAACTGGCCCATGCGCAGTTGGTGTTCCTCAGCCTCGGCCAGGAGCAGCAGAATGTTGTACTCAGCGAGCTTCAACCCAGTCACCGCGTGCAGGCGCTTTTCCATCCGGTCGCTGATCAACGCCGAGGTCTCGAAGAACGCACGCCAAGCTCTTGCCTTCGGCGAAAAGCCGGTCAGGTCACGCTCTCGGGATGCGAACGGCTCAGGGGTCACCCACACATACTACCGATGCGCATCCCAAGAGGCGTTCCTGGTGTCGAAGCGTCCGCCCAGGGCAGTGTCGACTCAGTGCAGTGGGGCCGCTGTGGCCTCCCGGATCTGGTCCTCGGTGACACCGGGCGCGGTCTCCACCAGTGTGAAGTGGGGTTTGGCTGGGTCGGAGCCGACATCGATGACGCCCAGGTCGGTGATGATCGTGTTCACCACGCCCCGGCCGGTCAGTGGCAGGGTGCACTGGGGCAGCAGCTTTGAGCTGCCATCCTTGGTGCGGTGATCCATCAGAACGATCACCCGCCGAGCCCCATGGACCAAGTCCATGGCTCCGCCCATCCCCTTGACCATCTTCCCTGGGACCATCCAGTTGGCAAGATCCCCGTTGGCTGCGACCTGCATGCCGCCAAGAACTGCGACGTCGAGCTTGCTGCCGCGGATCATACCGAAGCTGGTGGAGGAGTCGAAGAAGGCGGCACCGGGTTTGACGGTGACCGTCTCCTTACCAGCGTTGATCAGGTCCGGGTCGAGGTCCTGCTCCTCCGGGTAGGGTCCGACCCCAAGAATTCCGTTCTCCGAATGGAGGATCACATCGCGTCCGGCCTCAATATGATTTGGGATCAGCGTGGGCATCCCAATACCGAGGTTGACGTAGTCGCCGTCGTGGAGTTCCTGTGCAGCCCGCGCGGCCATCTGGTCACGGGTCCACCCTCTGGCCTGTGTCTGGTTTGTCATCTCAGCTCGCCTCCTCATCCGTTGCAGAGGTGCGCACGGTGCGCTTCTCAATGGGCTTCTCGATATCGGTGCCCACTTCAAGGATCCGGTGTACATAGATCCCGGGGAGATGGACATCATCAGGGTCGATCGCTCCTGGTTCGACCAGTTCTTCGACCTGCGCAATGCAGATTCTGCCGGCCATTGCTGCCGGGGGAGAGAACTGGCGGGCCGCCTTATTGAACACCAGGTTGCCGTGGAGGTCACCTCGTACGGCATGCACGAGAGCGAAGTCCGCCACGATTGACTCTTCCAACGCATAACTGACCACTGGACCCTCAGGGCTGCGGAAGGGGCGGACCTCCTTGGGGGCAGACTCTTCCGCCACATTGCCCTGGGCGTCGTACTTGGTGGGGATCCCGCCGTCTGCCACGGGTGTGCCCACACCGGCGCGGGTGTAGAAGGCGGGGATACCTGATCCTCCGGCTCGCAGCTTCTCAGCCAGCGTGCCTTGCGGGACGAGCTCCAGCTCGAGTTCGCCCTCCAAATACTGGCGGGCGAACTCCTTGTTCTCTCCCACATAGGAAGAGATCATCTTCCTGATCCGGCCTGCCTCCAGAAGCCTTCCGAGCCCCCAGCCGTCAACGCCTGCGTTATTGGAGGCAATCGTCAGGTTTGAGGCCCCCTGTCTCAGCAATGCCTCAATCAGCTGGATGGGGTTGCCGGACAGTCCGAACCCGCCTACGGCAATTGATGCGCCGTCAGGGATATCGGCCACGGCCTGATCCGCGCTTGTCACCGACTTATTCACACTCATGACATTCCTCCCAGATGTAGAGCCATCATCATAGATCGATCCTGGTCAGCGAGATAAGAGTTCAGCATCACGCCGCAGTCCACCCGCCGTCAATAGAGAACGACGTCCCAGTGACCATGCCTGAGGCATCTGAGGCCATCCACAGCGCTAGGCTCGCGACTTCTTCACTCTCCACAAGACGCTTGACTGCAGATTCAGTGAGCATAATCTTTTCGACGACGTCGTCCTCGCTGATCCCGTGGATGCGCGCCTGATCGGCAATCTGCTTCTCCACAAGCGGGGTGCGCACATAGGAGGGGTTGATGCAGTTCGAGGTCACCCCATGCTCAGCGCCCTCCAGTGAGGTGACCTTCGACAGCCCCTCCAGCGCATGTTTGGCGGACACATAGGCTGACTTATAAGGACTAGCCCGCAGACCGTGAGCGGAGGAGATATTGATGATCCTGCCGAAGCCGCGTTCATACATTCCCGGAAGTGCTGCGCGGATCAGCAGGAATGGGGACTCCACCATCAGTTGGTGCATGAACCGCCATTTCTGAGGATCAAACTCATGGATGGGGGAGACGTGCTGAATCCCGGCGTTGTTGATCAGTATGTCGGTGTCCAACGACAGCTCGTCGAGAGCTGCGGTCTCAGCGAGGTCAGCGACCCACGCATCACCGCCGATGTCCTGGGCTAAGTCCTGAGCAGCATCGCCGTTGAGGTCACAGACGGTGACATGTGCCCCGGCCGCCGCAAAGGCCCGGGCGCAGGCTGCACCTATCCCGGAGGCCCCACCAGTGATCAGCGCTCGCCGACCGCGCAGAGCATCGACGGGTACTGATGAGCCACGAGCTTGTGCTTCATTCATGAGCTGTCTCCTGTGAGCGATATCGAGGTTTTGGTGTGTTACGGCAGATCAGAACGCGCCGACTGCTGAGACCAGGCCTGCAAGTCCGAGGACGACGATCACTGGAATCGCTAGAGTCACCATACCGATGTCCTTATAGGCCTGCCGGTGGGTGAGGCCACACACAATCAGGAGGGTCACCACGGCGCCCGAGTGGGGCAGAGTGTCCAAACCGCCGGCGGCCATGGCTGTCAGCCTATGCATCGCCTCCAGGCTCGTGCCGTCAGCGGCGGCCATCGCCACCAGATCATCACCCAAGGCGTTGAGCGCGATCGTCATACCTCCGGAGGAGGAACCCGTCAGCCCGGCGGTGATGGAGGTTGTCATGATCGAGGTCCAGAGCGCGCCGGCACCCATATTGAACACGGAGTCGCGGACTATGGCGAATGCTGCCACTGAGGCCACCACTGCTCCGTAGCCGACCTCGGATGCGGTGGAGAAGATCGGCAGCATGGAGCGCTTCACACCGTCGGTGAAGCCGATCTTAAGCTCCCGAATGTTCTTGGCGTTCAGTGCCACAAGCACCAGGATGGCCACCAGAATGGCCACGAGCACTGCCCACAGTCCGCTGCGTGAGTCCATCGTGATCCCGCCGAACTGCTCCTCTTCCAGGTAGCTCCAGTCCAGTGCGGGGAAGATGAGGAGGGTGCAGGCGAAGTTGACCACGAAGACGGTGAGCAGCGGGATGAACGGCACTACTCTGTTGGCGGGAGCAAGGGTCTGCACCTGGTGGCTCGATCCGTCGTCAGCAGAGCCGCCGATGATGGGTTCGCTCTCCTTGCTTTCGAAGTGCTCACCCTTCTTGATGAGAGAACCACGCCGGTACTCAAGCCACAGCAGGCCCAGACCAAAGATCAGTGCGCCACCCAGAAGACCGATTCCGGGTCCGGCGTATGCGCCGGTTTCGAAGAACTGGCCGGGGATGATGTTCTGCACCTGAGGGCTGCCCGGCAGTGCGGTCATCGTGAAGGTGAAGATGCCCAGGGCGATGGTGCCCGGTACCAGGCGGCGCGGAATGTCAGCGACGCGGAAGAGCTCGCGCGCCAGTGGATACATCACGAACGCTACGACAAAGAGGCTGATGCCGCCGTAGGTCATCAGTGCTGAGGTGATGACGGTCGCGGCGATGGCGCTGCGGCTGCCCACCCACCCGGTGACGGAACGGGCAATGCTCTCCGCATAGCCGGTGACCGTCATCAACACTCCGAAAACCGCGCCCACAAGGAACACTGGGAAAAAGCTGCCGACAAAGTCCGCCATGGCCGGCATGAAGATTTCGGTGTACGAGGCGAGGATCGGTGCGCCGGAGAAGATGAGGCACACTGCGGAGGCGATGGGGGCTGCAAGGATCACGGGTACGCCTCGGTAGGCGAGCGTGATCAGCAGCACAAGGCTGATGATGATGCCGGCGATGCCAAAGATCATGGAGAGCTCCTGGGACGATTCGATGGTGCTGGCCGTGTGGATGAGCACTGGACTCCAGCATCTTCGCCCAAGTGTGACGTGGGCTACATCTATTTGGTCAACGTCGGAGGTGAAATCTTGTAGCTGGCTACGAAGCGCTGCCTGAATTGAGATCTCGGTGCCTGCCTGAGGCGAGCACCCAGGCCAGTTCGATGAGCGTGTTGAGGTCCCCGAGATCGGCGCCAGTGAGCTCACTGAATCGTTGAAGGCGGTAGCGCAGGGTGTTCACGTGGACCGGGATGCTGCGCGCAGCTAAGGGGATGCTCATCCTGTGGTTCAGATAAGCCTCCACAGCTTCCAGAATGTGCTGGCTGAATTCTCCTGAATTCTCAAGCGGTGCCAGGTGTAGCCGGTAGAGGATCTCAGTAGTTTCTGGGCAGGCGTGGACACCCAGCTGCCAAGAGAGCTCGGCGAGGTCGACGAGGCCGGTGCGCCCCACTTTTTCTGCTGCCTCCAATGCCATGGATGCTGACTGGAACGATCTAGGCAGCTCATCGAGGGTTGTTGCCTCACCCAGGCCGATGGTGAGCCCTGTCGCGTGGACGTTCTCGATGGGCTGTTCCACCATGATGCCCACCAGGCAGCTTCCCTGGACGGCGGCCAGCACCCTGGTATCGGCTTCCTGGGCCCAGGACTCGAGTCGCTGCATGCGGTCCACTGCAGCCCCTGAGGGAGCGTTGAGGACGATAGCTCGTATCGGCTCGTTGGTGGGTACGTCATGCAGGGTGGCGCCGCGGATACGTTCAGCCGGTGGCATCGATGTTGTCACCACGTTGCGGATCCATTCGGCTCGCAGGGCAGAGTCGGTGACCGCCCGTGAGACCTCCTTCTCCTGGTAGACAGCTACCGCTCTGGTGGAAAAGGCGTCCCCCAGTGCCCAGAGCAGGGTCGACGACGTCAGTATCTGCTCGGTGGGTATTCCGGCCTCGGGCGCTCGGGCCAGGATGTTCCGAAAAATCAGCGACAGTGACACACGGAACCCCGCCAGGACGCTGCCGATCGGCACTCCTTGGGCGTACCGTTCACCCGCTAGGGCATCGGCTTCCGCCACTTGATCTGGAGCTGGTTCCAGGCCGTCCCTTATGGTCCTGATGGTCAAGTCAATATTGCGCCGAACTGAGGCCTCCAGGGATGGAGTGGGAACATTCTCGTAACCGGGAACCTTGCTCCGCAGATCCGCCAGTGTCTGGTTCACCATGGCCTGATCGCCGCTCACCTGGCCCAGCAGCTCTTCCCACTGATGAGAATGCTGCGGACCGGCTGTGGGCTCAGACGGGGGCAAGGGTGCGCTCATAGGGAGACAAGCAGCAGGGTGGCGCTGAAGACGAGTCCTGAGGCCACCAAGGTGATGGTGGTGTAGCCCAAGATGTCGCGCATCTTCAGTCCTGCGATTGCCAGCAGCGGAAGAGCCCAGAAAGGCTGGATCATATTGGTCCACTGGTCACCATAGGCGACGGCCATGATGGCCACCGCTGGATCGGTGCCCAGAGATTCGGCGGCTTCGCGCAGGATCGGTGCCTGGACTGCGATCTGGCCTCCGCCCGATGGGACGAAGAAGTTCACCAATCCTGCCGAGAGAAATGCGAAGAGGGCGAACGTCTGCTGGTTGGAAATAGCCACGAACCCTTCGGAGATCACCGAGATCAGCCCGGTTCCGGCCATCATGCCCAGGATTCCTGCGTAGAGCGGGAACTGCAGCAGTATCTCGCCACATTGGAGGCAGCCTTCTTGGTCAGCGCGATCAGTTCGAAGGGGTTGCGCACCAGAAGCATGATCAGTGTCAGAAAGCTCCAGTTGACGATGTCCAACGTGAGACTGCCACCGCCAGCGAAGTGAATAAAGAGGTACCCCACCAGGAGGAGTCCTGTGGCGAGGGTCGGGATCCGTGATGCGTCGACCCGGTCTGCGGGAGTCACCACGTCTTGGTCGATCTCTGCTTCTTTCTGGCGGGCATCAACGGTGAGCGGGACGATGGCGCTGTCGTGACGGGGTGCGATCAAATACAGCGCCAAGCTGACCGCACCAATGGTGGCGGCGACGGCGATCAGGTTCCATGTGGAGAAGATCGACTCAGTAATGGCCAGCGGCTCACCGAGCTGCTCGGCCACAAAGGAGTCCGGGGTCGCCGCCAGGAGCGGTCCGGATGCGGAGTAGCCCATATGCCAGACAACGAATCCGGAGAAGGCGGAGGCGACCAGCATCGGGAAGTGCACTAACTGGTCTCGGCTCCGGAACTCGTAGGCGACTTCCCGAGCCAGCAGCGCACCGGCGACCAATCCCAGGCCCCAGGTGATGAGTGAGGCCAGCGCTGCGATGACGAACACAAACAGGTAAGCCTGCATCGCGGTCTTCGGCACTCGGGCAAGTTTCACCAGGAGTTTGTGCACCGGTCGAGTGTTCGCCAGGATATGGCCCAGCAACAGGATCAGGGCCATCTGAGTGATGAAGTCCAGCAGTCCCGCCAGCCCGATGCCCCATTCTTCGACGACCTCGACGGGGCCTGCGTCAGTGAAGATAAGGGCCAGCAGCGCCACCACGAACGTGAGAATAATGGCGAAGACCAGAGCGGAGGGGATGAACCGTTCGACCAGCGTGTTCAGCGGTCGCATGAGGCGCCCAAGGAGGGCCCCGCTCTCCTGCTTGGACTTGGTGTTGGCAGATTGTGCCCGTTCTTCGGGCGCCTGATCGGACACGTAGGTTCCCCACCCTTCCCGCACTAGACACTGCAACCTTGGAGCACTGGTGTGTGACACAGGTTACCCCAGAAAAAGGCTATTTCACGACGGTCTAGATCACTTGTCGAAGGGTAGGGAACCGTTCATTCCGAGGAGCGGAATGCGTGGGTACTAGTTGTCGACTCTTACGACCTCACCGGTTGCGACATCGACGTAGACCTCGACATCGTTGTCCATCTCGAACTCCCAGACGACGGCGCCGCTTTCTGTGTCCAGCTCTCCGTCTTTGGGTGAGCCGCCTGACTCTTCTTCTGCGGTTCGCAAGGCTTCGGCAATGTCGATTTCTACGGCCTGGGCCTCTTGCTCGTCGTCAGCGTCGATACCATCATCTTCGGTGTCGATAATTTCGAATGTTTCGGAGTCGACTTCTAACTCCCACTCCGTGGAGCCGTCGTAGATGAACACTTCTACATAGCCGTCTTCATCGGTGTTGTCCTCGAATTCGGTGACCACACCATCGGGATACTCGGCGAGTGCAGCGTCAATGGCCTGATAGACCGGGTGGTCGCCTGCGGCATCGGCACCGGTGTCTTCTGCGTCGGCGTCCTCTGTCTCTTCAGCGGCGTCGTCGGTGTCTTCAGGGCTGTCGGTTTCGTCAGTCTCGGTGGTGGTCTCTTCTGTCTCAGGTGCCGGCGAGTCCTCTACCTGTGCAGTGTCCTCAGTTGCGGGGGAGTCGTCCTCCGGGGCGCATGCTGACAGAGCCAGCGCTGCGGCGGCTGTCACGGAGACGATTCCGAAGGTTGAACGGTGGAGCGGAGAATGTGAATTAGTTGTCATAGGGATATTGGTACGCCCGGATTCTGAGTGATTGCCGGAGATTGACCCCGTGTCGTCTGTAATGAGAAAAGTCTCATATTTGGGGCAGTGCCCACTGCACCATGACGGCTCCTTCGGGGCGCAAGTGGACAGCCCGGCCGGGTATGGGACGGGACAGCAGTGGGATCATCGCCGCGAAGGCATCTGCCTGGCTTCTGCTGGTCGGGGAAAAGATCACATTGGCCCCTTCTAACCGGGCTGGATGCGCCCAGGGCAGCTGCGTGAACAGCGCCGACGATGCCGCCGCAGTAGCCACCACGCGCACGCCTTGGGTCACTGCCTGCTGGATGAAACTGTGCTGTTGGGCGCTGCAGGCTGGGGCGTCGTCGACAAGCAGAGTAGTGGGCAGGTCATGAGGGAGCGCGCAGTTCGGGGTGAGGAGGTCACAGCCGGGCAGCTGTTGCTTGAGCAGCTGAAGTGCAGTGGACTTGCCGGAGCCTGCAGAGCCGAGTATGAGGTTGACCGGGCCCAAGCGTAGATGAGCCGGCTCTCCGGTGAACTGCATCTTGCCAACCACTGGGTCCTGGCTACCTTGAGGATGCGCAAAGTCGGGGACATCCGAGGCGAAAAACCGATCCGGAAGAGGGTGGACCTCAAGGCGTGGTCTCCGGGTTGAACCCAACACCTCCTGCAATGGGGGCGGTTCAGTGACAAGCTGGACGGTGAGCCCCGGCGGGACACAATGTGGGGTCAGGAGCACGCCACGGCCGGGTACGGCGTCAGTGGTCCGGATCTTGGGCCACAGATAGCGGGCCTCATCGGAAGTGCCCAGCGGCAGGTACACCCGCGTCGGGATCCGTCCGGTGAGCTTCCCCAGGGCGAGCTCCCTTCCTCCGCTGATGAGAACTGAGATGCCGACCTGTGGCCCCTCGGAGGCCAGAGTTCCCAGTAGGTGGTCCAGAGTCTGCAGCTTTGTCTGAGCTGCTGCATGCCACTGGGAGTAACCGGTGACCACCACCTGGAGGGGACGCCGAGTATCAGAATACAGGCCCGAACCGCCGGTTCGACGGGCCGTCAGTTCATCGTTGAGTGCGCTGAGGAGGTATTCGACCTCCGGTGTGTCCTCCTCAGTGAGCCAACTGGCAACCCTAGGATGATGCGCCAGTGCAGCAAGTGAGTGATCACCGTCCAACAGGTACACGTCAGTCTCGGGTTGGACGTTGAGGATCTGCGTCACAACCGCGGCGGTCGCTTCAGAGGCACCGGAGCCGACCTCCCCGATCAGAGCCAGCGAGGTGGGTTCCGCCGCCTTCATCAACAGGTCCTCCTGGCGCTGAGCGGCGGGGTCATCCAGGCGCCCCAGGAGAGGGGAGGTGGCGTCGTCGCGCCCTAATCGGTCTTGCGCGCGCAGCGTCTCAGGTAGGGCAGGCAGCAGGGGAGTATGCCCACGGTGCTTCTGCGCTCTGGTTACGGCGTGACTGACCGCGGCGATCACATCGCTGAAGTTCTCTGCCGAGGCGGACGGTGCACTATCGATTTCAGGGCGCAGGCGGAGGGGGCGGTGGCCAGCCAGCTGGGCGCTCTGGAAGAGCACCGGGTCCTCTCCCGGTGTCCGTAGAGCCGCACGCCCGGGAACGGTCCGAGGGATTGAAGCAGCCATCGGACTGGCCATGACATCGCGGGATTCGTCCTCGCCGCGAACTCTCAGGCAGATGCTGGATCCTATATTGGCCCGGATATCGGCGGTCACCACGCCCTGCGGCCTTTGAGTGGAAAGTACCAGGTGCAAGCCCAGGGAGCGGCCGAGAGTTGCCAGACGCATGAGCTCATCCAACTGATCAGGCAGCTCATGTGAGAAGATCCGGAACTCGTCGATCACCACGAGAATCCGGGCCAGCGGCTGGTCTGGGCAGAGGTGACGGTATTGGCAGTAGTCGCCCGCCCCGGCGTCAAGAAACAACCGTTCCCTACGCACCAGCTCGCTGCGGATCCCTTCCAGGGTCCGTTCGGCCGCCGCTTGGGAGAGGTCAGTCACCAGTCCAAGAGAGTGCTCCAGCTGGCCGATCCGGTGAAAAGCCGCCCCACCTTTGAAATCAATCAGGACTAAGCCCAGTTCCCTGGGCCCGTAGCGCGCGCACAGGGAGACCAGCAGAGTCTTCAACAGCTCAGATTTACCGGATCCCGTGGTTCCAGCGATCAGGATATGCGGACCATCACCGACCAAGTCCAGGGTGATGTGCTCGGTTTCACCGCGACCCAAGACGGCGGTCAACGATTCAGTCGCAGTCTCGGTGAACATCTGTTGTGGGAGCCTATAAGTGCACATTGCCGGAAGTTCTCCGGAGGATGCTGTGCCGCCCAGGCTCGGGAGCGCAAGCCTCAGGTGCTGGTTTGCGGTGTCCTGTGAAAGTCCGTCGAAACTCAACTGCTCGGCTTGGACCTCTGAGGAGCCGTTGGAGGTGTGCCGCGTCAGGACTCTCAGTGCAAGATCCACGGACCAGCCTTCTGGGTGGACGTTTCCCGCCCCAAGACAGACCACATGCCATGAGGCCCTCAACGCGTGGTCGATACAGCGGACATCGTCGGGCTCAGTCATGAGCGCCACCTGTGGACATTCTGCGTCCACAGCGGAGCTCTCCAGCAGTGAGAGGAACTCCTTTGCTCGCAGGTGTGAAACCTGGGGGAGGTCGCGCAGCCCAGGCATTGGCTGTCCACCGACGACGACAACCCGGGGCCGCACAGGGTTGAGCGTGAGCTGGACGAGGGTCCACCTGAGGAGGCGTTGGGCGTCTCGTTCGGGCCCGCTGAGGCTAGTCTGCTCGCCAGGGTTGAGCACAATGCCCACTGCTGCGTGAACTTCTATGGTGTGGTCCTCCGGTGGTGAGGCTGAGCCGAAGTCCACCTCGGCGCACACCTGCCCAGTCCCAAGCCGGACTGCCGGTGCCCCTCCTGTGAAGGAGCCCGCGTGGATCTCATCATCATGATTGGCTCGGAGGAGCCGGATGAGGTGGCCTGGGGAGCAGAGCGCGGTGAAGGTCCGTGATGCCCATGTTTGGGCTGCGCGCTCAACATGGCGTCGATACTTCCGTTGTTTCTTCCTCCCATCCCAGAAGATCACAGCGGCGACAAGTGCGCTCGCGCCACTGAACAGGAGGAAGAACCACATGCCGGTGAAAACCACTAAGACGATTCCTGCCAGGAGCGGAACCAGAGCGAAGGCGAGCATCATCTTGTGCTTACCTTCGGGTGGGGCGACGCCGACTGGTTCAGCGGCGGGTGGCCAGGCCTGGACTGTGCGTGAGGTTGGTGGTTCGACGGCGATTCTGCAGGCAGTCGAGCCGAGCTGAAACTCGTCTTCGGTGGTGAGCCGAGCGGGGGCGTCGTCGTTGTTTCTGTGTTTTCGGTGCAAAGTGATGGCGCGTTTTCCCACATCCAGGACGGCTTCTCTGCGGGACATCGCCGGATCTGCGGTGCGGATATCGGCTTGACCGCGCCCAATCTCTGTCCTGCCCCGGCGCAGGGGGACGAGCCGGCCGGAGTCGGGGCCCGAGTCCACGCACAGAGTCAACTGGGATGGGCGCAATGTCCGGTTTGGCATCCCGGGTGGGGAAGCGAGCACGACCATCCCAGGGTGCAGCAAGTCAGAACCCGCTCCGATGGTGTGCAGCTGCTGCCCTGAAGTGCTCAGCCGGAGGTCGGCCGTGCCGAGAAACTCACGCAGAGCGCGGTCCAGGCTCGCCCCGGAGACAGAGTCCGCGGGCTCATCAGCCATGAGCCGGACCTCGTGCTCGTAGGTGCCGGGAGCCTGGCTGCGCAGCGCTGCCCAATGCTCAGCGTCAAGTGCACCGGGGGCGTGCACCACTGTGACGGTGAAGCTCATGAATCCTCACTCTGTTGCCGGTTTGATAGCTCTGAGAATCATTAGGACACTTTAGGTCTTGTTATGTTCGCTTGTTGTCCTGGTGATGGGATCTGTGAATAACGCCCCCGGCATGATGCTTTATCCACAGGAAATGAACGGGGGCTTTCCGAAACCTGGACGGATGGCTAGGGTAGTGAGCGCTCCATCCGTTCAGGAGCGTTGCACCGCGAGAAACTGACCCCTCACGCGGAGGAAAGCCCGTGGACGCTGTGTCCATCGTTGAAGACGAAGTTCGGGAAACGATTCGCATGCGCGGAATCGATCCCAGCGACGAACCCAGCAGGATCAAGAACCTGGTAGACGCCGCCGTAGCGGACTATGACAAACGGTCCATGGTGGCGGCGCTGCCAGTGCTCGGTGAGCCCACCGCTGCTGCGACCAGGATCTTCCACTCGGTGGCTGGCTTCGGTGAACTGCAGCCTCTTCTCGACGACCCTGAAATCGAAGAGATCTGGTGGAATCATCCGGGCCAGGTATTTGTCAGTCGGTCAGGGAGATCGGAGCTGACATCCATCACCCTGACGGAGACACGGGTCAAAGACCTGGTCGAACGCATGCTGAAGTCATCAGGAAGGCGACTCGACTTTTCCCAACCATTCGTGGATGCTGCGCTCGCCGACGGTTCGCGGCTGCATGTGGCGATTCCTGATGTGACTCGCAGCGCCTGGGCTGTGAACATCAGGAAGTTCATCGCCAGAGCCAATTCTCTCGACGATATGGTCCAGATGGGCTCCTTGACAGCGGAAGCCGCTGAGTTTCTTTCCACCTGTGTTGCGGGGGGACTTAATCTGCTGATCAGCGGTGCCACCGGCGCTGGAAAGACCACAATGTTGAACGCGCTCACCTCCGCGGTGGGGCCCCGCGAGCGAGTGGTGACTGTGGAGGAAGTGTTCGAACTCGACGTGCCGCTGCGCGACACCGTGGGACTGCAATGCCGCCAGCCCAATTTGGAGGGTCACGGGGAAATTCCACTTCGCAGGCTCGTCAAGGAGGCCTTGCGTATGCGCCCTGACCGGCTCATGGTCGGAGAAGTCCGTGAGGCGGAAAGCCTGGACATGCTCATTGCCATGAATAGTGGACTCCCAGGGATGAGCACCGTTCATGCCAATTCCGCTCATGACGCCCTCACCAAGCTCTGCACCCTTCCTCTCCTCGCCGGTGAGAACATCACCGCAGACTTCATTCTGCCCACGGTGGCATCGTGCCTGGACCTGGTGATTCACTGCGTTCGCACTCCACAGGGACACCGGTATGTGTCAGAGATTCTCGCAGTCGGGGGTCGGGTTGAGTCAGGCACCATCGAAACGACGATGCTGTTCCTCCATGATGGACAAGACCTGCAGCGTCGCGAAGCGGTCTTTGAGCATCACAAACTCTCAGGTGCCCCGCTGTGACAGGGGCATACGTTCCGCATGCCGCCGCTCTGGGGCTCGGACTTGGGCTCGGCCTCCTCCTGGTCCTGAGCTCCACCACGCCCCGGCCAGCAAGATCGGAGAACGGACCTCAGAACACCCGGAGGATCCGCCGGCTGCTTGATGAAGCGGGACACCACCGGCTGCCCGTATCGGCAGTGTTCATGAGCACCATCGGGTGTGCTGCACTTGCGTTCATTGTGGTCTACGCGATCACTGCTGCCTTACCCGTCGGCCTCTGCCTAGCGGTATTCGCAGGTCTCGTGCCATGGGGAACTCTGCGTTGGCAGGTAGGCCGCCGGAGGAGGCAACTGGCGGAAGTGTGGCCTGACGTCATTGACCATCTCCGCTCGGCGGTGCGTTCAGGACTTGCCCTGCCAGAAGGCCTGACGGAGTTGGGCAGCACCGGACCCGAACCACTGCGCGAGCCCTTTGCGGAGTTCGGTTCGGACTGGCGGGCAGGAGTCCCTATGGGGCAGTCCCTGGACCGGCTCAAAGTCAGGCTCGCGGACCCCGTCGGTGATCGCATCGTTCTGGCACTGCGTATGACCCGGGAACTCGGCGGCACCGATCTTGGTCGGCTTCTCGACACTTTGGCTGACGTACTCAGAGAGAACGCGAGGACTCGCAGTGAGCTTGAGGCGAGACAGAGCTGGACGGTGAACGGCGCCAAGCTGGCAGTGGCCGCGCCCTGGATCGTCGTGCTCCTCTTATCGTCCCGGCCCGAGGGGGCTGCGGCTTATCACAGCGTGACTGGCATGGCCGTGCTCAGTGCCGGTTTGGGGGTCTCCCTGGTCTGCTATTACCTCATGCTGCGTATCGGTGCGCTTCCTCCGGAAGAGAGAGTGCTGGCATGACAGGGACGTTCTTGTGGTCAGCGTTGATTGGCCTCACCCTGGGTTCTGGTGTGCTGGTTCTGGTGGCAGGACTGCCCGTGATGAACCGACCGCGCTTCACTGAACGAGTCGCGCCCTATGTGAGATCGGTCGCCCCTGACGCGGAGTCGACAGTACAAAGCCGAGCGCCGATCACATCAGCGGCCAAAATCTTCGCCCCCACCGCACAACGCCTCGCCGAGAGCTTGCGCCGTCTGGGACTCGCGCCGAGCTCGGAGGTACTGAGCAAACGGCTCAGGCACGCCAATCTTTCGTTGACTCCCGCAGAGTATCGGACCCAACAATTGGGGTACGCGGTGGCGGGTGCAGCTGTAGGTGTGCTCATGACAGGGCTGGCTTTCGCTGCTGAGAGGTTCCACCCGGTAGCTGCCGTGTTGTTCGTCACCGCCGGGGCAGGGCTCGGGGTTGCCGCACGAGACGTGCAACTGAACTCCCGCATCCGTTCGCGCCGCCGCCGGATGATTGCGGAGTTTCCTACAGTCGCTGAGCTGCTGGCTCTTTCCGTCAGCGCCGGCGAATCCGCGCCTGGTGCTTTTCAACGGATCAGCGTCAGCTGCCGCGGTGAACTCGCCGGAGAACTGAAGGAGCTGATGCGTCGAACGAGAGCAGGCACGCCCTTCGTTTCAGCTCTGCGGACACTCAGTGCGGAGATCGAAACGCCAGTGATCGCCCGCTTTCTCCACGGCGTCGTGGTCGCTGTCGAGAGGGGAACCCCGCTGGCAGAAGTCATGCGGGCCCAGGCAGCAGATGTCAGGGACCATTCCAAACGCGAACTCATGGAAGAGGCCGGGCGCAAAGAGGTCGCCATGCTCGCACCTGTTGTTTTCGGCATTCTTCCCCTCACTATCCTTTTCGCGGCATTCCCCGGTCTCGCACTATTACAGATAGGAATCTGACACCCAATGAATGGAGAGAACATGAACCGCGCCATAGAGACCCTTCGTCGGATAATCTCCGCAGCTCACCGTGAAGAGCGGGGTGACGTACCAGGCTGGGTGATGATCACCTTGATGTCTGCGGTCCTTGTGGCCGGGTTGCTCATTCTCGCCCAGGACGCCTTCCGAGAACTGTTCGAACAAGCCATTAGCCAGGTTACCCAGTCGTGAACTGTCCTGCGGATAGGCCTGACGAACAAGGGTCAGCTACCGCAGAATTCACGATGGTTGCTGCCCTGTTGGCTCTGCTGTTTCTAGCAGTGCTCCAAATTGCAGGGATGATTCACGTCCGGAATACGCTCATTGACGCAGCCTCTACGGGTGCCCGCTTTGGGGCGTTAGCTGATCGGTCAGCCGAGGACGGCGTGGCCCGGACGGAAGAGCTGATCAGTGGATCCGTCTCGGACCGCTACGCCCAGGAGATCACCTATGAGTACATGGACGAACCTGAAGGCAGGACGCTGCGCATTACGGTCGATGCCCGAGTTCCGGTCTTTGTTATCGGCCCCGGGGTGGGAGAGCTCGAAGTCACCGGGTCAGCGTATGAATTCGAGTGAAGACTCTGAGGAAGGTTCGGCGATCGTGGAATTCCTGGCGCTCGCGGTTATGCTGCTCATCCCTTCGGTCTGGTTCCTGATTGGGGTCTCCCAGATTCAGGCAGCGACGTACGCTGCTGTCGGCGCGGCCGATCAGGCTACCAAGATGTACATCGGGTCAGAAGCGCAGGCGGAGACGAGAGCGCAGCGCAGTGAAGCTGCCGTGCATGCCGCGCTCGCAGACTTCAACATCTCACCCGACCAGGCCACCATTACCAGGACTTGCAGTGAGGATTGTGAGCAGCCAGGCTCCTTGGTCCGCTACGAAATTGACGTTCGTGTCCCACTACCCCTGGTCCCTGAGTTTGGAGGCTGGAATCACTCTCTCGTGTCAGTCTCCGCGTCCTCCACTGGGGTGCAGGGAGAATGAACCCCGGCCAAGTGAAGAGACATGACCCCACAGATGATTCTGGACAGACCACCGTCCTGATCCTTGGGATGGTGTCGATCCTGCTGATGTTTACCGCCGTGATCCTGGGGGCGACCGTTGTCAACGCCGATGCGCGGCAACTGTTATCAGAGGCTGACGGCGCGGCCTCCGCGGCAGCACACTCAGCCCAACCTGCACCGGGGACTCCACAGATCACCGAGCAGCAGATCCGATCCGCTGCTGAGCAGCACCTCGCCGACGCAGGAGCGCATGAACGTCACACTGGGCTTACTGTCGTCGGTGCGGGAACCTCCCCTGGCGGGGAGACGGTCTATCTACAGCTGCGGGCAGAGGCGGAGCTCCCGGGTTTGCGGTGGGTGCTACCAGCCTCGGTGGAGATCACCGCTGAATCTCACGCGAGGATTGCCATTAGTCGGTGATCCAGTGACTGATTACTCGAGAACGGGACCCCCACCGCCAATGTCCTGTCAGGTGTTCGACGGGTCGGGGTCGTGTCTGTGGTGGCGGATAAAATTGTGGGTATGGAAGGCCAGTCAGTTTCTTTCTCCTCAGCCCGGGTTCCGGCGCCGGTGCCGGGGTCNTGGTGGCGGATAAAATTGTGGGTATGGAAGGCCAGTCAGTTTCTTTCTCCTCAGCCCGGGTTCCGGCGCCGGTGCCGGGGTCGTTGCGGCACTTGGTGCAGGTGCCTGAGTTGGTGTCTGCGTGGGAGGCCCAAGTGGCGGCCCGGCGTGCTGAGGCTGTGAAGATCCGGCACCTGGTGGATTATCTGGACCGGCGCTCAGTGGAGTGTG